>JAWKMK010000018.1:0-57022 GCA_041392275.1 Crocinitomicaceae bacterium | reverse complement strand
GCAATCAACCTTTTTCAAAACATTTACGCACAAACGGATAACGGTGCGGTTCAAAAAGCAATAAAGGAAGGTGCTTTCTTAGTGGACGTTAGAACGCCACAAGAATTTGCCGAAGGTAGTGCTAAAGGAGCTGTCAACATCCCTTTAAACGAAATAAACGCTCGTTTAAGTGAATTTAAAGGTAAAAAAAGCATCGTTGTGTTTTGTAGAAGTGGTGCCAGAAGCAACCAAGCAAAAAACATTTTAGAACAAAATGGTTATAAAAATGTTATCAATGGTGGCACTTGGGAAAATGTAAACAAACTGACACAAGGAAATAAGAAGTAGAAAACATTCAAAAAATCCAATACTTTGTTTAAACAAAAAATCCCAGGAATAGTATTAGCAGTTGTGTTAATGCTAATTGCAAAAATGCTATCAGGTGTATTGCCTTCATTAGGAACGGCACTCATCGCTTTGATTTTAGGAATAATTGTTCGATTAATCGTTGTCAAATTTGACCGTTTTACTTCAGGCGTTGTTTGGTCGGAAAAATACATTCTTGAAACTGCAATTGTGTTCATTGGTTTTGGTTTTGAAATTTCAAAGTTTAATGAGATTGGATTTTCTACACTTTCCATAATTGTTGGAAGTATTGTTATTACCATTCTTTTTGCCCTGCTTTTAAATAAAATTGTAGGAAATAAGAATAAAAAACTATTTTGGTTACTTGGTGCGGGAAGCGCAATATGTGGATCATCTGCAATTGGAGCAACCGCACCAATCATCCAATCAAAAGAAGAAGAAACTGGAGCCTCACTAGCTGTTATCAATGTCATGGGGCTTATTGGAATGATATTACTACCTACTATTGCTACTGCTCTTAACTATTCCAATTTAGAAACAGGTATTTTTTTAGGTGGAATTTTGCAATCTGTTGGTCATGTTGTTGGTGCTGGATATGCCGTTAATGATGAAGTTGGACAATTTGCAACAGTTGTCAAAATGGGGCGAGTAGCATTTTTAATTCCTTTTTTAATTATTTTATATTTTGTTTTTCGAAAAAACAGCGATGGTTCAAAAGTGAAATTCCCAATTTTCATTTTATTTTTCTTATTGGCTGTTATTATTTCTCAATCCACACTCATCCAACCCGATGCATTGAAACTTTTGTCAAAATCTGGTGATATTTTATTAAACATAGGAATGGCAGCCATAGGGTTAAAAATAAAACTTCAATCTCTTTGGAAAATAAGTGGCAAAGCATTTCTATCAACCTCAGCCATCTTTTTTGTGCAAATTTTAATTTACATGCTATACATTGCTTATTTGTAAACTAAATAACCTATTTAACAAAAAGCAGAAGTCTATTTATCAAGCATATTTTTTCCATATTTTTTTCATTAGCAGAAACTGATTTACTGAAAATTTGTATTTTTCGGGTCACAAGCAAACTAACACAATCATTTTTAATCCATACGAAATGATTGCATAAGACCGAAAAATCAATATGAACATAAATACATATTTCAGAAAAAAAAGCATTGCAAGCATCAATCAATGTTCACTCGAAGATGCTCATCACAATTCTCTTTCCAAGCAGTTGGGTGTTAGAGACCTTACATCTTTAGGGATTGCAGCGATAATTGGTGCGGGAATTTTTACCACCATTGGACAAGCAAGTGCAGACGGTGGTCCCGCAGTTGCTTTTTTGTTCATTTTCACCTCTATTGCCTGTGGATTTGCCGCTTTTGCGTATGCTGAGTTTGCTAGTGTTGTTCCTGTTTCTGGGAGCGCCTACACCTACAGTTATGTTGCATTTGGTGAGTTGTTTGCTTGGGTGATAGGCTGGGCTTTGATTATGGAATATGCCATTGGAAACATCACCGTGGCAATTGGGTGGAGTGGCTATTTCACAGAACTACTGGCCAGTATGGGAATTCATTTTCCAGCTTGGACTTGCGTTGATTACTTTACTGCCAGCAAAGGTTTTGTTGAAGTTCAAGGATTGTTGGCTTCTGGTGTTACTATGGATAGCCTAACATTTGCTCAAAATGAGGCATATCAAGCGTGGGTGAACGCTCCTTCCCTTTTTGGATTGCGAATAATTGCCGATTTCCCAGCTTTGTTCATCACCTTTCTAATCACTTGGTTGGTATATAAAGGTATTAAAGAATCTAGAAATGCTGCCAATGCGATGGTTATCATCAAAATTGCGGTTGTGTTGTTGGTGATTGCTGTTGGAGCATTTTATGTAGATGTTGACAATTGGAGTCCATTTGCACCTAACGGAATTGGTGGTGTATTAAAAGGTGTTTCTGCTGTATTCTTTGCCTATATTGGCTTTGACGCTATTAGCACTACTGCCGAAGAATGTAAAAATCCACAACGTGATTTACCTCGAGGAATGATGTGGGCTATCATTATTTGTACGGTTTTATACATCCTCATTGCGCTCGTTTTAACAGGAATGGTTAGCTATAAAGAACTAGCAGTAAACGATCCTTTGGCATTTGTTTTCAAAAAATTGGATTTAAAATGGCTTTCGGGAATTATTGAGGTTAGCGCCGTTATTGCAATGGCTAGTGTATTGTTGGTTTTTCAAATTGGACAACCTCGCATTTGGATGAGCATGAGTAGAGACGGTTTACTACCGAAACGATTTGCAAAAATCACCCGAAATACAACACACCTTCTTTTTCAACCATTGTTACGGGTTTGATAGTTGGTGGTGGCGCCTTATTTTTAAACATGGAAACAGTAACCGATTTATGCAGTATCGGCACCTTGTTTGCCTTTGTTTTGGTGTGCGCAGGTGTGTTGCGTTTGGAAGAAATGGGAGTAGAACGAAAATTCAAAACTCCTTATGTCAATTCAAAATGGATTTTGCCTATTGGCACTATTGCTGGAATTGTGATTGCTTATTATTACAATACCGAAAATTTTATGCAATTCATTTTATCTACCCCAGCAACTGATAGCCAACAAAGCGCGCTTGCTGTTTTTGCACACAACATTCCTATGTGGATTTTCTTTGCCGTTGTTGTTTATCTTAACTACCAAGGGTTTAAGAAAAACTATTCACTCATTCCTGTATTAGGCTTGCTGAGTTGCCTTTACATGATGTCTCAAATAGAGCTCAAAAACTGGCTCGGATTTGTTGTTTGGCTTGTTATCGGATTAGTAATTTACTTCCTATACGGTGCAAAACACAGTAAATTAGCCAATTCAACCAACAATTAAAGTTTACCAGCAATCAATTCATCCACAATTTGTGGGTCGAGTAAAGTTGATGTATCACCAATTGTTGCAATATCGTCTTCGGCAATTTTTCGTAAGATGCGGCGCATAATTTTTCCTGAACGTGTTTTGGGTAATCCACTCACAAATTGAATTTTTTCTGGAATGGCAATTCTACCAATTTCTTTGGTCACCGATTCAATGATGGAACCGCGCATCAAAATTTCATCTTCCACCTCATTTTCGCAAATAACAAACGCATAAACAGACTGTCCTTTTACTGGATGTGGATAGCCAACAACAGCAGATTCTACAATGTTATCGTTGGTATTGATAGCATTTTCAATTTCGGCAGTTCCAAAACGATGTCCCGATACGTTGATCACATCATCTACTCTACCTATAATTCTATACATTCCGTTTTTATCGCGTTTAGCACCATCACCCGAAAAATAATAGCCTTTGTAGTTGGAAAAATAGGTGTTTTTATAACGTTCATGGTCGCCCCATGTTGTTCTAAACATTGCCGGCCAAGGTGCTTTCATGCATAAATACCCTTCCACATCCGCTTCTTGAATTTCGTTTCCTTCTTGGTCCAATAAAACAGGTAGCACTCCTGGCAATGGATAGCCCGCATACGTTGGTTTTAAAGGTGAAAAATCACCCAATCCAGAAATCATAATGGAGCCTGTTTCTGTTTGCCACCAATTATCAACTACTGGGCAAATTTCTTTACCCACATGCAAATGATACCATTTCCACGCTTCATCATTGATTGGTTCACCAACAGAACCGATAACTTTTAAAGAATCAAGGCTGTATGCCAACACATGATTATCGCCATGTGCCATTAATGAACGAATTGCTGTTGGAGCCGTTAAAAATTGATTAACCCCATATTTATCTATTATTTGCCAAAATCTTCCTGGATCTGGATACGTTGGAATCCCTTCAAACATAACCGTTGTTGCTCCCGAAACCAAAGGCGCGTAAACAATGTAAGAATGTCCCGTTATCCAACCAATATCAGCTGTGCACCAATAAATATCCGACTCATTTCCTTGATAAACATTTAAAAATGAATAAGCTGTTCCCACCATATAACCAGCACAAGTATGTACCACACCTTTTGGTTTACCGGTTGAACCTGACGTGTACAATATAAAAAGCGGATCTTCAGCATCCATTGGTTCTGGAGCACATGTTTTTGGTTGTTGATAAACTTCATCTTCCCAGCGGTAATCACGTCCTTCTTTCATGTTTGGCAACCAATTCAAGCAATTGTAAACCAATACCTTTTCAACAGACGGACAATTTTCCAAGGCCTCATCCACCACTCTTTTCAATGGAATTTGTTTTGCACCACGATGCAAGCCATCAGCTGTAAGAATCATTTTTGCTTGCGCATCGTTTACTCTATCAGCAATTGCCGAAGATGAAAAACCAGCAAAAATCACCGAGTGAATTGCACCAATTCTAGCACACGCTAACAATGCAATTGCCAATTCTGGAATCATTGGTAAATAAATGCACACACGATCGCCTTTTTGAATACCGTGGCTTTTCAAAGTATTTGCCAACTGACAAACTTTTTCGTACAGTTCTTTATAGGTATAACGTACAAATCGTTCTTTCGGATCATTGGGTTCCCAAATCAACGCTAGCTTATTTCCACGCGTTTCCAAATGCCTGTCGAGCGCATTTTCGGTAATATTTAATTGCGCACCTTTGAACCATTCCACTTTTGGATTTTCAAAGTCCCATTCTAAAACTTTGTCCCATTTTTTCATCCATTGAAATTCTTCGGCCACTTCGCCCCAAAATTTTTCAGGATTTTCTATACTGAGTTTATACTTAGCTTGATATTCTTCAAACGATTTGATTTGCAATTTATTCGACATAGGGTTGACTGTTTTAATGTTGAAATTTTTGTTATACAAAGAACAACTAAATTACATTTTTATTCTCTTCAAATCAAATAAATTTAATCTTTTTTGCAAAAATCATTGCAGAATCAAATAAAGTAGCTATATTTGCACTCGCAAACTCAAACGAGGGTTTTTCAAAAAGCAAATAATTTTTTAAAGATATATCGCGGGGTGGAGCAGTTGGTAGCTCGTTGGGCTCATAACCCAAAGGTCGCACGTTCGAGTCGTGTCCCCGCTACTAAGAAGGCAGTCAATTGATTGCCTTTTTTTGTTTTAATACTTTTCAACTTTTAGTTAGTTTATTATCACTCCTGCATCCCTCAATACGCTTCGTTTCACTGCACACTCGGTCTGACGGGGTTCGTTGGATGATTTCAAATTAATTTATTCCCCTCTGCGTCCATTGCGCCTACTTTGCGCCCATTGCGGTTAAAACCAAAATAAAGTACTTTATCTTGATAGGATAACGATAAATTCAGACAATTTTGTCTAAAACTTAACAGGAATAAATTTTGAAAAAACCTAAAAAAATGTATTTTTGCAACTTTTAAAATTGAAAAGTAAAGTAAAGCCATCGTTTTTTACTTTATTTGTTAGTTTGAATCTTATAAAACTAGAAAATATGAAAGTTGGGATTCCTGCGGAAATAGCAAACGACGAGTTAAGAGTAGCCGCAACTCCAAAAACAGTAAAACGCCTTCAAAAGCAAGGTTTCAATGTATTCATTCAAAAAAATGCAGGCGTTAAAGCAAATTTTTCTGATAAAGAATTTGAAGAGGCTGGTGCAACCATTGTTGGCACTGCTGCTGAAATTTACAACAATTCTGACATCGTATTAAAAGTACACGAGCCTTCAATGGATGAAGTGGACATGATGCGTGAAGGATTGGTATTGTTGAGTTATTTATGGCCCGACCAAAACAAGGAACTCATCCAAAAATTGGCAGATAAAAAAGTGAATGCCGTGGCAATGGATGCAATTCCTCGTATTTCAAGAGCTCAAAAAATGGACGTTCGTTCTTCAATGGCCAACATCTCTGGATACCGTGCTGTAATTGAAGGTTCTTACCATTTTGGAAGATTTTTAAACGGACAAATTACCGCTGCCGGAAAAGTAGACCCTGCAAAAGTATTGGTAATTGGTGCCGGTGTTGCTGGACTAGCGGCAATTGGAGCTGCAAATTCGTTGGGTGCCATTGTTCGTGCATTTGATACACGTAAAGAAGTTGCAGAACAAATTGAATCAATGGGGGCTTCGTTCTTAACTGTAGATATTGACGAAGACGGCGCAACTGCTTCTGGTTACTCAAAAGAAATGAGTAAAGAATTCATTGAAGCGGAAATGCAATTATTCTTGGAGCAAGCTAAAGAAGTTGATATCATCATCACTACGGCGTTGATTCCTGGAAGACCTGCGCCAAAATTAATATTAGACTACCACGTAGCAGCAATGAAACCAGGTTCGGTTATTGTTGACTTAGCAGCATCTGCTGGTGGTAACTGTACGCAAACTAAAAACGGTGAAGTTATTACAACCGAAAATGGTGTTGTTATAGTTGGTAAATTGGATCAGTTGCCAAACCAAGCATCGCAATTATACGGAAACAACTTGTGCCACTTATTGGATGACATGGGCAAGGCTGAAAACTTTAAAATCGACATGAACGACGATGTAGTTTCTCGTTCTATGGTTACTTTTGAAGGAAAAGTGAACTGGCCTCCTGCTCCACTTCAAGTTAGTCCAACAGCTGGTGGTGGCGCTGCTCAAAAACCAGTTGGTCCAACACCCGAAGAATTAAATGCACTTGAAGCTGCAAAAGCAAAGAAAAAAGCAACTACAACATTAATTAGTCTTATTGTGGTTGGTGCTTTGTTGTTTTTAATTGGAAAGTTTGCACCTGCAGAATCTAATTTCTTGCAACACATGACCGTTTTTGTTCTTTCAGTTTTTGTTGGATGGCAATTGATTACAAACGTTACACATGCTTTGCACACACCTTTGATGTCGGTTACCAACGCAATTAATAGTGGTATCATCATCGTGGGTGGTTTATTGCAAACTACAAACGATGCCGCTAATCCGCTAACGATCATTGCAGTAATTGCCATTTTAATTGCAAGTATCAATATTGTTGGAGGTTTCGGTTACACACCGCATGTTGGAATGTTTAAAAGTAGAATATACAGATTGACTTAATAAAATATTATGATTGGACACGAAATACAAACAGCCGCATACTTATTTGGCAAGTATCCTATTTATCTTAAGTTTAGGAGGCTTACTTTCCTAAGAATCTGCAAAACGTGGTGTTCTTTACGGGATTGTAGGGATGATTATTGCACTTTAGCAACTGTTGCGGGCGAAGGTGCAGAGGGTCACGTTTACATATTAGCTGCCGTAGTTATTGCTTCATTATCAGGTGTTGCATTGGCGCGTAAAGTAGAAATGACAGCCATGCCTCAATTAATTGCTATACTACAGTTTTGTTGGGTTTGGCGAAATTGTTTTGGTTGATTTTGCTCTTACTTAGACCCAGCATCACAAGCATTGACAGGAGCAACACATTCCATTCACGTAGTGGAAGTATATGTAGTGGAATTTTTATTGGGGCGTTAACTTTTACAGGTTCCATTATTGCTTGGGGAAAATTAGATGAAAAAATCATGAGTAAAGCATTGATTTACCCAGGAAGACATACCATCAACGTTATTTTGCTTTTAGTGACCATCGTTTTGGGTGTTTTATTTGCACAATCATGGAACTGATGGTATGATTTATTTGTACATCATGATCATATTGGCTGTTTTATTGGTGTTAAGTGATGGTAATGGCAATTGCGGTGGCGATATGCCAGTGGTTGTTTCTATAAGCTTGAACTCCTACTCTGATGGCTGCTGCAGCTGCTGCCGGTTTTATGTTAGGAAACGATTTATTGATTGTTACAGGAGCCTTTGGGTAGGTAGTTCAGGTGCTATTCTTATCCACATGAGTAAAGTAATGAACCGTAAATTTATCTCTGTTATTTGGGTGGATTTGGCACAGCAAGTAGTTCAACAAAAGAAATTGAAGGTGAGATCACAACCATTAACCACGAAGAAGCTGCCGAATTGTTGCGCCAAGCAAAATCTGTTGTGATTGTTCCAGGATATGTGTTGTAAAGGCTCAATATCCACCTCACGATTTAGTGCAAACATTGCGCAAAGAAGGAAAAACAGTGCGTTTTGCTATTCACCCTGTAGCTGGACGTTTACCTGGACACATGAACGTATTGTTAGCAGAAGCGAAAGTTCCATACGATATTGTTTTGGAAATGGATGAAATTAATCCAGATTTACCAGACACAGATGTTGTAATGGTAATTGGTGCAAACGACGTTGTAAATCCAAGTGCACAAGACGATCCAGGATGTTCTATTTATGGAATGCTAGTTATTGTGCCTTGGAAAGCAGAAAAAGTTATCATCATGAAGCGTTCACTTTCGGCAGGTTATTCGGGAGACAATCCGTTGTTCTACCGTGAAAACTCTGAAATGCTATTAAGTGATGCTGTGACAGCACCGATAAGCTGCTTTTTATTTGAAAAAATAAAAAAATTAAATGGTTCTGAAAAAGAACCGTTTTTTTATTCTAATTAACAAACCATAACTTATCCTCATTTTGAGCAATAAATTATGTCAGCAGGTATTAAAAAATTTTTGCAGGAAGAGCTTCCGAAGAGTTAGCAGGTAAAATCGCTAAGGCTTATGGTGTTTCTTTAGGCGACGTGAAAGTTACTGATTTTAGTGATGGTGAATTTCAACCGTCATTTGAAGAAACAGTACGTGGTATGGATGTTTTCATCGTTCAATCAACAATGCCTCCTACTGACAATTTATTTGAATTATTGTTGATGATTGATGCCGCAAAAAGAGCTTCTGCACGCAAAATCATCGCTGTTTGTCCTTACTTTGGTTTTGCTCGTCAGGATAGAAAAGACAAACCAAGAGTTGCAATCGGTGCCAAATTAGTTGCCAACATGTTGATGGCTGCTGGTGTTGACCGTATTATGACGATGGATTTACACGCTGATCAAATTCAAGGATTTTTTGAAGTTCCAGTTGACCATTTATATGGCTCAACCATCTTCTATGCTGAAATTGAGAAATTAAACAACGGAAATTTAATCATGGCTGCACCCGATGCTGGTGGAGCAAAAAGAGCCAACTCCTACGCCAAACGTTTGGATACAGGTTTAGCAATTTGCCACAAGCAACGTAAAAAAGCCAATGAAGTAGCCGAAATGACCGTAATTGGTGACGTAGAAGGAAAAGACGTTGTATTAGTTGACGATATGTGCGACACAGCAGGAACGTTAACAAAAGCAGCCGACTTATTTATGTCTAAAGGCGCAAAATCGGTTCGTGCTTTCTGTACACACGCAGTGCTATCTGGTCCTGCATACGAACGCATTGAACAATCCAACTTAACGGAATTGATTGTAACCGACACCATTCCATTAAAGCAACAAAGCAGTAAAATCAGAGTATTATCTGTCGCTGAATTGTTTGCCGATGTTATCAACAAAATGGTACACAATCAATCCATTAGTTCACACTTTGTAATATCTTAAATAAATAATAAAATGAAAAAAGCACAATTGAGCGGTTCTGCGAGAGCGAACGTAGGGAAAAAGGATGCTAAAGCACTTAGAAATCAAGGTTTAGTTCCTGCAGTGCTTTATGGTACAGGTGAGCAAACTCACTTTGCTGTAAAGGCAAACGATATTAATAAAATCGTTTTTTCACCAGATGTTTATAACGTAGAATTAGACATTGATGGTAAAAAAGCAAACGCAATTATCCGTGAGTTGCAACAACACCCAGTAAAAGATACTATTCAACACGTTGACTTTTACGAAGTAACTGATAAAAAACCAGTTAAAATTGGTTTACCAGTTCGTTTAGAAGGTACAGCAAGAGGTGTATTAGCTGGTGGTAAATTGTTACAAGTTTTTAGAAAATTGAATGTTTATGGTATTGCTAAAGACTTACCAGAAGCAATTACAGTTAAAATTAACGACTTGAGAATTGGACAATCTATCCGTGTGAAAGATGTTCAAATCGAAGGAGTAACAATTTTAGATCCTGCTAACGCAGTGATTGTTTCAATTAAGAAATCTCGTAACTCTGTTGATGATTCAGGTGATGAATAATTAAAGAGTTCATTCTTTTTGAAAAGTCCTTCTCGTTTTTTCGGGAAGGATTTTTTTGTTAATAAACTTTTGAAGACTGCCTAAAAATGAATTGTAAAAATTCGTAATTTTATACTTCACAAAAAATCATCCATGTACATCATATTTGACACCGAAACCACAGGATTACCAAGAAATTGGAACGCTCCTATCACCGATACCGACAATTGGCCACGCGTTGTTCAGTTAGCTTGGCAGTTGCACGATGCAATGGGAAATGTAATTGAGCACAAAGATTTTTTGGTCAAACCAGAAGGATTTGATATCCCTTATGATGCTGAACGTATACATGGAATTTCTACAGAATTGGCTACAACCTATGGAGAATCGCTTCAAACGGTTTTAGCAGAATTCAATATTGCGCTTTCGAAAGCAAAATTTGTTGTTGGACAAAACATTCAATTCGACATCAATGTGATGGGTTGCGAATTGCACCGAACCAACATAGAATCTCCGATGTTGCAAATGCCTGTCCTCGATACTTGTACGGAGGTTACAGCCAATTTGTGTAAAATACCTGGTGGTCGAGGTGGCCGTTTCAAATTGCCTACATTAACGGAATTGCACCAGTTTCTATTCAACGTTCCGTTTGCTGAAGCGCACAATGCAACAGCCGACGTAGAGGCAACAACTCGCTGTTTCTTTGAGTTGATTCGAAAAGAAGTGTTTTCGTTGGATGAATTGCAACAAGCACCCACTTATTTTGAGGAATTTCAAACAGCCAACCCATCTGTAATACAATCCATTGGTTTAAAGCATATTAACCTAAAGGCGGAAAGTGAGAAATTAAAACCTAAAACTTCGGGAGATGAAGCGTTAACCAATGTAGATGAAGCTCGCACCCGTTTGGCAAATGTTTCTTTTTCGCATTTGCACAACCACACACAATTTACTGTTCTTCAATCAACGGCAACCTATAAAGACATTGTAAAAAAAGCCATTGAATACAACATGCCAGCTGTTGCTCTAACCGACAACGGAAACATGATGGGCGCTTTTTTGTTTGAAAGTGAAATTGCAAGCCACAATAAAAAAGTAAAAGAAAAGCAAAAAGAAGCCGAAGAAAATGGTGAACCTTTTGTGCCCAATTATATCAAGCCAATTATTGGATGTGAATTCAATGTTTGTAAAGATTTAACCAATAAATCCAGCCAAGACAACGGTTATCAAGTTGTTTTGTTGGCAAAAAACAAAAAAGGCTACAACAACTTAATTAAATTGGCATCTATCGCCTATACAGAAGGCTATTATTACGTTCCTCGCATTGATAAAACGGTTATTGAAAAATACAAAGAGGACATCATTTGCTTAACGGGGAATTTATATGGAGAAGTTCCCAACCTCATCCTCAATGTGGGTGAAAAACAAGCCGAAGAAGCATTGTTGTGGTGGAAAGAACAATTTCAAGACGATTTATACATAGAGGTGATGCGTCACGGGCAAAACGACGAAAATCGCGTGAACGAAACCTTGGGTAAAATTCTCAAAACGCACAACATTAAATTGGTGGCTACCAACAACACGTTTTACACCTCCAAATCGGATGCAACTGCTCACGATGTGTTGTTATGTGTTAAAGATTCTGCTTTGGTGAGTACCCCAAAAGGTCGTGGTAGAGGATTCCGTTTTGGTTTAGACAACGAAGAATATTATTTCAAGTCGCAAGAAGAAATGAAAGAACTATTCTTGGATTTGCCCGAAGCCATTGAATCGGCACAAGAAATTGTAGATAAATGTGAAACGTATGGCTTGGCGCGTGATATTTTGCTCCCAGCATTTGACATTCCTGAAGAATTTCAAGATCCACAAGATTTGCAAGACAATGGAAAAAGAGGTGAGAATAATTACTTGCGTCACCTTACCTATATTGGTGCTCAAAAAAGATATGGCGAAATTACCGATGAAATTAGAGAACGCTTGGATTTTGAGTTGGCAACAATTGAAAACACAGGATATCCAGGTTACTTTTTGATTGTACAAGATTTTTGTCAAGCAGCACGTGATATGGGCGTTTCGGTTGGACCAGGCCGTGGGTCTGCTGCGGGGTCTGCTGTTGCCTATTGTATCGGGATTACCAATGTTGACCCTATCAAATACGACCTCCTTTTTGAGCGTTTCTTGAATCCAGAGCGTGTTTCGATGCCCGATATTGATATTGACTTTGACGATGAAGGTCGTGGCGATGTCATTAACTGGGTAATCAATAAATACGGTTCTAATCAGGTGGCTCAAATCATTACCTACGGTACGATGGCTGCTAAATCATCCATTCGTGATACGGCTCGTGTGTTGGATTTACCACTTTCGGAAGCTGATAAAATAGCGAAATTAGTTCCAGACACGTCGCTTTCCAATATCTTTAAGTTGGATGAACAAGCGTTATCTGCAAAACTAAAAAACAACAATGATGACATTGCGCGAGCTAATGAACTCAAAAGTATTGGACAACGCAATGATTTACATGGAACAGTAGTTAAACAAGCTGTTCAATTGGAAGGTTCTTTGCGAAATACCGGAATTCACGCCTGCGGTGTCATCATTACGCCAGAAGACATTACCAACTATGTTCCTGTAGCTTTAGCAAAAGATTCAACCATGTGGTGCACGCAGTTTGACAACAAAGTGGTGGAATCGGCGGGATTGCTAAAAATGGATTTTTTGGGGTTAAAAACATTAACGCTAATTAAAGATGCTGTCCGCAATGTGAAACTCCGACACGGTATTGACTTGGATCCAGATGCTTTTCCTGTGGACGATGAAAAAACCTACGAGTTATTTCAACGAGGTGAAACGGTTGGGATATTCCAATACGAATCTCCAGGTATGCAAAAATACATGAAGGAGTTAAAGCCTACTGTTTTTGCCGACTTGATTGCTATGAATGCTTTGTATCGTCCGGGACCAATGGAATACATTCCTTCATTTATTAAACGTAAGCACGGTGAAGAACCGATTGTTTATGACCTCGACGATTGCGAAGAATTTTTGAAAGAGACTTATGGAATTACCGTTTACCAAGAGCAGGTAATGTTGCTTTCTCAAAAATTAGCTGGTTTTTCCAAAGGTGAAGCCGATACGTTGCGTAAAGCAATGGGTAAAAAGCAAAAAGACGTGTTAGACAAAATGAAACCATCGTTCTTGGAAAAAGGTTCTAGCAAAGGACATGATGTTGCAACATTGGAAAAAATTTGGAAGGATTGGGAAGCATTTGCGTCGTATGCGTTCAACAAATCGCACTCTACCTGTTATGCGTGGGTTGCATATCAAACAGCCTATTTGAAAGCCAACTATCCGGCAGAATACATGGCATCGGTGCTTTCCAACAACATGAACGACATCAAATCGGTTACTTTTTTTATGGAAGAATGCCGTCGAATGGGTATCAATGTATTAAGTCCAGATGTCAACGAATCGCACATGAAATTTACGGTAAACAAAGCCGGCGATATTCGTTTTGGATTGGGAGCCATTAAAGGATTGGGAAATGGTCCAGTATCAGCAATTATTGCAGAACGCGAGGCGAATGGTCCGTTTAAATCCATCTTTGACTTTGCTAAACGTGTAAGTTCTAGAGAATGTAATAAAAAAGCCTACGAAGGGTTGATTTTAGGAGGTGGATTTGATTCGTTTAAAAACATACACCGAGCTCAATTTTTCTTTGAAGACAATAATAAACGTACCTTCTTGGAAAGTTTAATCAAATACGGTTCAAACCACAAGGAAACAGAAGATTCTGCACAATCATCACTTTTTGGGGATGATGCCGAAGTTGATATGCCAGAACCTACTATTCCAGTTTGCGAAGAATGGAGCAATTGGCTAAAACTATCCCGAGAAAAAGAAGTAATTGGCATCTATATTTCTGGGCATCCATTGGATGATTACAAATTAGAAATGCAAACATTTTGTACGGGTACCGTTGAAATGTTGAACGAACCAGAAAAACACCTTAATAAAAGTGTTGTTATTGGTGGATACATCTCAGCAGCCGAACACCGTTTCTCAATGAAAGGTTCTCCGTTTGGAACGTTGGTGATTGACGACTACACTCACTCTGCACGTCTTGCACTTTTCCAGGATAATTATTTAAAAAACAAACCCTATATAACGCAAGGAATTTTTGTGGCAATTAGAGGTAGATTTATTCTTAACTACAGAAAAGAACCTGATTTTGAAGTTACAGGTATCGAATTATTGCAGAACTTGCTCAATAAAGGAATAAATTCTATTCAAATTAAAGTTCCTGCACGTTCGTTGGACCAAAAAATCATTTCTACTTTAAATAATTTATTCTTAGAAAATGCTGGAAATACGGTGGTTAACTTCTCAATTTTTGATCCGATTGATGAAATGGAAGTGAATTTTAGTTCTAAAAACGTAAAAGTAAATATAACCAACGAATTCATTAACAAACTGAACAGCTTGGACTTAAAATACAAGTTGAACTAGTTAAAACGTACGGCTTTTGATGGACTGATGCGGGTAATTACCACACTTGGAATAATTAAAGCAGCAACACAAACAATGAGTGTTCCAACATTTAATAGCAACCAATCTAGTAATGACAGTTGAATTGGAACAGTATCCAAGTAATAAACTTCTGGGTTGAGCGGGATAATGTTGAAATAATATTGCAAACAAGCGATGCTTAATCCTATTGCATTACCGATAACCATTCCGCGAACAATTAAAAATCCAGCTTGAATTAAAAACACTTTTCGGATGCTCCAATTGGTTGCCCCCATTGATTTTAAAATTCCAATAAAATTGGTGCGCACCAAAATCAACACCAACAAAGCCGACCCCATATTGATTATTCCAATCAAAATCATCAGCACTATTATGATGGCCACGTTGATATCCAAAAAATCCAACCATACAAAAATGTCACTTTCTGCTTCTTTAATGCTTTGTACTCGAAAAACTTCGCCTGCCTCCGAAGGTATAAATTCTACTTTTGCCTTCACCTCTTTGCGAATTGCATCCAATTGTTTCCAATCGTTTACTTTAAGTTCAAATCCAGCAATATAATTTTGATAACTCCCTTTTCCATTGGTAATTTCAACTGTTATTGTTTTCTCACCTGCATTGATGGTGTATTTTGTTCCCTCCTCATTGAGGTAGTTTTTTACCAAAGTTCCATCTTCAGTTTCAAAAGAATTTATTGCATTTTTATTTCCAGAAACAGTGATTTTCAAATAGGCGGTATCTTCAATCGACAATGATTTTTTTTCCAATAAATTGGTAGAAAAGTCAGAAACTATTACACGATAGGTGGTGTCTTTCTCTGCATTGATGGTTTTAGCACCATAGACTTCGTTGCCACGCCCCCAATCGTAACGAAATTTACCTTTCCCTCCTTTTGCTTGAACACGCACAATTAATTGACTTTCATATCCTGGCACTGAATACAAGGTATCGTCAATATCTATCGATGTTTGTATTCCCCAATCGTTGAGTTCTTGCACCATGCGCAAATCGCCAATTGCAAATTTCTTATCATGGTCTTCCAACCCAGTTTCGTAAATACCTTTGATGATTAATTTTTTCAAAACCGGCGCACTTCGCACAAAATAAGCCCGAACAGTATCGTTGAGTTGATAGTTGAGCATGGTTGCAATTTTCTTTGAAATCAAAATTTCATTGGAAACTTTAGCTGCATCAAAAACAGGAATTTGCCCTTCTTTCAAATGTTCTTTAAAAAAATCCCAGTCATATTGATTTTCAACTCCCTTAATTATAGCCCCTTGCACATTTTGTTCTTTTATCAAGGTGTCTTTGTTATTGAGCAATTTTACAACGCGTTCACTCTTATCACTTTGAAACAAAACAGGCTTGTATCCAACAGAAGAAATGCTTTTTATTCCTTTTTTTTCAACATCTTTTAAAAGGCTTGATTTTTGAGGATGGGTGAAGATTCGTACATGTTTCCTTCGGATGCCGATAATATGTTTAACAGCCCCGAAACCAGAAACTTTGTCACGAACTTGACTTTGAAATCCTTTAACGATGGCAATTGTAATTAAGTTAACAACAATCGCTAGTGCAATACTTATCACAGATATACGCACAATGGCTTTGGAAACTTTCTTACCTTGCACCTCGTTTTTAAGAATACGCTTTGATATGAAATATTCGAATGACAATAGACAACAATTTTGAGCACTAAAATACATAAAGGATTTTGGCTTAAAAGAATTTGCCTGTTTTTAATTCTAATTATAACAAATACATCGGTTCATTTGCCAATAAATTGGAATCTCCTATATATCCTTTTAGCGAGGAAATTCTTCCTGGTGCTTTTCAAATGCAGCAATATCTTCCTTTGCTTGCCAATAAAAGAGTGGGCCATTGTTGCCAACCAAGCATCTGTTGTAGGTGAACAACATTTGGTTGACACGCTCTTGTCAAGACAAGTAAATATCGTCAAAGTTTTTCTCCTGAACATGGTTTTCGTGGAGACAACGATGCAGGAGCAAGTGTCAACGATACAATTGACAATTTAACAAAACTACCAATTGTATCGCTCTACGGCAACAATAAAAACCAAAACCAACCGATTTAGACAGCATTGATGTCATTTTATTTGATTTACAAGACGTAGGGGTTCGTTTCTATACCTATATTTCTACTTTGCATTACATCATGGAAGCAGCTGCAGAAAGCAATATTCCTGTCATTTTGCTGGATAGACCCAATCCTAATGCAAATATAATAGATGGCCCAGTTAAAAAACCTGGTTTTGAATCATTTATCAGCATGCATCCCGTTCCAGTGCTTTATGGAATGACCATTGGCGAGTATGGACAAATGATTAATGGTGAATATTGGCTCAAAGACAGCGTGCAATGTGAGTTAACAGTTATCGAACTATTGAATTACAACCATAAACGCAGGTATTCTCTTCCCATCCCTCCATCCCCCAACTTGCGTACCGATAATGCAATCATGTTGTATCCAAGTTTGTGTTTTTTTGAAGGTACGGTTGTAAGTGTTGGACGTGGAACCGACCTCCCATTTGAACTTTATGGTCACCCATTATTTCCAGATGAAGGATTTGCATTTATCCCATCTTCTAAAATTGGTGCCTCAAACCCTGTTTTAAAAGATCAGTTTTGTTATGGCGTTGATTTAACAGAAATAAAACATCGATTTAAACGTCTGCGATTGGATTATTTGCTCCATGCCCACGATATTTTGTTTCCTATTTTAGGGGAAAAATGGATCGATCGACCTCGATTTTTTAATTTATTAGCTGGAAGTGATGAATTGTTGAAGCAAATCAACGCATGTGCAAGTGAATCCGAAATTCGTGAAAGTTGGAAAAGCGACTTAAAAGCATTCAAATTGGTTCGTGCAAAATATTTAATCTACGATTAACGATAGATCAAATCAATCACTTCTTTACACGGTTGAACATCGTGTACCCTTAAAATTGAAGCGCCTTTCATCAATGCAATAGTATGAAGTGCTGTTGTACCATTCAAAGCATTTTCTGGAGAAATTCCAAGTTTTTTATAAATCATTGATTTACGAGAAACACCAACCAAAATTGGTAAATTGAATGTTTTAAATGCATCCAAGTGGTGTAATAAATAATGATTTTCTTCCATCGTTTTGCTAAATCCAAATCCAGGGTCAAGGATGATGTTTTTAATGTTATTTGATTGTAAATCAGCGATTTTTGACATAAAATAATCATTCACTTTTTTGTTGATATCGAAATATGTCGATATGTCGATATTGCGATTTTGTGTCACCTCGTGCATCTTTTCAAAACTACTTGCAATGTGCATCAAAACATAGGCAACTTGGCTTTTTGAAATCACCTCCAACAAACTTGCATCAAATTGAAAACCACTAATATCATTGATAATGGCTGCTCCTCCATCGATAGCAATTTGAGCAACGCTTCCTCTAAAAGTATCTACTGATAGAATTGCTTCTGGAAAACTTTTCTTAATGGTTAAAAGTGCTGATTCAATACGTTTTTGCTCAATTGTTTCTTCCACTAATTCGGCTCCTGGGCGAGTAGAAAAGCCTCCAACATCTAAATAATCGGCTCCTTCGGTCAAATGTTTCTCAACCATATTAAGCAATTCAGAATCAGACTTTAAGCGACTATCAGCATAAAACGAATTTTCGGTTACATTGAGTATCCCCATAATTTTTGGAATGGTAAAATCCGTTAATTTTCCATTAATATAAATGGAATTCGCTTTATAATTTGTATCTTCAACGCTTGAATTTTGCATTTTATAAAATAATGAGCCAAACTGACGCGCAATATACAAAAGTAATAGCTAACTGTAAGGAGATTTACAGCAAAAAAACAAAAGATTACGGTACCTCTTGGAGAATACTTCGACCAAGTTCATTAACCGATCAATTATTTATCAAAGCACAACGCATTCGCACGATTCAAGAAACAGGCGTAAGTAAAGTCAACGAATCCATCGACGGTGAATTTATTGCCATAGTTAACTATTGCATTATGGCGTTGATTCAACTCAATGAAAAAGAGTTGAAAGAGCTGGAATTATCGGAAGATGAGGCTATTTCGTTGTATGAAAAATATGCAGAGCAAGCTTATCAATTGATGAAGAAAAAAAATCACGACTATGGTGAAGCTTGGCGCGACATGCGTGTGAGTTCGCTTACCGATTTGATTTTAACCAAAATTCTAAGAGTCAAACAAATTGAAGACAACAAAGGAAACACCATCATCAGTGAAGGTATTGATGCCAATTATTTTGACATGCTCAATTATGCAGTTTTTGCACTCATTCATTTAACACAAGAAACTAATTAAACTATAATCAAATGAACGCTAAACATAGAAACATTTCTGTTGCCGGAAGGTCTTATTTTTTTAACGCTCTTTTTGTACTATTAAACTTAGCAGGGTTAACTATGGTAACCATTGCTTACCACGATAGCCAAGTAAATAATGCTATAGGCTTAAAAATTGCAGGTTTTGCATTAATGGCCGTAACCATTGCTGGTCTCCTTATTTTTAGGGGAAGATTGATGATGGCCAATGTTTCACGTGCATTAATCGGTGGACTTTTCATCGTCTCCGGATTGGTAAAAGCCAACGATCCATTAGGTTTTGCCTACAAGCTTGAAGAATATTTTGAAGACGGAGCATTGGCTTACCGCATCAAAGAATGGTTTGGAATACCAGGGTTTTCACTCGAGTTTTTAATTGATTATGCGCTGCCCATCAGTGTTATTATTTGCATCGTTGAAATCATCATCGGTATTTTATTAATTGTAGGTGAAAAAATAAAACCAGTATCCTACATTTTAGTACTCATGATGGGATTCTTTACATTTTTAACTTGGCATACAGCAACGTGTGATTCGAGCAAAAAATTTAAAGACAGAGATACCTATGAAATTTCTAACCCCATTGTAGCCTCTAAAATTGAAGAAGCTAAAACAAACAAGGATATTAAAATTGTAAGCCATACAGGGCAAGAAGTAGTGATTGATGAAATGAAACAACCGCAATGTGTTGACGATTGTGGATGTTTTGGCGATGCCATGAAAGGCTCAATTGGTCGCTCTTTAACACCAAAAGAATCACTCTGGAAAGATATAATTGTTTTTTACTTAGGATTTTGGATATTCTTAGCACAATGGATTATCGTTCCCAATAATCGCAAACAAAACATCGTATTTGGATTGTTTTCTCTATTAGTGGTGGTATTTTTCTCCATGATTTTCTCGTGGTATTTCCCAGTATTATTTGGATTTATTGGTATTGCTGGTGCATTATGGGTTAAAAATAAAGGCGGAGTTTTATTAGGCAATGCATGGGGAATGAGCCTTTTTATCACTCTTATTTCAGGTGTTTTTGTATTTTTTGTATTGCGTTATGAACCAATGAAAGATTACCGACCTTATGCCGAAGGTAGCAATTTAGTAGAATTGATGAACAATGGTGAAGAAGGTGTTTATCAAAGTATGTTGCGCTATGTGAACAAAAAAACAAAAGAAGAAAAATTGTATGATTCTTCTTCTCCTGAATACGTTGCTTCTAAAATTTGGGAAAATCCAGAGTGGGAGTACATTGACATGGTGCAAAAAACCATAAAACCAACTGTTTTACCGTCAATTACCGAGCAATTCAACCCTTTTATTGCAATTGCTGATTTAACGGATATTGAAAAAAATATGGCAGTAGTTAAAGAATTTGAGGCGTCTAATTTCATTCAAGTGGTGCGTGTAAAAAACTTGAGCTCCAACGAAATTTACAATGTTCCGATGGAGGAATACACCATCGAAGAATATACGCCAGAATATTACCAAACGTTGGATACCATTCAAGAACCCAACCCTGAGGTGAGCGATATCAACATTCGTGAATACATAACAACTGTAGATGAAATTATAGTCATAACAACCAGAGACATTGAAAAAGCTAATTGGGAGAATATTGAACGCTACAAATCTATCTTGGCAGGCGCTAAAAAACATCAAATTCCAATGGTGCTTTTGAGTAGTTCTAACAGAGAAGCTATCAATAAATTTAGAAAAAAATACAATTTCAACATTCCAGTTTTTACCAATGACGAAATTGAATTAAAAGCAATTGCAAGAAGTAACCCATCCATGATGATTATTAAAAAAGGGATAGTTGTAGGGAAATTTCCACACCGCTCTACCCCAACATTTGATTGGATGTTAAAAAACAAATTATAAAATACAATGAGAAAAAAAATAGTTGCAGGAAATTGGAAAATGAATTTATCGTGGGTTGAAGCAAATGAATTGTTTCAAAACCTTGCCCACGCTAGAAATGAGGGAGTTGATGTAATAATTTTTCCTTCAACACCTTATTTATTTCCTTTTGCATCCACAGCTGATAAAAATATTGCCATCGGGGCGCAAAATGCCTATCCAAAAGACAACGGTGCATACACGGGTGAAACTTCCATGGCACAACTAAAAAGTTTGGGCATCACGCATGTGTTAATTGGACACAGTGAACGAAGAGAATATTTTAACGAATCCAACGAATTTTTAAAAGAAAAAGTGGATGCAGCTTTAAACCATGGACTCACTCCCGTATTTTGTTGTGGAGAAGCATTGGAAATTAGAGAAGCTGGACAAGAAAATGCATTTGTTACCCAGCAAATCGAAGCTAGTTTATTTCATCTGTCAAACGAAGAAATGGCTAAATGTGTGCTTGCCTACGAACCTATTTGGGCAATTGGAACAGGCAAAACAGCTACCAGCCAACAAGCAGAAGAAATGCATCAAACCATTCGTCAATTTATTGCTAAAAAATACGGCAACGCACTAGCAGAATCTATCTCAATTCTTTACGGTGGAAGCTGTAACGAAAACAATGCACACGAGTTATTTTCTTGCCCCAATGTTGATGGTGGCTTGGTGGGAGGTGCATCTCTAAAAGCTGATTCTTTCAAAAAAATAATTGCTGCATTTTAATGAATTACATCGAATTACATATCAAATTGCAACCGGTTCAACCATTCAATGAAATTTTAGTGGTGCAATTGGCCGATGCTGGATTTGAAAGTTTTGTGGATACGGAAGACGGAATTTTAGCTTATGGTCAAATTACAGAAACATCGTTGGAACGTGCCATCAATGAAACATTTTTGGGTGAAACGCGTGACGATGTTCAATTTACTATTGAGCACCAAATAATTGAACACCAAAACTGGAATGCCGTTTGGGAAAGTGATTTTGAACCTGTTTATGTGGAAGAATTAGTGAGTATTTTGGCACCTTTTCACGAAAAATCGACTGCAAAAGGATTAATTGTAGAAATTCAACCGCAAATGTCATTCGGAACAGGGCATCATCAAACCACGTGGATGATGTCTAAAGCTTTGTTTGATATTCAACCATTTCCAAAAAAAGTATTGGATATGGGAACAGGCACAGGTGTTTTGGCAATTATCGCAGAAAAACTAGGCGCAACCTCTATTTTAGCCATCGATATTGAAGATTGGTCGGTGGAAAATACTGTTGAAAATGCACAACGCAACAATTGTTCTTCTATTGATTCAAAATGTGGTGATGTTGATTTAATTCATGGCTTAAAGTTTGATTTAATTTTAGCCAACATCAATAAAAACGTTTTGAAAGCTCATATTCCATCGTATGCACAAGCACTTGACAATAAAGGTATTTTGCTATTGAGCGGATTCTTCGACTCGGATGTAGATGAACTTGTGACTTTTGCTCAACAATACGGTTTTGAAAAAGAACACGTTTATCAAAAAGACAACTGGGCGGCTATTAAGTTGGTGCGCAATAAATAATTGAATTCGAAAAACAACAACTTTAATTAAACAACTATGAAAAACTTCATTCTTTTTTTAATGCTTGTTTGCTCAACTGTGGTTTTTGGACAAGCGGTGACCTTTAGTAATGATCGCATAAAATTTGTCAAAGAATTGCAAAGTTCAATGGCGCAATATGCAACCGAAGATCAAAAACAATTCATTAAAAAAGAACTGACAGTTGCCTTGTTGGAAACAAAAGAAATTTCGGATAAATATTTTACCAATATGGTGAATACATCCAACGCTTTGTTGACAAAACGATTCAATTTAGTGCCGGATGTGTACAATTACATTTTTTCTATCTATTCATTGGTGAAAAACAAACAAAGTGAAGCAAGTTACACGGCTTTTCAAAACACCATTGATAAATTATTGGAAAGTAAAAATCCCAAACGATTCACCGATTTTGCGGACATGTCAGCAGGATTCTTTTCTACCAAAAAATTAGCAGGAAAATCCAATTTTGAATGGTTTTATATGGGTGGAAATTATGAATTTAAGTACGACGACAAACCCTACATCCAGTTTACTGGCGGAAACTTAGTGTGCAAAGCATTAGAAAATGGAAGTTCAACTAAATACGTAGATAGTATGGTTGTTTACAACACTTCTGGCACCTACGACCCCTCGCAACAACGTTGGGAAGGCAAAGGCGGACGTGTAACTTGGGAAAAAGTAGGCTTGTCTAAAAACGAAACTTATGCAGAAGTAGGCAATTTAAAAGTATCGATGAAGAACACCAACATGAACATCGATTCTGTACGTTTAAAATCGCCTTATTTAGGAGAAACAATTCTAGGAAGTTTATCCGACAGAGCTTTTAAATCCAACCGTGAAGAAGACAAAATTTTTCCTCAGTTTTTATCTTATAATTCCAATGTAAAAATCAACAACATTAAACCAAATGTTAACTATGAAGGTGCTTTTTCTATGAAAGGAGCAAAATTTGTAGGTTCTGGTATTAAGGATATTCCTGCTAAAATTGTTATTCTTAAAAATGCAAAACCATTTATTGTAGCAAAAGCTGCTTCAATTTTTATTTCGATAAGAATATAAATGTACCCAATTGTAACACTAAATTGTTTTAAATACGGGTGATTCACATCCAAGTAACACATTTACCTACTATTACAACGAAGGAACTGCAGAGTTTTTGCGCCCTTCTTCTGGTTTAGGACAAGCACCTTTGAGATTCTTATCATAAACTATTTTATTATGTTCCAAAATTGTTTTAAACGAAAAAGAAAATAAAATCTATTTCACTTACGAAAAAGGAACAAGTCAAGAACAACGTGTAGCTAAATTTGAATCTTTTAACTATTAGCGACGGTCAATTATACGATCAATTGCAAGGTTTATCTTCTGTTCATCCGCTGGTTGCTATTAGTAAATATTGCTACAAATACGACAAACAAGAAATTACAGAAGGTGAATGTGCAGCAGCTATTGGTGGAACAATTGAACAAGCAAAATCCATGATGTTGCAATTATCTAACAATGGATTTATCAGTTACGACATTGAAAACAAAAAAGTATTTGTCAACGAAAAAATTAGACAATTTTGTTAAAGGAAAAAGCAGGTAAAAAAGACTACGACAACATCTTGTTTATGTGCGATTTTCGCCCAAAAGAATTAAAAGGATATTCCGAAGAAGACATAAAATCCAATGCTTATCTTCAACAAATTCGCGAAAACTACAAAGTTCAAAACGAAAAAAGATGGTGCTTAGAGAATTTGGTTTAACATGGGAACTATGGATATTAGTTTTACCGGAATTGATAAAATTACCTTATCTCGATAAACAAAAACGCACATTTATTTACCGTGAAAACAATGTTGTAGTAAAACAAAACCGTGATATTGAGTTTAGTGGTTGGATTAATGCTGGAAAAGCTGAAATCAATGCAACAAGTGCTCTTTACAATTACGAAGCCAATAAAATCAACTTAATTAAAACCAACGTTACAATATTTAGAGTAAAGCCAAGAAAAGCAGAACATGGTACTGCAGGACTTGCAATGAATAGCAAAATCAATGGAGTTGCTGGAGACACATTGTGGTTGACTCTCCAAACAATCGTTCTGGAAATAAAGAAGATGCAACTACAGCCCATTTATCCTGTATTTTCAGTAAAAACGCAACCAAAGTTTATTACAATTCTCCAGAATTGCACAAAGGAGCATACGACAGCACACGTTTTTATTATACGATCCAACCATTTGTATTGGACAGCGCCGACAATTTTAACGATTTCTCATGGCGCTTAAAAGGTGAATTGGTTTCTGCAGGTATTTTCCCAGTTATCAAAGAAGATTTGAAAGTAATGCCCGATTATTCGTTTGGTTTTTCTACAGCAGCACCAAAAGAAGGATTTGATTTTTACGGCACGGCCAAATACGATAACAAAGTGATGCTTTCTGGCAATGGACTGCAAGGTGCTGGAACCATTAAATTTGTGAAATCAACTTCGGTTTCTAAAAGCTTACTAACGTTCCTACCCGATTCAACAGTTGGTGTTGTATCATTTGTTAACGAACCTGTGGAGTCAGGAATACAATTCCCAGATGTTAAATGCGAGGAAGCCTATTTAACCTACATTCCACGTAAAAAAATATTAAAGGCAAGTTCTATGCCTCGCAGTGAGTTTGAATTCTTCAATAAAGAAGCAAATTTAAAGGGCACAACTATAGTTACGCCTAACGGAATGGAAGGAAATGGATTGATGACTTTTAAAACAGCAACTATCGTTTCAACGAAGTTTAAATACGAGCACAAAGACATTTTTGCAGATACATCCAGTTTCAATCTTAGAAACCAAAGTCGTGAAGAAGGTGAAGCGCCCTTGATTTTTGAAACCAATAATGTTAAATCGCACGTTAGTTTTAAAGAACGCAAAGGGGAGTTCAATTCAAATAAAGGAGAATCACGTGTGGATTTCCCTGTCAACCAATACATGTGTAAGATGGATAAATTCACATGGTTTATGGACCAAGAAGAGTTAACAATGGAAAAACAAGCAACTAAAGATGTGGCCATCAACGCTGGTGTGGATTTATTAGGACCCAACTTCTTTTCAACTCATCCAAAGCAAGATTCATTGCAATTTAGAGCGCCAAAAGCTAAATTGGACATGAAAGCCAAAACAATTTATTGTAATGAAGTAGAATACATTGATGTTGCCGATGCGCGTATTTATCCAGATAGCATGAAAGTAAATATTCGCAAAAAAGCTAAATTGGATCAATTTACAAATGCAACCATTATTGCCAACTACATCACTAAATACCATAAATTTACAAAAGCGGTGGTGGATATCACTGCTCGCCGTGCCTATACTGGTTCGGGTGAATATCCATACTATGATCGCGACAGTATATTGTCGAACGTGGTTATGAATTCAATAACTTTGGATTCAACATTTCAAACTGTTGCTAATGGAAAAATTGAACAAAACGCAGGCTTCAAATTAAGTCCCGAGTTTGATTATTACGGCAATATCACTGTAAAAGCTGCTTCTCCAGAAATCTTGTTTAACGGTGCAACACGTATCAACCACAACTGTTCTAACTTTGAGAAAAACTGGTTGGCATTTACAAGTAATGTGGATCCGAAAAATGTACAAATTCCAGTAAGCTCCACCATGACCAACTTGGAAAATCAAGCTATTTCAGCGGGTATTGTTTGGAGAGATGCCGCAAATGTGGATAGCATTGCCTTGTATCCTACTTTCTTGTCAAAATTGGTGAGTCCAACCGACCCAATTGTTGCAACATCATCAGGATTTTTAATGTATGACAATTCAACCAAAGAATACCAAATTGCATCCAAAGAAAAATTGATTAACCGTTCGGCAAAAGGCAATTTTCTTTCAATGAATACAGAAACATGTGCGTTGTTTGCAGAAGGAATCATCAACTTAGGAATGGATCATGGTGATGTAACGGTGAGCACTGCTGGAATGGTTGACTACAACTCAAACACAGGTGAAGCATTGTTCAATTTAACGGCTAAGTTTGATATTCCTATTGACAAATCCATCTTGAAAAACATTCCAGAAAAAATTAATTTAACAGAAGGATTGAAACCAATGGATTTCACCACCAACACGCTTAAATCTTCAATTACAGCATGGGGCACACAAGCCGAAGCGGATAAATTGCAAGAAAATTACACACTTAAAGGCGAAGTGAAAAACATTCCAAATTGTTTGGAGTCAACTTTCACCATTACAGGTATTCGATTGAATTATTACAGCCAACCCAAATTAAACAACTTCAAAGGGTTGATTACCACTTCAGAATCGGCAATTCTTGTTAACATGTTTGACAAACCAGTGATGAAATACATTCCATTCAAAGCCTTCTTCCAACAAAAATATTCTGGAGCAGGTGGTGATTGGTTTGCATTCTTAATTGACATTCCAGGAGGTAAAGATTATTTCTTCAACTATTCAATGGGTAAAAAAGAAGGAATGATGGATATTATGACTGGAGATACAGAACTTTCAACTGAAATAGCTGCATTAAAAGAAGACAAACGTAAAAAGAAAAACTTTACATATCAAATTGGACGCGGTGGTTTAAAAACAGTGTTCTATAATTTATTTGGCAACTAATGGAATTTATATATTTTGGATTAATCGCTTATTTAATAGGTTCTATTCCAACTGCTATTTGGGTTGGAAAAATTAAATACGGTGTAGATGTAAGAGAACACGGAAGTAAAAACGCTGGAGCCACCAATACGTTTCGGGTGTTGGGGAAAAAAGCGGGAATTTTTGTGTTAACCGTTGATATTCTCAAAGGATTTATTGCTTCGTTTCTACCCTATTTGTTTATCGATGAAAACTTAAACCCCGACAAATTGGCGTTGGTGCAAATTACTTGTTCATTTTTAGCGGTGTTGGGACATGTTTTTCCCATCTATGCAGGTTTCAAAGGTGGTAAAGGCGTTGCAACATCTTTGGGAGTCATTATTGGAGTATTGCCATTTGCTGCGTTGATTTGCATTATTGTATTTTTAATTGTTTTCATTGCATCAAAATACGTTTCATTGGGAGCAATTTGTGCATCGGCAACGTTTCCTATTGTTACAATTTTTGTTTTTCAATCCAATTCCATTTGGTTAAAAGCATTTTCAATTGTGCTTGCAGCTGTTGTTATTATTGCCCATCGAAAAAATATTAAACGTCTTTTAGATGGAAATGAAAGTAAAATGAACCTTTTTAAGAAATAAGCGTATAAGAGTATGTTGCAATAAAACTTTAAATACAAACGGATAAAGTGCTGATTATAAAACATAGTATACTTTTTGTTTTTACACTTTTAATTGTTTTTGTTTCATCGGCGCAAACCGAAGCTGAAATGAAAGCAAAAGCAGATGCTTTTTTCGTAAACAATCAGTTTGTTGAAGCCACTCCACTCTATTTGCGTTTACTTTCATTGCAACCTCGTGATTACGAATACAGTTACAAATACGGAGCTTGTTTATTGTACAATTCCAATAACAAACAAGATGCCTTACGTTATTTAACCTATGCCGTTAAAAATCCTGTAAACACTGCCGAACCGCATTATTTTTTAGGGAAAGCTTACCATCTGAACTATCAATTCAACGAAGCAATAACTGAATACAAAAGCTATTTGCAATTGGCAGGCACCAAGGCTACCTATTCAAAAGATGCACAACGCAATATCGAAATGTGTGCAAATGGTAAACAATTAATCAGCACCATCACCGACATAGTTGTAAAAAAGAAAACAGAAATCAATCAAAATGATTTTTTCCGTTTGTATGACTTATCTGACATTGGAGGAACACTGATTACAGCCACCAATTTTCAAACAAAAAACGATAAGAAATTCAACCATACGCCTGTGATTTGCATTTTACCCAATATGGAGAATGTTTATTTTGCAAGTTATGGTGAAGGTGATAACTTGGATATTTATGTTGCACGAAAACTGCCCGGTGGAAAATTTGGTTTGCCTCAAAAATTAAACAACGAAGTGAACACACCTTATGATGAAAATTTCCCGTTCATGCATCCCAATGGAAGAGATTTGTATTTTTCATCCAAAGGTCATAACTCAATGGGTGGATACGATATTTTCAAGGCAAGATATGATGCCGACAATAATTCGTATAGTAACGTAGCCAACATAGATTTTGCTATCAGTTCACCCGATGACGATATGCTATACATTGTTGACAACGATTATAAAAATGCGTATTTCTCATCCACCCGTCAATCAAAAGATGGAAATATTGTTGTTTATAAAGTAGGTGTTGATAGAATTCCGATTCAAATAGCCATCGTAAAAGGTGCTTTCCAATCGAGTGTTTTGCCCGACAATCCTCAAATGACTTGCGTTGTTACGGATAAAGGAAGCGGAAAACAAATTGGTGTTTTTAAATCGCAAGAAAAAAATTCCTATTTAATTGTATTCCCCAAAGGTGGAAAATACAACTACAAAATTACTGTCAACGGCTCCAACGAAGAGTTTAACTTGGAAGTGGATATTCCATTTTTAAAAGAATTACGCCCATTGAAGCAAAAAATGGAGCATTTGGTTGTAAATGGGCAAGAGCAAATTAAAATCATCAATTTATTTGACGAACAAATAGAAGATGCACAAAGCATCGTATCGCAGGTTTTGAAAGAACGTGCCAATTTGAATGTCAACGAAGATCAATTTAACCAAGAAGAATTAAACGCCCAGTTGGATTTACAACGAAAAATTGGTGAAATCGGCTTGGGTAATAGAACTCCAAACGAAGTTGCCCAATTATTAGACAGTAAAATTAACGATGCCAGCAATTCCAATCAAGCTGACAAAAAAATAGAAACTGCAACCAACGGAGTTGTAGCTCAATTGTACGCTCAAATTGAACAAACAGATGCAACCATAAAACGTCAAATTATTGAAGCCGATAATGCGGACAATGTGCAACGAAAAACAGCCATCCTTGAGAATGTGCAAGAAGCATTTGAACAACGCGATCAATTATTAGAAAAAATTGAAGAAACACAGAAAGTGAGTGCGCAATTGGGCAATCAATCCATTTCGGGAGATCGTATCAATGTGAAGCAGTTGCAACAAGTAAACGAACAATACAAAGCTGCGCTGGCGCAAAACAATTTAAAAGATGCCTCAAAAATTTTGAGCGATAACAAAGATTTTTTACTTTCTACTGTTAGAACCAACAATTCATCCATCACCGAAGAATTGGCACAACAACAAATGGCTTTGGATGAAAAATTGAAGCAATTGAATGCATTGGAAGCTTCTACTGCAGAAAATATTGCAGTAATTGAAAAATCCATTTCTGATTTAACTGCTCAAAAAGATGCAGCAAAAGAAAAACAAAAGGCGCCCATTCAAGATGAAATTGATGCCAAAACATTTGAATTAAACGATGCTAAAAGTTCATTAGAAAAAATTAGAACTCAAATTGGTGAGAAAAAAGAAGAAAAAACCAAGCACGAACAAGTTATTGGAATAGCAAGTGAAATTACGTCCTATAACGGAAAAGAAGTCAGCAAAGAAGAAATTGCACAAGCAAAAACAAATGCCAATAATAGTAAAATCAATACTTTGCGCAGTTATGCAGAAAATTCATTGGCTGAGTTAAAAAACAACAAAACCACTATTACAAAAACGTTTGCCGACAATGCCATTGAACAATACAATGCACAAACAGAAGCAATTTATGCCAACGAAAATTTAAGCGATTATGAACGCCAAAAACAACTCAACGATTTAAACACTCAACAACAAAAAGCGCTCACCGATTATTTGGCTGAATTGCAAACAAAAGAACAAACCGATAGCATTTTAGTACAAAAAGAAAAAATTGAAAAAACACTTCTTGAACTTGAACAAGACAAAAAAATTGTAGAAAATGCATTGGCTACAAACGTTCAAAAAGAAATTGAGAAGTTAAACATCAACGACATTATTGCACAAGTAAGTCCATCGTATTTTGAAAATCAAACAGCAATTCAACAAAATACAACGTTAAGTGAAAAAGAAAAATTGGAGCAATTGAACCAAAACGATCACGAGTTAATCAACCGATTATTGGATGAAACGGCTACAACCAAAGAGCAATTGGCACAAACAACTGAGAAAAAAGTATTGCAGTCAAAACTACAACTACTCGATAATCAAATAACAGCTTCAAAAACAGCCATTGCTGGTCGCGTAAAAGAAATTGAAAAAATTAAAGACCAAGAGTTAATCGCTTCAAAAGAACAAAAAACACAAGCCGAAATTGACGCCATTGCTCAAACTGCCGATGATGCTTATCAAAAATCTATGATAGAGTTGCAAGGTTCTTTGGATGCTAAAACCAATATTGCCAATTTAGAGCAATTGCAAAAAGAATTGAACAAGCAATCTGCAGCACTTACATCGTACAAAAAAACACATCCAAACAACACATCTATAGATGCTAAATTGCTTTCCATCGAAAACAAGTCGGATGAAGTTGCAATGTTGCTAAAAAATGAAAAAGAAGAATTTGAAAAACAACAAATTGCACAACAAAAACAAGAAGAATTAGCTAAAGCAGAACAAGCCAAACAAACAGCAAACGAAACCAATGTAACAACAGAACAGCCAGCGCCAACTGCTCAACAGGTAATTGAAAAATGGCAAGCAGCCTACAATGGAAATCTTAAAAATGATTTAGCTTCATCGCCTCAATCGGTGGAAGAAACCACGCAAACAATTGACCGTTTAGCGGCTTATCGTGCACAAATCAATCAACCTTCCAATGAAGCTGTCAATAATGCCAATTACAAAAGCGCATTGGAACAAGAAAATAAACGCATTGATGCACGTATCAACGAGTTGAAACAACAAAAAACTTCGTTGGAACAACAAATTGCACTGCAAAAACAAGAAGAATTAGCTAAAGCAGAACAAGCCAAACAAACGACCAATGAAACCAATGCATCAAACAATGAACTTAGTCAAAACAATGAAGTTGTAAATAACCAACAAAAAGTAGAAAACAAAACAACCAATACAAATGAGCAAGCACAACCAACAGTTGAAAAAGTCGTAAAAACTCCAGCTATTATTGTTGGTGAATTACAAAAAACATATAATGGTGACATCCAAGCTGATTTTGAATCGCAATCCAATTCAATTGATGCTATTGAAGAAAACATTGTTCGTTTAACCAATTATCGTGCTCAAATCAACCATAGCACTGCCAAAAAAGAAGACAAAGCGGCACATCAACAAGCCGTTGAACAAGAGAATAAACGCATTGACAACCGAATTCAACAGTTAGAAGCACAAATTGAAGATTTGCAACAGCAACAAATTGCTTTTGAGAAACCAGAAGAAGTAGAAAATGTAGCTGAACAGAAAACGATTGAACAAACATCTACAAACATCGATACAGCAAAAACTATTGTAGAAAACCCTACAAATAATGAAGTTGAAAACAATAATCTTTCATCCATTGAAAAACAAGATACTATTCCAACGCAAGAATTAGCAATTGAAAAAGTAGAGGAAACTCAACCAACTCTTTCAAAAATTGACAGTTTAACAGCGCAATTGAATGCAACTGAATTGAGTAAAAAAGAACGAAAAGCCGTTCAACAACAAATTGCAACTATTCAAAAAGAAGAGGCTGAAAACCGCATTGTAGCAATCAATCAAAGCAATCAAATTTATCAGCAACAAATTGATGCCTTATCTGAAACAGGAAACAAAAATGCAGTTCAATTGCAATACGAACAAAAACAAGCAGCCCTTAAAAATCAATTAGCAAAAGAAAAATCAGTTGTTGGGCAAGAACTGCTCTTACGCCAATTGTTAGAGCAAAACCAAACGCATTTAGCATATTTGGAGCAAGCCAACGAATTGAAAGAAAACCAACAAATTGCTGAAAACAACGAAGGTTCAAGAATCTATTCTGAAGAAACATTGCAGGATAAAAAACGTCGATTTACAATTGAAATCGGTGAGTTAGAAAACCTAAGAAGTGAAAAACAAAATGCTTTGTCTGCTGCCAAAAAATCAAAAGAAAAAGCACAGCTAGCAACAGAAATTAGCGCCATTGATACACAACAACAATTGTTACGTCAAGAATTAGCATTTATTGATGCACAATTGAGTTTAAACCAACCGTTAGAAAAACCCATTGATTTGGCTCATAACAACGTTGTTTTAACCTATAATGAAGAACGACAAATTGCATCAAGTGAAAATTATGAGCACTATGCCATCAAAATAGCTCAACAAAATCAGTTGGTAGAACAACATGCCGTAAAGAGTGAACAATTAACACAAGCTCAACAACAACTTGCACATATTCGTGAACAAGAAATTTCGGATACTCGCTCAGAAAAAACAACTTTGGAACAAGAAAAACGTGCTATAATTGACACTATTGCCAATATCTCCTTATCTTTGAGTGAACTCGAAACTAAAATTGCTCACATCAATAACGAAGCTAATAGTTATTTACCCACTGAAACTACAGAAGCTATGAAATTTCAGAATTTAGTTGCACGCGGCATCAATCCAATCAAAAAATCATTGGTTGCCACTGCTTTGATTCCAATTTCTGCCAACGGAATTGATTACAACCCCACTACTCCACTGGTAGCAACTACCAAAGCCATTCCAGTTGATGTTCTTTCACCGAAAGGTTTGGTTTACCGTGTTCAAGTAGGTGCATTTGCAAAAGCGTTGCCAGAGGGACATTTCAAAGAATTTACACCTGTGACCGGTGAAAAATTGGAGAATTCCAACATTGTGCGTTACATGGCTGGTTATTTCAACAATGCTAATTCTGTGGTAGAAGCACGCGAAAAAATTAGAACATTTGGTTACAACGATGCTTTTGTAGTGGCGTATTGCGATGGAAAACGCATCCCATTTTTTGAAGCTCGAAAATTAGAAGAATCAGGACAATGTGTGGGCAATAATCCGCAACAAATACAGATAGAAGTTGCAACCAACATTGCGCAAAATCTTGGTATTGACGACACAACAAAAACATTAAAAAAAGTTCCAGAATATAACTACAACAAAGCACCTGGAGCTGCAAAAGCAACTGCAATAGAACAATTTGATCAGAAAAAAGTTTACTTTACGGTGCAAGTAGGAGTGTTTAACAAACCTGCATCTATCGATAAATTGTACCATTTGAATCCACTTTATACATACCGACTAGGAAACGGACAAATACGTTACAATGTTGGTTTGTTTGATAATTTGAATGCAGCAGTTGATTCACAAACTAAAATCAAAAACACCGTAAAAGATGCATTTGTTACGGCCTATTACAACAACGAACGCATTTCTATCGGTAAAGCCTTAAAATTGATTGCAGAAGGAACTCCTACAAGTTCTCAAACAACCATTGATAATTCAAACTCAATTGGTGAGGACGTGGTGGAAGAAAAATCAGTTTTTGATGAATCATACAAGATTGTACGCAGTTTAGCCGATGCTCAAACATTTGTACAATTTGTTTCTAAAAAAACGTACGATGATTATCCAAAAGAAGAATTGAACCGTTACAATGCAAAAGGAAATTTCTATTACGATAAGCAGAGCAAACACATAATTTCTGACTATTATCCGGCTGAAGGCTTAACTCCTCGAATAAGTGCGTTTGCCAATGTGATGGATACAGTTCATTTAAATAAAGCTCTTTACGAAAAAAATCGTTTAGAAAAAGTAACTATTTCAATCAATCAACGTACGATACCTGGAGATTTTAATGATTGGTTGATCAAACAGCCCTACAGAAAAGAATTTGAATTATTGGATGAGCAATTGGAAATTCGTATCTTTGATGTAGCGCAAGATGACATTGAAGTAATTCAAAAAATGGCTTCGCTATTTGGTTTCAACTTTTCGGATAAAAGAAATGAAATTGAAAATGAACAAAACAATGAATAACACACAGGTTCAAGAAGAAGCAGCAGTTCTTGAGAAGATTGTTGAGCAATACGATTTAATTGTTTACAACGACGATGTCAACACGTTTGATTTTGTGATAGAATCGTTGGTTAAAGTTTGCGATCACAATCCCCATCAAGCCGAACAATGCACCATGATTATCCACTACAATGGTAAGTGCCAAGTGAAACGTGGAAAATATGAGCAATTAGAATTAATGTGTACAGCATTGTTAGACAGAGGAATAAGCGCTGTAATTGAATAATTTTAAAAATAAATTAAAAAAAACATTGCAACTTTAGAAAAATACACTAATTTTGCACTCGCTAATAAGCACGGCTCCGTAGCTCAACTGTATAGAGCATCAGATTACGGCTCTGAAGGTTTCAGGTTAGAATCCTGACGGGGTCACAAAAAAGTCAGTCAGTTTTGATTGACTTTTTTTATATCCTTTTATTTCAGCAATTTTATACTATTTTTGAATTATGAAAAAAACTACTTATGCACTCGTTACTGGTGCTTCTTCTGGAATTGGACTTAAAATTGCAAACACACTTGCTTTAAAAAAGTACAATTTGCTTCTTGTTAGCAATCAAAATGAAGAATTGCAAAAAGTGGGGTTTGAAATTTCGCAAACGCACCAAGTGGAATGTAAAACACTTTGTTTAGACTTAGCAAATACAGCTGCTGCGCAAGAAATTTTTAACTACTGTGAGCAACAACAAATATCTATTGAAGTATTGGTGAACAACGCTGGGATGTTGGTATTTTCAGAAGTTACTGCTACCGACAAAACAAAGGTGAACACAATTCTCCAATTACACATGTGTACGCCTACCCTACTTTGTCGATTGTTTGGTGAAGAAATGAAAAAAATGAAAAAAGGATATATCTTAAATGTCTCATCCATTTCTTCGGTAATGCCCTATCCAGGAATTTCACTTTATGGACCAACAAAAACCTTTATGCGTTATTTTACAAGGGCTTTTAGAAGTGAAATGAAAATTTACAACGTGCATGTTACTTGTCTTCTGCCAGGCGCAACCGAAACAGGTTTGTATGACCCAAATAAAGTAAATTTAAAGTTAGCTAAGCGAACTGGCATTATGCAAACTTCCGAATTTGTTTCCAATAAAGCAATCAACGCATTGTTTAAAAACAAAGCAGAGTGCATTCCTGGAATTATCAATAAACTTACGGTTTGGTTTTTACCTTTATTGCCTAGCTGGTTAATATTTCAAATCCATAAAAACACCAATTTAATCCAAAAAGGAAATCAAGCGTTGGATAAATAAATGGACGGAATTTAAAATGTGTTGTTACTAAAACATTCTCCACTTACTTTTTAATGTCGATCTGCGGTAATCGTCCAAAATTTCGGTACCGCCTTTTTCCATAAATTTTTTAAAGAATTTAGCGCTTCCCTTTTCTGCTTTCATGTCCATTTCGTCTTCAAAAATTGGAATGATGGTCAGAAAATGAATGTTTTTTTCTCCAACGGTAATTGGTGCTAATTCTTGCTCCAATAAAATTGGGTCGGAAATGAGGAAATAATTTTGTTGCATGGTGGGCGATAATGGCAATGCTTCTTTACCGTTTGGAATGGTGTGTCCGGGACCAAACCACGTATTTTTCTCCACAACATATTGAGCCATTTTTTGAATCCAAGGAAAAATCCAATTCATCGATGGGTTATCCACATTTTCCCATTCCCAATAACTTGGCAAACAAAAACACAATTCGTTGTATTCGCGTCCAGCCAACTTTTCTGGAATAGGCATTTTATAATCCGCCAAACCATTGGTTGTAATTACCGTTACTTGCGAGCGGGACTCAATATCGATGGCAATCAAAGGCAATTCGTTGGGAGCTGTAGGAATGGCAACAACTCGATGTGCGCCAAAGCGTTCTTCCAATGCATGTAATAAATCCGACATTTTTTATTTAATTGGACGTTATAGTGTCCAAAGATAACCAAAACTCTTCATCTGAGGGTACACAACCTTGGTCAATTAATGCATGTACTTCAAATTCGCGTGTTTTGGTGTGCTTTCTTGACTGACGAAAAAACTGAATTTCACCTGCATGTTGTGTCAATGCCGCATGAATGCTTTCAACCGTTGAAAAATTGGCGGTAGAATTTTCAGGCAATTGCAACGAAATTAAGTCGGTTGAATTTTCATTGATTTTAAACACCATCAACGATTTTGGTGCTCTAAATTCAGCATAATGAATTTTACTGTAAACTATTTCCAACACATTGTCAGAAAATATCTCAATCAAGCCCAATGCTTTTTCTGGAGTTTCTTTGTTGATTTTTTCCCACTCCGGACCATCAATTCCGTTGACAATTAAAAATGCTTTTAAATCACCTTCAAAATGTGAAAGTTCATCATCCGTTAACAAACGATATTTCATAAAGGAAAATTATTTGAGAACCCAACCGTTAAAGCCCGCCGATTTGGCTTTTGCCATCAATTGGTTCAATTCTTCTTGTGTATTCGTTCCTCCAATCGAAACGCGTGATAGACCATTTACAACATCTTTAATAGAGGCTTGAAAACCTTTTTGTTGCAATTCTTTTACCAACGTTTGGGCATTTGTAGCATCCGAAAAACAACCTACAATTACATGCATGGATGCTGATGAAACAGCAGTTGTTGTGTTCAAATTATTGGAAACAACAGTCTTATTTTCTGTTGCAACCGCATTTTCTTCTTGAGCAGGTTTGTTTGTATCCACCAACACATAAGTATCGTCTGAAAATTTAAGTGAATAGGTTGATTCGTTGGATTCAATCTCGTTCATTTGTTCCTCCAGCGTTGGCTCATCAATTTGATTTATCTGAATTTTAGTTTTTTGAGGTTGATATTCTCCTGCTTTGTGTTTATGAAATGGATTAAAATCTTGCAACGAAATAATCTTCGACTCCAACACATTGGTTTTCATCGGAATCCAAAAAGAATAAAATAAAACAGGTATCAAACACGCTGCGGCTGCATATTTCCAAACATTGGATTTTTTGCGAACAACCTGAATTGTTGGTTGCGCAGGTTCAACTACTGGTTCAACTGTTGGTTGTTGCTCCACTATTGGTTGCGGTTGACCATGAACAGGTTGAACAATAGAAGTTGCTACCGCCTCAATTGGAGCAGCAACTTCTAATTTTTCTTGTTGAATAGCTTTATGTTGTGCTATTGCCACGTCGGTTTCAGTCAAGAAATGAACGTTCCCAAGTCCATACGACGATAATAGCAAATTAAAATAGCGATCTTGTTCAAAGCAAATATTGCGCTCTTGATCAAAAAATAAAAAGCCAACTTTATCAATGGTGATGCGTTGCCCCGAACTCAATGTTTCGTTCCACGATTTTACCAATTGTTGCACCATCAAACGGGCTTCATCATAAGAAACACGTGTTTGTTGCGCCAATTCGGCAATCAGCAAACCATCGTTGTTGATTAACTGGCGATTGAACAAAAGCGATTTGGAAGGCGGTGTAATAACCCCTAAATTGGTATCAATTTTTGCAGCAGTACGTTGCGTAACAAACCCACCAAATTCGGGAATGATCACGCAATTATGGCGAATCAATAAATCTCCTATAATTTGTTCCATCTGCATCATTTACACAAAAATAAAAAAACCTTCCAATAAATTCAATTAAACCTGTTGCTTATTTTTTATAAAATGGTGCTTTTACTACTTTAGCTTTCAATTCTTTATCTCTTACTTTGATAAAAATTTCAGAATCTAATGCAGCATTTGCTGTTGGCACATAGCCCAATCCAATACCCAATTTAAGGCTTGGCGACATTGTTCCAGAAGTTACTTTACCAATTGCAGTTCCTTTGCCATCAGTTATTTCATAATCATGGCGTGGAATTCCTCTATCAATCAATTCAAAAGCAACCAATTTACGGCTAACCCCATTTTCTTTTTGAGCTTTTAAGAAATCGGCATTCACAAAATCTTTTGTAAATTTTGTTACCCATCCCAATCCAGCTTCATAAGGCGAAGTGGTATCGTCAATATCGTTTCCATACAAGCAGAATCCCATTTCCAAACGCAACGTATCGCGTGCTGCCAATCCAATTGGTTTAATGCCAAACGATGCTCCCGCTTCAAAAACTTTATCCCAAATTTGTTTAACTTGATCGTTTTTACAATAGATTTCAAAACCTCCACTTCCAGTATATCCTGTTGCAGAGATGATAATATCTTCAAAACCAGCAAAATATCCAACTTCAAAATGGTAATATGGAATAGCTGACAAATTTACTGAAGTTAATGATTGCATAGCTTCTGCAGCTTTTGGTCCTTGGATGGCTAACAAAGAATAATCATCCGAAAGGTTTCTCATTTCTGCACCAATTTCTTGGTTGAATTTAGAAATCCAATTCCAATCCTTATCAATGTTTGAAGCATTTACAACCAACAAATATTTTTCTTCGTTGAAACGGTAAATAATCAAATCATCTACAATCCCTCCATTTTCGTTAGGTAAATATGCATATTGAGCTCTACCATCTGTTAATGTTGATGCATCGTTAGAAACTACTTTTTGAATCAATGCCAATGCATTTTTTCCTGAAATTAAAAACTCTCCCATGTGTGACACATCAAACACCCCTACGCCATTGCGTACAGTTTCGTGTTCAACATTAACACCTTCGTATTGAACAGGCATGTAAAACCCTGCAAAATCAACCATCTTAGCTCCAAGAGCTACGTGAATATCGTTTAAAGTAATTTGCTTCATCATTAAAAAAATTTGATTGCGAAGATACAAATTGTATTGCTAATAAACAATTACAAATGCAGCTTCTACTTATTGAATTTTTACAGGTTTTTTACTTTCATCAATGGCAACAAATGTAAACTCTCCACTAATGGCTTTTTCACGGTGTTCTTCATACATTTGTTCGATATAAATTTCCACGCGAATTTTAAGGCTTGTGCTTCCAAGATAGGTCACTTTTCCTACCAATTCAATGATGGTTCCAGCTGGAATAGGTTTTTTAAAATCGATTCTATCACTGCTTACCGTTACCATGCGTTGTCTACTAAAACGTGTTGCAGTGATAAATGCTACCTCATCCATTAGTTGCATAGCTGTACCTCCAAAAAGTGTATCGTAATGATTGGTAGTGTTGGGGAAAACCGCTTTAAAAATTCGCGTTTCCGATGCTTTGATTTTTTCTTCTGTTATCATTGTGTAAAAAATAAGTTTAACGAGTTCAAAAGTAAGAGTTCTATTCAATAAAAAAGGGAAGTTCAAAAAAAAACTTCCCTTTCTAATTGTTAAAATTTCAACAAATTATTTTGCCGCATCGTAACGCGCTTTGTATTCTTTTGCTTTATCCGAATTTCCTAAGTTTTGGTTAATTTGGAATAAAATCAATAATACGTTTGCGTCTTTTGGCTGAGACACAATGTATTTTTCAAGTGGAGCAATTGCTTTTTTGTACAAATCTCTACTTTGAGACAACAACATATCATAATTGAAATCGTTTTCGTTCAATGTATTTGCTTTATCTCTCAATTGAGTTGCCCAAGTTACGTAGTGTGCGCCCAAGTTGTATTGTGCATCCAAATAGTTAGGGTCAATTTCCAACGCACTCAACAATGCTTTTTCAGCTTTTTCGTTTTCACCCAATTCTGTATAAATTGTTCCGATGATGTAATACAATTGTTTGTTTTTAGGATCGGCAGCAATTGCATCTGATAATGATTTTTCTGCAGCTGCATTATCGCCTTTTGCCATATCCACACGAACCAATTCTAACAAGATTGCTTTATCGTTACCATATTTAGCTTTTCCTTTTAAAAGAATTTCTTTTGCTTTATCGTAATCTTTTAATTTGGTATACATGTTAGCAGCAAATGCATAACCTTCTCCTTTTTTGTAGCCAATTTCAGCTAATTCAGAATAAGTTTCAGCTGCTTCTTTAATCATATCTGCTTTTTCTAAACATACAGCTGCATTGTACAAGTTAGTTGTATCAAACTCATTTTTAGCTGTTGTTACTTTATAGATGAAATAAAAAGCAGCACCAGCCTCTTTGTATTTTCCTTCTTCGTAGAATTTACTAGCCATTGGCGATAACATTCCAACTTGCATATTAACCGATTGGTCGATATCTGGGCGGAATTTGCTACTCATTTTATAACTTTCTTGCAATGATTTAATAGAAACCTCCATTGCATCTTTACCAAAATTGTTAATCATAAAGTTGGTATCAGCAGTCATAGATGCTAACTGAACAGCACCACCATAAATTTCACCTTTATAATACAACGTTTTCGGGTCTGCTTTTGTATCTGGGTGTTCGGCAGCTAAATCAATGTATTTTTTAGCGTTCAACAAGGCTTGTTTTGCATCATCCACTTTTCCCATCATCAACGATGGTTGAAATTTTTGTTTGTATTCAACAGCAGCACTTGTAACATTGGTTTTTTGACCAAAACTCAATGCCGAAACCATCAAACATCCTGCTAAAACTGTAATTTTATTTGTTTTCATTTTTATGCAATTAATTATTCTTCATTTCCATCTTCAATTGTTGTGCCATTTTCTTCAGGAGCATCATTCAAAGGCGTGTTTGTTTCATCAAATTCTCCTTCTTCATCTTCTTCATCACTTCTTGGCACACGAGCAACAGCAGCAATTTCAGCATTTCCTTTTAAGTTGATTAATCGAACTCCTTGTGCCGCTCTACCCATCGTACGGATAGAATCAATGTGCATACGGATAGTAGTTCCCGCTTTTGTGATAATCATTAAATCTTCTTCATCCGTTACATTTTTGATAGACAATAATGCACCAGTTTTATCGGTAATATTTAATGTTTTCACCCCTTTACCACCACGGTTGGTAATGCGGTAAATTGGTTCTTGGTCTTCTGGATCATTTAAGAACGTACGTTTTCCGTATCCTTTTTCAGAAACAACCATTACTGTTGAATAGACATCTTCAACGCAAATCATACCAATAACAGCATCAGTTTTGCTAGTCAACGTTACACCACGCACACCTGAAGCATTTCTACCCATCGGACGCACTGTTTGTTCGTTAAAGCGAATTGCTCTACCCTCGCGAGTTGCCAAAACAATCTCGTTAGTTCCATTGGTCAATTTAGCTTCCAACAATTCATCTCCATCTCTTACTGTAATGGCATTGATACCGTTAGCTCTAGGACGTGAATATGCTTCCAACGATGTTTTCTTAATCACACCATTTTTAGTACACATGATAATGAAGTTATTATCCACGTATTCACTATCGGTTAAATCTTGCACTTTTACATACGCCTTAATTTTATCATCTTGTTCGATGTTAATTAAGTTTTGTACGGCTCTACCTTTGGAAGTTTTGTTGCCTTCTGGAATTTCGAATACACGCATCCAGAAACATTTTCCTTTTTCGGTAAATACCAATAAGTAATTGTGGTTGGTTGCAACAAATAATTCTTCTAAGAAGTCTTTATCGCGTGTTGCAGATCCTTTCGACCCCATACCACCTCTGTTCTGAACTTTATATTCCGAAAGACTTGTACGTTTAATATATCCTGCGTGAGAAATGGTAACCACTACTTCTTCATCTGGAATTAAATCTTCAATACGCATTTTGCCTTTCTTGCAGCATATTCAATTTCAGAGTTGTCTGGTCGTCGCCGTATTTCTCTTTACATAAGTCAATTCATCTTTTTGATGATTTGCATGATACGGCTTTTGTTTGCCAAGATATCTTTCAAATCTTCAATCAATTTCATTAAGTCAGCATATTCAGCACGCAATTTATCTTGCTCAAGACCAGTCAACTGACGCAAACGCATGTCAACAATAGCTTTTGCTTGAATTTCAGACAAGCTAAACGCCATCAATTGGCTTGGTAGCTGCTATGGACTTTCGGCACCACGAATAATTTTAATTACTTCATCAATGTTATCCGAAGCAATGATTAAACCTTCTAAAATATGAGCGCGTTCCTCCGCTTTTCTCAAATCATATTGCGTACGACGATAAATAACATCGTGACGGAAATCAACGAAATGCATCAACATTTCTTTGGTATTTAATAATTGTGGGCGACCATCCACCAAGCAAATATTATTATTTACCGAAAGAGCGAAGCGTGTATTTAAACAATTTGTTCAACACTAATGTTTGGAATTGCATCGTGTTTAATTATACACAATACGCATCCCGTTTCTATCCGACTCATCGCGAATATCTGAAATTCCTTCAATTTTTTTATCGTTAACCAAATCAGCTGTACGTTTAATCATTTCAGCTTTATTTACTTGGTATGGAATTTCTGTTACAATAATTTGTTCGTGGCTTCCTGTTGATTCACTCTCTGCTTTTTGCACGCATACATAATACGCCCTTTACCTTGTCAACAAAGCATCTTTTGCACTTCATAACCATAGATGATACCACCTGTTGGGAAATCGGGAGCTTTGATGTGGATAAATAATTCTTCGCCTGTAATATCGTTGTTATCAATATAGGCAATTGTTCCATCAACAACTTCACTTAAATTCAGAGGCGCCATATTGGTTGCCATACCAACTGCAATATCGAAGCACTGTTTACCAATAAGTTAGGAATTTTTGTAGGCAAACCAGGCCTGACAAACTTTCGTCGAAGTTTGGAGCAAAATCTACCGTTTCTTCAAATCATCCAACATATCTTCGGCAATTTTATCCAATCTTGCCTCTGTATAACGCATTGCTGCTGGACTATCACCATCAACAGATCCAAAGTTACCTTGACCATCAACAAGTGGATAACGCAACGACCAGTGTTGTGCCATACGCACCATTGTATCGTAAACCGAAGCATCCCCATGCGGGTGATACTTACCCATCACTTCCCCAACAATCCTTGCTGATTTTTTATGCGGTCTATTTGAATAACAAACCAATTCTTGCATTCCATATAAAACCCTTCTGTGAACAGGTTTAAAACCATCTCGAACATCTGGTAATGCACGCGACACAATCACCGACATTGAATAATCAATGTAGGCGGATTTCATCATGTTTTCACGTTAATTTTTTGACTATTCTTCTCCGTCTGCCATCTTTGTCATTTTTTTAATTGCAGCACGCAATTTGCATGCAAAATAATAAGTGTCGAAATTAGTCATTTACAGATATAAAAAAGTAGAAAAGGTTAATTACTAACATAATTACTAACAAAAATCTGTGGAAAATGTTCTTTTTGGCCAAGTTATTAACAATTTATATTTTTAGCTTTGTAATAGCGGATAAATACTGAAATTTATACGCACAAAACAACACAAACTATGGAGGCAAAATTTTCACCTAGAGTTAAAGATGTTATCGGATATAGTCGCGAGGAGGCTTTGCGTCTTGGAAACGATTTTATTGGCGTTGAACATTTGTTGCTCGGCTTGTTCGTGAAGGAGATGGACAGCAATAAAAACAATGACTGACTTCATGTGGATCTACGTCAGATTCGCAATGAAGCGTTGAAGTTACACTATTAAAATCAAGTTCAAAGGCATATACCAATTCCGACAAATTCTTTAACCAAACAAGCAGAAAAGTATTAAAGAGAACGTATTTAGAATCAAAAGTTTTTAAAAGTTCAATGATAGGAACGGAGCATTTATTGCTTTCTATTTTAAAAGATGAAGAAAGCGTAAGTTGCCGTGTTTTAAACAAATATGGGATTTCCACGAAAAATGTAAAAGAATATGTCATCACAAAAATCCAGACACCCCGTTTTCTACTTCATCTATGCCTCGTGCTGAATTTCAGCAGGTGGCGGAAGAAGAAGACCAAGATTTTGGCGCTCAACGTAAAACCAACGGATCCTAAATCAAAAAACTCCTGTTTTGGATAATTTTGGTCGTGATTTAACACGTATGGCTGAATCTGGACGTTTGGAATTCCGATTGTTGGACGTGAGAATGAAATTGAGCGTGTGAGTCAAATTCTTTCGCGCAGAAAGCAAAACAATCCTATTTTGATCGGTGAGCCTGGTGTTGGTAAAAGTGCAATTGCTGAAGGATTGGCTTTGCGCATTGTGCAACGAAAAGTATCATGTATTGTCAACAAACGTGTGGATTTCGTTGGATTTAACATCGTTGGTGGCTGAACCAAATACCGTGGGCCAGTTTGAGGAACGCATGAAGGCGGTGATGCAAGAAATAGAGCGCATCCGATAGATTTTGTTTATTGACGAGATTCACACCACTTATTGGTGCTGGAGGGTGCTTCGGGATCTTTGATGATTTTCTAACATGTTCAAACCAGCATTGGCTCGTGGAGAAATGCAAGTAATTGCAACAACATTAGATGAATACCGTCAGCATATTGAGAAAGATGGAGCTTTGGAGCTGTCGTTTTCAAAAAAAGTAATCATTGAACCTACATCGGTTGATGAAACTACATTCAGATATTGAACAACATCATGAGCGTTATGAAGAGCACCATTTGGTTTCATATACGCCAGGTTGTTGCATGTGCCAAGTTGACAGGAACGTTACATTACTCGATCGTTTCTTACCCGACAAAGCAATTGATGCATTGGACGAAGTTGGGTCTCGTGTTCATATTACCAATATCAATGTGCCGCAAGAGATTTTGGACATTGAACAACAAATCGAGAATTTAAAGACGAGAAAATGCAGAAATTAAATCGCAACAATACGAAAAAGCTGCTGAGTTGCGCGATACAGAACGTAAGTTGCAAGACCAATTGGAAACTGCTAAACAAAAATGGGAAGCTGAATCGAAAAACAACCGTGTAACGATTACAGAAGACCATGTTGCAGAAGTTGTTTCAATGATGTCAGGTGTTCCTGTTACACGTATTTCAGAATCAGAAACCAAGAAATTGGCTAACATGGCTTTGGAACTAAAAGGAAGCGTGATTGGCCAAGACGATGCAGTTGCTAAGGTTGTGAAAGCAATTCAACGCAACAGAGCAGGATTGAAAGATCCTAACAAACCAATTGGTTCATTCTTCTTCTTAGGTCCAACGGGTGTAGGAAAAACACAGCTGGCTAAAGTGCTTGCAAAATATTTATTTGATTCAACAGAGGCCTTGATTCGCATTGACATGAGTGAATACATGGAGAAATTCTCAATTTCACGTTTGGTTGGAGCGCCTCCGGGATATGTTGGTTATGAAGAAGGCGGGCAATTGACCGAAAAAGTGCGCAGAAAACCATATTCCATTGTGTTGTTAGATGAAATTGAAAAAGCACATCCAGATGTATTCAACTTGTTGTTGCAAGCATTGGATGATGGACACATGACAGATGGATTGGGTCGTAAAATTGATTTCAAAAACACCATTTTGATTATGACTTCAAATATTGGAGCACGTCAATTGGCTGATTTTGGTACGGGTGTTGGTTTTGGAACCAAGGCTCAAGCTGAATCCAGAGATGAAAATGCACAAACGGTAATCCAAAATGCATTGCGCAAGGCGTTTTCTCCTGAGTTTTTGAATCGTATTGACGATATTATCATGTTCAACTCATTAAAACGTGAAGATATTTTCAAAATCATTGATTTGGAATTGAAGAAATTGTATCAACGTTTGGATAATTTAGGTTACCACATTGAGTTGACCGAAGCCGCAAAAGATTTCATTGTAGAAAAAGGATACGATGAAAAATTTGGTGCTCGTCCGTTGAAACGTGCCATCCAAAAATTTGTTGAAGATCCGTTGGCAGAAGAAATCATCAATTCTGAATTAAAAGAAGGTGATACATTGAAAATGGATTTAAACGAAACAAAAGATGGTTTAATTACCATTAAAGACAAAGGGAAAACAAAGCAAAAAGCTTAGTTAAATAAAATAAAAAACCAAAATAGGCTGCAAGAAATTGTGGCCTATTTTTATATCCATTGAACGATGTCGTATTGCAGTTATTGTGAAAATTTACCCTTGGATAATTTGCATCGTATTTACCACGATACGAAGTATGGTTTTCCAATTGAGAGTGATAATGAATTGTTTGGTCGGTTGATTTTAGAGATCAATCAAGCGGGTTTGTCGTGGGACACCATGTTGAAAAAAGAACAAGCGTTCCGAAAGGCTTTTGAAGAGTTTGATATTCAAAAAATAGCTAATTATCAGGATAAAGAACGTGAACGTTTATTGAATGATGCGGGCATTATACGCAACCGATTGAAAATAGATGCCGTCATATACAATGCAGGAGCAATTCTTGCGTTACAGAAACAATATGGATCTTTTAAAAACTGGCTTGATATGCAAGAATTCACAACCAAAGAAGAATGGTTGAAAGAGTTTAAAAAGCATTTTAAGTTTGTTGGCGGCGAAATTGTTAACGAATTTTTAATGAGTTCGGGTTATTTAAAAGAGTGCTCATAATGAAAAATGTATTATTTTTTTGATAAGATAATTAAAAGCAAACCAAGATGGTTAGATTTATAAAATATACCTTTTTATTCGAGTTTTATGCTGATTTTAGGTCAAGCTACTGCTCAATTTAGTGTTGGTGGCGGAGCTACAACTATGATGGAATTTGGAAACAATAAGCCTTTTTACGGACTTCATTTCAACATGGAATTTCCACGCAACAATCAAGTAACGTTTTATGGACGATTGACCTATTTGTTCAATCAAAACAAAAAAGAATACATTAGTGATTTGACTGCAACAGCAATTGATGCAAGCACCGATCCGCAATGGGTTACAGTTCCAATGAACAATGTTTCTTCCATTAACTATTTTATGATTGATGGTGGAACACGTTATTATTTAATCAACGGGTTTGATGAAGGATTTTCTGTTTATGGAGGAACCAATTTGGCTTTGATTGTTAATTCTGTTAAACATGGATATCAATTTGGTGAATACGACCAATCGAAATATTTATTGAATGCTGGAGATTTTAGTGATGCTCGCCAAAAAGGAACAATCATGCGATTAGCAGTGGGATTTACTGGTGGGATTAAATACACTTTTCCAGGTAAAGGAACCATTTTTGATTTCAATCCGCAGATTAACATTATTTGGATTACCAAGTAATCAAAACATTCAAGTTCGGTTTATAAACCGGTGTTTTTGGTTTAACATTGGCTACAGAAAAGAAATTTATTAAGATAGATTAACATATTTTAAACTGGAGGCGTAGCAATTTTACTGTTACGCCTTCGTTTTCTAAAAAAACAAGATTATGCAAACAAAAATTCTTTGGGCAGACGACGAAATTGAGTTATTGAAACCACACATTTTATTTTTAGAATCAAAAGGCTATGCTGTAACAGCGGTAAACAGTGGATTGGATGCGGTTGAAAAAAGTGCCGAGGAAGATTTTGACGTTATTTTTTTAGATGAAAACATGCCGGGCATCACGGGGTTGGAAGCTTTAAGTCAAATTAAAGAGCAAAAATCACACGTTCCGGTGGTGATGATAACCAAAAGTGAGGAAGAATACATCATGGAAGAAGCGATTGGTAGTAAAATTGCCGATTACCTCATCAAGCCCGTTAATCCCAATCAAATTTTGTTGAGTTTGAAAAAGATTTTGGAGCAAACAAAATTGGTTTCTCAAAAAACATCGTCGAATTACCAACAAGAGTTTCGTCAATTGGGAATGCAACTTGGTGGACGTTTAGATGCCAACGAATGGGCTGAATTGTATAAAAAAATTGTTTACTGGGAGTTGGAATTGCAGCAAACAAAAGATGCCAGTATGATGGAAATTTTGGCTATGCAGAAAAGAGAAGCCAATACATTATTTGCCAAATTTATTGAACGCAATTACATTGATTGGTTGCACGGTGATGCGGATGCCCCACAAATGATTCATACTTTATTTAATAAAAGAATTGCCCCCATAGTTGACAAAGAAAAAACCTATGTTTTGGTAATCGACAATTTGCGATATGACCAATGGAAGATTTTGCAACCTGTTATTTCCTCTTATTTTACGGTAGAAAGTGATGATATTGTGTATTCCATCTTGCCAACAGCTACGCACTATGCTCGCAATGCATTTTTTGCCGGTTTGATGCCGTTGGAAATTGAACGTAAGTTTCCCAATTTATGGGTATCTGAAGAAGATGAGGGTGGAAAAAACATGCACGAGGATGCTTTTTTAGAAGCCAATTTAAAACGATTGGGCAAGAGTTATAAATGGAGTTACAATAAAATTACCAATTTGGCAGCCGGTAAGAAGTTGGTAGATAATTTTAACCAATTGAAGGACAATCAGCTTAATGTAATTGTTTACAATTTTGTGGACATGTTGTCGCACGCCAGAACAGAGATGGAAGTTATCAAAGAATTGGCAGATAATGAAGCTGCATATCGTTCATTAACATTGTCGTGGTTTGAGCATTCTCCTTTGCAAGATATGGTGAAAAAAATTGCCGATCAAAAAGCACGATTGGTCATCACCACCGACCATGGGACTATGAAAGTTACCAACCCGGTAAAAGTGATAGGTGAACGCGCCACCAATACCAACTTGCGTTACAAAACGGGACGAAATTTATCGTATAACGAAAAAGAAGTTTTTAGAATTTCAAAGCCAGAAGAAGCTTTTTTACCAAAAGGCTCGCTTTCCTCAGAGTTTATTTTTACAAAAGAAGCTGATTTTTTCATTTATCAAAACAACTACAATAAATTCGTTAACTTCTATGCCAATACGTTTCAACATGGGGGTATTTCGCTGGAAGAACTATTGATTCCATACATTGTTTTAAAAGCAAAATAGCATAAAAAAAGGCTTATTGAACGGTTCAATAAGCCTTTTGTTTTATTTAAAATTCTTTTATCGGATAAACTTAAATGTTTTGATTCCTGATTGAAGACGCATAGTGGCAATGTACATTCCTTGTGGTAATTCGTTAATTGGAATTTGTAAATGTTCGGTTTGTTTTTCAACAGTATTCAATTTGGTGCCATCAACTCCAATTATTTCAACATTTCCCATCCAATTTCCTTGCACCAACAAGGATTGGTTATCCATTAAAACAGCAAATGATAGCGTTTCTTCTACTATGGAATCAACATCCAACGTATTGATATTATCCAAATGAAACGATGCAATTACTGGGTAATGATCTGATGTCTTGCTGGTATAACTACTGATGTAAGTTGGCATCATATCGAGCACTTTTGCCGATGCGGGTTTATAATCTATTTTAAGAGGATTTGTAATAAGAATATGGTCGATAAATGACCCCGAATAGGAAGCGTAGGTTGTTTTTCCTGCATCGCTCAAGGCTTTTGTTGGAAAGAAATAGTTTTGAGGGTCATCTAATAATTGTTGAAAAGGCGTTTGAATTCCGTTGTAGGTTGAAACATCCACATCATCGTTCCAATCTCCTAAAACAATTGTTTTTTTATCTTTTCGTTGCACATCTAGAAAAACAGATTTAAGGCTATTGATTGCATCTTTTCTTCGGTTATACGATTCTTGATCAGCAAATGCTTTTAGATGAACCACAATCACGTAAATCGTATCGGGATTATCAAACGATTTTGTTTTTAGTACCACCTCAAATGGCGGTCGACCAGCAAAATCGTAATTATACTGAGACGATGATAGAATATGATGACTTTGAATAACTTCGAACATATCTTTTTTATAGAACACCGAAGTTTTTTGAGTTTGATCATACGTTGCAAGGCATCCACCGTATTGTGGTAAATCGTTGAGCAATTGCTGGTATGAAGTTGGATTAGACATTTCTGTTAGTCCCCAAATATCAATATCTGTATTGTTCAACACTTGTTTTACGTTATTGTACTGAACTTGTTCGTTGGAAGGTCCTTTATCGGGATCACCAAACCATTCAATGTTCCAACAACCGACATCAAGAAGAGAATCAACTCCAAAAGCTGGAACTTGCGCGTACAGATTGGAAATAAATCCAAGTGCTAAAAAATTTAAAATGAGTATAACGGTGTATTTCATAATTGCAAAAATACAAAATACTGTTAGTAATATCGAACTATTTGAATATTGACATATCGAACTATTTGAATATCGACATATCGAACTATCTGCATATTGACATATTCTCCAAAACACAAATGAAGCTCAAAACAAAATTTGTCTGTGATATCGAACTATCTGCATATCGACATATCGAACTATTTGCATTTTGACATTTTATCCAAAACACAAAAGGCGCTCAAAACAAAATACTGTTTGTGATATCGAACTATCTGCATATTGACATATTCTCCAAAACACAAAAGGCGTCCAATTTTTGAACGCCTTTTATCATTTTTATTTTAAGTGGTTAATCTTTTATTATCTTGGTGGTATTAATAATCTCACCCTCTAGATTGGTAATTTTAAGGATGTAGAAGCCCGATTGGAGTGTGGTTGACAAATCAACATTCAATTGGTTGTATCCTTTGAATAAATCCTTTTGGATTGTGTAATTTTTTCCCAAGGCATCTACAAAATTAAAGTTGTAGGCTCCTTGTTCGTCCACATTTAAGTTTATTTTTAATTCATTTTTAAATGGATTGGGTGCAATTGTTATATCGTTTGTTCCTTTTCTATTTACTGCAATGGTAGAAGGATAAGACACTTTTCCATCCACATCCACTTGTTTAAGGCGATAGATGGTAGTTCCAAAAGTTGCATTTTCATCCAATAATGAATAGCTTTTTGTTTCTCTAAACGTTCCTATTCCAGAACCGATTAGTTTACCCACTGTTCTATAGTGTTCTCCATCTTCGGTTGCTTCTACTTCAAAAAAATCGTTGTTAATTTCTGTTGTTGTTGACCATTCTAATAAATTTCCGTTGTTGGTTGGTTCACCAGTAAAACTGGAGACAATAACTGAGAGAGGAATTGTTGGACCAAAGGAAAAACGTTGACCACACATTTGTTCAAAGTTAGTTCCATCACATGCATGGCTTTTGAATATATGTAAATAAAATTGATAAGGGCCTGTGCCTGGACCACCCGAATTATTTCCAGAATTATCAGAAGTTTCAGGAGAAACAAAACTAAGCGGTAAATAACCTTGAGCCACAACCGCCCCAGAAGGGCTGTTTCCCATTCTTACTAAAACATAGTTCCTTTCATTTGTGCCACAATGACCTTGAAAAATTGTATACGATTCATCCTTAACTAAATTTTTTAACCGTATATAGGTATTAAAAGAAGGTGCCGAAAAATATTGTTGACCTAACCAACCAGGGTTATCAATTGTTAAAGTTGTATTAGAATTATTTGTCGCAATACAATTACCCGAACCAGTTGGATCAGACGTTCCGCAATAAGAACATTTTATTTGAAAATCTCCATTGTTAACTGAATTATTACGAACAACAACTTTAATAGAACTTACACCTGTTGGTGCTACAAACGAAACATGACCAACATTCGAATACAATACTAAGTTATTACTCCCATCATAAACACAAATACGATTACCAACATTGTTTTTAATTTCATACGTTTCACCTGCAACCAAACCATTAACAACCGTATGCTGGTTATATGTTGCTGCTACATTTGTCCATGAACCAGATGTTGGAGCTGGTATTGTTCCACTCAATGGGCCTAGTGAACATTGGCTAAAAGTAGTTGAACAAAAGAAATTTAGTAATAGCAGAACAATTAGTGTTTTGAGAATAGTAGAACTCTTTTTCATCATAAGTCATTAATTTTAATCGGTTATATTGTTTTCACCACTAAAATTATAGGAGAATGATTAAATAGAAAAATTTTTTGTTCAATTGACGTGTTTATTTGATGTAGGTCAAAAAATAAGTGCAAAAAAAAGCCGAGTAAAAAACTTACTCGGCTAAAAATAAATTAGATAGAAATTATTTTGTAACTACTATTTTAATAGTTTTTGGTTTTTCATTGTTTTGCTTAATTGTCGTAAAATAAACTCCATTATTCAAATTGCTCATATCCAATGTTTGGATGGTGTTTTTACTATTTGTTGTAATCGTATTTTGAAGAACAACTTTACCTGATACATCCGTAATGGTTACTTCAAAAGTTCCAATTTCTTGCAATTGAACAAAAAGATTGTTGGTTACAGGATTTGGATAAACCACAATATTATCTTCATTTTGATTAAAAGTTACTTTTCTAATATCTGAATAGGAATAAGATCCATCTGTATTAATCATTTTAAGGCGATAATATGATTCTCCCCAATAAGGATTTAGGTCGTAATCAAAATAATTTAATTGTTGATTGCTTGTGCCAGCAGAAGGTTGAGTTAGTACAACCTCCCAATTATAACCATTTTGCGTTCTTTCCACTTCAAAACGTTCGGTGTTTCGTTCACTTTTTGTTTCCCATGTTAAGTCAACTTGATTTCCATTTTTAATTGCGTTAAAATTTTGTATTTCAACTGCCAATGGGGTTGTATTAATATTTGTACTTCCTAAAGTAAAATAAAATCCTCTGTTGGGTGTTGAATTACCACCACTTGGAACAACAAAATCAAATTGAAAATAAGCGATATCTGTTGCATTATTGTATGAAGTTGGTGCAATAGAGGTAAATTCACCATAATTATAATTTCCATCTTCGCTCACCAACAATCTTAAATTTGCAAGGTCATTGTTACCCACTGTTCCGCCCGCTCCAACAATGGATGAAAGATTAAACTCTAAAGTAACAGTTGATAAAGTACCAGTTTCTTGAGCCTTCCATTTTCTAGATAAAATTGTTTGAATGATATCTGAATTATTGTCAGTTGCAAGATTTAAAATTGCATTGGTATTAATTAACGCCCCCGAATTATGTCCCCAAAAGAAAAATGAATTATTGTTCATTGCACTTGGTGTTGAAAAGTTTGTTCCATAGGCAACGGTTACAATATCGTTAAAAACACTACCTGTTTTATTAATAGAGTGTGATTTATTTTGATGCAAAGCAGAATTATCATCTCTAGCAATACCTGCAATATTCCATGCATAGGCAGAATTGGCAGATTGGCTCCAAAATGTACTTCCAGAAGAATTCACATAATCTGTGCTGGTTCCGTTATTTCCTAACGTTATACCGTATTTGGCTGCAAGGTAAGAATCTACTTGTTTTCTTTCTGCAGTTGTTAACACACGGTTGTATGCAATTGCTTCTGCCATATCCACATCCGACTCATTGCCTGTAATGCGACCAATATAAACCCTTTTTACATCTACTTCTGAGAAATCTCTTGATTGAAAATTACTGGGACCACCATTAGCTAAATTATTGTAGAAATTGCGAACAACACTGTTAGACGCTGTTCTTTCTAATTCAGAGACTATGATTGCAGGAATTGCATTTGCAGTTATCGACATAGGGGTCCATCCATAAAGACCTGGAGTTCCGATATCAGCTCTAAACCATGAACCTGCAGATTGTGACGAGAATTCATCGTGTCTAAGACCTTCACTCCCAAAAAAACCATAAGCATGCATTGAAGCAGAAGGTGTATCGTCTTTAAAAACGCTAACTAGAGTACCTGTTGAAACAGACAGAAAATCATTTACAGAAGGGATATCGCGGACAAAATGGTCGTTACTTACAGTACTTGAAAAATCAATTGCAGTGTTAAAATTCCAGTTTAAACCTGCAGAAATAAACCCAGGGGCTGTACCACTTGTTACAGAGGGCAGGTTAACATTTGTTATGGAATTTGTCCAAGTTGTTCCACCAGCATAGTTTTTAAACCAAGCTTTTAGGCCAGATGAAACTCCACCAGGGCTTTGAGCATTTAAACCAACAATAGAGAATAAGAATGCGGTTGATAGGCAGTAATTTTTTAGCATAAGTTCTTTATTAGTAAATAATAATCAATAAATATTTTATCAAAAATATTACAATAAAGAGTTTTAATAAAAACAAAAAAAACCTCAACTTTTGGAATGCTAAATCGCTTAACTTTATCAAAAAAAAGAAAAATAAAGCTACTAAATCGTTTTAAAGTGAATTCCTATGTTTAAAAGAATTAACTTTTTTTAATTCTCTCCATCACTTTATTGACAATGGTATCGCAATAAATCAGGTTGAAATCGAATAATTCTTTTGATGTATAGGTACGTTCTAATTGATCGCGCAACATGTTTTTCGCTCGGTTCAATCGTACTTTTACGTTAGGTTCGCTAATTCCCATTAATTCTGCTGTTTCGTTTACGCTTAATCCGTTAATCTCACGTAAAGAAAACACCATGCGATAGTCTTCTGGCAATTGTCCCAAAGCATTTTCAATGATGTGATTTAGCTCATTGTTGTGAACTATTTTTTCTGTTTCATTTGACTTGTGACTGTACATAGGTGTTGCATTTTCATGAATTTCGAGTGCCAATTCATTTTTAAAACTAAATTTTGATTTTTTGTGGTAACAATTATTCAACATTATCCGAATTATCCATGTTTTAAATGAAGAACGTCCTTGAAAATTTGCTAAGTTTTTATACGCATCTACAAAGGTATCTTGCATTAAGTCCATGGTATCGTCGTGATTAAAATTGTAGGATCGTCCAACTTTATATAAAAACGGATTAAAGCGTCTGACGATAATTTCATACAACTCTTTTCACCGTTAATTACACGTTTAACAATGTCTTCTTCAGAAAAATTTTTATAATTCATTGGTTTATAAATAATTACATTTCTTCTAAGTTAATGCTATCCTCTAAACAAGAAAGAGGATAGCAAAATTTATATTAGAATGGTTAGTTTTCTATTTTATTATTTGTGAAAGTCGTGCCATTGAAAGCTCCAATCGCCATGACTAAATCACGCACGGCTATCCACATACATCCAACCTGCAATTAAAGAAAGTGCAATGCCTACCAACCAAGCTGCTACAACTAATCCGCCTATTTGTGGCTTGATGAATACCAAAATACCCGCTACAATTTCAATCACTCTACCACCATCATAAATGTTACAGCTGAAAACGACATTCCTTCAATTGATGGGTTTACATAATACCGTCCAATCTGTTAAGATGTTGGTAAATTTATCCAATCCTGCAACAATTGGCACAACAACAAAAACATACTTCAACAAATTGTATGTTTGATTTAAAACTTGATTTTTTGATTCCATTTTTATTAAATTTTAATTATTAATTGGTTTTATACCCATTAGGGGAAATGAAATCAAAAAAGGTTACAAGAAAAATGAATTATTTTTTAATAAAATAAGCAACTAATTGATTTTGTGTTATTTATTGAAAATATTTTTATTAATAAAAAGTGTAACCCATGTTGCCAACACAAAGGAAATGTTAGTACCCCACCGAAAGCATCAAAAAGATGGAAATGTCTAAAGATGTATTCTAAGAGAATGGTTAGAAGGATTCCAACTAACGCCAACCAATGGGTATTTTGTTTGTAGGACGAAAAAACTAATGCTGTTAAAAGTGGATTGAACCCATAGATGCCTAATTGAATAAATTGGCTAGGTTGGTTAGCAAAGTAGGAAAAACTTATGGCAATTAAAATGGCAATTAATGAATAAAGTGATGATTTGAGAGAGCTGACGGAGATGGCAAGGAAGATGAGAAGAGATGCAAGAATGCTTTGTTGAAAGAGGACTTGGCCGTAGTTTCTGAAAAATGATAAGATATGTTGATATCGAACTATTTCGATATCTGCATATAGCGATATAGGCTGAGGGATTTTCAATCCATAATGGAATCCTACAAAGGCTATCCAAGTCACTACAATAAAGGGAAACGTAAAAATTGGTATATTCTTTTTGATAAAAAAATCTTGAACAATAGCTGTAATAATTGAGCCTAAAATTACACCAACCCAAACAACAATTGTGTCTTCAAAGAAAAAAATAAATGCTATTCCAACAAGTGCTGGACTAAATCCATACAATCCTTTTTCGATATTGGAATTATCAAATTTTAAAATCAGCGAAGTGAAATATGCTACAACGGTTGCAAGCAATGTAGCTACACCAAATTTCCAAGATCCCAAAAACAATGCAATAAGAATTAGCAGACCTGAAATCGCATTTTCTTGCAAAACTATTTGCCCTATTCCTCTAAAGATTGTTCTAATAAAGTTGACTTTTTCCGTTTTCATAATGCCGATAAAAAGAAATAGGCCATCCTTTCGAACAGCCTATTTACAAATGATATGATTGTATTAAGCCATTTCGTAAGCCTCAATACTTGGACAAGAACAAATTAAATTTCTGTCACCCAAAGCATTGTCAACACGGCGAACTGGCGCCCAATATTTGAATTCATTTAAGTATTCAACTGGGTAAGCTGCTTCTTTTCTTGAATAAGGATAATTCCATTCCAAGTTAATCATACAATTTGCTGTATGCGGTGCATTTTTCAATAAGTTGTTTACTTTATCGGCTCTACCCTCTTCAATTGCTTGAATTTCTTTGCGAATTTGAATCA
>JAWKMK010000017.1:0-57568 GCA_041392275.1 Crocinitomicaceae bacterium | reverse complement strand
GCATTGAGCAACAACACACCTTGTTCTGCCCAACGCGATAAATCGCCATTTTCTGGTATGGATTGTCCTAAATCGGCTTCAATTTCCTTAAAAATGTTGATTAAACTTTTTGCAAATGGTCGCACATCCGGATTGATTGAAAAACACAAACCATTGGCATGTCCACGCGTTGGATAGGGATCTTGTCCTAATATCACCACTTTAAGTTGATGCATGGGGCAAGCATCAAACGCTTTAAAAATCAAAGGTGCTGGAGGAAAAATTGCAGTTTTATTGGAAGCATATTCTTCCTTCACAAAATCTGTAAGGTTTTTAAAATAGGCTTGCTCAAATTCACTTTGAAGAGCAATTTTCCAACTTTGTTCAATTTTGACATCCATGAAGCAAAAATAGTAAAACTAAGAAACAAAAAAAGCACTTACCGGACTGATAAGTGCTTTATGAGCGGGAGACGAGATTCGAACTCGCGACCCTCAGCTTGGAAGGCTGACGCTCTACCAACTGAGCTACTCCCGCGATTATTTTTTTTCAATATTTCAAAGGCTGGCGCTCTACCAATCCCATAACTCTTACTTTCAGTTTAGAGTTATGAGGACTACTCCCTTAAAAATTTTTAAGAGCCGATGGAGGGATTCGAACCCACGACCTGCTGATTACAAATCAGCTGCTCTAGCCAACTGAGCTACATCGGCATTAAATAAAGAACGTTTTTCTTTTGTGAGTGCAAATATATGTAAGAATTTTATTTTTCAAAATATTGCATTAAAAAAATTGATTGAAATTTTTCAATTTTCTACTCAACCGATAATTCTTCTTATTTTTATCCCAAAAGCAAAACAACAATGACAACATTAATCGGTAAAACAGCAATGGTGTGTGGAAGCACACAAGGAATAGGATGGGAAACTGCTAAATTATTGGCAAACAAAGGTGCTCAGGTAGTTTTAGTTGCACGTGATGAACAAAAATTAGCACAAAAAGTGAGTGAGTTATCCACTCCAAACAACCAAATTCATTCATACATTGCAGCCGATTTTACTCAACCAGAATTGTTGAAATCAAAACTAGAAAACTGGGTTAGTCAAGGAAATAAAGCCAATATTTTGGTAAACAATACCGGGGGACCAAAAGGTGGTTTGATTATCAACGCCGAAACAGCTGAATTTTTAGATGCTTTTAATCAACATTTAATTTGCAACCACATTTTAGTGCAAGCATTGTATAAAGGAATGGTGGAAACAGGATATGGGCGCATCATCAATGTAATTTCAACCAGCGTAAAACAACCTTTGCCCAATTTAGGCGTTTCCAACACCATTCGTGGAGCGGTTGCTAATTGGAGCAAAACGTTGGCAAGTGAGTTGGGGCAATATGGCATAACGGTAAACAATGTATTGCCTGGCGCAACCAATACGGGGCGTTTGCAAAGCATTGCAGAAAATAAAGCACAAAAGACAGGTGAATCTACTTCCGATATTTTTGATGAAATGGCCAAAGAATCACCCATGCAACGTATTGCAGAACCCATAGAAGTTGCCAATGCAATCGTGTTTTTAGCATCGCCAGAGGCTTCCTATATCAATGGGATTAATGTCCCTGTTGATGGAGGAAGAACAAAATCTTTGTAATTGTTAGCTAATTTAAAGCTGTAGACAACAGCGCTAAAAGCAAGAAAATAATGTGTATTTTTGAGTAATATTGGTTAAAATGAGAATTACAGATCGAAGATATTTAGATGTTTACAATCAAGCTATTGGTCATGAAATATCCAATTTGATTCGTCAATTTGATTTTTCTGAGGCTTCTAAAAACTTTGATTATTTGACCAAATCTTCAGCAGTTTATTCTTCCAACATTGAAGGAAATAGTATCGATTTGAATTCGTTTATGAACTATGAGTTGAATAAAGACAAATTCAAATCAGGTAAAGAAATTGAAGAAATTGAAGACCTTATTGGTGCTTATGAATTTGCACAGAAAAATAAATTAACAGAGCAGAATTTATTGACCTGTCACCAACTTTTTTCCAAAACATTTCTAATAAAAAGTAAACGAGGGAAATATAGAATAGAACAAGTAGGTGTTTTTGGCAAATCTGGGTTAGCCTATATGGCAGTTGAACCAGAATTTGTTGCTCGAAAAATGTCAGATTTATTTGAAGATATCGAAACGCTAATTTCATCCGAATTAACTGTTGAAGAAGTTTTTTACTTTGCGGCATTCATCCATTTAAGATTTGCGCACATCCATCCGTTTCGTGATGGCAATGGTCGAGCTGCTCGTTTACTAGAAAAATGGTTTTTAGTCGAAAAGCTTGGTAATCATTACTGGAAAATAGCTTCTGAAGAATATTATAAAAAAAATCAGACGCTCTATTATGAAACAATCAATTTGGGAGTTAACTTTTACGAATTAAATTACGAGCATTGTCTGCCGTTTTTAACAATGCTTCCTAATGCTTTAAGAACAACATTATAAAAAACAGAAGGGATTGCCCAATTGACAATCCCTCACTGCTTTTGAACTTTATTTTTCAATTATAAACAATCCAAGGCCTGTTTGATATCCGCAATGATATCTTCGTAAAATTCCACCCCAACAGAGATGCGAATTAAGTTTTCTGTAATCGACATGTTGTTTTTAATGTCGTTGGGTACATCGGCATGTGTCATCGTGTAAGGATGCTCCGCCAATGATTCAGTTCCACCCAAGCTCACCGCCAATTTAATTAATTGAAGGCTATCCAAGAATTTGAATGCTGCAGCTTCTCCACCAACGATGTCAAAAGAAATCATGGCTCCTGCAGATGTATATTGTTTTTGGTAAATTGCTTTTTGATCGTCATTCCCTTCTTCTGGAATAAAGCCTAAATAGTAAACCTTACTCACTTTTGGATGCTGTTGGAGGAATTGAGCTACTTCTTTTGCATTGCGTGCTTGTTGCTCTGTACGTACTTTTAGTGTTTCCATGCTTCGCATCAACATCCAACCTGTAAATGGAGCTGCCATATTACCCAAAAACGTACGCAATCCTTTGATTCTAGCCATCAAAGCGTTTGAACCAAGAACAGCGCCAGCAATCACATCCGAGTGACCCCCAATGTATTTTGTTGCAGAATACACCACAATATCCGCTCCGTGTTGCAATGGATGTTGCCACATTGGTCCCATGTAGGTATTATCTACCGATAAAACAACCTGCTTTTCTGTCGTCGAAAATTCTTTAGCAATGGCTGCACACATTTCAATATCAATCAACGCATTGGTTGGATTGGCAGGTGTTTCAATGTGAATCAATCCTAATTTATCAGCTTTACCAGTTTGTTTGATTAATTCAATGATTTCTTCTTTGGTGCTATCTGGTGCAAAACCAACCGAATCAATGTTCATGCGTTTCAACACGTGATTGATGAAATGGTCTGTACCACCATAAACTGGGCGTGAATACAACAACAAATCACCTGGCGACAAAAATTCCAACATTACGGTAGAAATTGCCGACATTCCACTTTCAAAAATAGCACATGCTTCCGCTTTGTCCCATAAACACAAACGGTCTTCTAAAATTTCTAAATCAGGATTATTTAAACGACTGTAAATCAAACCTAATTGCTCTCCTTGTTTTGCCTCACTTAAACCATAAGCCAATTCAAAAAAGCGTTTTCCTTCCATCGCAGAATTGAAAACAAACGTTGATGTCTGAAAAATAGGGCATTTTAAAGCTCCTTCTGATAATTTAGGGTTGTATCCGTAAGTCATCATCAAACTTTCCGGACGCATTTTTGAGTAATCCATATTATTGTTCTATTTTCTTTAGTAAATATAGGTTTTTTTTCTATTATTATTTTCATAATAGTTTTTATTACTGTATTTTTGATTTTTAATAGTTTTTTCAACTATATACATAACAAATTTATAATGGAAATAGAATTTTTATCGGAGTGGGGACAATTGGATGCAATTGATCAGCAAATTTTACTGCTATTAAAATCGAATGCAAAGTTAGGAACAAAAGAAATTGCCGCCCAAATTGGGTTAACAACAACACCTACCTATGAGCGCATCCGCAGGTTAGAAAAAAGAGGAATCATCAAATCCTACACAGCCATCATTGATAAGAAAAAACAAGGGTTAATGTTGAGCGTGTTGTGCAATGTGCAATTAAAATCGCATGCAGCAGAATATCTGGAAGAATTTGAACAGGCGATTATTCAACTCGACGAAGTAACCGATTGTTTTCACATTGCAGGTAATTTTGACTACTTGCTAAAAATATACATCAAAGACATGGATAGTTATGCGGTGTTTGTGAAAGAAAAATTAGCTGTTATTCCTCACATTGCAACGGTTCAAAGTTCATTTGTTATGCGTACACTAAAAGAAGAATATTAACGTTTATTTTCAATCGTTATTCCTTAAAATTCAGAAATATCGTATTTTTGTAGTCTATTTTATAAGTTGTGCAAAGAATCATCAAATACATACTTCGTCTCATTTTTATTCCAACTGAATTAGCACTGTTATTTTTATTTGGAATGCTCTTATACATCATGCTCCATGCAACTGTTGACGAACCAAATGCAACTCCAAAAAAAATTGGAAAACGTGAGAAAATAGATGAGAACTACTATGTGTTGGGCAACAACTATCTGAAAAAAAATGATTTTGATATATGGGAAATGTACATTGAAGGCGAACCGTATGAAAGAGGCTTGATATATGGTGAACTAGCAAAAGAATTGAACCATCACCAAGAAAAAGTGTTTGTGGATCAAATCAATGAGTTTGTACCTAAGGGATTTTTCCAAAGTTTTTTGAACATTATGGTTGGATTTTTCTCCAACACCATTCCAGATTACATTCCGCTCGAAAATCAATTGGAAATTTATGGTATTTCCAAAACCTTTTCAGACGAGTTTGATTATGTTGCTCCAAAATACACCCGCATTTTAAGTTACCATGCCGCACACGATATGGGGCATGCGCTCAATGATTACAGTGTAGTTGGTTGTACCTCTTTTGCGTTGAAAGGTGAGAAAACCGCAAATTCTAACTTAATTTTAGGAAGAAACTTTGATTTTTATGTGGGCGATGAATTTGCTAAAGAAAAAATTCTTTTGTTTGTTCGACCATCAAAAGGATATAAATTTGCTTCCTATTCATGGGCTGGATTTACAGGAGTAGTTTCTGGAATGAACGACCAAGGACTAACCGTTACCATCAACGCTTCAAAATCGGATTTACCTACAGCAACCAAAATGCCTATTTCCTTGTTGGCTCGTGAAATTTTGCAATATGCCAAAAACATAAAAGAAGCTGTTGCCATTGCTAAAAAACGTGAAACATTTGTTTCAGAAACGTTGATGATTGGTTCTGCTAACGATGGAAAAACTGTTTTAATTGAAAAATCGCCTAAAAAAGTAGGGGTTTACGAAATGCAAGGCGATGATTTAATTTGCTCCAATCATTACCAGTCTACTACATTTAGAAACGACCCTGTGAACATAGAAAACATTGAAAACAGTGATAGCAAATACCGCTATGATAGAGTAAGAGAATTGATTGACAAACACACCAATAAGTTTACTCCTTTTGATGTCGCGTCCATCTTGCGCAATCAGAAAGCAGCTAATGGCGACACATTAGGTATGGGAAATCCGAGAGCTATCAATCAGTTATTAGCGCATCACAGCGTGGTGATGTTGCCAACAGAACGTTTGTTTTACATCTCTACCAACGATTTTCAATTGGGTACTTTTATGGGTTATGATTTAACAAAAACATTTAAAATAAAAGATGGGTTTATAGCCGACACCATTGCTGCCGATCCGTTTTTATATTCTAACAACTACCAAGAATTTTTAGCGTTCAAAAAAACAAAACAAGCAATCAATCAATTTTTGATGTTTGATAAACCGTTGACTCTTTCAGAATCGGACATTAAAACATTTATTGCAAGCAACGGAGAATCGTATGTTACCTACGAAATGTTGGGCAACTATTTTAGGAAAAAAGGCGATAAAACCAACGCTATTTTCAATTTCAAAAAAGCACTTTCTAAACGCACCGATTCTAAAAACACCAGCAAAGCTTTGGAAGAATTAATAAAAAAGGAAGCTGGAAAGTAATTAGCACTCATTTTAATTTGTTTATTGATTGATATCATTTGTCTTGTGCCATAACCATGCAATTGCCTGTATTTAATTTTGTCTAAAATAATTACAACAAATTATAATAGCATACAAATAGGATGTTTAGTCATTACCATGTTTTACTGACTTTTAATTGAGTTATAAAATATAACACTTTATGCCACCAACATATTAATACGCTGAGGCTCGTAGCACTAAAAAAGCAAGTAAGTGTTTACTCACTGTATTTGACTTTTACACCTGTATTTACCTCTAAGATATACACTTTCATGATAACAAAAAAGGTCGCCCATTACTGAACGACCTTTGAATGAATTCTATCTATAAATTACTTCTTAGGAACTGTTTTAAATTCTAAGTAAGAAGCTGGTGCTGCTGGAGCTGTTGCTGGATTGAAGTCAAGTGTAATAACTTTACCTTCTGTTCTACGATTCCATTGGTGCAACATTTCAAACAATGCTTTGTCTTTTGTTTTATAAGAATTAATTAAAGCTTCAGTCAAACGAACTTCTGTCCAACCTGCTTGCGCATTTCCTTCAGCATCTTTTGGTAAAGTAACTGAGAAATTATCTCCATTTCTATAAACAAAACGTGGGTCAGCTTCACCTTTTCCAACAGGAACAATTCTACGTGGGTCAACACCTTTTTCTTTCACTAAATATTCGTAACATTTGTGTGCACGATTTTCAGAAAGCACTTGGTTAGGATTTGTACCACCACGTGAGTCAGTGTGAGAGCTTAACTCCAATACCATTCCTGGGTATTCGTTCAACAAGTCGTAAACAAAGTTCAATGAGTCTTTTGAATTAATTGTAGAATCAACCATCAAATCCCATTTTGCCAATGCGTAACGCACCTCTGGCAAACGAATAGGTTTTTTAGGCAACAATGATAAGTCAATCACAAAGTTTTGGTCGTATTTCAACCCAACAGTTGTTAATTTAGAACCTGCTGCATCGTGGTAACCATCTTTAGATACGTTGATAGTATAAGAAGCAGCTTCATTTACATAACGATCTCCGTTAGGTTTTTTGTCCCAGAATACAACACCTTGTTTATTTGTATATCCTTCCCATTTGTCACCTGTTGATGAAGTAACAGTAACTTTCGCATCTGCTATTTTAGATGTTTTGTCGTTCATGTCGTTAACAATCACTTTCAAGTCGAAAACATACGGTGGAATCTCATATTTATAAATATCTGGTTTGCTTTCACCAAATTCACTTTTTCTTTCAGAAGTAAAATATCCAGTTCTATCTGTATGCTCCACTAACCCATAATCGTTGTTTGCAGAGTTGATTGGCGACCCCATATTAACTGGGTTTGACCAAGCATATTCTTCACCTTGTTTTGTTATGCGGAAAATATCCAATCCCCCAATTCCTGGTTTACCGTCAGTTGCATAAAATAAATCTCCATTCTTAGCAAATGTTGGGAAAACATCATTACCGTTGGTATTGATTTCTGGTCCTAAGTTTTTAGGTGCCGACCAAGAATCTGATTTTTTATCATAAGTTGTGCTCCACAAATCCAAACCACCAAATCCACCTGGTAAATCAGAAGCAAAAATTAAAAATCTTCCGTCTTCAGAAACAGCTGGGTGTCCAACAGTTAATGAGTCATGTGGTTTTAAATCTAATTTTTTAGGTGCACCCCATTTGTTTTTTCCTTTTGATTCAGAAACCCAAATTTCACATCCTAAATTATGCTTTTTCAAATTTGGACAACGTGTAAAGAACATTGTTTTACCTCTACCATCAAATGCTACAGTTCCTTCGTTATCTTCTGTATTGATTGCTTCACCATCAATTAAAACAGGTTCTTTCCAGTTACCATTTTTATCCAATTCAGCAATCCAAATATCCATGTAGTTTTCACATGTACGAGGATCTTTCAATGTACCAGTACTATTATCTCTACTTGAACCTAAATACATCACCATCTCTTTACGGTCACCAAACATTGGTGCCATATCAAATGATTTGGTATTGATTTTTGATTGGTTTTCTACTTTTAATTTCGTTGACAACGTATTGACATAAGAATCTCTTTTAGCAACAGATTCTAAACCAACATCAGCACGACCATCTCCTGGAACTAACTTTTTATACTCTTCGTAATTCTTACGCGCTTTATCCGTTTCATTCAACGCCAAGTACATTTCACCATTGTAGTAATACACTAATGGATTCACGTTGTAGTACTCTAAAATTATTGCTTTATCATACCACTCAGTAGCTTCTCTAAAACGTTCTGTTAAACGATAACTTTCTGCTGTTTTAAAAGCCATATCTGCTTTGACTTTTTTTGCAGACTTACTCTTCTTTTGAAGTTTAGAATAGGCTAATGCACATTTGTCTGCAGCTTCACAATAATTTTGGCTAGCATACATTTTTTCTGCATCTTGAACAACTTTTGGTTGAGCATAAGACACAGCTGCAACACCTACAAAAAATGCCGAGATAAATAATTTACTTGTCATAGAATTCTGTTTCAATATAGTAACTTTTAAGCTAAATTAACTTACATCTTTAAGGTTTAACCTATTATTTTTTAATAAAAAGCAAACCAAAATGAGGCTAAATATACAAATATTCATATTAAACCAACTCTTTTTTAAAATTAAAAAAATATGAAAATTTTAACACTATTCCATACAGTGCTGTTTTACTGGTAGTTACAACATTTTTAATACTGTTTTTTTAATCCATTATGAAATTGTAATTTTGTGAAAAATTTAAAATAAAATGGGTCAGTCAATTATAGATAATCTATATTGGAGGTATGCAACTAAAAAATACGATGCTTCAAAAAAAGTATCCAATGAAGCCATAACAATTATCAAAGAAGCATTGCGTTTAGTGCCAACATCTTATGGTTTGCAACCTATAAAATTTCTGATTATTGAAAATCCTGAAATTCGAAAAGAATTATTGCATTATTCATACAATCAATTTTCTATTGTAGAAGCTTCTCATTTAATAGTAATTGCATCTTTGAACGATATTCCAACACAAGAAATTGACGATTATATTGAAAATACAGCAACTACGCGTTCAATTCCTATTCAACAATTGAGTAATTATGCTGATTTTCTAAAACGCACCATCAACAATTTAAGTCCAACCGAAAAATCAACTTGGGCACAAAAACAAGCCTATATTGCGTTGGGTGTATTATTAGATATTTGTGCGCAACTAAAAATAGACACCACACCAATGGAGGGCTTTGATGTGGATGGCTACGATAAAGTTTTGAAATTAACAGAAAAAGGATTGAGCTCCACACTTGTTATTCCAATTGGTTTTCGTCATGATGAAGATGCTACTCAACATTGGAAAAAAGTAAGAAAAACAAAAGAAGAACTTTTTGAAGAAATCTAATAATTAAACACTTTTTTTATTTTCTGTTTCATTTTGCTTACCTTTATGTTTCACATATAGCATTTATTTATGAAACATACAATAATCATCGTTTGTACTTTGGTGTCTTTTTTAAGCATTCAATTAGGCTTTTCGCAAGCAACAAAAACACATTTTGACAATAAAGCATACAAAGAAGGGCAGTTTTTGGTTCAACTCTCTAATGAAAATGAATTGAAAGATATTTTAAAAAATGCTCCAGCTACCTATCAATTAGAAATTGTAAAATATGTTTCCCCTCCCATGCGCGTGTGGTTGTTACAGTTTGATTATAACGCTATTTCACACGAAGCAATGCAAAATTGGTTGTACCAACAAAAAGGAGTAACCGTTGCCGATTACAATTATTATGTACAAGTGCGGTCAACTTTGCCAGGCGATCCAAGTTTTACTTCTCAATGGCACCATGTCAACACAGGACAAAATGGAGGAACAGCAGATGCAGACATTGATTCTGATTTGGCGTGGGATATTACAACTGGCGGAAAAACTGCTACTAACGATGATATTGTGGTGTGCATGGTAGAAGGTTCGGGTGGTAATTTAAATCATCAAGATTTGAGCCCCAACCGTTGGACTAACAACTATGAAATACCTAACAACAACATCGATGATGATGGCAATGGCTACATAGACGATTACAACGGGTGGAACACTTCTAACAACACTGATGATACAGGAACAGGTTCTCACGGCACAAATTGCTTAGGAATGATTGGTGCTAAAGGCGATAACGGATTAAACGTTGTGGGTGCCAATTGGGATGTAAAATTGATGGTGGTGAACATGGCTAGCGGAATGGATCAAGCCAATGTAATTGAGGCTTACACTTATCCATTAGTAATGCGTAAATTGTGGAACCAATCGGGTGGAACTCAAGGTGCATTTGTGGTTGCAACAAGTGCTTCTTGGGGAATTGATTATGGAAACCCCGCTAGTTATCCGCTTTGGTGCCAATTTTACGACACATTGGGTTATCACGGAATTTTAAACATTGGAGCAACTACCAATTCTAATATTAATGTGGATATCAATGGCGACATGCCAACCGCTTGTTCAAGTGATTATATGATAGGAGTTGGTAGAACAGATAACAAAGACAACACTGCTGGTGGATATGGTGTTACAAAAATTCCATTGGGTGCACCGGGCATCAACGTGGTTACGACCTCTGGAACGTCGGGAATTACAACAACTACAGGTACTTCTTTTGCTTGCCCGCTTACGGCTGGTGTTGTTGGTTTGGCCTACTCCATTCCGTGCGCTCATTTTATGTCGATTGTAAAAGATAATCCACGTCAAGGTGCGGATTTAGTGAGAGCAGCCTTGCTAAATGGCGTAGATGTTAAAACCCAATTGCAAAGCAAATTTTCAACAGGCGGAAGGTTGAATGCTAAAAACACCTTAGACAGTTTGATGCAAAGTGCGTGTTTGGCTGGTTTAGAAACAACCTCCAATGAAAAGTTGGTGGTGTATCCAAATCCTGCACAAGATTATATTCATTTTTCGTTTGGTGAAACTCCACAGCAAGCAACACTTGTTATGCGCGATTTGGTTGGACGAATTATTGCAACCTACACAATTGCAACTTCTACACTCCAAATTCCAGTTTCTAATTATGCAAAAGGAACGTATTTGTATGAAATTCGAACCAACACACAATTGGTTTTGAATAGCGGAAAAGTGGTTGTAGAGTAAAAAATCATACGTATAATCAAAATGTCTAAACGTAGAATTATACAAGTAAAAGAATCGTCAATTAAGGTTATAAATCATAATGATACTGATTATATAAGTTTAACTGATATGACTGGGGGATTTAGAGAAGGAAGTGGATTAATTGGAAAATGGATTACAAATAAAAACACACTTGAATACCTTGGTGTATGGGAAAGTTAAAAAAACGATTATTTTAATTACTCCGAATTCGAGGTAATTAAAAATGAATCCGGTGTTAATAGATTTGTAATGTCTGTTGGTCAATGGATTGAACGGACTAAAGCAATAGGTATGACTGTATCAACTGGTCGGTATGGAAGTACATTTGCTCACAAGGATATTGCTTTTCATTTTGCTATGTGGCTTAGTCCAGAATTTCAAATATACTTAATTAATGAATTTCAACGTTTAAAAGATGAAGAACAAAAGAACAGTAACCTAGAGTGGAATCTACAACGGACTCTAACAAAAGTTAATTATTTTATTCATACTGATTCCATAAAAGAGAACTTAATTCCTTTAGAAATTTCCAAAACACAAGCTAGCCTAATTTATGCGAGTGAGGCAGATTTATTAAATGTTGCCCTTTTTGGAATAACAGCGAATGAATGGAGAGAAAAAAATCCAACCTTAAAAGGAAATATCAGAGATTATTCTACACTTGAGCAACTTGTTGTATTAAGTAATTTAGAAAGTATCAACGCTTTACTTATAAAACAAAAAATCACACAAAAAGAGCGGTTAATTCAATTAAATAAAGTTGCAATAACACAAATGAAGTCTTTGGTTAAACATCGTGCTTTAAGACAATTAGAATAACTAATAAATACATCAACTTTAGCAAAAAGTTAATGACGACAATGAATTTCATTTACGCTCCTTTTGGAGCGTTTTTGTTTAGTGCCTCTTGTTAAAATAAAAGCAACAATTAGGCGTTAATAAAATTCAAAACTCCCTCTCCCTCTCACTTTAATTATCTTCTATTTTTGTTTTACAATGAATAAAAAGCGTGTATTTAAAATTCTAAAATGGTTTTTTTGGCATTTTTTGCTGGGCATAATTGTATTGATTTCTGCCAGTGTGTATTATTTCAAAGACGAAATTATTGGAATTGTACTCGAAGAAGTAAACGCACACTTAAAAGCAAAAGTGAAAGTAGAAAAAGTAGATTTGGCTTTTTGGAGCAGTTTTCCTAATCTTTCTGTTGACTTTAACAAGGTATTTATCAAAGATTCATACGAAGAGGCTACAGAAAAAGACACCTTGTTTTATTCCGACAAAATTCGATTAAAATTCAATCCATTGGATATTTGGCGAGAAAATTATAAACTCAAACAAATTGAAGTTCTTCCGGGAACTTTGCAACTTAAAATTGATAAAAACGGAAAAAACAATTTTGATATTTTTAAAGAAACAGCTGATACGGTTGAAACAGCTTGTTGCTTTCGACTTGCAAAAATTATACATCAACAACCTCCGTTTTTCGTATGACGACAAAGTCATCAACCAACGTTATGCCACCGATTTGTTGACCACCGAATTGGAAGGGAAATTTACAGAAAAGGTGTTTACCATGCATGCCGTCAGTTCACAAATTGTGCGCGAAACAAGATCGGGACAAATCAATTTTGTTTCCAACAAAAAGGCGAAAATCAACATTAACATTGAAATTAACCGTGAAAAAGGCACCATCATAATTCCAAAAACAAACGTGTATCTTGCCAATTTACCTTTTCAATTTTCGGGAAATGTGAACCCTTCAACCATGAAGTTTACTATAGAATCTAACAACTTGGCGTTGGTGGATGTGGTGAACAATATTTCTCTGCAAGAAATAGATTACATTAAAAAATATTCGGGTTCTGGAAATGTGGATTTCTCATTGGTTGTTGACGAAAACAGATTGGATGAAATTGCCCCATCAATTGATTGTAAATTCAACGTATCGAACGGGAAATTGATTGAACCAACTCAAAATATTCAAGTAAACAACTTGAGTTTAAAAGGTGAATTTTCTTCTAAAAATGGTGCTGGGAATGAATATTTATCACTAGAAGACATTCGTTTTACCAACACCACAGGTCCATTTTCGGGAAATATAAGAATTAGTGAATTCAATGCTCCTTTGTTTCAAGGAAATGCAAATGGAAACATTGATTTGGCAATAGCACATTCACTTTTTCATATTCCGATGGTTGAAAAAATGAACGGCAACATGAACATTAATGCCGATTTTATTGTGAAAATGCTGGAAGCCGACGAAGAAATTGGTACTAATTTCAATATTATTAAAAGTGAAGGTGCGGTAGAATTGACAAATTGCTCTGTTCAACTGAAAGACGATCAACGTAATTTTCATTCTATCAATGGAAAAATTACTCTCAACAACAACGATGTGAATGTGGCTGGATTGGGAGTTCAATTGCAATCGTCGGATTTGTTGCTTAACGGAACTTTTACCAACCTCATCGGTTATTTTAGAGGGGACGGACTTTTGCAAGCCACTATGGATGTGCGCAGCAATAAAATTGTAGTAGAAGACTTAGCAACAACTAGCAAGGAAGAGCAAATACAAACACAAGCACCACGCAGTTATATGTTGCCTCAACAAATTGATGGGAAACTAGCACTCTCCATCGGGCAATTGAGTTATGACCACCATCATTTTGAAAAAATAAACGGCAACCTTTCGTTAACAGAACATACGTTACGCTTTGAAGGTATCAATTTTGTAACTTCAGGAGCTGCTGTTAACGGTTCTATTTTAATTCGCGAACAATCCGAAGAATTTTTCCAAACATCAAGCACGTTGAGTACTGCAAACGTGCAATTAAAACAATTGATGAAAGATTGGAATAATTTTAATCAGCAAGTGATTACTGCCGATAATATTTTTGGAAAAGCAACTGCTCAACTGCAATTAGACGCTCCATTTGACTTGCGAACAGGTATTCAAATGAAAAACGTGAAGTCGAACATCTACCTTAAAATAGAAAATGGGCAATTGAAAAACGTAGGTGCGTTTAAAGATATTATTCAGAGTGCCAATAATTCATCCTCGGCAAAATTGGTCATTGGCGCCAATAACATTAAAACTTTTGGTGAAAAACTATCTGATTTACGTTTTGAAACCTTGGAAAATCAGATTACCATTCAAAATGGAGTAATTACAGTGCCCGAAATGAAAATACAATCTTCTGCGTTGAACATTGTGGCTAGTGGTACGCATACCATTGAACAAAAAATAGATTACCGTTTTGCATTCCGTTTGCGCGATTTGAAAGCAGCAAAAGATACTGAATTTGGCGAAGTGGTTGACGACAAAACAGGGCTTATTGTTTATTTAAGAATGTATGGCGATTTGAGTAATCCGCAATTTAGTTGGGACAAAGAAGCAAAAGCAGAGGCGCGCAAAGAATACAACGAGCAAGAAAAACAAACTTTAAAAAGCATGCTGAAATCGGAGTTTGGCATGTTTAAAAAAGATTCTACCGTTCAAAAATACCAGGAGCAGAAAAAGCCAAAAGAAGTGATAGAAGTGCAATATGGCAACGATGCTAAGTCTGAGGAACCAAAAGAAACACCCCAAAAAGAGCCTAAAAAGAATAAGTTTTTAGATAAACTAAAAAACGGCGAAGAGAAGAAGAAAGTGGAAGTTGAGTGTGAGTAATTTATTTTAACAGCCACGGCAATAAATCAGGTAGTTCGTTTAAATTGTGTATTCTATTTTCAACTTTACTGCGTTGGTATTTTTTTTCAGCATCAAAATGAACGCCATGCATGCCAGCACGTTCGGCACCCATCACATCCACTTCCCAATCATCGCCAATCATTACCGATTTTTCAGCTTTGGCATTGGCAAGTTGAAGCGCATGTTGAAAAATTTCAATATTAGGTTTGTTAACACCTACTTCTTCTGAACAAATTATTTTATCAAAAAAAGGTAATAATCCACTGTTTTCCAATTTGATGTATTGTACTTCTTTAAATCCGTTGGTGATGATGTGCATTTGATAATCATCGTTTTGCAACATTTTTAGGGTTTCAATGGTATTTGGAAACAACGTTGTTTGCAAGGGTGAAATACGTATGTATTCTTCTTCAAAATATTGGCTAATCTCATTATTAAACAAGCCTAATTTAAAAAAAGTTGTTTTAAAACGATTGGTGCGTAACTCTTCTTTGGTGATTTTCTTTTTGCCGTATTTAACCCACAACGTAGCATTTACTTCCTTATAAATTTGCAAAAATTTATGAAAACTCGGCAATTGATGCTTGTCTTGTGTGGAGTCAAAAAGATATTTTAATGCACGTTCAGAATTGGTTTCAAAATCCCACAATGTTCTATCTAAATCAAAAAAGATATTCTGCTTCATATTTTAATAAGTATGCTATACTCACCGTCAATGTGTTGGTAATAATTATTCCTAAAATCATTAAAGGAAATGTCTTTTTTTTCTTTCCATAAAATTTGGCCACAATGATGGAACCAATGGGGATGGAAAGGAAAAACGGTGCAAAGAAACAAAACGTTACAATACCTACTTTATTTTTTATACGAATGATGGCTTTATTTCGTCGAGTAAACACTGGTTTGCGTTTAATGGGCTTACCTTCCAATGCCTCTTGTTTTGCTTTTTTTAAACGTCTTTGCATGCTTCGTTTATTAAAAAAATCGGCAGCAAAAAAGAAAACAACCATAGAAACAAAAGCACCTAATAAATTTGCGAAATAAGTTTCCCAATAGTTTAGTTCGAGCAATGGCCCCAACAGCGGACTCACCATGAATTTGATCATAGCAGAGAAAAAAACCGTGCTGAGAGCTACCCATTTCATGCTTACACTTTTAAACCATAAGCTAAATCACCTGCATCGCCAAGTCCAGGTACAATATAGGATTGAGCCGTTAATTCTGCATCAATTGCACCTACCCAAATTTCGGTATTGGCAGGTAAATGTTTACGTACAAAATCAATGGCATCTGCATGAGCAACTGCCGAAAGGATATACACTTTTTTAGGTTTTCCTCTCTGCAAAAGGGCTTTGTAAACCGTAACCATTGAGTTACCTGTTGCCAACATAGGGTCGGTGATGATTACAATTTTATCATCAATTACAGGAGCGGCAATGTATTCCACATAAATTTCATAATCTTCGGCAGATGAATGCTTGCGATAGGCAGAAATAAAAGCACTTTGCGCCTTGTCAAAATAATTTAATACACCTTGATGCATGCCTAAACCTGCACGTAGGATGGTTGCCAAAACTGGTTGTTCTTTCAATTGAGCTGTTTCTATTTCGCCCAAGGGAGTTGTAACATTAGTCGTTTCATACTCCAACTGCTTTGACACTTCATAAGCCATAATTTCTGCAATGCGTTCTAAATTTCGACGGAAGCGCATGGCATCGTTTTGAATACTTGTGTCTCTCATTTCTGCCAGAAATGTGTTGAAGATGGAATTAGTTTTTGATAAATTGTGAATCATAATTAGTTGTGCATATATGGGCTAATTTACAATTAAAATCTGATAATTGCCACATATTTTTATGTCAACCTTTAAATTTTAGGAAATATTAACCACCAATAGCTTTAAGGGGTTACAGACCAAGAATTTCAATGGCTTTTAATGCTTGTTGTTTCAACATGGAATCGCCATTGAGGATTTGAGCTCCAGCATCCTCACTTTTTTGCAAGAGTTGTGTTTTGGTGGGATTGTAAATTAAATCTACCACCAAATGCTGTGGTGTTAAACAATCAAATGGCAAATCGATGCAATCGTTCACATGGGGGTACATACCAACAGGTGTGCAATTGACAATTAATTTGCAGGCATTTAGCATGTGATTATTGATTTGATTGTAAGCAAATTGCTTATTTCCATTGGGATTGCGCGAGATAAAAATGCAATCAATTCCTAATTGTTTTAAAACATAGTGAACCGCTTTGGAAGCACCACCTGTACCTAAAATTAGAGCACGCTCATGCTGATTGGTTAAAAACGGTTTTATGGATTGCTGAAAACCATAAGCATCGGTGTTATAGCCTTTTAATTTCCCGTTGTTTACTTGAATTAAATTGACGGCTTTTATTTGTTGCACCTCATCAGAGAGTTCGCCCAAAAACGGAAGAACAGCTTCTTTGTAGGGAATGGTAACGTTTAATCCGTGGTATTCAAAAACAGTAGATTGAAAGAAAGTTGCCAATTCTTCATTGGTTTCAAATTCTAAATTCTCATAAGTTGCGGCGCTACCTTTTTCTGAAAAATAGTCGGTAAAAAACTGTTTAGAAAAAGAATGACCGAGTTTTTTGCCAATCAATCCATATTTTTGAATGTGTGCCATTATTTTTTCGCAGTTTTGGCTTTGATGATTTCAAAAATCATAGGAAGCAACGAGATACCGATGATTCCAAATACTACAATTTCAAAGTTCTTTTTAACAAATTCTAGGTTGCCAAAAAAGTATCCAAGCAACGTTAACGATACAATCCACAAGGTACCACCGATGATGTTGAAACGAAAAAATTTTGCATAGGTCATTTCGCCAATACCAGCAACAAATGGGGCAAATGTGCGTACAATAGGTACAAAACGAGCTATGATGATGGTTTTTGGTCCATGTTTTTCAAAAAAATCATGGGTTTGATCAATATATTTTTGTTTTACCAATTGCTTGCCACCCACTTGCCATTTTAGCATTTTTAGTCCCAGTCGTTTACCTATCATATAATTGGTTGCATCGCCTAAAATAGCAGCAATTAACAGCAAAACAAGCACCAACCAAAGATTTAAATTTGCCACATTGCCTGCTTCATTTACTACACCAGCACAAAATGCACCCGCAGTAAACAAGAGCGAATCGCCTGGTAAAAATGGCATGACAACCAATCCTGTTTCCACAAAAATAATGATGAACAAAATAATGTAAATCCAACTCCCATAGTTGGTTATCATTGAATGGAGGTGTTCGTCTAAGTGAAGAAAAAAGTCTAAAAACGAGTGAATTAATTCCATTTAGTTGTGTGAAATTTAAAGATTTAATGAATTATCTACTTCTTCTTTCCATGCTATAATGCCACCAGTGATGATGAAGATGTTATTCAATTTATTTTCTGTAGTTAACAAGTTAGCCAATGCAGAAGAGCGGTTTCCAGAATTGCACAACAAAGCAATGTTTTTATCCATAGGCAACTCGTTTAAACGTTCAATAAAATTAGCCATTGGAATGTTGGGGCAATTAATATGGCATGCATCGTATTCATACGCCTCACGAATATCAACGATGTAGTACAACTCCTTGTTATTATTAACCTCTGCAGCCGATACAAATTTCATTTTATTATTTTTTTATGGCAAATTTAAGAATAACTCCAACAATACCTCTGAATTCGAAAATTAATGTTTTTGGTGAATAGGAGATTCATCTTGTCTGGTTTTATTCTTACCCAATAAGAACCATGTTGTCAATCAATCGGACTTCTCCACAATATGCGGCAACACAACAAACAGCATAGGTATTCCACGCTGTTAGTTTTTCCAATGTTGCGCCGTCCACAATTTCCACATATTCTGTTTTTAAACCAGCTTGATTAATTTTTTCGGCACATTGTGCTGCCAACTCTTTCGGAGGCACCATTCCCACTTGCTCTTTAGCAAAAACCAAAGTTTGGTAAAGCACTAACGCCTGTTCTTTATCAGCTTCAGATAGGCGCATGTTTCTACTACTCAATGCCAATCCTTTGTCACTTCTAATAATAGGACACTCCACAACGGTTACTGGCAATTGGAAATACGAAGTCATGTATTTAATGATGGCTACTTGCTGAAAATCTTTTTGTCCAAAGTATGCAAAATCGGGCTGTATAATTTCAAACAAACGTTTTACCACTTCCACAACACCTTTAAAATGTCCGGGCCTAAATTGTCCCTCCATCACTTTGTCCAATTGCATTAAATCAATGCTAGGTGATTGATAATCTGCTGGATAAATTTCTTCAAATGTTGGAGCAAACACAAAATCCACCCCGTTTTCAGCTAAAAGCGCTACGTCTTTTTCTAACGTGCGTGGATATTTTTCCAAATCAGTAGCGTTATTGAACTGTTTAGGGTTCACAAAAACACTCACCACCACCACATCACATACCTCTTTTGCGTTATTTACAAGAGAAATATGCCCTGAATGCAAGGCGCCCATTGTGGGTACAAATCCGATCTTTTTTCCTGATTTTTTTAATTCAATTAACTGATTATTAATTGATAGCGCATTTTCAAATACTATCATTACTGCGACATTGAAAGGAGTAAAAACACGCAAAACTATTTTTTTTTCTTGAAAATCAGAGAATTTTTATATATTTTTGTAAAGTTTTTTCAAACCTATAAACACAAATGGAAAAAAAGAAAATTCTATTTATATCACAAGAAATTGCACCTTTTTCGCCAAAGAATGAAATTTCAGCTACTGCCAGAAGACTTCCACAAGCAATTCAAGATGCAGGTAAGGAAATACGCGTTTTTGCACCCAAATTTGGAAGCATCAATGAAAGAAGACACCAATTACACGAAGTAATTCGCCTTTCGGGGATGAATATTGTAATTGATGATACCGATCACCCACTTATCATTAAAGTTGCTTCCATTGCACAAGCACGCATGCAAGTTTATTTTATTGATAACGAGGAGTTTTTTAGACGAAAAAACAACACAACCGACGAAAATAATGAAGAATATGTGGACAACGATGAACGTTCGATTTTCTTTTGTCGCGGAGTATTGGAAACTGTTAAAAAATTAGGCTGGCAACCCGATGTAATCCATTGCCATGGTTGGATGACGGTGCCTTTGGGCTTGTATTTAAAAAAAGTATATAACAAAGACCCGCATTTTGCTGATACCAAAGTTGTATATAGTTTATACGATAATAAGTTTAACAAAAATTGGGACGAAAGATTGGCTGAAAAACTTAAATTTGACGGCATCGATAAGGAAACAATTGCAAACTTTAAAGATACTGACTTTTATTCAGTTACTGCAAGTATGTTGAAATATTTTGATGGCGTGAACATTGCATCAGAATCATTGTGTCCAAAACTCGAAGAAATTTACACCAATTTGGATTGTTGTAAACAAGATTTTGTAGCAGAAGAACATCAAAACAAAGTGATGTCTGAATTTTTTGACCGTATAATAGAAGAAGCACTTGTATAAAAAAAATAAAAATAGTTGTAAAAGTTGGCGGAGAGAAGTGGTTCTTTCCGCTACTTTTTTATTGATTGCATTTGTTGGAATCAATTTAACGAGTTGTAAGAAAAGTGATAATTTATTGGGAAACAACTACATCGATCCTAGTAAATTGTTGGTTTCTGGCGGTGTTGATACGTTTCAAATGGAAACCTACACGGTTGTAGAAGACACCATTTACACCAGTGGCGCACGCTATGGATTGCTTGGTATTTTGAACGACAACCAATTTGGGACAATGGATGTTGGATTTTACTCTCAAGTGCGTTTGTCTGGTTTGAATCCTAATTTTGGTGATGTACCAAACATTACCATCGATTCTTTTGTTTTGGCGTTGGAATACGTTGGGGGCTATGGCTATACAGGCAATCAAACCTTTGAAGTATTTGAAGTGGACGAAAAAATGTACAAAGATACCTTGTACCGTTCCACACAAGATTTAACCCTAAAACCAACAAACTGGGTACAAGGAAGCGGAACACTGAGTTTAAATCCAGATAACCATTAACCGGCGTTGTTAATGGCGATACCGTTAATTCTCACACTGCATTCCTTTGAACTCTGCCATTGCTTTGCAGTTGATTCAAGATTCACAAGGCAATACTGATTTTAGCAACGATTTGTTTACTTCCAATTATTTGTTAAATTTATGTAAAAACAAAATGGTTTGGCTCCAGGAAATAATCAAGGAATGGTTGGATATTTTAATTTGTTGATCAAGATTCTAAATTAATAATTTATTACAAAGAAACTACATAAACCACCATTTGATTTAATTTTTCTCATGATTGTGCAAGTTATGCAACTGTTTCAAAGTAAACAATACAGTAAACGTGGTTGAAAGCGTAATTGCGAATCATACCTCGGGTAACGAAGAATTTGAGTACAAAGCTGGTAAGCACCGAGCAGTACTAATTTTCCAACGTTGAAAAAATTTACTAAAAAATATTAGGCACGAAGCAAAATCTGTATTTGCCAGAATTCAAGCATTAGCAACTTCTAAATTTACCTATCCACCAACATTAAGTACATCACCATAAAAGGAAACAGCACATTCTTGCTTTAACTGGTAACGTATGATAGAAGCGGCTTAAAAGGCTATAGCAGATGTTCGAATTTTTGCAGAATTATTCAACAGGAGTTATTCCACAAAGTGAATTGACAGTTTCGCTAGAACTTCTTTTATATCCACCGTGGATAGAATTGTGTTCAACGGACCTCAAAAATAACCAATAAAATAAACCAAATTAATCATCTCTTATACTGAATTTAAGTAATATGTGTGGAATTGTAGCGTATATCGGAAAAAAACAAGCGTATCCAATTATTGTTAATGGATTAAAACGCTTAGAATATCGTGGGTATGACAGTGCTGGTATTGCATTGTTAAATGATGCCAACGATTTGAATATTTACAAAATTAAAGGAAAAGTTGCGAATTTGGAAGAGTTTTCAAATGGCAAAGATATATCTGTTGGGCCAGGAATTGGGCACACACGTTGGGCTACTCATGGAGAACCAAACGACGAACGCACATCCTCATTATTCTGAAAACGAACATTTAGCGTTGATTCACAATGGAATTATTGAGAATTACGACAAAATTAAAAGCACGAAAGCAAAGGATGCATTTTAGAAGTGGAAACCGATACAGAAGTGGCAGCATTTAATTGATGATATCCAAAAAAATGCCGATGTTTCTGGTTTGCAGAATCAGTGTTTAGCATTGGAACAAGTGGTAGGACTTATGCAATAGCGTATTCTAAAAGACAATCCCAACCGTTTAATTGCTGCAAGAAAAAGTAGTCCACTTGTTGTTGGAATTGGTGAAGGCGGTGAGTTTTTCATGAGTTTTCGGATGCATCGCCAATTGTAGCACACAAAAATGTGGTTTACTTAGACGACAAAGAAATTGCTATTTCTGACCGTTTTGAAGGCTTGAAAGTGTACAACATTCGTAGTAGTGAGCAAAAAAGTCCATACATCCAAGAATTGAAATCTGCAATTAGAAGCATTGGAAAAAGGTGGCTATGAACACTTTATGCTCAAAAGAAATCACGAGCAACCTCGTTCTATCCGCGATTGCTTCCGTGACGTTTAAGCGTTTCTGAAGGATATGTTGCTTTGGGCGGAATTAAAGAGATTACGAAAATAAATTAACCAATGCACCACGCATCATCATGGTGGCTTGTGGTACTTCTTGGCACGCATGCTTGGTTGGTGAATATTTAATAGAAGATTTGGCACGTATCAACGTGGAAGTGGAATATGCCAGTGAATTTAGATACCGTAAATCTCTATCATCAATGAAAACGATATTGTGATTGCTGTATCTCAATCGGGTGAAACTGCCGATACCTTGGCTGCATTGAAAATTGCTAAAGCAAAAGGCGCAACAACATTGGGTGTTTGCAACGTGGTAGGTTCATCTATCTCACGCGAAACAGATGCAGGTTCATACACCCACGCTGGACCAGAAATTGGGGTGGCTTCCACAAAAGCATTTACAGCACAAGTTACAGTGTTGACCTTAATGGCATTGCGTTTAGCCTATAAAAAAGGAACTATCAGTGAATCGTATTATAGAACTTTGTTGGCAGAAATGGAGTCTATTCCTGCTAAAGTTCAATCCATTCTTGATTCAACCGACCAATTAATCAAAGAAATTGCACATACTTATCACAATGCAACAAATGCGTTGTATTTGGGTAGAGGAAACAGTTTCCCAGTGGCGTTGGAAGGTGCTTTGAAATTGAAAGAAATTTCTTACATCCATGCTGAAGGATATCCGGCTGCTGAGATGAAACACGGACCAATTGCCTTGATTGATGAAGAAATGCCAGTGGTGGTAATTGCTACTCAAGGTCCATCTTATGAAAAAGTGGTTTCCAACATTCAAGAGGTGAAAGCTCGTAAAGGAAAAGTGATTGCTATTGTTACAGAAGGTGATACGCAAGTGAAAGCCATTGCTGATCAAGTGATTGAAATTCCGTTGGTGGACGATCATTTTGTGCCGTTGTTGGCGACTATTCCACTGCAGTTGTTGTCGTATTACATTGCCATCATGCGTGGATGTAATGTGGATCAACCACGAAACTTGGCAAAATCGGTTACGGTAGAATAATAGCTTGGCATGAACCTCAACGAACGTCATGCGGATTTCTTTGAGCGTGTTTTTGACATCGTACGTTTAATTCCCAAAGGAAGAGTTACGTCATACGGAGCAATTGCAAAAGCATTGGGCACACCTTCATCATCAAGAATGGTGGGCTGGGCTATGAATGCCTCGCATACACACCCGGGAGTTCCAGCGCATCGTGTAGTAAACAGAAACGGCTTGTTGACAGGAAAAATGCACTTCAATCCGCCAGAATTGATGGAACAACGTTTACGTGAAGAAGGAATTGAAGTGGTAAACGATAAAATCATTCATTTTGACTCCTTATTTTGGGATCCTATAAAAGAATTGACAGGAGAATAAATAAAAAATGCGTTGACCAATCATCAACGCATTTTTTTGTGTTATAGATTTTTGTTTTATCTTAATTCTGCTCCTAATTGCTCTTCCAATTGCTTGCGAATTTTATTCATAACTGCATCCAATTGTGCATCTTGCAAGGTTTTTTCTGCATCTTGGAATACAAACGAAACAGCATAGGATTTTTTGCCTTCTGGTAAGTTTTTGCCTTCATACACATCAAACAAGCCCACTTGCTTCAATAAGTTTTTCTCCGCATTTTTAGCTATTGCTTCAATTGATGCAAAAGTTACAGCGTTATCCAATAGCAATGAGAAATCACGGCGAACAGCAAACGTTTTTGGTAATTCTTTGTATACTATTTTATTCATTTTCAACGCATTCAAAAGCGCATCCCAATCCAAATCGGCTACAAAAACATCGTTTTTAATATCAAAATGTTTTTTCAATTTTTGGGAAATCATTCCAATTTCACCAATTTTTGTTTTCAACAAACTCAATTGAACACCATCCATTAAATCAGAATTTTCAAGCGCTTTTTCTTTTAAAAACTGTTCTAATCCCATGCGTTTCAATACAGCAATTACAATTCCTTTCAAACTATAAAAGCTGTGCGCTTCGGCATTATCGTTCCAGTTTTCTGCCAGTTTTTTACCCGTTACAGCAATCAATAAACGTTTGTTTTCAGTGTATTCGTTGTATTTGTGATAGACTTTTCCAAATTCAAATAAGCGCAAATTAAGTTTTTGACGGTTTTGATTGTGTTCGATAACTTCAATGCATTGAACAATAACGATTGACGCATCACATCCAAATCATTTGACAAGGGGTTGAGAATTGGAACGTTGTTTTCTGATTTTAAACGCTCACCCCCCAATTTCTCCACATACGCCGATTTGGTGAGTGAGTTATTCATCGTTTCACTGAACCCTTTTCCTACCAAAAATTCGCTAATTGTTGCTTGCACTTTTTCTATATCTGGTTTAGGGAAAACGCCCACCGACATGTTCATTTTTTCGGGTAATGGAATGTTGTTGAAACCATAAATACGCAATACTTCTTCAATCACATCGGCCTCTCGGGTAACATCCACACGGTAGTTAGGTACCACTAAAACAGCATCATCGTTGTTCACCGATTGAATGGTAATATCGAGATTTTTTAATATTTCATTGACTTTATCACGGGCTATTTCCGTCCCAATTAAACGGTTGCAATGCTCATAATTAAACGCCACTTCGCGTGTAGTTTCCATCGCTCCAACGCAGGTTTCATTCATTGCAACGGTTCCACCAGCTACTTCCAAAATCAACGAAGCACATCTGCGCAACGCATATTCGGTGAGGGAAGGATCTACACCACGCTCAAAACGAAACGATGCATCGGTGTTTAAGCCATGTTCTTTGGCTGTTTTTCTTACAGAAACAGGATTAAAATAAGCCGATTCTATAAAAACAGCAATTGTATCATCTTTAACTCCAGAATCCAAACCACCATACACTCCGGCAATGCACAGATTTTCTTTGCCGTTGGTAATCATTAAATTAGAAGCAGAAAGAGTGCGTTCTACACCGTCCAAGGTTACAAATTTATCTCCTGCATTTGCTGTTTTTACTACAATTTGACCGCCTAATTTACGGCAATCAAATGCATGCAAAGGAGTTCCCAATTCACGCATCACATAGTTGGTAACATCCACAATATTGTTAATTGGCGATAAACCAACAGCTCTCAAACGTTTTTGCAACCATGCAGGTGAAGGTTTTACGGTTAAACCAGCAATGGTAATTCCCACATATTTAGGGCACAATTCGTTATTTTCTACCGAAATTTTTACAACTTCTGATTGGCTTTTTGGTGTTAAATCAGCCAATGCTGGCAAGGTCAACGATAAATTTGCTTGATGGTGCACATTTTGGTAAGCAATGTAATCGCGCACAACGCCTATGTGTCCCATTGCATCTGCACGGTTAGGTGTTAGCAATTTCTATGGTATAATCGTCTTCCAACTCAAAAACAGTTGCTGCTGGCGTTCAACCCTCTATGGCGTTATCCAACACTAAAATTCCATCGTGTCCTTTACCTAATCCCAGTTCATCTTCGGCACACAACATACCACAACCAGATTCTACCCCTCTAATTTTAGACTAATTTAATTTTGAACGGTTCATCAGGAATTAGGATACAGGCGGTTCCACTGTTGCAACATTACTTTCTGACCTTTAGCCACATTGGGAGCTCCACAAACAATTTTGCAACAATTCGTCGGTACACCAACTTGTTTACTTTAGTTACTTTTCAATTTATCGGCATCAGGATGTTTTTCACATTCATCACTTCACCAACTACCACACCTGCCAAACCACCTTTGATGGCTTCCATTTTCTCGACTCTTCTTCTAAACCCGTGTCGGTTAAATTTTTGTCCAAATCATTTGGAGTGGCATTAATTATTAATACCATTGTTTCAACCAATTGTAAGATACTTTCATTGTTGTTCAAATGTTGTGTTTATATTTGTTCAAAGCTACAAAATTACGATAAATTGGCAATTAGAAAACAGATAAGACTATAAGTCGCATTTTAACTTTATATTTGTGCAAAATCACGAAAATGAAAAAACTATATAAATTTTTGCTTCGCAAGTTACCACGTCCGTTATTAATTCGTTTGAGCTATCCGTTCAAATTGATTGCTCCCTTATTATACAAAGGAAATAATGTAGAATGTCCGGTTTGCGAAAGAAGTTATTCTAAGTTTTTAGCTTACGGCACTATGAATCGTGATAACGTATTGTGTCCCGGTGATTTAACGTTGGAGCGCCACCGTTTAATGTGGTTGTATTTACGCGATTTTTCCAACTTTTCTACAGCGCCGCATTTAAAAGTATTGCACATTGCGCCAGAACAATGTTTTCATAAAAAATTCAAGCAACAAAAAAACTTGGATTATTTAACCGCCGATTTAGTGTCGCCCATTGCTGATATGCATTTTGACTTGCATAAAATTCCGTTAGAAGACAATCAATTTGATGTTGTGTTTTGCAATCATGTGATGGAACATGTTGACGATCCGATTCAATGCATGAGTGAATTGTATCGCGTTATGAAACCAGGAGGATGGGCTATCATGCAAGTGCCTCAAGATATTGCAAGAGCAACAACTTTAGAGGATAAAAACATCACTTCAGAAGCCGATAGAGAAAAATACTATTGGCAAAAAGACCATTTGCGCTTGTTTGGTATGGATTATCCCAACTGGTTAGAAAAAGTGGGGTTCCACACCGAAATTTTCGACAAGGATAAAAATATTGGCAAAGACAAAATGGAACGTTACCGATTAATGGAAAAAGAGATTTTCTATATTTTCCACAAAGATTAATCGACGTATTTCTGAATTAAATTAGGATCACCTACAATCCAAACAATATCTCCTGGCATCAACATCCAATTGGATTCTGGATTAAGATAACGTTCTCCATCACGTTCAATACCCACAACCAATCCGTGTGTTTTTTCTTTTAACCCAGAACTGCGAATAGTTTTTCCAATATTGGGTGAATCTTTTCTGACTGTTAGTGCATGCAAAATCACATTTGGTGCTTCTTGTATTTTTGAGCTATGCAAAGATCGTGGAACAATGATTAATTCCATTTCTGCCAATTGCTCATCCGTTCCAATTAACCCTAATTCATCATACGGATAGATAATTTCATTAGCTTTTGGAATGCGAATACAATGCTCGCCACGCATGATCGAAGCAACGTTGACACCTACTTTTTCACGCCATTGCAACTCGCTCAATTTTTTTCCAATTATAGGTGAATTAGCAGGTACTTTAATCACCACAATGTGAGAATCCCACGGAGCCATTTTTGCTACATTTTCTGCCTGATTGTCTTTTACATTCAAATTGGTTTTAAAACGGTCTTCGAAATAATTATAGAATCGTTGTACTTTTTTTCTAAAAACAACCAAGAAAAATAAGATAATGATAACGCTGGAAACAGTGACAGTATTTGAAAAATAGGCGCGCAACATAAATGAAATAAAGAACACAGCCAACGCAACTTTAAACAAGCTAACCATGTAAACGAGCGCACGGTATTTTTCTTGAGCCAACAATCTGCTTCTTAATTCTGATTTAAAATTTCTTGCAATTATTGCCCATAAAAAAGGTGACATTGCAACCAAAGTAATCAAAGAAGCAATGATTCTTGTTGTTAAATTTTCTCCAAATTGTTCAAAGAATATAGGTGCCAAATAACGCGAAAAGGCAAAAATAATGGTGATTAAAATAACCGAATAAATCAAAGAATTGGTAATAGACACTTTAACCAATTGATGCCAATCTTTTGTTGCATTTGCCGATTGTGCATTGATGGTGTAATTGTTCAATCGTGTCATTACACGCTCAGGCAACTTGCGTTCTACCCAACTTATAACTTTTGGTGAGGCTTTAATCATGTAGGGTGTTGTCAGCGTTGTAATGGCTGAAACGGTTACAGCAATTGGATAAAGAAAATCACTGATGACACCAAGTGACAAACCTAAAGTGGCAATAATGAACGAAAACTCACCAATTTGCGCCATACTCATCCCTGTTTGAATGGATGTTTTTAGTGGTTGTCCAGATAAAAATGCTCCTGTTGATGTTATTAAACTATTGATAAATAAAATAACAAAAACGAGAATAACAATAGGGACGATGTATTCAACAATCATGTTGGGGTCAATCAACATCCCAACCGATACAAAGAATATTGCTCCAAATAAATCTTTTAGTGGACTCACTAAGTGTTCAATTTTTTCACGCTGCTTGGTCTCTGCCAAAATAGAACCCATGATAAAAGCACCCAATTCTTTTGAAAAACCAGCATTTACAGCAAAAATCACCATGATGAAACAAAGAGCGATTGACACGACCAACAATGTTTCATCATTCATTAATTTTTTTGTTTTCTTAAGTATTGTGGGAATAAAAAAGATACCCGAAACAAACCACAAAACTAAAAAGAATACCAATTTTAGTACCGACCAAAGAATGGATGCATCTCCCGCTGAGCCTGATCCTGTGGCGATGGTAGAAAGTAATACCATTAATAAAATTGCAAGTAAGTCTTCTACAATGAGTGTTCCGAGGACTACACCAACAAATTTTTCAGTTTTTATTCCGAGTTCATCAAAAGTCCGAATAATAATAATGGTTGAGGATAAAGATAACATTCCGCCGAGGAATAAGCTATCCATGGTATTCCATCCCAAAAGGGTTCCCACCATAAAACCAACAAAGCCGATTCCAGTAATCTCAACCAATGCCGTGACTGAAGCTGTGCCTCCCACTTGCGTTAATTTCTTGAAACTAAATTCTAATCCTAAACTAAACAAGAGAAAAATAACACCAATTTGCGACCAAATTTCAATGTTTTTAATATCAGTAATGGTTGGGAAGTGGTGAAAATTGGGACTCACCAGAAAACCTGCAAGGATATAACCGAGTACTAAGGGTTGTTTTAATTTTTTAAATAAAAGCGTAACTACACCTCCAGCAGTTAGTATGATTGTTAAATCAATGATTAAGTTGGGTAAATGACTCACTCATATGTAATTTTTACAAAAATAGTAAAAAAAAATAAAATGCGAAAGGGGAAGACTTACGTCCTCCCCTTCACATTAACCTAAACTACTACTACTTATGAAAACTAACTCTTACTACTACTAATTTAACCTATTCAAACATTGTGCCAAACACATTTTGTTTTTTCGGTGGATTATCATTTCTGATATCTTATTACAAATTTAAGCTATTTCATCGAATATTCCAAAAAAAACTGTTTAAAAATTAATAGGCATTCTTGAAAAGCTAACAGAAATAAATGAACTTTTATACAAAAACGATAAATTGTATGGAATATTGTGTAAAGAGTAAATTAAATTATTGTTTTTCAATTAATTTAAAAGTTCATGTACACTTTTTTTGATGTTCATTGCAATCACATCGGTTGGTAAGTCGTTATCATCACCTCCAAATGGATCTTCAATTTCTTCTGCAATGATTTCAATACTCATAAGAATGTAAAAGATAAAAGTGGCTATTGCAGAGGCTACATACCCTAAAAGAGGCACCAATGCAATTGGAATGGTAACAACATAAATTAAGATGAATTTTTTCAAGAACATGCTATAAGAATAGGGGATGGGTGTTTTTTTAATACGTTCACACGCCCCACAAATTTCCATCAACGTTTTTAATTGTTTGTCTAAAACCAAAAAGTCAATTTCAGAAATTTGTTGTATTGCTTTTAATTCGTATATTTTTTGGTAAATCATTTTTACAATATGCGCGGGCACGTGTTCTTTTGATTTCAATTCCTGCAATTCTTCGGCTGTTAGATCTAATTCCGACCAATTATTGACACCATTTTGTAGATGCGTTTTTAATGCAAAAGCAAAATTGGGCAACATGCGATTGTAGAAATTGTGTTCATCTTTGTCTTTTATTAAGTGTGATAATTTTATTGCAATATTGCGTGACTCGTTGATTAATTCGCCCCATTTTCGTCGACCTTCCCACCATCGGTCATAAGCTGTATTGGTTCTAAAAACTAAAAGCATCGAAATAACAAAACCTAATAAAGTGTATATTGTCATTAGGTTTTTTAAATAGGCAACGTCTTTCAAATAGTTTATTTCTATATAAGCAATTAGCGTTGTGAAAACTGCCATGGAAATAATTGGAATAAGCAAAATGCGTGTAGTATCGCTTTTTCGAAAGGAAAAAACTAGTTTCAACCAACTTTTTGGATTGTATGTAATCATAAATTGTTTTTTGCAAAAATATTTTTCTTCGCTTGAAAGAAAAAATACTTAACAAAAATTATGCTTCATCCACACGTACAAAAATTATAAAAGTTCTTCATTTGGTTCTAACAACAAAAACTATTGTATTTTCAAAAAAGTAGACTGAATACATCTTTTTGTGGGAAATGACGGTTCCGATAGCTATCGGAACGAACCGCCGACCTTAACAATTATTTCACATCGGGATAAACTAAATAGCAAAAAAAAAGCCATCCGAAGACAGCTTTTTGTGGGAAATGACGGATTCGAACCGCCGACCCTCTGCTTGTAAGGCAGATGCTCTAAACCAACTGAGCTAATTTCCCTTTCTTTATATTTCAACTAACTCGTTTGTTAATTGTGGGTGCAAATCTAAGGTATTTTTTTCATTCTGCAAGCATTTTTTTAGAAAAAATTAAAAAAAATCTGCAATTAAAAAAAAGCTGCCCAATACCAAAATCGTATCTTCTTTATTTACAATTGTTTTTGCAACTCGCAACGCTTCTTGAGGTGATTGAAAAAATTGTCCAGATATCTCATATTTTTCTGAGTAGTGCTTCAATTTTTCAATAGTTGCCGAACGTTCATTTGAAAATTCTGTAAAAAAATAGGTAAAATGCTTGGGAAATAACTGAAAAATCTTGTCTAAATCTTTATCTGCACTTGAACCATAAATCACAACAAGGTGTTTGTAATCCTTAAAATAATCAAGTGTTGCCTTCATGCCGGCTTCATTGTGCGAAACATCAAATATAACTTGTGGAGCTTGCTCTACCACTTGCATTCTGCCGTAAAAACCACTGTTTCTGTTCAAATTCTTCAATCCTAATTCAATTGCTTTTTCTGAAACTGGAAAAACGTGTTGCAAGCAATCCAACGCTTTGTGCACCAACCGATAATTGGCATGTTGGTAATTTCCTAACAAAGGAAAATTGATGGGAACTTCAATGTTTTCTTCGGATGCAAAATAAATTGGAGCGTGTTGTGCTGTTGCCACTTCTTTAAAAACAGGCGCAGCTTCTGGGTGGTATTCACCTATCACAACGGGCGTATTGGCTTTTATAATTCCCGCTTTTTCACGTGCAATTGCTGCAATGGTATTGCCCAAAAATTGTGTATGCTCTATGCTAATGTTAGTAATCAACGAAATTTCTGGCTGTATGCAATTGGTGGCATCTAGACGTCCGCCCAACCCTGTTTCTATCACACAAACACTGCAATTTTGTTGCTGAAAATAAAGTAAAGCCAATAAAAAACTAATTTCAAAAAAGGAAGGTTGAATAGTTAATTGTGCCGATTGGATAGCTTGCACTTGGTCTATCACAAATTGTTCAGTAGCCATTTCCCCGTTTACTCGTATGCGCTCTCGAAAATCGTGTATGTGTGGAGAGGTAAATAACCCCACAGTTTGCCCAGCTTCTTTTAAAATGGATGCCAACATGGAGCAAGTTGAACCTTTGCCATTGGTCCCAGCAACATGAATGAATTTTAGATGGTGGTGTGGATTACCAAAGTGATTCAACAACAGATGTACGTTCTCCAATCCAGGTTTATAGGCCGAGGCACCAATCTTTTGATAAGCAGGAAATTGTTGAAACAACCAATCAACAGTATCTTGATACGTTAATGCCAATTGAATTTTATTGCGGTTGAATCCAAATGTGGTAATATTCTTCGGTAATGCTTGATCCTTTAGCATATTTCAACTGCGCCTTGCAAGCCGAAGCAACCTTACTTATAATACTTTGATCGTTGGTTGTAGTTTCTTTACCAACAACGCGAGTTCCAATTACTTTTCCCTCTTCATTGACTTGCAAAATCAACGTTACTTTAATCAATGAATTGGTGTAAATGTTAGAAGTTGTAATTTCGTTGTAGCGTACACGTGCTTTTCCGCTACCACTTCCATCACCACTTCCTGTTCCAGTTCCTTTACCTCCTTTACCATTATCGTTACCAATAACACCACCGCTTCCAGAGTCATTTCCACCACCTGAGCCACCTTTTCCACCAAAAATTGGATTGGTGTTGTTTGTTGTTGTTGCCGTGTTTTGAGATGGTTTTTCTGAAGTTGTTTTATTGGATTTCCCCGACTGAATAGCAGTTGCATTAGGGTCAGTTGTAGTTACAACACCTGTTTGTTGTGGTGGATTGGTTTTATTCAAAATTTCATCCGATGCTTTTCCGCTACCACCAGGTGAGCCTCCTTGGTCTTTTGTTGGATCAAAATTTAATTCAATGAATTCTACTGGAACTTCTTTCGTTAATTCAGAATGAACTGGTGGGTCTGTTACAGTAGTTACTGTAATGAGACTAATCAACAATAGGAGAATAAGAAAGATAGCGCTTGTAAAAATGCGCGATTTTGTAACTTCTTGCTTATTTGATACGATTACCAGTTCCATACTATCATTTTATACGTGTTACAGCTGATTTTGTTGCATCGTTTAACGAATTTTTGCAATCTCATAGCTTGCTATAAACTTATTCACGGTAAAATTACAATTGTAAAACACAAGAAATTTGCTGCCAATGAATTATCATTAACAACGAATTGTGAAATATGGAAAATAAGATTATAAACCTTTTAGTTCAACTGCTCTCAATGTGTTAATCATCAACGAAGCAATGGTCATTGGTCCTACTCCACCAGGAACTGGCGTAATGAATGAACATTTTGGAGCTACGTTTTTAAAATCAACATCGCCACACAAACGCCATCCACGTTCACGCGTTGCATCCTCTACACGAGTAGTTCCAACGTCCACCACAACAGCGCCTTCTTTAACCATTTCTGCGGTAACAAACTCTGGTTTCCCTATTGCAGCAATGATAATGTCTGCTTGTTGGCAAATTTCTGTAAGGTTTTTTGTTCTACTGTGCGTTAAAGTCACCGTGCAATTTCCAGGATTGGTATTTCTTGCTAAAAGAATGCTAACTGGCGAACCTACAATGTTGCTTCTACCGATTACAACGCAATGCTTACCTGCTGTCTCAATATTGTTGCGTTTTAAAAGTTCGATGATTCCAGCTGGTGTTGCAGGTAAAAACCCTGGTAAATTAAGCACCATGTTTCCTAAATTTTGAGGGTGAAATCCATCCACATCTTTTGAAGGCAAGACAGCTTGGGTAACTTTTAACTCGTCAATGTGTTTTGGTAAAGGCAATTGAACAATAAAACCATCAATGTTTGGGTCTTCATTCAATTCGTTGATTTTTTTCAACAATGCTTCTTCGGTAATAGTATCATCGTAATGAATCAAGGTGCTTTCAAAACCTATTTCTTCGCACGATTTTACTTTGTTGTTTACATAAGTAAGCGATCCCCCATCATTTCCAACCAAAATAGCTGCTAAATGAGGGATTTTCTTTCCACTTTCTTTTCTGTTTTTTACTGCTAAAGCTAATTCTTCGCGAATGGAAGCTGCTGTTTTTTTACCGTCTAATAATTGCATTGTATCTAAAATCTGGTACAAATTTAATAAAACTAAAGCAATTTAGTAGCGAAAGAACAGAAGTTTACTAAATAACACCAATTAATTCGAGCGTTTCTTTAGCAGCTGCTTGTTCGGCTGCTTTTTTTGACGGTCCAATACCTAAACCATATTTTTTTTCATTCAGCAAAACAACCACTTTGTATTCCCATGATTGCCCTGTATTTACCTCGCTAATTACTTGAAAATCTATTGAAAATCGTTCGCGTTGACAAAAAATATACAAGCGTGATTTAAAATCAATTTCCTCTTCCAAAATTCGGTTGATGTTGACGTATTTTCGGTAAATATGGCGTTTCAATGATTTTTGAACAGCATCAAATCCACCGTCTAAATAAATAGCACCAATGATAGCTTCAAACGCATTTCCTTCCAATGTATTAATGTTGATGGAGCGCCCTTTGTGGTAGTTGAGCACGTTACGAATTTCCATTTCTTCTGCAATTTCAGAAAGGGTTTTTCTACTCACCAATTTTGATTTTACTTTTGTGAGGTAACCTTCATCTTCTTTTGGGAAACGATCGTAAAGCAGACTTGCCACAACGGCATCAATAATGGTATCGCCAAGAAATTCTAGGCGTTCATTAGATTCTGCAAATTTGGTATTAACGTTGGATTTATGTGTTATAGCTTTTTCAAAAAGGGCAATGTTTTTTGGTCGATAACCAAAACGCGAAATGATAAATTGCGTTAAATCAAGTTGTTTATCATTTCTACCGAATCTAAAGATACGACCAAATTGAAACAATTTTATTTTGAAAATTTCTTAACAATTACACTTGTATTATGTCCGCCAAACCCAAAAGTGTTTGACAATGCAACATTTACAGTTCTCTTTTGTGCTTTATTAAACGTAAAGTTCAACTTAGGATCCAATTCTGGATCATCTGTAAAATGGTTGATTGTAGGTGGAACAATATCTTCTTTCACTGCCATGATGCTTGCAATTGCTTCGATTGCACCGGCAGCACCTAATAAATGCCCCGTCATTGATTTAGTAGAACTAATGTTCAAATCATAAGCATGTTCACCAAAAACTTGTTGAATAGCTTTTACTTCTGCAATATCCCCTAATGGTGTGGATGTTCCATGAACATTGATGTAATCCACCTCATTTGGAGAAATATTTGCATCTTCTAAGGCTGCCAACATTGTGTTTTTAGCACCTAATCCTTCTGGATGTGGCGCCGTAATGTGATAAGCATCACCCGACATTCCACCTCCAATTACTTCTGCATAAATTTTTGCACCTCTTGCCAAGGCATGTTCCAACTCTTCTAAAATTAAAGCACCAGAACCTTCGCCCAATACAAAACCATCTCTATCCACATCAAATGGACGAGAAGCTGTTTCAGGAGAATCATTTCTTGTAGATAATGCTTTAAGTGCGTTGAAACCACCCATTCCCATTTCGTTCACACACGCTTCAGAACCACCTGTCACGATGGCATCCGCTTTGCCTAAACGAATCATATTGAACGCATCAATAATGGCGTTGGTAGATGATGCACATGCAGAAACTGTAACATAATTAGGACCTCTAAACCCGTATTTGATAGAAATATGACCAGCAGCAATATCTGCAATCATTTTAGGGATAAAGAACGGGTTGAAACGTGGTGTACCATCGCCTTCAAAGAAAGCTTGAGCTTCATCTTGAAATGTTTTCAAACCACCAATTCCAGAACCCCAAATTACCCCAATTCTATCCAAATTTGGATTACTGTCTAAGATCGCAGAATCTGCCACAGCTTCAGTTGCTGAAACCATGGCATATTGTGCAAATGGATCTATTTTTCTTGCCTCTTTGCGTTCGATGTGATCTTCAATATTGAAGTTCTTTAACTCACACGCAAAATGAGTTTTAAACAATGTTGCATCAAAGTGCTGAATTGGTGCAGCTCCGCTTTTACCAGCTAGCAATGCTTTCCAATATTCATCTAAAGTATTACCAATTGGAGTTAGCGCCCCCATTCCAGTTACAACAACTCTTTTTAACAACATAAATCTAGTTTCAAGAAAAATTAATACTTGTTATCTTATTAATTATGCGTTTTTCTCAATGTAAGAAATAGCATCACCAACAGTTTGGATGTTTTCTGCTTGATCATCTGGAATTGCAATGTTGAATTCTTTTTCGAATTCCATAATCAATTCTACAGTGTCTAATGAATCAGCACCAAGATCATTTGTGAAGCTTGCACTTGTTGTTACTTCGCTTTCTTCAACTCCTAATTTGTCAACGATAATCGCTACTACTCTTGTTTTAATATCAGACATTTTTCTAATTTTTAAAGGTTAATCGGCAACAAAGAAAAAAACAAACATTCAATTATCAAAATTATTTGCATAGTTTTCTATTGAACGACTTTTATTTGTTGTGCTAATATATTGAAAATAAATATAATAAATGATTTTTTGTTGAAAAATATTTGGCAAGTATTAACAACTCGTCAAAAAAAGGATAAAAATCTACATTTTTTTATTGAACTAGTAGGTTGCAACCCCTGATATCTGAAAGATCAATTCTACCCAAAACTTTAAATAAATGGCCTTCCATTTTCCCTAAATCTTCAGTAGCAATAAAACTACAACTATTAATATTGGCCAAATCTATCACGTTGATTCCACCACTTTTTCCTTCTTGCACCAATGAAAACGGGTCATTAACATCGCGTATGAGGATTTTCATCCATGCTGGGTGCTGAAACAAACCATTTTTATCGCTGTAGGCTTGCGACAAAAGTTCGGTCATGCCGTATTCAGAGGAAATGTATTCTACCTTCAATCCTTTTATTAATGCTTGGTGCAGTTCTTCTTTTGAAAGTTCTTTTCTTCGGCCCTTCATTCCTCCGGTTTCAATAATTGTTGCCTTTTGAAGATTAATGTTTTGCTCTGCTAAATCCAACAAAGCATACGAAACACCGAAGAGAACAATCTTTTTATTTTGTTGCAAAGCGGATTGGTAACGTTCTACAATCTTTTCGGGTTGGTTTAATAAAAAGCCCGACAACTCATTTTTTGTTTGTTGAATTAGTTGATCTACCATATATACCAAACTCGAATTTCCTTGTTCTATATAATTAGGTAACAATGCTAAAATAACTTGCTCTTCCGGATTGCCAATGAGTTGTTGATATGCTTTTGTAAAGGATTGTTGATACAACGCAAGGTCTTCTACAAAATGCTGGCTTCTTGTTTGCCCCGTTGTTCCGCTACTTTTAAAAACTACTTGTTCCTTGATGTGTTCTTTAGCAATGCGGTGGCTCTTAAAAAAAGAAATGGGCAAAAAAGGAATTTCTGTATAATGTTGCGGGTGTTGTTTGTTGGGAAATTGCTCTACAAACTGACGGTAAACAGCACAATTTTCTACCTGATAATGAAAAACAGCAAGTGCAAGTTCGTTAAATTGTTCATCGTTGGAGATAGAAAATATAGATGTTTGGATATTTTGCACAGTAAAACAGGTGTATAAATTATTGTCAATTACAAAATAAATAAAAAAATCAAAATAAATATTAATCAATAAAATGTAATTTCGCATTTTACAAGCCAAAAGTGATTTGGTATTGTAATTGTTATGTCGTGATTATGAGAAATTTAAAACAACTAATGTTTCGAGGATTTATAAACGCTTTAATTGCTTTTTTTTGCGGAGGTACAGCTTCGGCACAATCGCCACAAACACCTGAAATTAACCCTATGAACGTGTTGTTTATCGGGAATAGTTTTACACATATGAACAGCATGCCGGTAATGTTTGAACGTTTGGCTATTTCTAAAAATATCAAGATAAACGTTTTGATGAGCGCTAAAAGTAACCACACATTTGAGATGCATTCTAAACGTGCTGATTTATACGAAGACATTCATAAAGCAAAATGGGATTACGTAGTATTGCAAGGATTTAGTCGCGAGTTTAGTTACGGCCAAGAGCACATCGACACAGCAGTTATTCCTTATTTTCAACAAATAGTTGACACCTTGTATCAAAACAATCCGTGTGTGAAGTTATTGTTGTACATGACTTGGGGATACGAAAACGGGTATGCGTATATGAATGAAATTGGTACGTATGAAGAAATGAGTGCTGCCATTGAAAGTGGATACCGTTATATTGCTGGAAAATACAACTTGGCTATAGTTCCAGTGGGCAATGTATGGAAAGAAATACGCAAAAATTATCCAGAATACAATTTATACCAAAAAGATCAGCACCATCCTACAAAAATTGGATCTTATATCGTTGCATCATCGTTTTACTCGGCAATTTTCCGTTCATCGCCAGAGGGAGGATACACCGCTGGATTGGACGATAAAATGGCGCTTAATATTCAACGAACGGCTTATTCGTATGTGAAAGACCATCTTTCTGAATATAATTTAGACAGCAATATTGTGGAGGTGAGCTATAAATTTACCAATGAGGGCAAATACGAAGCGGTGTGCTATGCCAATTATCCAGAGGCAACATCTATAAAATGGGAATTTGGCGATAACACAGCCGATAGTACCCATGCACGTGTTGTGCACCATTACAAAACCTTTGGTAATTACAAAGTAAAATTAACCGTTCAAGATGCTTGTGGAGAACGAATTATCTATAAAAATGTTCATTTTAAAGAGCCCTACAAACCCAAGGCTCCCACTACATCGCAGCCCAAAACGAAAGATACATCAATCAAAAAACGGATTTGATATTCCTCTGATTACCATGAAAATTGGTAGTTAGTAACTACCCAGGTAAATTATACAGTTTATTAAAGAAGCGGCGAATTGGACCTAAAATAAATTCCAGTTTTGCCTTGATTTGATCCAAATATTTTATAAAAACTAAGAAAAACACAATAAACAAAGCAGCAGCAATGGTTACTTGCCACGGACCTAAATTATGTCGAAAAATTCGGTTCAAGCCCAAACCTGTGATACTACCATACAAAAGAATCATGTGCACGATGTAGATGGTCAAGGTGTTTTGTCCTACTTTAATAAATAAATTAGGTTTTACATCACCTATCATTTTTTCGATAGCCATTAAAACACTCAACACCAACAACACCATACCAAAGCGCATATACAACCAATCAAGAATTCCAAGGTTAAGCGTAAACGGACTTCCAATCAATGCATCCAAACCTTCTAACAATTCTTTAGGGAAAAGGAAAAGTGTTGCTCCGATTGCACCTGTTACAACTGGGGCATACCAAGTTTTTACATGCTTTTTTAAATCGTGCAACAAGCAACCCAACATGGCTCCATACATGGTGTAACCCAACCATGGAACGAGTGGGTAAATTGCTCTGTTGGCAGGACCATGAAACATGTTTTGTATAAAATAAGGTCCGTTCTTTGGCCATACTTCATACAACGGTAATTGGTCGAAATATAAGTTAAGACCAAACAAGATGGTTCCTGCAATAAAATAATAAATCCATAACGGAATGATTTTTATTATTTTATAAATTCCAAAAATTAAAAGAATAGTAAAAATACCAACTCCTATGCATTGCAACACGTGGAAAGCATAGTATTGAAGAATATATCCCCAAAACAACAGCTCGACTACTCGTTTGAATCCTTTTTTGATACGAATATTCTGAAAATAAGGCTCATCTCTTTTTCCGAGTAGCAAATACACAAACACGATTCCTGTAACCGTTAAGAAAATTGGTCCAGTAAAACCTCTGATAAAAAGCCAAGTAGCATAAATTGGATTGTTTAAGTCGCGGTAAATGGGCATAAGTGAATCATCCACAAAATGTCCTTCCAACATTAAAAGGATGGCAATAGACCGTGCCATATCGATAAAAACGATACGTGGTTTTTTTTCTACTTTTAGCGTTTCTACTTGCGTTTGCATGTTTTATTTAAGAAAGGCAAATGTACAAACATTTTTTAATAGAAAAAACACTTAAAAATAAGCAATGTATCCAAAGTGTACCTTGCTGTTTTTGAATTGAATAGGATTGTTAAATTGCTTTCCTAGTGCATAGGAAATGGAAAAAATCCCAATTTTTGTTCCAAACGAAAAGCCTAATCCAAAACCAAATGGTGCATCATTGTAATATTTCTGGGCATTGTTTTCATACCAACTTTGGTCAAAAAAAGCAAAGGCAAATGAGTTTTTATCTACCAAAAAACGGTATTCTACCGCCAATGTGGTTTGGGTGGTGGCATACAATTCTTCTTCGTTAAATCCCCGTTGTGTAGTCAAACCACCAAAACGATATGCTTCGTTGATAAAAATAATTGGTGCATTGTAAAAATAAGAGCGACTAGCAAGCATCAGCACATGGCGTTTTGCTAAGGGAATAAACCCACTGATGGCTAATTTCCCACCATAAACCGTGCTTTTTACTTGCTCACTTGAATCGGTGATTTGTGATTTTCTAGACCCGATGGATATTTTGGTATCTATGATTAACCCACGTGTTGGATTTTGCAAATAATCAACGTGATTGTATACAAATGCCAATCCATAGGAGTTGGATTTTACTTTTCCTAAATTGGTAAGTGTTGAATTTTGTGCACCCGACAATAAATTGGAGGTATGATTTTCATAAAATGCTTTGATATAGCTGCCTCCATTGAGGTAGTAATTAACTCCTGCTGTTCCGTTAATTTCTAGAAAAGAAGAGTCGCGTTTGTAGAGGTTAAACGTGCCATCAAGTCCAAAATTGGTATTGAGAAAATAGGGGTATGTCAATTGTGAACGTAACGATTGAGTTTGAGCTTGTATGCTGCGCCAATCAATGTATAACATTTCTCCCCGTTTCAAAATATTTTGCAATTTGAGGCTCAACTCCCCAGTGAGTGCTAATTTCCCTGTTGTTGCATTGGGTTGCAAACCAATAATACCATTTACATTACTTAATTTTTTGGTTTTTAAATAGGTGAACAACTCCACTCCATCTTTGGTAAACAACAATTCGGCTGGTTTTATTTCTTCAAAATAATTGATTTGTTTTAAGCGCTGTGAAATCTTAAAGAAATCACTTTCACTGTACAACGCTTTAACTTTTATACCAATTAAGCTTCCAATAAATTTTTTAGAAATGGAGGAATCCCCTTTTACATGTAAATCAATCCATTTCAACTGCTTGCCACGGTCAACCACCACATCACCGCTCACCGAAGTAGCATTAATTTCCACATTATCTAACTGTATTTTTGCAAATGGATAGCCGTTGTTCAAATAAGCATCACGAATGGTGGTGAGTGTAGCCGAAAATTCTTGAGGTGTTAGTGGTGTTTTAGCGATGATTTTTTCGGATAGACCTGCTTTTTTGCGTATAAACCGTTGTTCTTCAGGAGCAATTTTGAGTTGAGCCGTTGTGAATTTCTCGCCACTTGTAAAATAAACGGTGTAATTGGTTTTATTTTCAACATAAAGAGAGTCTATTGAAGCTAAAAGATAGCCTTTTTTCTGAGCAAATAGTTGAAATTCTTTTAAATAGGCTTTGAGCGAAATTGAATCTTTGAATTGTTGATTGGGGTGCTTTTTTATAACTTTATATTCATTGTTAATAAATTTTAAAGTGTATTTTTTCTGGCTCATCGAAATGAACGGAAACAGCAATAATATAACGAAAAAACAAAAACGCATTAATAAAATATTCGGTTGAAAATTACGTTATTTATTCTAGAATTAATGGAAAGTTGAAAATATTATTGTGTAGGTAATAGTTTTTTTAGTAAATTTGTTATCGTTCAATCTTTAGACTTTAATTTTTTAATACAACAACAGATGAAAAAATTTTTGTTTTTTATGCTTATTAGCTTTGGTGTTTCTATGGTAGCAACATCTTGTGGTTCTTCACGTGGTGGGCACTGTGATGCATACGGAAGTGTACAAGTTGCACCAGCTGAAGATTTAGCTTCTCGCTAATTTTTAATAAGCATTAAAATGTATTAAAGGCTGCTGAATAGTAGCCTTTTTTTGTGGTCAACGGTTATTCAACTCGCTTTTATTGTTTGATAAAAACACGTGGGTTTCTAAAAATCTCTTTTTTCGCCGTTTTTTGCCATTCTTTGAGCGTTGGTTGCAGCAAATATATTGAAAGCGGATTGTTTTCAAGAACCAGTTGCTGTTGGTCTTTTATTTTTTTGAAAATTGTTCCTTCGGCATCGTAATCAAACGATGAAATGATTAATTGGTTGTTTTTAAATTCCAACAACATCGGTACAAAGCCATGTTCTGATTTCGAATTCAAAATATAGCTTGTTGGCGAATTTAAACACAATTGATTCGCAATATCTGCACCCACCAACTGTATGCTGTTGCGCACTCCAAAATAATAGTTGCTGTCTTCAAAAAAACAAGGGATGGAGTCTTCATTCACTCCAAAAAGATAACCGTTTTGAACTTTATATTTTCCAGTTTCACGAATGGTTTTTTGTGAAATTGCCTGAATGTTGATGGTTTTCAAAAAAATGCCTTTATCGTTAAATTCGTAAGTAAACTCCTTACCTTTGTCGCTTTCATAGTTGCCAAAAAATTGAGGAGCAACACTCGTTATTGGTTGAGCTTCAACGGGTAAGATATTTGCAAATTCAAATGATTTTTGAGCCAATGTTGCTGGAAAAAAAACAAAAAGGCAGAAAAATAATTGGAAAAGTGTTGCAACAAACGGATATTTTTTCATAATTTAAAAGTATAAATCGCGTATTCGATATTTTTAATAATTACAAATTTACCAACTAAATGGAAAAAAAGTGGATAATTAAATCACCAATTGATCATACAACTGTAGAAAAATTTAGTTCATCAATAAAAACAACGCCTCTCATTGCTGAATTATTGCTTCAACGAGGCATTACAACCCGTGATGAAGCTGAACTTTTTTTTAGACCCAAACTAGAGCAATTGCACGATCCTTTTCTGATGCAAGGCATGCAAGAGGCTGTCAATCGTTTGGATAAAGCATTGGAACAACAAGAAAAAATTCTGCTTTTTGGCGATTACGATGTGGATGGCACTACGGCGGTAGCAATGATGTATAGCTTTTTAAAAAATCACACTCCTCAGTTGGATTTTTACATCCCCGATCGTTACCAAGAAGGTTATGGATTGAGTGAAAAAGGCATTCGATTTGCCCATGAAAACGGCTATCACTTGATGATTTTATTGGATTGTGGCATTAAATCGGTTGAATTAATAGAATTGGGTAAAGAACTGGGAATTGATTTCATTATTTGTGATCATCATGAACCGGGAGAGGTTGTTCCAGCCACCATTGTGCTCGACCCCAAACAACCCGATTGTTCCTATCCTTACAAAGAATTGTGCGGTTGTGGAGTTGGTTTCAAACTGTTGCAAGCACTTTCTATTCAAAAAAAATGGGAATTACAACATTTGTATATCCTATTGGATTTTGTAGCTGTTGCCATAGGTGCCGATATTGTTGCCATTACAGGTGAAAATAGAATTTTAGCCCATCACGGAATGCGCTTATTGAACGAACATCCACGTGTTGCTTTTAAAAAATTATTACTGCTGGGCAAGCGTAGTTTTCCAGTTGTACTGGAGGATGTTGTTTTTACCATTGCTCCCCGTATCAACGCAGCAGGGAGAATTTATTCGGGCAGAAAAGCTGTTGAATTGATGATTTCTAATGATGAAGTTGAAATTGGTAAGTTGGCACAAGAAATTGAAGTGTATAATCAAGAACGAAAATCCATAGAAGCAGCAACCACGCAAGAAGCTCTTTCAATAATTGAAAAGAATGAGTGGTATCATACAGCCAAGTCAACTGTCGTGCATCAAGAAGGATGGCACAAAGGAATTGTGGGAATTGTTGCTTCCAAATTGATAGACAAACATTTTAAACCCACTATAGTTCTCACACAATTGGACGATAAATTAACAGGTTCGGCGCGATCGGTCAATAATTTTGACATCTACAAAGCCATTGCAGCATGTGAAGATTTATTGGAACAATATGGAGGGCACACCCACGCAGCAGGTTTAACGCTCAAAAAAGAAAATTTGGCTCAATTTAGAACTAAATTTGAAGAAATTGTTCGAGAAAAATTGACGTTAGAAGACGCTCTACCTGTTGAATACATTGACTTAGAGTTGAATTTTGATGCTATTTTCACAAGTTCAGAAAATAGAACTTTAGTTCCACGCATGAAACGCATCCTAAAACAAATGGAGCCACATGGTCCGCACAACATGAAACCTGTCTTTTACTCATCCAATGTTTACTCAAAATCAATTAAAATTTTGAAAGACGAACATTTAAAATTACAAGTAACCCAACCAGATTGTGATGTTGTTTTAGATGCCATTGGTTTTTTTATGGCTGATAAACAATTGGATGTTGCAGCAGGAATGCCTTTTGAAATGCTTTACACTTTGGAAACTAATATTTGGAATGGAAAAGAGAGTTTGCAGTTAATGATAAAAGATATTCGCCCACTAGCTTAAACAAAAAAAAGCCGAATTACTTCGGCTTTAATTATTATTCTTCATCGTCGTCATCATCGTCGTCGTCATCATCGTCGTCGTCGTCATCGTCGTCGTCATCGTCATCAACATCATCGTCGATATCATCATCTTTGTCGTCACCGTCAACTGGAATATCTCCACCCAAAGTATCATCAACGAAATCATCATCATCATCATCATCCAAAGAAGCAGAATAAGCAGCTTTATTGATTTTTACTAAATAAATGATGTCTTCTGTTTCCCAGATTAAAGCATCCAATGTTTCACCGGTAGGTGTTTTTATAGGAGTTAACTTTCCATAAAAACCATCTGGGAAATCATTCTCCAATCTTTTCTTTTGTTCCACAGTTAACTTTTCATAGCTAACAATCGCTCTTCTCTTTGCCATGGTGATTATATTTCTAATTTAACGATTCTTTGAATGGGTAAAAAAACATTTTGTTTCAACAAGATGTGGTTTTCTGTAACTCCCCAAATTGTTGTGTAGACTACTTTTTTTGCTTCTTCATCAATAAAAAATATTTTCACTTTATGGTGTTCTGCATTTCCAAGTGTATTGGCACGCTCTAATTGAGCTTTTAATGCTTTTTTCTCACTATCACTAAGTTGTACATCTTCTTTTGGAAAATGAAAATTTACAACTTCTTCTTTTTCAACTAACTTAAATTCAGAATCCATTACACTAATATTTTGAGCAAAAATAAATGATTGATAAATACGCAACAAATATTTTACAAAGTTTTAAATAAAAAAAGCATTTTTAAAAAAAATCGACGAAATGGAAGTATTTTTCTACAATTTACACAAAAAAAACACCATTTAACCTAATAATCGTTTGATAAGTCCTAATTTTTTCATGGAATAGGGAGAATATTTGATACTCAACTCCATCCATGTTGGTTTATCAATAATGCTTTTAAAATGGGAAAAGGCATCAAAACCTGCCTTGCCATGATAGGCTCCCATACCACTATTTCCAACTCCCCCAAAAGGTAAATTGCTGTTGGAAATGTGCATCAAAGCATCGTTTACTGCTCCACCACCAAATGAAAGTTCGTTTAATATTTTCTCTTTTTCTTGCTTATCATTCGTAAACACATAACAAGAAAGTGGTTTTTCCAACTGTTTGATGGTGTGAATAACTTCGTTTAAATGGGTGTATGCAATAAAGGGTAAAATGGGACCAAAAATTTCTTCTTGCATAACTTTGTCAGTAAAATCAACATCAACTAAAAGTGTGGGTTCAATAAAACGTTCTTCTTTATTGTATTCTCCTCCAAAATAAACAGTAGATGGCGCCATTAATTGTAACAAACGCTCAACATGTTTCTTGCTTATAATTTGAACAAAATTCTTGTTTTCAATGGAATAATGCGCCTTTTGGATTTCTTTTTTCACAGCTTCTAATAACTGCTTTTCAACCGTCTTGTGCACTACCACATAATCGGGAGCAATACATGTTTGACCCGCGTTTAAAAATTTAGCCCATACCAATCGTTTGGCCGTCATCTCAATAGAGCAAGATGGAGTCACAATAGCTGGACTTTTACCGCCCAATTCTAAAGTTACTGGTGTGAGGTTTTTTGCCGCCGCTTGATAAACAATACGCCCAACGTGTGTACTTCCAGTAAAAAATATTTTGTCAAAACGTTCTTCTAACAAGGCTGTTGTAATGCTTGCATCACCTTCAACTACGGCAATATAGTTTTCGTCAAAAGCATGAGCGATTATTTGAGCCAACACACCACTGGTATTGCTTGCAACTTCACTTGGCTTTAAAACCACGGTGCAACCAGCCGCCATTGCTGCAACCATAGGGGCTAAAGTTAACTGTATGGGATAATTCCACGCACCAATGATGAGTGAAACACCCAACGGTTCAGGTAGTATGTAACTCTTAGCTGGAAAATTAGCCAAATTGGTTCTCACCTTTTTAGGTTTGCTCCATTTTCTTATTTTTTTGATAGCTTCTTTAATATCACCATAAACCAAAGCCAACTCTGTTGTATAGGTTTCGTAGTCTGATTTTTTGAAATCTGCAAAAAGCGCCTTGTTTATAACTTCTTCATTTGCCTGAAGTGTTTTTTGCAACGTTTTCAATTGCTTTATTCTATAATCAACCGATTTGGTAGCGTTGGAATGAAAAAACAAACGCTGGTTGCTAATCATTGTTGCGAAGCTCGACATGCTGTAAAATTTAATAAATTCAAGTTTAGTCTTTTTATTCTAAAAAACTACCTTTGTAGTTCGAAATTTTTAGATACACAACGATGAATTATCAATTTAAAATAGAAAAACCCAACCAACAATACATTCAAATTACAGCAGAAACAGTTGCTTTAACTGATAATCCTGTAATCCAATTGCCTTCATGGCGACCAGGGCGTTATGAGTTGGGGAATTTTGCTAAAAATGTTAAAGGTTTTAAAGTTTTTAATGGTAATGGCAAGCCAGTTGAGTTTTTAAAAATTTCTAAAGATGCGTGGCAATTAACACTTGCAAAAGGCGAAACAATAAAAATTCAATATGCCTATTATGCACATTTGCTCAACGCGGGTTCTACGTTTTTTGATGCCACACAATTATATGTTAATCCTGTGAACTGTTGCGTTTATCAAGTGGGCGAAGAACAGGCTCCATGCACAGCTGAATTGGCAATTCCAGAACATTGGCAAATTGCAGGCTCTATGCAACAAGAAGGAAGAAAATTGCAAGCAGCTAATTTTGATGAGTTGGCCGATTCTCCTTTTATTTGTTCTGCCAATCTGCAACACGATACTTATGAAGTGGGTGCAACAACTTTTCATGTTTGGTTCAACGGTATTACAAAACCTGATTGGGAGCGTGTTTTGCGCGATTTTAAAGCATTTTCTGCCAAACAAATTGAAAAATTTAGTGAATTTCCAGTTGATGAATACCACTTTTTAATTCACATTCTACCAACAAAAGCCTATCACGGGGTAGAACATTGCAAATCAACTGTTATTTGTTTAGGACCTTCCTACGATGTTTTTGGAAGTTTGTATAAAGAATTATTAGGCGTTAGCTCGCACGAGTTATACCATACTTGGAACGTAAAATCTATTCGCCCGATTGAAATGTTTCCCTACGATTTTACCAAAGAAAACTATTCGCGTTTAGGCTACCTGTGCGAAGGGGTTACAACTTATATGGGCGATTTGTTTTTATTGAAAAGCAAGGTTTTTTCAGTGGAACAGTACTTGGTGGAACTTGCCGCTCGTTTTCAAATTCATTTTGACAACCACGGTAGATTTAACTATTCGGTTGCCGCGTCCTCCTACGACACTTGGTTGGATGGATACGAGCCGGGAGCACCCAATCGCAAGGTTTCAATTTATACCGAAGGAAGTTTATTGGCGTTTGTTGCCGATATCACGTTATTAAAAAACACCAACAATAAATACGGTTTAGACGAGGTTATGCGTCGTTTGTTTTTCAATTATGCATTACAAGGCAAAGGTGTTTCTGAGCAAGATTATAAAAATGAATTGGAGGCAGTAGGCAATTGCTCGTTTGATGACTATTTTCAAAAATTTGTGTGGGGCAATGAACCTTATGAAGCAATTTTAACCGATGCGTTGGAATACATTGGTTTGGAGTTGGTTCAAAAACCAGCTGCTGCATACAGTCAAGCACGATTAGGCGTTAAATGCATTGTGGATGGCGACAAAACAGTTGCTAAGAATTTTTATCCTGGCGCTCCTGCGGACATGGGCGGAATGATGGTTGACGATCAAATTTTGGCGGTTAACGGAGTGGTGATTAACGGAAATTTTGACCAATGGTTGAACTATTTTGACGAAGATGAAAAACGCATCACCGTTATCAGAGCGGGGAAATTGGTGGAATTGGTATTGCCCGAAGTAAGTCGCAATTTTTATTTGGAACACCAACTAAAATGTGTTGAAAATCCTAATAATTTTCAGAAAAAAGGCTTTGCTGTTTGGAGCGAGTAATGGTAGTGAACACAAATAAATTCAGCACCCATGAACGATAATTGTTCAAAATTCATTGCCTTTCAAAAGGATGTTTCGGCAATAGCCTTGCCCCAAAAGTTTACTTTTCCGTTTTATTACGAACCTCATCCATTGGCTGTTATTGCCAGCGAAGAATTGCAAGCCTATATCAACAAACAAGAAGGGTGGCAACACAATTTTGGATTGAATCCTGCCATGACAGGAATGGTTATTGGCAAAATGTTTGGCGTTTTAGTTGTGCAAAACCAACAAAATGAATTGGGGTATTTGGCAGCATTCTCTGGAAAATTAGCCGATAAAAACGATTATGAACACTTTGTTCCACCAGTTTTTGACATGCTGACCGAAGGAAGTTTTTATAGAAAAGGTGAACGTGAATTGTTGGAACAATCAGCGGTTATAGAGCAATTATTGCAATCAGATGAATTAAAATTGTTGAAAAACGAAGTAGTTTTGGTGGAACAAACCTGTCAGCAAGAAATCATTGATTTTAAAGAAAAAGCCAAAATATCTAAGGAAAATCGCAAAATTCAACGAGAAAATGCTGAATTATTGAGCGAGGAAGAAAAAATCCGTTTGTTCAAAGAGTTGGACCGACAAAGCATTCATGAAAATTTTGCCCTTAAAGATTTAAAGAAAATCCACCTTGAAAAAAAACAAGCTGCCCAAGCAAATTTGGATGATTTTTTGAATCGTATAAAAACATTGAAAGAAAAACGCAAGCAACAATCGCAAGCTTTGCAAAACCAATTGTTTGATCAATACCATTTTTTAAATGCACGCAATGAAACCAGAAGTGTGTTAAGTATTTTTGAACACATTGAAAACGGTAAACCACCATCGGGGGCTGGAGAATGTTGCGCACCCAAGTTGTTGCATTATGCCTACCAACATCAATTAAAACCTATTGCATTGGCTGAGTTTTGGTGGGGAGCATCGCCCGCATCTGAAATTCGCAAGCACCAACAATTTTATCCTTCATGCAGAGGAAAATGCGAACCAATTTTGGGACACATGCTGCAAGGTTTAGATGTTGACCCTAACCCAATGAAAATCAACCCTGCTGAGGGAAGAGAATTAGAAATTGCCTACGAAGACGAAGATATTGTGGTAGTTAACAAACCAACCGAGTTTTTATCCGTTCCTGGAAAAACCATTCAAGATTCGGTGCTCAAACGCATGGAAACTTATTTGGTGGGCGCATCTGGACCCTTGTTGATTCACCGCTTAGACATGTCTACATCTGGTATTTTGTTAGTAGCAAAAAATAAATTTGCCCATGATTTCTTGCAACGTCAATTCATCAAACGTTCGGTAAAAAAACGTTATGTGGCTTTGCTTGAAGGTGAATTGAAAGAACATGAAGGTTTTATTGATTTGCCTTTGCGTGTTGATTTGGATGACAGACCTCGTCAGTTGGTATGCTACGAATACGGCAAATCGGCTCAAACCAAATGGGAATTGATTGAGGTGAAAAACGGAAAATCGAAAGTATATTTTTACCCATTGACTGGTCGCACCCACCAATTGCGCGTGCATGCAGCCCATCCGCTTGGTTTAAACATGCCTATCGTGGGCGATGATTTGTATGGAACAAAAGCAAACCGTTTGCACTTGCACGCCGAGCAGTTAACTTTTCGTCATCCACGCACCAAAGAGTTGATGACCGTTCATGTACCAGCAGAATTTTAGAATGTTTAGGCTATTTTCAAGTTTTCTTATCTTTGCGTCATGAGAATTGATATTTTAACCATTTTACCCGAATTGTTAGCAGGACCATTTTCGGCTTCTATCATGAAGCGCGCACAAGAAAAAGGCCATGCTGAGATTCACTTGCACAACATCCGCGATTATTCTACCAACAAACACAAAAACGTGGATGATTATCAATATGGTGGCGGTGCAGGAATGGTTATGCAAATTGAACCTATTGCAGCTGTTATTGAAAAACTAAAAAGTGAGCGCCACTACGATGAAATTATTTACATGACACCCGATGGCGAAGTGTTGGATCAAGCGATTTGCAATCAATTCTCGGCACATGAAAATTTGATGATTTTGTGTGGTCACTACAAAGGTGTGGATGAACGTGTGCGCGAACATTACATCACCAAAGAAATTTCCATTGGTTCGTATGTGTTGTCGGGCGGTGAATTGGCTGCTGCGGTATTGGTGGATAGCGTTGTTCGACTAATTCCAGGGGTACTCAACGATGAAACATCCGCTTTAACCGATAGTTTTCAAGACAATTTGCTTTCGCCTCCAGTTTATACACGTCCACCAGAATTTAATGGTTGGAAAGTTCCAGATGTCTTATTATCGGGTGATTTTAAGAAAATTGATAAATGGCGCGAAGAACAAGCGTTGGAACGCACCAAACAACGTCGTCCAGATTTATTGAAATGATCTTATTTTGAAATTGCAATGCGCACTTTCTGCCCTTTAATCTTGTGTTTTCTTAACTCAGGAAGTAATTTTCCACAACTTTTTCTGTCAATTGCCACATAGGATTGAAAATCCATAACAGAAATCATTCCTACTTTATCTTTGGGTAAATTTCCTTTTTGGCAAATAAACCCTACCAAGTCAATTTTATTGATTTTATCTTTTTTGCCTCCACTAAAATAAATGGTCAACCAATTGGGCGCTTGATAGCTTTTTTTACTTGTCAACGCATATTGTTTGGCTTCAGGAAGCGAATAATTAACTGTTGGTGCATCGTTTTCAAAAAAGTAAATAGCACCAGTTTCGTGCATGCGTGCTGTTCGACCATTACGATGGGTAAACGAAGCTTCATCTTGCGGCAGTTGATAGTGAACAATGTGTTGAACACCTGCAATGTCAATTCCTCTTGCTCCAAGGTCGGTGCAAATTAATACAGGCGCACTTCCATTCTTAAATTTAATCAACGAGCGTTCACGTTCATCTTGCTCCATTCCACCATGAAAGGCAGTTGTGGCAATTTCCAAGTCATCAAAATAATTTTTTAGAGCATCCACATCCTCTCTAAAATTGCAAAACAAAATGGTAGGTTGCAATTGAAAGTCAATAATCAACTGAACCAATGTTTCCAATTTTCCTTTGGAAGCCTCCACTTGATAAAAAGTTTGCTGTTTATTTTGAGTAGTTGTCACATCAAACGTGAGAGGTTGTGTAAAACGAATGAAGGGTGGAAATTGCTCTAATTTGGTAGCCGAACAATAAATACTTTTTTTCAGCTGGCGAAATTGCTTATAAATTTGTTCAATATCGGATAAAAAGCCCAATTCTAAGCATTTATCAAATTCATCAATAATTAAATTAGATGTAGATGAAAAATCAATGAGTTTTCTGTGCATTAAATCGGTAATTCTACCAGGCGTACCAATAATTACCTGCGGACGAGCTGCCAAATTGTTCTTTTCTGTTTTAATGGCATGTCCGCCATAACAGGTGGTTACCGAAAAATTTGTTTTCAGCGATTTAAACACCGTTTCTATTTGCAATGCTAATTCCCTGGTAGGCGAAAGCACCAACAATTGAGGCGAATAGGAAGCTTCATTTTTCAAGTGCTCAAGGATGGCAATTAGAAAGGTCAACGTTTTTCCAGAACCTGTTGGCGCATATAAAACAAGCTCATTATAAGGTTCATTGGATTGAAATACAAGTTGTTGTATCTTAGTAAGCTCCTTATACCCTAATTTTTTGAGTTGTTCTACCTTTTCATTCATCGTACAAAATTGGTCATTTATCTTAGAATTCATAGAAAAATCTATAAAAAATATGCAATCGTCTAATTTTTAATGCAATTGGTCGAAAATAATTTTTAGGTGTCGAAAATCGTCTTACATTTGTATCATAAAATTGATAGTTAATCAAAACATGATATAACAATCAAACTAGAAGTCTTTTTCAGTGAATAATAGTGGTTAGGTTAGGTTAGAAAAAACGGTTCAGTCTTTGGACCGTTTTTTTTTGATGTTAACTTGAAAAAATAGTTACCTTTATATTTTAATAATTATCTATTTTCAAAAATGGTCGTATTATTTTTAATTTTCTTTTCTTTGGCAGCCTATTCACAAGCACCAGCAATTGATTACAACAATAAATTATTGTGGGAAATTTCATCCAAAGGAAGTAAACAAAAAAGCTATTTATTTGGCAGTTATCACACCAACGATAAACGTGTTTTTGATTTGAGTGATTCTGTATATTTTGCCTTAAATCAAGCTAAAGCGATTGTTTTGGAAACAGATGTGTATGCAATGTTTAAAGATTGGGATACTCGCCGCGATGATTTTCGTTTGAATTATGACAATCAAGGAAATCCTTATACCAATTCCAATAATTCGTCACGCACTGCTTATGGTGATGAAGACGGAATGCCTCAATTTTTAGATTTGTATTTTTTGCAATACGGTTTCAATGCTCAAAAAGAATTTTATGTCTTGGAACCCATTGAAGATCAAATGAATTTAACCGAAAACACCTCCAATTATCTTTATCCATACATTAATGATTACACCAGTTTTGGTGAAAAATCCATTAAATTATACACCGAAGGAAATATTGATGCTATTGAAAAATTAATGCAAACGGGAATGCGTTGGAATCCAGAGTTTTATGACAAGCTTATTCTAAAAAGAAACGTCGTAATGGCCAACGGAATTGATAGTTTAATAAAAAATGGACCGTTGTTTATCTCAATTGGCGCAGGACATTTGTCTGGTAATAAAGGGGTTATCAATTTATTACGTAGCAAGGGTTACCAAATGCGTCCAGTACTTTGGTCAAAAAGTGCAACCGCAACTCAAGCAAAAGTGCAAGTTCAATCCTTTAAAAGTTATCAATATATCGACACCATCACTGGGTTAAACGTTTCATTACCTGGAAAACCATTTGAAATTGAAAAAGAAGGCGTTGTGTTAGATTTGATTTATCGTGAAATGGGACAAGGAAACACTTATTCAGTTGAGGTGATTAAACGCCAAGAGGGACAAACTCTAGAAACCGTAGCACACGACTACATTCTAAGCCCTGGCGATGCTAAAATGAAGCAAGTAATTGTTGACAATGAGTTTAGCTATTACGAAGGCATTTCCGATTCGTATCCCGAAGGATTAGCATGGACACGCGTTATTGAAACCTATGATTATTTTGCAATCATTAAAGCGTATGGAGGTAATAAATTCATGAATTCTAAACGACCACAAAAGTTTTTTGACAACGTTTGGTTTGAGTAGGGTTACTGCAACAATTCCACGTATTTTTTCAAATTAGCCGATGTAGAATAGCGATTGATAACTGTTTGTTGTCCTTTTAATCCAATTTCTTTACGCAAAGTAGCATTTTCCAATAATTGCTTTAAATAGCTATAAAATTCATCGTTGGATGTAGCTAAAAATCCATTCGTTTGATGGTCAACAATTACAGTATTCACACCAACAGGCGAAATAACACAAGGAATTCCGAGTGACATGTATTGCAAGGCTTTGAATCCACATTTTCCTTTCGCCCATTTATCTACTTTCAAAGGCATTACGCCAATTGAAAATTTCATTAAATCGGCTATCTCTGTGTCTTTATTCCATTGAATATAGTGCAATGATTGCAACTCCATTTTAGGTTTTTGATTAGAAATAACAATAAAATCGAATGAAAATTCTTTTTCCAATTGAGCAATTACCGGTTCCAACTCATACAAGTAATTCATGGTAGTTAATGTGCCCGTCCACCCAATTGATAGCCGTTGATGGGCATAGTCTATCGTTTGGTTGTGGTAATTTTCTGTATCCAACGTTGTGGGAATTATAACAGCATTAGAGTTATAAGGTTGTGCATAATCCGCCAAAAATTGATTACCCACAGATACCTTGTGCGCCCATTTGATGCAATAAGGAACTTTCCAATAACATTTTATCCATTGAAATTTTGCGTTGGATTTAGAATAATTGGGCAACCAAATAGCATCGTCAAAATCATAAATATAGTTAACTTTTAACACTTTAGAAATAAACCATTCAAAAATTGGTGGGCCAAAATGTGCCATCTCACGATGAATAAAAACCACATCCGCTTCTTTGATTTTAAACAACACCACCCATCGTTTAAAAAAACTCATGAGCATTAGATAAGTTTTCAAAAAATAACGTCCTTTTTGATAAAGTACATTCCATGTTTTGGTGTCAATAAATGGAAAGAAGTGAAATTCAAAATTTTGTTGCTCCAATAAATTGATGTATTGCTCGTATCGAAAACGTTGGGATGGAGCGGTATCAACTGGATAGGGACAAAAAATAAAAACTTTCTTCTTTTGCATGGTGTTGCAAAAATAAACTCAAAATTTATTTAAAGGCTATTTTCATTAAAATAATGTAAACAATGATGTTACGACCACTCGTAATTTTTAAAGAAAAAAAACAAATACCCTAAAAAAATGTTAAAAATTTTTGCAGTTTAAAAAAACGATTTACCTTTGTACAAAAGTTAGTTTTCATAAGTAGTAGTTTAGGTTATACAAAAGAGAGGATTCATTCAATTCTCTCTTTTGTATTTTATAGCGTTGTGGTTGCTCACTCTGCTCAATCGAAGTAAATTATTTTAAATTCATTAAAGTTGTACGAAGTAAATTTAAAGCAGTTAGCACTGTTCTGCTAATGATACGCTCTCTGTTATCAGATAGCAATAGTTTCTTTGTTACAATTTCATTGGGTGTTGCAATAGCCACCCAAACTGTTCCCACAGGTTTTTCATCTGTTCCGCCGTCTGGACCAGCAATACCCGAAACCGCAATTGCAAAATCTGTTTTTAAACGTTGTTTACAACCTTTTGCCATGGCAATGACTACTTCCTCACTCACCGCTCCTACTGTTTCAAATAATTGTTGAGAAACGCCCAATTCTTGGTGCTTTAATTCGTTGGAATACGTTAAAAAACCTCCTTGAAAATAGGCGGATGAGCCAGGAACAGATACAATGGCTGCTCCAATAGCTCCACCAGTGCAACTTTCAGCTGTTGATAGTGTATAATTACCTTCTTTAAGCAGGTTACCAACAACTTCTGCTAAAGAAATATCTCCATAACCAAAGAAATTATCAGGATAGGCTGCTTCTACCTCTTTGAAATAAGCTAAAATTTGTTGTTCGTCTTGCACTCCATTTCTAGAGGTAATACGCAAGCGTATTATACCCGGTGAAGGTAAATAAGCTAACTCAAATCCTGCTGCGCGCAATCGGTTTTCCCAATCGCTCATTTTATCGGCAAAATACGATTCGCCAACACCTTGAATATTGGCTGTGATAGAAAAGAATTTTAAATCTGAAAAGCGTGCTTGTAAACGAGGAAAAACCTCTTGTTCCATGATTCCTTTCATTTCAAAAGGAACGCCGGGAAGTGAAATAACAATTTTACCATCTTTTTCCAACCACATGCCTGGCGCTGTTCCTTGACGATTAGTTAAAACGGTGCATTTACTTGGAACTGCTGCTTGCTGAATGTTCACATCTAACATTGGTCTATTGGTGCGTGAAAAAATTTGTTTTACTCGTTCCAACGTATCTGTATCAATCACCAATTCATCGTTGAAATAGTTGGTAATAACTTTTTTGGTAACATCGTCTTTGGTAGGCCCTAAACCACCTGTAATTATCACCACATCGGCAGTTTTCAAAGCCTCATCAATTGCCAAATGAATTGCCGATTCTGTATCTCGAATAGTAACAATACGGTGAATGGATGCTCCAAGAGTTGAAAATTTTTCTCCCAACCAAGAAGCGTTGGTATTTACAGTTTGACCAATGAGCAATTCATCACCAATGGAAATAAATTCTACAAGCATATTGAATGATTTTTAGACCATTCAAAGGTAGTAAAAAGAAAGTGGGAAAGTGGGTTAACCCTTTTTAAATTTTGCAATGGCTTCAATGTGTCCGGTATGTGGAAATTGATCAACCAACGTTAATTTTTCTAAGTTATATCCTGCTTTACGCAACGTATCGGCATCACGTGCTTGGGTGCTCGGATTACACGAAACATACACAATGTTTTTAGCTCCTAAATCAATGACTTTTTGCAACGTTTTTGGTGCAATTCCGGCACGTGGAGGATCGAGGATGATGCTTGAAATGTGTCCTGCAAATTCTGGATGCTCACGCAAGAATTTTCCAACATCGGCAGCATAAAATTCTACTGCATTTTCCAATCCGTTGTGTTTAGCATTGCGTTTAGCATCAGCAATGGCTTCTTCAACAATGTCCACACCAATGATGCGCACGTCCGTTCTGCGAGTTGCCAAAATCTGACCTATGGTTCCTGTTCCACAAAACAAATCCATCACCACATCGTTTTGAGGAATTTCTTCTTCAAAAACATAGTCCAATGCTTTGGTGTATAACAATTCGGCACTTTTTGGATTGGTTTGAAAGAAACTTTCCATCGAAATTTCAAAAGAAAGTCCTAGTAATTTTTCAATCACAATGGGTTGACCAAAAACAAGTTGACAATTACCATTTTCTATTTTAGAGCGATCGGCAACATCATCGTTTATCGTATGTTGGAATCCAGCAATTCTACTTCCAAAAAGTTCTTTTAAAAATGCGCCAAATGCTTTTACATCAAAGTGTTTTAACCCTTCAGAAGATGTTACCAAGTTCACCAATAGTTGGTCTTGATCAAACGATTTTCTGACAATAATATGGCGGAAGAAACCAGTTTTCTTCGGTGGATGCCATGCGGGTAAATTCGTGTTTTTAAGAAAATCGCGTATTTGAATGAGTTTTGTTTCCCATTCTTCATCAAA
>JAWKMK010000016.1:0-59451 GCA_041392275.1 Crocinitomicaceae bacterium | reverse complement strand
GTACGTATTAAAGGAAATAACTCTGAAAGAATGATTCGTGTGATTAAACAGAATTAATCTAATCAGATAAAATAATCCAAAAGGAGGTTGTCAGAAATGGCAACCTCTTTTTTTGTTTAATACATGACTAGTCCTAAATAACCGATACAGATTATTTAGGACTAGCCACAATTAAAACTTAAACGGCCTTAATAATTGATACACCAAATGTGTTGGCAATCCCACTACGTTGTTATACGAACCTTCAATTTTTTCAACGCTTGTTGCGCCAAACCATTCTTGAATACCGTAACTACCTGCTTTATCAAACGGTTGGTAGTTGTTGATGTAATAATTGATTTCTTCTTCTGAAAGGGTTTTTACAGTAACTTGAGTAGTGCAAAATTCGGTTTTTAAAGATGTATTTGTAGCCACACAAACAGCTGTAATAACTTGATGCGCTCTTCCGGATAACAATTGCAACATGCGTTGAGCATCGGCAACATCTTTGGGTTTACCTAAAATTTGTTGGTCAACACACACAATCGTATCGGCGGTTAACAACACTTCATCATTTGTTAATGTTGTTTGTAGCACTTTTGCTTTTTGCTCGGCTATGTGGCAAACCGCTTGTGATGGTGAATAGGAGTCGGGGAATGTTTCATCGGTTTCTTTTATTCTTATTTCAAAAGAATAGCCCATTTCTTCCAACAACTGTTTTCTTCGGGGCGATTTTGAGCCAACAACTAATTTCATCGAGGTAAAAACAAATAAAGTAAACCAATTATCATGGCATATTTAGTAAAATTTTTCATCCAGCGTTTTGCTTTTAACGATTTATCGAAAAATGCCAAATAACCCACAAAAATATTGATGAATGCACTGATAATGAGTGGAATTAAATACACGGAAATGTGCAGTGAATGTGCGAAGAAATAATAACACAGCAAAAGCGGATAAACCAAGGTAACGATGCCAAAAAATTCTATGGCAAATTTTTCACCATAAACGATAGGAAATGTAGTTGCATTGATTTTTTTATCACCAGCCATATCTTCCACATCTTTGATGATTTCGCGTGCTAAATTTTGCAAAAATGCCAACAGAGCAAATCCCCAAACCACGTTCCAATTAAATGTTTGAAAAACTGGATCTAGTGTGTCGTGTGGATAACTATAATGAATTTTGTCTGCATCCATAAACAATGGAACAACAATAACCGCTGAGGTAACAATGCAAGAAACAAAAAAGTTGCCCATCAACAGTGTTTTCTTAAAATAATAGCTATACAAATACAGCAACAACACCAATAGCGGATGAAAAACTGCAAAAACCCATGTTTCCAAATGCCAACATAAAAATAAAGCAATCAAAACGGCAGTGCTATTGAGTGCAATGTAATACCTCATTGCTTGTTTGGAAGTGATGTATTTCCCAACAATTAATTTTTCGGGTTTGTTAATGCGGTCGGTTTCCACGTCAAAATAATCGTTGATGACGTTTCCAGCACCAGCAATCAGTACCATAGAAAGCACCAAAAGGGCAAAAGACCATTCCCAAAAATATGTTTCACCATTAGTAACCATTAAGTAGTGCCGAACTCCCACCATTGTAAAGCAAATGATGAGCAAATTCAGCGGACGAGTAAGTTTTAAGTAGTGTTTCATCGTATTATTCTATATTCTGTTCTTCTGTTTTCTTGGTGGGCAATTTCTTTTTCTTGCTCTGTAGCCATTTTTTCTATTTCAGCATCGGCAATAAGCGGTTTGCTTTCGCCATATCCTTTAGCAACCAAACGGCTGGCATTGATTCCTTTTTCAATAAGATATTGAACAACCGAATTAGCTCTATCTTGCGATAAAATTAAGTTGGCTTTAGCATCGCCGCGTGTATCGGTGTGACCAGCAATTTCAATTTTTAATGATGGATTTTTCACCATGAAATCAACCAATTTGTTTAACTCTATGTGCGATTCTGGACGCAAAGTTGCTTTTGCTAAGTCGAAGAATACATTTTTAAGCGAAACAGGAATGTCTGCTGTAATTGAAACCATCGGAACATCCATGTGGAAAGCCTCTTGGTTGTCTGGCAACGTCATGTTGAAGTTTTGCGAGAAAAATAAATAACCCGGGTAACTAACATTCAAAACGTATTCTTTATTCACTGGCAAAGAAACCATGAATTGACCATTAATTTTATCGGCCTCGGAGTTCATCACAACGGCTCCCGATTCAATATCAATTAACTCAAACTTACCAGGCAATGGCATCTTGTTGGATTGATCAAATACAATTCCGTCAAAATAAACAGTTTTGGTTGGACGTAATTCCTCCGGCAATTCAAAATAATAAATGTCCAAATCACCATAGCCACCTTCTCTGTCTGATGCAAAAAAGGCAATTTCACCTGTAGGAGATACCAACAACGAGTTTTCATCATATTGCGTATTGATGGGATATCCTAAATTTACGGCTGGCCCCCATTTTCCGTCTTTGTCCATTTTGGAAACAAACAAATCCGAACCGCCTAAGTTTTTATGACCTCGCGATGCAAAATACAACGTTTTACCATCAGGGTGAATGTACACCGATTCTTCTAAAAATTTAGTGTTGATAGTGGTTGGCAACGGTTTTCCTGCGCTCCATGTTCCGTCTTCTTGCAAGTAGCTTACAAAAATATCGCTATTTGGTGATTCGCCAGGTTTGCTCACTCTTCTAACATAATACAACGTTTTACCGTCAGCAGAAAGCGATGGTTGCGATTCCCACAAAGAAGTATTAACTTTTCCAGGAAGGTTGATTGGATCTAACCAACGGGTACCCAATTTTTTAGTGTAAAACAAATCGCAGCTTCCCCAACCTTCACGGTTTGGACCATAATTGCGTCCAGATTCATCGGAGCAAGCAACAAAAATCAATGATCTTCCATCGGCAGAAATAGTTGGAGCTCCTTCGTTATTGGTTGTGTTAATATTTTTAGGCATAGGAACTGCTGTTTGCCATTTTTTTCCATCTTCTGAGTTGGATACAAAAAAATCTTCGTGCATGCCTACTGGAGAGTTCGGGTCTTTAATGCGGCGTGTAAATAAAATTGTTTTTCCATCAACGGTAATGGTTGGGAAATATTCTGGATCGGCAGTATTGATGCCTGGACCAACGTTGATAGGGTTGTATTTTGCTGGATTTTTAATGGCATCCAAAGCAAATTCACAGTTGTCCATGATTTGATTGGCTGCTTGCAACATACGTGGATCGGCACTGCGATTTTTATTGTAAATTTCAAGGTTTTTCAACGCTCCTTGGTAATCGCCAACTGCAAATTGGCTGTTTCCTAAATAAAAATAGGTGCTTCCAGATGGTGCATGATTGGGGTTGATGGCAAGTGCTGCTTCGTAATGTTTGATTGCTGCTGCATATTCGTAATAATTTTCATACAATTCGGCTGCTAATAAATGCGCCTCCCAAAATCGAGGATCTTTTGCAATTGCTTTTTCGGCCAATTCAATTCCTGCTCTAAAATTAGGCGTTCTTCTAACAGGGTCAATGGACAAACTAGGTGCTTTCATTGCTTCTTCAAACAATTTTATGGCTTTTTTATTTGTTGAAGAATAATTTTGAGAAATGCTGCAACTAGCAACCAATACTATTGAAAAAATTAACGTTAAAAGTCTCATAATTATGGAATTTGCATGAATTTATGTGTTTGTAGTGAAATGCGCCATTTAGGATTGTTTTTCACATACTCAATAATCTGTGGCAAAAACTGTTCCTGTTTTGACCATTCGGGTTGCAAATACAGCTGACAGTTAGCATTCACCTTTGCTGCGTGCTCTTCAGCCCATTTATAATCAGATTTATTGAAAATAATAATTTTTAGTTCACTTGCTTTTTGATAGGCTTCATCCACTGGTTTTTTAAATTTCTTGGGCGAAAAGCAGTACCAATCAACATTACCAACCAATTCACTTGTACCCGATGTTTCTATGGCAATGGTAATGTTGGCTTGTTTGAGTCGGTCAATCAAACCACGCAAATCATACAAAGCAGGTTCTCCGCCAGTAATGACAACAAAGTTGGCGGCAGTTGCCTTAATTTGCTGCATTAAATCGTCTAGTTGAACAACCGGATGCTCTTCCACATCCCAACTTTCTTTCACATCGCACCAAACACAACCAACGTCGCAACCAGCAAGGCGAATAAAATAAGCAGGTCGCCCAGAATAAAACCCTTCACCCTGAACAGAATAAAAATGCTCCATGATAGGGAGTTCTACCGACGTATCTACTTGTTTAAAATGCATTGAACTTTTTATTTAATCAACAAATATAATAAACGAACCGATAAAAGTTACGATATTTGGAAGTATCAAAAAATATTTGTCAACAATGCAAAAGATTTTTACAAGCATCGTGTTCATTGGAATTATTTGCAACGGGTTGTTTGCTCAGTTGTATTTTAAGAATAATAAAAGTCAGACCTACAAAGTGGCTTATGTGTTTCACGACAAAGGTTCGCAATACAGTGGTTGGATTTCAAAAGGGTGGGTAGTTGTTCAACCTGGCGAGCAAGTAAAAGCGTTTTACACCAATCCTCGTGATAAAGATATGTATTGCATTGCCATTTCTGAAAACGATACCATTGGTGGTGATTTTTGTTTTTTAGTCCATCCAACAATGAGCGATTTTACACTAAAATATCCCGAATTAGAGGCAACACAACAGCAAAATCCGGCATTGGAATGGATGAATTTTAAAGAAATTAAACGCAATTATGTTGTTAAATTCAAACAAAAATTGGTGATAACAATTGGTGATGAGTGATTTATAAATCCTCAAAATTAAGGTCACTTCGCTCTGTTGATGGGTATTCGTCTTTTAATTCATCAATTTTTTCAAGCGCTTCAAGCAAACCGTCTTTGAATTTTTCAAAGTCTTCTTTGTACAAGAAAATTTTATGTTTTTGATACGATTCTTTCCCGTCGTATTGTATTTTTTTGCTTTCGGTAACTGTCAAATACAAATCGTTTCCTTTAGTTGTTTTCACGTCGAAGAAATAAGTGCGTTTACCTGCTCTTATAGCTTTTGAAAACACCTCGCCGCCACTCTCGTTTTCCATCATAGACTTCGTTAATTATCATAATAAGTATCGCTAATATTAGGATAATTTTTGAGAAATCAAAATAATTGGTTGATTTTCTTTGGTGGCAAGAAGTGGTGTCAACGAATTTTAGTACGGCTTCCTATTTTTTTAAATCAATGATACTATGCAATATTCAGAAAAATAAGTGTTTTAGGCAATAGTGTCTGCGCTATTGTCTGATTCCACCAATTGCTTGTTATACATATCACAATAAATACCATCAATTTTCATGAGTTCTTCGTGACTTCCTTCTTCTGCTTTTTCACCGTTTTTGAGCACAATAATTTTTTGAGCATTGCGCAAGGAGGAAATTCTATGTGAAACAATAATGGTGTTGAGCGTGTGCGTATCATTTGCCAGATGGCGCAAAATGATTTCTTCGGTTTCTGTATCAACGGCAGATAAACAATCGTCGAGCACTAAAAGTTTTGGATGACGAATAAATGCACGGGCAATACTAATGCGTTGTTTTTGACCACCACTTAAATTCATTCCGCGTTCACCCAACAATGTTTCGTAACCATTTTCAAAGGCTTCAATGTTGTGGCGAATGTGTGCCAATTCGGTTGCTTTGATAATTTCTTCGTTGCTCACCTCGTGATTGGCTCCAAAACGAATGTTGTTGGCAATGGTATCGCTGAATAGAAACACTTCTTGCGGAACAATTCCAACTTGCTCACGAAATTGCTCTAAATTGATGCTGTTCAACGGCTGATTGTCTATTAAAATCTCTCCACTTTGAGGTTCTATTTGGCGCAACAATAATTTTAAAATAGTACTTTTTCCACTAGCTGTTCTTCCTACAAACGCAACTGTTTCATGCGGATGAATGGTAAAACTTAGATTTTTAATAGCAGGTTCTGCCATGCCTTTGTAGGTGAAAGTAACATTTTTAAACTCAATTTTTCCGTTGTACAGAAACGGCTGAGTAGTTGGATTGGTTATTTCTGGTTTGGTTTTTAAAAATTCATTGATGCGTTCTTGCGATGCGGCAGCACGTTGAATAACCGATGTGAGCCAACCCAAACTTGCAAATGGCCACGTGAGTTAACCAACAATAAATACAAACGCCGTTATTCCACCATAGCTGATGTCGCCAGTAAAGCTAAACAAACCACCAACATAGATGGAAAGAATGGTAGAAATACCAATGAGCAATAAAATGGTTGGCTGAAACAAAGCGTTGATTAACACCAAGTTCATTTGTTTCTTTTTATAGGTTTTTGAAGCATCTACAAAACGGTCGTTGACTTCATTTTCGCGTTCATACGCTTTGATGACACCTATTCCAGTAAAGGTTTCTTGCACAATGGTGGAGAGTCCAGATTGTTCTTTTTGCACTACTAAACTCATTTGATTCATTTTTTCTGAAACCTTATAAATCAAAAACGACATGATGGGCAAGGGGATGAGCACAATAAAAGTTAGCCACACATTAATATTCAACATCTGGTACACAATCATCGTGAAAATGGCAACAAGGTTAATGTTGTACATAATTCCTGGACCCAAAAACGTGCGCACATACGAAACATCTTCCGATACACGGTTCATCAAATCGCCAGTGCTGTTTTCTTTGTAAAAATTGTATCCCAATTCTTGGTAGTGGGCATAAATTTCATTTTTTAAATCAAACTCAATGTATCTAGAAACTTTAATAATGGTTTGGCGCATGAAAAACAAAAAGATGCTTTTCAGTAAAACCAAAATCATATACACCAAGCCAATGTAAAGTGCTACTTTTGAGGCTTTTGAAGTGTCGATGGGAATATTGAAGCCTAAAACGTGAATGAAATTTTCTCCGTTGATGATAGAATCAATCACATCCTTTAAAAACAAAGGCATTTTGATGTAAAAATAGTTGGATGCAAACACGAAAAAAGTGCCAAGTAGCAACAACCATTTGTATTTTATGAAATATTTGTAAAGATATTGGAGTGATTTCATTCTTAAATTCCTAAATTTGCACTTTCAAAAGTATCCGAAGCATACAAAAGTAATGAATCGAATACAATTGTAAGTATGTTTTAATTAATAATTAACGTATGTTTGAAGTAAAAGATATCTCAGAAGTAAACCTTGCTGAAAATCCGGTTCTATCTCAAATGAGCCAGTTCAACCACGAACAATTGGTTTTTTGCAACGACAATGAAACAGGTTTAAAAGCAATTATTGGAGTTCATAATACAGTTTTAGGTCCAGCACTTGGTGGAACACGTATTTGGGCTTACAACAATGAAATGGAAGCATTAAACGATGTTTTGCGTCTTTCTAGAGGTATGACATATAAAAATTCATTAGCTGGATTGAATTTAGGAGGAGGAAAAGCAGTGATTATTGGCGATTCTAGAAAAATTAAATCAGAAGCGTTGATGCGTCGTTTTGGAAAATTCGTAAACAGTTTGAGTGGAAAATACATCACTGCAGAAGATGTTGGTATCAACCCACAAGACATGGTTTATGTGAACATGGAAACAGATCACGTGGTTGGTTTGCCAGGAAAATCTGGAGATCCATCGCCTGTAACTGCAATGGGTGTTTATGTTGGAATGAAAGCTTGTGCTAAAGAACAATTTGGTTCAGATTCATTAGAAGGTAAAAAGATTTCTGTTCAAGGTGTTGGACACGTAGGTGAATATTTGGTTGAGTTTTTAGCAAAAGAAAAAGCTGAAATTTATATTACCGATGTGTACGAACCAACGTTGAAACGCGTGGCAGAAAAATACGGTGCTAAAGTTGTTGGATTGGATGAAATTTACGACTTAGACGTTGATATCTATGCACCTTGTGCACTTGGTGCAACTGTAAACGATGAAACATTGAACCGTTTAAAATGTTCTATCATCGCTGGTTCTGCAAACAACCAGTTGAAAGATGAAGCACGTCACGGTAAAATGGTAATGGAAAAAGGAATTATTTATGCTCCAGATTATGCCATTAACTCAGGAGGTGTAATTAATGTTTATTCAGAATTTAAAGGACTTTCATCAGAGTGGGCAATGCAAAATGCAGAAAATATTTATTCAACAATTGCGCAAATCGTGAAACGTTCAAAAGACGAAAACATTCCTACGTATAAAATTGCTAACAAAATGGCAGAAGAGCGTATTGAAAGCGTTGGGAAAATTAAATTACCGAGATAATTAAAACAATAGAATGTTAAATAGAAGACATCTTCGAATTAAAATTTTACAGTCATTGTATGCGTATTTTCAGTCTGAGGATGACAAATATCCTCAGGCCGAAAAGGCGTTGTATGGTGCAATTGATAAAATCTATCACCTTTACATCTATTTAATGTTGTCAATTCCAGAGGTTAAATACTTTGCCGAAAGAAGAATTGACGAGAATAAAAAGAAAATTCGCCCAACCAAAGAGGAGTTGAATCCCAATCTGAAATTTGTAAACAATTCAATTATCCAAAAAATTGAAACGGATAAAAAGTTGATTCAAGTTTCTGAGTTGAACAAAATCAATTGGATCGGTGATGAAAAACAGGAATTGTTTCGCAAGATGTTTTTAGCTATCCGCGAAAGTGAAACCTATTTTGAGCACATGAACAATGGCAATACAGGTTTTGAAGCGGATAAACAATTTATTTTGGATTTGTTTAAAGTGGAAATCGCTAATTCACCGTTGTTGTACAATTTCTTTGAAGAAGAAAGCATCAATTGGTTGGATGATATCGATTTTGCTTGCTCCATGGTGTTGAAAACAATTAAAAGTCTGGAATCTGAAACAAGCGAATTGCAAATTTTAGACTTGTACAAAGACGAAGAAGACGAAAAAGCGTTTACAACAGGTTTGTTTAAAAATACGATTTTGATGAACAAAGCCAATGAAGCGTTAATTGACGAATTGACACAAAACTGGGAGTTGGATAGAATTGCAAAAATGGACATCATTTTAATGAAAATGGCCATTACAGAATTCCAAATTTTTAATACCATTCCAACCAAAGTAACGTTGAACGAATACATTGAAATTTCTAAATTTTACTCCACGCCAAAAAGCAATAACTTTATCAATGGAGTTTTAGATAAAGCTATTGATAGATTGCAAGCCGAAGGAAAAATTAAGAAAGTTGGTCGCGGACTTATAAATTAATTAAAAATGAGAACATTATTTTTTGCTTTATCACTTGTTTTACTTTCTGCATGCGGAAACAACGAAGTGAAAATTGGAAACAGAACCACTGTTGAATATAAAAATGTTTACAAGGCAGGTAAAGTTTCTAAAGGTGAAATTATTAAAGCAAAAATTGAATTAAAAAATACCGGTGACTATCCGTTGGTGGTTGGTGATGTGGAAGTAGCTTGTAGTTGCACACTTGCAAGTAAGCCCGAAAAACCAATCAAACCGGGAGAAACTGGTGTAGTAGAAGCGTCTGTTGATACAGATAAAGTAGGTTTTGGTAGATTTAGTAGAGATATTCGCATCATTGCCAACACTACTCCGTCTGTGTTAGTGGTTTCTATACAAGGTGAAGTAAATTAATAAACAAACAAAAAAAAGTATGATGGGACAACAGTTAATCATGATTTTGTTGATGGTCGCAGTGTTTTATTTTTTCATGATTCGACCTCAAATGAAAAAACAAAAAGAATTAAAAAAATTCAGAGAAAGTTTAGCGCAAGGGGATAAAGTAGTTACAATTGGTGGTATCCACGGTAAAATTTTAGAAGTTACTGATACAACTGTTTTATTGAGCTGTGAAGGAGCAAAATTGCGTTTTGAAAAATCAGCTATTTCTCAAACTGTTGCTGATCAATTAACGTCAACAGAAGGGTAATTTATTTTACGTTTTCAAAAGAAATTTAAAACCGGTGAGTACATCATCGGTTTTTGTCGTTTTTATATTTTTTACACACAAATCAATCCTATATTTATGTTACGTAATTTCCTTGTTTCTTTTTTTATAGGGCTTTCTGCTCACACTTTTTCTCAGATTTGTCACAATTCTTATATTGGAATAGTTTTAGATGAACACGATTTATCTCCAGTTACAAGTGCTAAAATTGTGTTTAAGGATCTTAATAAAAGCTATTCTACCAATTCTTCTGGTAATTTTAAAATTGATAGTCTGTGTGCTGGTGAATACCAAGTTTTGTTTTACCACCACATTGGCTGTGAGCCGGTTAAAAAGAAAATAACTTTACCAATGGAGGGAGTTGATACCATTTATTTAGAATACCACTACGACAATGAAGTGACGGAGTTAAATGAATTGGAGGTGATAAAAGTGCAACAACCTGTAAAACCATTTTTACCAACAGTTCATCTTGATTCAAAAGAAGCAAAACTTACGACTGGTGATAATTTAGGGGTAATTTTAGGAAATTTACCTGGAGTTACAACCATGTCGTCTGGGGCTACCATTCAAAAACCAGTGATGAGTGGAATGTATGGCAATCGGATTGCAACCATTGTTGAAGGCACCAAATTAGAAGGTCAGCAATGGGGAAATGAACATGCCGTTGAAATTAATCCGTATTTATTTGATAAAATAACAGCCATTAAAGGCGCAACATCATTAATGTATGGTTCGGATGCAATTGGAGGTGTGTTAATTACAGATTTATCTCCTGTTGCAGCAAAACCAATGTCTGGAAAAGCCAATTTGGGTTATGCAAGTAATGGCAATCAATTGTTTGGTAACTTAAAATTGGGAGGGCGTTTTGCATCTAATAAATGGAGTTGGATAGCTCAAGGTGCTTATAAAAAAGGTGGAACATTGTCAACACCTACCTATAATTTAGCCAACACCGCTATGAATGAGTTGAATTCGGGAATTGGTTTTAGTTATACGGGTCAAAAATGGCACTCGCAAGTGGTTTATTCATACAACCAATCTACCAACGGAATTTTTCAGGGGGCACACGCGCACGATGCCGATGAGTTATACGAAGCCATGGCATTGAGTCAGCCGGCAATTAATCAAAAATTCACCTACAACATAGACGCTCCCTATTTGCAAACCAAGCACCATCTAGCTTCGTGGAATAATCACCTTGTTTTGAATGATAAAAATAGTTTGGATATTGCCTATTCTTTTCAATACAATCAACGAGCAGAGATTCACGACCACCATGATGAAGAACACGAAGAGGAAGAAGATCACGACCATGATCACGACCATGACCATGACCATGACCATGATCATGAAGAAGCAGAAGGTTTGGGTTTTAACTTGTTGACCAACCAATTTTCTGTAAAATACAACCACCAATGGCACCCACAATTAGAAGGTGTAGCAGGTATTGATTATACGTATCAAGTAAACGGAACAACGGGAGAATATTTTATTCCCAACTACCTCCGAAATTCAGGGGGCGTTTATTTGATAGAAAATTGGCAATTAAAAAAGAACAACGAGCACCATTATTTAACTGGTGGAGCACGTTTTGATTTGGCGCAATTGAACGTTTCTGGAATTCAAAACGATTCGGTGCAACGCTTTTCTAAAATGTATTCCAATTTAGTGGGGAATGTAGGATACAAATACCGTCACAATCACCATTTGGATTTTGTAGCCACTGTTGGTAACACCTATCGCATTCCAACAATTAACGAATTGTTTAGCAACGGAACGCACGATGCAACCTACACGCAAGGCGATCGGAATTTACAGCCCGAAAAAGCATTGTTTGCACAAATTTCTACCCGATATTCTTCGTTGAAATGGAATTTATCGGTCAACATTTATTCGTATTATTTTTTCAATTACATCGCCTACCAAGCAATGAACGCTCCAGTTATTACCGACCACGGAGCTTTGCCATCGTTTGAATACAAGCAAACAAAAGCCAATTATTCGGGCATCGATTTGTATTTTGATATCAATTTCACAAAATGGTTGAATTTTCAATTGAAAGGAGCGTTGGTTCGCGCATTTGATTTAAACACAAATGCCCATTTGGCCTACATTCCAGCTGATAGATTACAACCAGCCTTGAAATTTACGCATGTTACAGCCAAAAAAGATCAATTTTCGGCAACAATAGGCGCTAGTTTGGTGAATCGCCAGTATAAAGCTCCTGTAGAATATGGATTTGTGAAAGCTCCCAATGGCTATGCGTTGATGGATGTTTCGTTTATCTATACGCTCAACTACAAAGGTGGAGAGGTTGATTTTATCGCTAAAATGGAGAATGTGTTCAATACCAAATACAGAGATTACATGAACCGTTACCGTTATTTTGCCAATGATTTGGGAAGAAACATAGCGTTTAAAATTCAAATCTCTTTTTAATAAATTGATTATTGCGTCAAAAAATAGGCTTGAAAAACAATGAATTAAAAAACATTTGAAAAAAAATAGCAAAAAAGTATAGGATATCAATAAAACTCATTATATTTGCACTCCAAAATTTGACATACTTACATTATTGAAATGTAAAACGGCCCATTCGTCTAGTGGTTAGGACGTAAGATTTTCATTCTTAAAACAGGAGTTCGATTCTCCTATGGGCTGCCAAATTTTTGGCCCATTCGTCTAGTGGTTAGGACGTAAGATTTTCATTCTTAAAACAGGAGTTCGATTCTCCTATGGGCTGCAAATAGATATTAATAATTTTTATAAATTAAATTATGGCAAATCATAAATCAGCAATTAAGAGAATTAGAAGTAACAACTCTAAGAGATTGATTAATCGCTATCAGCATAAAACAACACGTAATGCTATCAAAAAATTACGTTCGTTGACTGATAAAAAAGAAGCTACTGAATTGCTTCCTTCTGTTACTTCAATGATTCAAAAATTGGCTAAGAAAAATGTTATCCATGCAAACAAAGCTGGTAACTTAATTTCTGGTCTTCAATTGAAAGTTAATTCATTATAATCACTAATTTTTTATTAGATTTATAAAGATATAGGTGCTATAATGCCCCTTTTTTAATATTTTTGCTTTTGTATCGGAGCATGAAAAGTAGCTTAGTCCTCATATTTACACTAGTGTTTGTGCAGTTGTTTGCGCAAAACAATGCAATTATGGGAACAAAAGATACGTTAACCTACAGCTATTATTCGGGTGGTGTGTTTGATTCGGTGGATATTGCATTCACAACCCACAGTTCTACCTTGCCCGGTGGAGGTTTTTCTAAAAACGAAAACGTTTTACCCTATAATTTTTATATTCAAAACAACGGTGGTGCAATTTACAATCAATTCAACGATTGGAAAAAAATGCGCTTTTCTGCTTTGCCCCACTTGGGATTTGGATATGTGTTTGGAACGCAAGCCACACAAGTTGTAAAAGCAAGCTATGCACAAGCGTTCAACTCACAAACACTCTTGAACGTTGATTACGACATGCACAAAGGCAAGAACTTTATGCGAGCAGGTGATTTTGGAAAACACGATGTGCAACTACAATTTGAATTTCAATCACGGTTTTATTCTTTAGGTGTTAAAGGACAATTTGTAAGCAGAAACATTGCACAAAACGATGGCTTATTGGTGGATTCTCTGATAGATTACTACGGACTTTCATTTGCACCCATTAGAAAAGAAAATGCACAAAGTAAGTACCGTGAGGACGTGTAGAATTATCCCATTATTTTGATTTTTTAGCAAAAGATTCGGCAAATGCAATGGGATTGTATGTGGATAATCAATTGCGTATATTCAACCGTAAATACAAAGAAAAAGCGATACGTTAACAGCTATTTACCCGCTGATATACTACAATGCAGATTCTACAGGCGACCAATACCAACTGTCAGAAATTGTGAATGCCGCAGGTTTGTTTTACAGTCGCGAAAAATTGTTTTTCAAAGTTGGGGTGCTCAACAATTGGTGGAATTATTTCAATTTGGGCAATAAAATTGCGCAATCAGAAATTAATTTGGATGGAACAATAGGGTTGAATTTCAGTCAGTTGCTTTTAGAAATCATACCAATTTTAATCTTATTGGCGCCAATCGAGAATGGTACACCTATTCCAATTTAGATTTTAAGTGGAAAGGATTGTCGTTGAACGCAAAAGCGAATATTTCGCACCTACTTCCAGAACAATTTCAACGCTTTTATTCGGCAAACAACGTGTACTACAATTTGCTAAATGGCAATTTAGATAAACAATTTAAACTAGATGTTGGTGGACATTTGAAATACACCCACCAGCAACACCAAGTTGGCGTTTTTGTAAACAATGCTACCGTTTCTAGCAATTATTGGTTTTATAACAACACATGGCGCAACGATACTTTAAAAACAGTCAACGCATTTTCGGTTGGGCTAACAGGAAGAACAGGTTACAAAGTAATTTTCTTCGATTTTAAAGGAAGTTTCAATAAAAGCGATTGGATGCCTAGTGTTTTGGTGCAAGGAAGGTTGTATGTACAAGGACGTTTGTTTAAAAGCAAGAAATTGTTGGCACAAATTGGGGTAGAATCTTCCTATCGTACAGGATATAAATTATTGGAGCACCTTCCATACATGGATGTTTTCAATCTAACAAATGTTTCAACCAAGCCAATGGCAAATTTACATGTGTTTGGAGGTTTTGAAATTCAACGTTTTCGTTTCTTTTTTAGGGTAGAAAATTTGGGATATTTCTGGAGCGACAAAACCACCCGAATTACCCTCAATCAAACCATTCCTTCGTTGAACATTCGAGTAGAATTACGTGGATTTTTACAATTAATCTATCAACCAAGTTTAAATTTCAGTTAAAAGCAAAAAAAAATGGGATTTCAATGAAGAAACCCCACTTAAAAATTGGCTGCAACTTTTTTATTTTTTTCCAAATTCTTTGATGATTAGTTCTGCTAATTCAGAACCAATACGGTCTTGAGCTTCGCCTGTTGCAGCTCCAATGTGAGGAGTACAAGCAATTTTTGGATGGCTTAACAATGCTTTGTTGGGGGTTGGTTCATTTTCAAAAACATCCAACGCACAACCAGCAACCCTTCCGCTGTCTAATGCCTCAATTAAAGCCGTTTCGTCAATCACGCCACCACGAGCAGCATTAACCAAACGAACGTTGTTTTTCATCAACGCAAATTCATTTTTTCCTAAAACAGCGCTACCATCGGCTTGTTTTGGAACATGAACAGAAATGTAATCGCATTGAGGTAAAAATGCGGCTAAATCTGTAGATGTTTTAATTGGAACAATCACTTCTTGCGATGAACCGATTTTTACTGGAATTTCGGCTGTATATTCAAATTGATCGTTGGCAACTACATCCATGCCCACACCAAGAGCATAAGAAGCCAAACTTTGACCAATGCGACCAAATCCAATAATTCCCAATGTTTTTCCACGCAATTCAACACCTTTACCGTAGTTTTTCTTCAATTGGTTGAAATCGCCACTTTCCATGTTTTTATACGAATCGTTTAAAAATCGAGAAACAGCAAAAAGATGCCCTATTACCAATTCAGCCACCGATTGGGATGACGAAGCAGGTGTGTTGATAACAATTCTACCTTTTTCGCGCGCATAAGCCACGTCAATGTTGTCCATACCAACGCCACCGCGACCAATCAATTTTAAATTAGGGCAAGCGTCAATTAAATCTTTGCGTGCTGTTGTGGCACTTCTTACCAACAAAATTTCATAATTCTCTGCATTGATTGCATTGATTAAATCTTCTTGGTTGACTTTATCCGTAACAACTGTATATCCAGCCTCTTCCAACTGTTTTTTTCCTACAGCAGAAATGCCGTCGTTTGCTAATATTTTCATTTTTTATGCTTTTTTATTTGCAAAATCCTTCATCACATCCACCAAAACTTGCACACTTGAAAGCGGTAACGCATTGTACAAAGATGCACGATAACCACCAGTTGAACGGTGACCTTTTAACCCAACAATGCCTGCATCTTGCCACACTTTGTTGAATTCTTCTTCTAACGCTGCATATTTTTCATTTAAAACAAATGTAACGTTCATTTTAGAACGATCTTCTTTTGCTACGTTGGTTGTAAACAATGGATTAGTATCAATTTCATTGTACAAAGCAGCTGCTTTTGCGTTGTTACGTTCTTCTGCCGCTTTAACACCGCCAGTTGCCAACAAATCTTTTAAATTCAACATGGCAACATAAACAGAGAATACAGGAGGAGTATTCAACATGGATTCTTTTTCGTGTTGTTTTGCCAAATTAAGATATGTGGGCATAAACTTAGGAGTAGATTTACCCAAAGCATCTTCTTTAACAATGTAAAGCGTTGCTCCAGCTGGACCTAAATTCTTTTGAGCACCTGCATAAATCAAATCGTAATCTGCAACGTTGATTTCTTTTGAGAAAATATCCGAAGACATATCGCACACCAACGGAACAGGTGATTTTGGAGTTTCGTGGAATTGTGTTCCATAAATTGTATTGTTAGAACAATAATACAAATAATCCAAATTAGTTGGAACTTCAATGTTTTTTGGAATGTAAGAGAAGTTTTTATCCTCAGACGAAGCCAAAACCTCCACATCAACACCTACTAATTTTGCTTCTTTGATTGCGCCACTTGCCCATACACCTGTGTTGATATAACCCGCTTTTCCACCTTTAGTCATGTTCAACGCAGAAATTGTAAATCCAAGCGTTGCACCACCTTGCAAAAATAAAACCGTATATCCTGCTGGAACATTCAGGGCCTTTTTAACCAATTCTCTTGCCTCTTCCATTACGGCAACAAAATCTTTGTGTCTGTGAGATACTTCTAAAATGGATAGACCGTTAAAGTCTAAAACACCTTTTGCAGCTTGTTCGAAAACATTCTGAGGTAAGATGCATGGACCTGCTCCAAAATTATATTTCATTTTTCTTAAAATTATTATTTATTAATCAATACAATAGCAATCAACAAGTGTTTTTTAACTTATTGAAAAGCAGTGACTAACAAAACAGAAGCTATTAATCTTCTTTTTTAGTCTCTTTTTTTGTTGTAGTTTTCTTAGCTGCAGGTTTTTTTTCTGCTACTTTCTTTTCAGTTGTAGCTTTTTTTGCTGCTGTAGTTTTAGGAGTTTTTACTTCTTTTTCAGTTGCTTCTATAGTAGGCTTTGCAACTTTTTTAACCGCTGGTTGAGAGTTTTTTGTGGCGCTTTTACGCTTTCTTGTGACACCGTAACTACCTTGAGCACGTTTACCTTTTGCTGTCTTTTTATCTCCTTTTCCCATGTTTTAAAGTTTTTAAAGTTTTCAATAGATACAAATATACCAAAGTTTTTCAATTAGCGACTATTGATTTTGTTCTATTTTCAAACGTTTTATTATTTCTGGTACAACCTTGTGTCCGTGTGGGATAATTCGTGTGCACCACTTTATTTTTAAAGCAGTTAACTCGTCTTCTGACAGTTGCCAATTGACGTTAGACTGTTCAATTCGCTTGCGCAAGGTGTAGGCTGCAATTGCAACAGAAACGGATACATTTAAACTTTCGGTAAAACCATGCATTGGAATTTTTACAAACCTGTCGGCATTGGAAATAATATCTTGAGATATTCCTTCACCTTCTGTTCCAAAAAACAAAGCAATGGGCTGATCGATGGGTAAGGTGTCAATCGTGAAATCGTCTTTGTGTGGAGTAGTAGCAACAATTTGATAGCCGTCTGCTTTTAATTGCTCAATACAACTCAAGGTTGGGGTAGCATCGCTGTAATTAAAAGTGTCTATCCATCTTCCCGCACCACGAGCAATGTCACGCTGTGCCTGATATTTCCAATCTTTTTCAATAACATGTAGGCTTTGAATTCCCAAACTCTCGCAGGTGCGCATCACCGCCGAAGCATTGTGCTCTTGGTAAATGTTTTCCATTGCAACAGTGAGGTAATTGGTTTTTTGTGGCGCTAAACGTTCAAACATTTCAACCTTGCTGGGAGTAATCATTCCATACAAGGTTTCCAATAATTTTTTATTGAATAAATCCATGAGACAAATATAACGAGAATTTACAACCTAACTTGGCTGAAAAACGTATTGTAAAATGATTAAAAATTTAGATAAAACTAAATTCTACACGACGGTTTTTTTGTCGCCCCTCGGGAGTTTTGTTTGAATCCACTGGTTTGTGCTCTCCATTAAAGTCAAATTCCAAACGGTCGGCTTTCAATCCACGAGCAACAAAAAAATCAATAATAGCTTGTGCACGACGTTTAGAAAGATCGTCGTTGTATGCGTCAGATCCATCTGAATCGGTGTGTCCGGTAACTTTAACTCGTAAATCCGAATGTCCTTCCACTATTTTCACTAAATGATTTAAAAAATCGTAAAATTCGGGTTTAATTTCCGCTTTGTCGTAGTCAAAATAAATGGGTTGAAAAACAAAATTGTCGCGCTCAATTTTTCGAATTTCGGGAGCATTGAGTCCTTTGCTAATATCTTGCGCCAGCAATTCAAACCAATGTTGCGATTCTGGATTTTCTTTATCGCCTGGGAAAGCCACGGGGTCTCTGTATAAAATCACATTGCCCACTTGATTTCTGCAATCACTACTGGAATAGGTGCCCACCAAATATCCTGTTTCGGGATTGTATTTTAAGGTTAAATCCAATCGGCACCAAGTTGTTCTACTTCCTATTGCTTTTTGAGAAATGACCGTTTCGTTGATGCTTACATCCAATGCTTTTTTATTGCCTTTAATATTTTTTAGTGCAAAATCGTTGGTATTGAAGCGTTCGTTTCTAACTTTTCCGGTTATTGTACCACTCTTGTCTTCGTTAATTTGAAGATAAATCAACATACCTTTATCCACACTTGATTTTGGAGGATACAAACTTCCTTTCCAAAGTCCGTTTAAACTTTGTGCCGAAGTAAAAAAACTCCAACCAACAACAAATAGGAATGTAATTAGAACTCTCATTGTTCTTTTATTCGTAAAAAAACAAAAAATGTTCCGTTTTTAAGTAAATTTCCTAATGTTTACCTTCTTTTGATAACCAACGTTGGTAAATACGTGCATTGTTGACGTGCACATCTCCCGAATGGGTGAAGTTGTGTTCTCCTGAATAATCTGGTTTTGCACACATAAACAAATAATTGTTGTTATCAGGGTTCAACACGGCATCAATTGCTTTTTGAGGAACCAAGCAAATTGGACCAGGAGGCAAGCCGTTAATCTTATAAGTATTGTATTCACAATCAATATCACGATGAATTGCAAGCAAGCGCTCAGTATCTTTGAGTTTTTCGCCCCAACAAAATTTAAACGTTGGATCGGATTGTAATTTCATTCCTTTGGCAATTCTATTCAAGTATAAACGAGCAATAATAGGCCATTCTGCAGTTACTTTTCCTTGTTCAGAATAAACAATACTGGTTAGTGTTGCAACTTGCGAAGGAGACGTTAACCCAATTGCTTTCATTTTTTCTTTACGTACTTCTGTCCAGAATTTTTTAAATTCCTCGGCCATAAATGCCACAAATTCTTCGGCATTGGTATCGTAATACAATTCGTATTGATCGGGGATGAATAAGGCTGGAATTTGTTCGCGCGTAAAATGGTATTTTTCCAATGTTGATGGGGCGGTTATGTAATCAACAATGGATGCACTATCGGCTTCAATGCACTGAGAAATATTCATACCGATGTCTTCAATAGTTTTACTTCTGTTAAAAAGTACGTTTACTTTAACTTCAGCAAGGCCGTGTCCATTTTCGCTTCTTGAAAAACCATTCACTAAATCTTTTACTAGTGTGCCAGAAAGAATTACGTATTTTCCAGCGTCAAACGTTTGATTGGTTAAATTTTGTTTTTCAACTTCTTTCAAAAACGCTTTTTTATCTTCCAATACACCATTTTCTAGCAACAATGTTGTTAGTGCTTCGGCGTTTAAATCTTCTTTAATCAACAGTTTTACTTCTGTTTTATTAATGGTTCTTGAATTTCCAAAAAGAAGTGCTTTGATTTCATTACGTTTAAGGTATGCCAATGCAATACCACCAATTAGTAAGCCGAAAACGACAATACGTTTAAGCATAAATGATGTGTTTAAGTGAATTTAAAACTTATCGATTAGATAGCAATGTAAGAATAACCTGATGTGATTGTTAATTCTTCAGCATTTGCTGTCAACAATGGAATCTGACGATTGTTTTCAATTAATGCTTGCACAAACGAGTTCATTGTAGTCAAGACAGTATCCACAAAGAAAGAAGATGCAATTAAATCTGCGTTCACTTCATCGGCATAATCCAGCAAAGCATTAATGTATGGTTTTGATTTGTCTAAATTGACAATTTGATATTTTACATTGTTCTCGTCAAAGATTTTTTTAACCACTAATTGATTGGTTTTGGATTGCCCGTTCAACCATTCGTCTTTGTCATGATATCCTGCAAGATGGATAGTAGCATTGAATTGTTTTGCAATATAACCAGCAAATGTTGAAATTTGGATGCTGTCTTTTTCAAAGTTAAAAGGCATCACAATGTTGTTAATAGAACTTAATGAACCTTGTTCTTGTAAAATCACAAATGGAGCTCCAGTACTACTTACAATACGCAAGGCATTACTTCCCATCAATTTTTGCATTCCCCTTGCACCATGTGTTCCCATTACAATTAAGTTGGCACTAGTAATTTCAGCCGCTTTTGCGATGTCGTCATAAACTGAACCTGCAAATACACTTGTTTTTACCAATGCTCTATCTGCTTCTGCTAATTGATTGATGATTGTTTCAAATTGCTCTCTTGCAGCCGAACGTTCAGATTTTTTTGCAACAATGTGAATTGCTAAAACTTTTCCGTCATTAAACTTTGCAAGTTGAATTGCAGCGTTTAATGCATTGATTGAAACAGGTGAAAAGTCCATAGGGACTAAATACATAGGATTTGACATGGTTATTATTTTTTATTATTCAAAGATAGTTTATATTTCTTGTTTTAGGAATCATTTTTTAATTTTTCTTTAACAAATTGGCTTTACTGGTGTCAATTAAAAATTTTTTATTAAGTAGTTTTCTTCCCAGTAGAATAGGGTAGCGCATGCCACTTCTGTCAGTTAAAGAAAAGGGTGTTTTGTACTTTTTTTGACCAAGTATAATGTCGCCATTTATAACATAACGTTCTTGCAATATGCCATTGGAGCTTTTTATACGCTTAGTGGAAAAATCGTCAAAACAAATTTCAGCACCATTTTTTTCAAAAACAACATAAAGTAGATTGTTGTCTTTGCGTATGTTTTCTACATCTATACTAGAAGTGTATGCACCAGAATCGATTTTAACAATTTTGTTTTCTAAACCAAAAGTTGGTAAATCTGCAACTTCTCTTCTTCCAATTAATATTTTCTCCACTTCAAAAAATTTGTTGTTAAATATAATAAAAGCCGTATTTTTGCACCATAAAAGTAAGTGAAAAATTATTTTTTTAAAAAAGTTTCGAATAAAGGTGTGTTATTAAATAAAATATTCGTAATATTGCACCCCGTTTCGGCGGATTAATACAAGAAAAAAAGAGTCATGAGCAATAATATTATCATTAAAGAGATTCAAAACGAATTAGTTGAGAAGAAAGATTTCCCTAAGTTCGCTGCAGGAGATACAATTTCAGTTTCTTACAAAATTAAAGAAGGAAACAAAGAAAGAATCCAGGTGTTTCAAGGTGTAGTTATTCAACGCAGAGGAGAAGGTACTTCTGAAACTTTTACAATTCGTAAAATGTCTGGTAACGTTGGTGTGGAAAGAATTTTCCCAATTTCATCTCCATTCTTGGATACAATTGAAATTATCAAAAGAGGTGCTGTACGTAGAGCTCGTATTTTCTACTTCCGTGATAGACGTGGTAAATCTGCGAGAATTAAAGAAAAACGTAGCTTCGCTAAATAATATTCTCCTACAAGGAATTTTAGGACTGATGAGGGTAACTTCATCAGTCTTTTTGTTTTGGACCTACTTGAGGCAGAGTTTTTCAGTTAGATGAATCTACAACTGTTGGGCAATAATGGTTTTAAATCGGTTGTTTTATTGGGTTAGACGTTTTTTATTGTAAAAAGCAATTCTATTTTTAAAGCTTTAGCTTATGGGCATGATAAAATCTTAATTAAGATAAGTGCCATACCCTTTAACTCTTTTTTTCCAATATTCAGAAGAGTTGATGTCGGTGATGATAATCCCCTTTGATGTGCTGGAATGAATCATTACTGGCGGTTGACCTTGATCAGAAATAATAATACCAACATGATTGACACCGTTTCCACTGTCGAAAAAAACCAAGTCACCTTTTTTTACTTGATTCTCTTTTAATTTTTTTGCATTGGTATATTGGTCGGCCGAACGGCGAGGTAATTCTATTTTGTAGGCATCCATTACATAAGAAGTGAATCCAGAGCAGTCAAAACCTGTAGCTGGCGACTCTCCACTTGAACTATATTTCACACCAATAAATTTTTGGGCATAAGCAACAATTTCTTCCCTGTTTTTTGAATTAAAAGTGAAGTTTTCTTCTTTTACAACAGGTTTGTCAATGTTGATTTTTGTGTCGGTTATTTCTTTGATAGAACCAAAGTAGTGTTGGATGATTCCTGCAATTTTATCCGCTTCATTCGTCTTGTTGTCGCGTTTTAAACTTTCTAAACGGTTGGTTAAATCTTGTTTCAATGCTATCATTTCATCTTGATGATTCTCCAAAATATCTCTTCCTTCTTGAAGCGATTGTAGTTTTTCTAATGCAGCAAGCGATTGCTCTATTTCTGATTGATTTTTTCTAGCCCATTTTGCATCACCAGATAATTGTAATACACTAATTGCTCTATAATAACTTGGTAGCATAGTGTGGTCGTTTTCTGGCTTGTCCATTAATTTACCAGCTTGCTTGTAAACTTTTTTATAAAAACCTTGGGCATAAAGCACTTCCAACCTATTGATAGCTGTTGTTTGTGCAAAAACAGAACTTGTTGCAGAATAAAGCAAAATAAAAAGGAGAATATAAAACGTATTTTTCATACTACAAAAAAACGGAAAAACACGCTAATTAGTATGTGTTTTGTGGCTTTATGGCTAACAATCATTTGTTCATTATTTAATTTTCTGCCACTTTGTCGCAATTTTTGGTTTGGTACAAATGTTGTCAAACCAAGGGTAAATTTTTAATAGCATGAAAACAGGTCAAATAAATGTACAAACGGAAAACATTTTTCCGATAATTAAAAAGTTTTTATACTCAGATCATGAGATTTTTCTACGCGAATTGGTTTCCAATGCCGTTGATGCGACACAAAAATTAAAGTTTTTTGCTAAAAATGGCGAGTTTAAAGGTGAATTAGGTAACCTGAAAGTGGAAGTGATTCTAAATAAGGAAGAAAAAACACTAACTATTCGCGACAACGGTATCGGGATGACTGCCGAAGAAATTGATAAATACATCAACCAAATCGCTTTTTCTGGTGCCGAAGAATTTGTTCAAAAATACAAAGGTAAAGAAGGTGCTGAAAATATAATTGGTCACTTTGGACTTGGCTTCTATTCAGCATTTATGGTGGCAGAAAAAGTACAAATTCGCACTAAAAGTCATGTTGAAGGGGCGCAAGCAGTACAATGGGAAAGTAATGGTTCGCCAGAATACACCATCATTGATATCGAAAAGGAAACGCGCGGAACCGATATCGTGTTGTTTATTGCAGAAGATTCAGTAGAATTTTTGGAAAAAGCACGTGTTCAAGAAATTTTGAGCAAATACTGTAAATTCTTGCCCATTCCTGTTGTGTTTGGTACAAAAACCGAGTACATCGATTCGCCAGAAGGAGAAAAAGACGAGGACGGAAAAGTGAAACGTGTGGCTGTTGATGTAGAAAATCAGGTGAATAACCCAACGCCTGCTTGGACCAAAGCACCAATTGATTTAAAAGCAGAAGATTACGATGCATTTTACCGTGAGTTGTATCCAATGACTTTTGAAAGTCCGTTGTTTCATATTCATTTAAATGTTGATTATCCGTTCAACTTAACAGGTATTTTGTATTTCCCAAAAATCAAAGAAAATGTGGAGGTGCAACGCAATAAAATCAACTTGTATTCTAACCAAGTGTTTATTACAGACAGTGTTGAAAATATTGTTCCGGAGTTTTTAACGTTGTTGCACGGAGTTATCGATTCTCCTGATATTCCTTTAAATGTTTCTCGTTCTTATTTGCAAAGCGATGGCAATGTGAAGAAAATTTCGGCGCACATTACCAAAAAAGTGGCTGATAAATTGGCAGAAATGTTTAAAAACGATCGTGCTGATTTTGAATCAAAATGGGAAGATTTGCAAGTATTTGTACAATACGGAACTCTTTCTGAAGAAAAATTTGCTGAAAAAGCAAAAGCATTTAGTTTGGTAAAATCAACCGATGGTAAATTTTATACGCTTGATGAATACAAAGATAAAATTGCAGCACTTCAAACCAATAAAGAAGGTAAAACGGTGATTTTATACACCAATAATGCTGACTTGCACTTTGGATTTATCAAAAAAGCCAATGAACGAGGCTATGATGTGTTGAATTTTGATAGTCCACTTACTCCACACTGGATTAGTAAAATGGAGCAAACCTTAGAAAATGTTTCTTTTGCACGTGTGGATGCCGATACTTTGGATAAATTGATTCAAAAAGACGAGGTAATTCCATCCAAATTATCCAAAGAAGACGAAGAAAAACTCAAACCAATTTTTGAAAACTCATTGGCAGAGAAAGATAAATTTACGGTGACATTTGAAAGCATGAGTGCTTCAGAATCGCCAATTATCATTACACAACCCGAATTTATTCGCCGTATGATGGAGCAACAACGCATGGGTGGTGCTGGTTTCTTTGGTGCTTTCCCAGAACGCTATAATGTGGTGGTGAACAGCAACCATGAGAAAATTACCGAAGTAATGAATGCCTCTGACGATGAAAAAGGGAAAAAAGTAAAACAGTTAACCGATCTTGCCTTGCTTTCTCAAGGAATGTTGACAGGCGAAGCCTTGAATGCATTTATTGAACGCAGCATCGAATTGGTTTAACAACGTTTTTTGATTCATTAGAATTTTTATGTTGGTTGGTATGATTTTTTGTGCCAACCAACTTCATTTTACGCCATATCTCAAAGAAAAATAATATCTTTGCTATCCAAAATCCAAAATAATTATGTTTGAAAATCTTACCGACAAGTTTGAACGCGCCTTTAAAGTATTAAAAGGACAAGGACAAATAACAGAAATCAACGTAGCAGAAACATTGAAAGAAGTTCGTCGTGCACTTTTAGATGCCGATGTTAACTTTAAAACGGCAAAAGAATTTACAAACACAGTTAAGGAAAAAGCGCTTGGACGTGATGTGTTGACCGCTGTTTCGCCTGGTCAGTTAATGGTGAAAATTTGCCACGAAGAATTGGTAGAATTGATGGGTGGAAACGAAGTGGATATCAACATCAAGGGCAATCCGGGAATTATTTTGATGTCGGGACTTCAAGGTTCGGGTAAAACAACATTTACCGGAAAATTGGGGAACTACCTCAAAACAAAAAAACATAAAAATGTATTGTTGGTTGCTTGTGACGTGTACCGTCCGGCGGCGATTGACCAATTGCACGTGTTGGGTGAACAATTGGGAATTGAAGTTTTTTCAAACAAGGAAGAAAAAAATCCTGTATTGATTGCTCAAGCGGCTGTTCAACATGCTAAAAGCAAAGGTTTTCATGTAGTGATTGTCGATACAGCTGGTCGTTTGGCGATTGACGAACAAATGATGAACGAGATTGCGGCTGTTAAAAACGCCATCAATCCAACAGAAACGTTGTTTGTTGTGGATTCAATGACGGGGCAAGATGCAGTGAATACAGCAAAAGCATACAACGATAAAATTAATTTTGACGGTGTTGTATTGACAAAATTAGACGGTGACACAAGAGGTGGTGCTGCATTGTCAATCAAATCGGTGGTTGATAAACCAATCAAATTTGTTGGTACGGGCGAAAAAATGGAGGCATTGGATGTGTTCTATCCTTCGCGTATGGCCGATCGTATTTTGGGGATGGGTGACGTGGTTTCTTTGGTGGAACGTGCACAAGAGCAATTCAACGAAGAAGAGGCGCGTAAACTTCAAAAACGCATTCACAAAAATCAGTTTGACTTCAATGATTTCTTGGGGCAATTGCAACAAGTGAAAAAAATGGGGAATGTGAAAGATTTGATGGGAATGATTCCAGGAATGGGGAAAGCCTTGAAAGATGTTGAAATTGAGGATGATGCTTTCAAACACATTGAGGCAATCATTTATTCGATGACACCCAAAGAGCGCGAAAATCCAGATATCATCAATCAATCACGCAAAAATAGAATTGCAAAAGGTAGCGGTACAACCATTCAAGATGTAAACAAGCTGCTCAAACAATTTGGTGATACCAAAAAGATGATGAAAATGATGAGTAATCCTAAGAACATGATGAACATGATGAAACAAATGCAAGGGATGAAAGGTATGCCAGGCATGTAGTTTTTTCATAATTAAATTGTTAGTATTACTGTAAAAAAAACGTTGAAAACTATTATTGGTTTACATTAATTTGTATCCTATTTCGTATTATCTTTAGCTCTTCAAACGGATAAAAAATGGGCAAAATCATTGCAATAGCAAATCAGAAAGGTGGAGTTGGGAAAACTACTACGTCAATAAACCTTGCAGCTTGCTTGGGGGTGTTGGAATTTAAAACATTGTTGGTTGATGCCGACCCACAAGCCAATGCAACAAGTGGAGTAGGGTTGGATCCTAAAAACGCACGTAATATTTACGATTGCTTGGTCAACGATGTGAACCCAAAAGAGTTAATCATCACAACCGATAGTCCGAATTTAGATATTCTTCCATCGCACATTGATTTGGTGGGGGCTGAATTGGAAATGATTAACATTCCTAACAGAGAGCATAAATTGAAAATGGCCTTGGATAAAATCAAAGATGAATACGATTTTATCATCATCGACTGCTCACCATCGTTGGGGTTAATTACTGTAAATGCTTTAACTGCTTCGGATTCTGTTTTAATTCCGGTGCAATGCGAATATTTTGCCTTGGAAGGATTGGGTAAATTGCTCAATACGATTAAAATTGTTCAAGGTCGCCTCAATACCAATCTTCAAATTGAAGGAATTTTGTTGACCATGTACGATACGCGTCTTCGTTTGGCAAATCAAGTGGTGGATGAGGTAAAAGCACATTTCCAAGATTTGGTGTTTGATACCTTGATTCACCGCAATACTAAATTGGGCGAGGCTCCAAGCTTTGGTCAAACAATAGTTATGCACGACATTTCAAGTAAAGGAGCCATAAATTACCTAAATTTTGCACGCGAATTATTGCAAAAAAACGACTTGACAAAAATTTCAAATAACGATAAAAATTATTCCATCAATGAGTAGTGCTGTAAATAAAAAATCAGGATTAGGGAAAGGATTGGGAGCACTTTTAGGAAACGAAGCAAGTGCACCCGCTCAAAAAGGAGAAGCAGGTTCAATTGCTATGATTGCTATTGAAGAAATTGAAGCCAATCCGTTTAATCCTCGTACTCATTTTGAACGTGAAGCATTGGAAGAATTGAGTCAATCAATTGCCATCCACGGAATTATTCAACCGTTAACGGTGCGTAAAGTTGGACAAGATAAATACCAATTAATTTCGGGAGAACGTCGTTTTCGTGCTTCGCAATTGGCTGGATTGAAAGAAGTGCCTGCGTATGTGCGCGTTGCCAATGATCAAACAATGTTGGAAATGGCTTTGGTGGAAAACATTCAACGCGAAGATTTGAATGCGATTGAAGTTGCACTATCCTATCAACGTTTGATAGATGAATGTTCACTTACCCAAGATCAGTTGAGTCAAAAAGTGGCAAAATCACGTTCAAGCATTACCAATTTCTTGCGTTTATTGAAATTGCCAGCTGAGATTCAAGCTGGAGTGCGTGATAATGTTATTTCAATGGGGCATGCTCGTTCGTTAGTATCGGCTGGTGACGAAGCAAAACAATTGGAAATTTATGCGCAAGTGGTTGCTCATTCATTGTCGGTTCGCGACACCGAAGCATTGGTAAAAGGCGAACTTCAATTGGCAACAACCGATAAAGATACTGACAGCGATGCAAGTGTTAAAAAATCTAAAAGCAACACAATAAGCGAATCACAATACGTTTTCAAAGAACATTTGAGCGATCGTTTGGCAACAAAAGTGGATATTAAAAAAGCCGCAAATGGCTCTGGAACCATTGTGTTAAAATTTAGCTCCGAAAATGATTTGAACCGAATTATTGAGTTATTGAATAATTAAATGAAATACGTTTTTCTTTTTTTGTGTTGGACTGTGTTGCAACCTGTTTTTTCGCAGGAAGTGGCTCCTATCAACACTAAAAAAGAAGTTGAACGCGATTCCACTAAACAACATTCTGTAAAATTAGCAGCCATTCTTTCTGCGGCACTTCCGGGGGCTGGACAAGTGTACAATCACATTGCAATGCCCAAAGGAAAGAAAAAAGCATATTGGAAAGTGCCTTTAATTTATGCAGGTTTGGGCGTTACTGGTTATTTTGCAGTAAAAAATCATTTGGAGCAAAAGTACTCAAACAAGAATACATCAACCGTACAGAATATGGATTAACCCCAGTTGAAAATACAGTAATTACGACGATGCTGGAATTTTGCAATTGTATAACCAAAAAATTACACGTCGAGATTTATTGTTTTTAGGAATGGGATTGGTGTATTTATTGCAAATTGCCGATGCTGCTGTTGAGGCACATTTTGTAAATTTTGATGTGTCTAAAGATTTATCGATGAAAGTTAGACCAGCAGTCATACCAATGGATTATTCGGCAACACCAACTGTTGGTATTTCACTTCAATTATCACTAAAATAAAGATTGATTACGAACATGAAAATAGCACTTATTGGATACGGTAAAATGGGAAAAGCAATTGAAGAAATTGCCATAGAACGAGGACATTCCATTGTTGCCAAAATCAACCAAAGTACACCCATTGAATCGTTAAAATCGCTTGAGGCGGATGTGGCAATTGAGTTTACACGCCCCGATGCAGCTGTTGCAAACATTCAATTTTGTTTAAACCACTCATTGCCAGTTGTTGTTGGAACTACAGCTTGGTACGATGCTTTTGAGCACGTTAAAAATGAAGTTGCCCAGCACAATGGTGCGTTGTTGCATGCCAGCAATTTTTCGGTGGGAGTAAACATCTTTTTTGAAATCAACCGGATGTTGGCGCAGTTGATGCAACCCTATGCAGAATATACGGCAAGTGTAGAAGAAATTCACCATTTGCAAAAATTGGATGCGCCAAGTGGCACTGCTGTTACAATTGCCAATGCCATTTTGGAAAATAATCCAGCATTGAATAACTGGAAATTAGGCGAAGAAAACCACCCAACAACTCAAAAAAACGAATTAGCAATTACGTCGTATCGCAAGCCCGACGTGCCTGGAACACACATTGTAAAATACCAATCGTCAATAGATACCATTGAAATTATGCACGAAGCACACAACCGCAAAGGTTTTGCATTGGGAGCTGTGTTGGCTGCTGAATTTTTGAAAGATAAAAAAGGTATCTTTACCATGTCGGATGTACTGAATATTGGAAAATAACATTTTAAAATAAAATCAAATGAGCTTTATTTATTTCTACCTCTATATTTTGATTCACCCTTATTTAGCAATGTGGTGGAAGAGTTTTGAATTGGCTGAAAGAAAATCGTGGGAAGCACTCGTTCCTGTGTACAACTACTACGTGGCTTTCAAAGTATTTAACAAAAAAGGATGGTGGGCTGTATTATTGGTATTTCCGGGTGTTCACTTGGTGATGTTGGCTGTATTGAACGTAAGTTACATCCGCCGTTTTGGATATTTTAGTTTGTTGGATACGGTGCAAGGTATTTTCTTTCCGTATTTGATTTTCTTTAAAATTGCTAAAAATCAAGATAAAATGTTGCCCGAAACCAATTGGGCAAACAGCAAAGAAATGGCACAACGCGAATGGGGTGATCATTTGGTGTTGTTTTTAGCATTACCTGTCATTGGGCACGCAATTGCACTTGGTTTGGGGGCTGTTACACGTGCAAAACCGGGTTCAAAATCGAAAGTAAAAGAATGGGGCGACTCTATTTTGTTTGCCTTGATTGCTGCTTCAATTATTAGAACCTATGTGTTTGAACCATTCAAAATTCCAACAGGATCCATGGAAAGAACCTTGTTGGTGGGAGACTTCTTATTTGTCAATAAATTGGCTTATGGACCAAAAGTTCCAGTTACACCTTTGTCGCATCCATTAACGCACAATACAACGCCTTTCATCACCATGAAATCATACACAACGCTTGAAAAAGGTTCGTATCACCGTTTGCCTGGTTTTGCAGATGTTAAACGTTATGATGTGGTGGTTTTCAACTATCCTGCAGGTGATACTGCGGTGTATGATCCTCGTATGCCGTATGGTTTGATGGGACACGAATACGAAGGAATTGTCAACAATGAAGCTTTCCGCTTGTACCGTGAAGAATCACAACAACGTTTTGCTGTTATAACAAAATTTTATACCGATTCTCTACAAAAAGTTGGTCAAACGAGTGATGAGTTACTCAACCGTTTGGTTACAGAAAGAGCAAGCTTTGAATTTATTCGCGATTTGAATCAATGGAAAGCTAAAGCACGCAAAATGATTGCTGAGGATAAGTTGACTTATGATGGACAATTGGGGCAAGTAATTAAACACCACGGAATTATCTACAGACCAGTTGACAAACGTGAGAATTACATCAAACGCTGTGTTGGTGTGCCTAAAGATTATTTGGAAATACGCAATTCAATTTTGTATGTAAACGGCCAACCTGCACAAGTGGCAGAACATCAAAACTTATTGTACATTGCTAGTGAATCTAATTTTTCTACACCACAAAGCATGTATGAGCGTTTTGGAATTGAACGCAGCGATTGGGCCATCGAAGGAGGTGAATTAATTGGTGTGCATGCTAATTTGGCAACTATTGAAAAAGTGAGAAAAGCTTTTCCAGATGTTACGTTCAATGTATATGTTGAACCTCGCTATACGCCTGATGCAAATGGAAAATTCAAGGCTACGGAACAAATTGAAAATTTAAAAACATTCCCGAAAGACATTAATGTTTCAAACAATGTTTCCAATTTTGAACGTTTTCAAGTGCCTTACAAAGGACAAGTAGTTGATTTTACTAAAACAAATATTGCTTACTATCGTCGAATTATCACTGCTTACGAAGGGCATACCTTGGAAGAAAAAGCAGATGGAATTTACATTGATGGTAAAAAAACAACTACCTATACCGTAGAAATGAATTACTATTGGATGATGGGGGATAACCGTTACCAATCGGCAGATTCAAGAACGTGGGGATTTGTACCAGAAGATCATATCGTTGGAAAAGCTTCTATGACATGGTATTCAAGCAACCCAGAATACGGTATCCGTTGGGAGCGTGTGTTTAAAGCAATTAAGTAATGCAGGTTTTTTCTACGGCCTATTTTGGTCCGATTGCATATTACGCTGAATTGATTCAAGCACAACAGCCTTTTGTTGAAGCTAAAGAACATTTTGTAAAACAAACCATCCGCACGCGTTGCGAAATTCTCGGTCCAAACGGTGTGCAAACATTGAGCGTACCAGTTCGCAAAGTTAACGGCAACAAAACTGCTGTTGATGCGTTGGAATTGTTGGACGATGGTTGGCGAAAAATGCATTGGAAATCCATTGAAACAGCCTATTCTTCTGCCGCTTATTTTGATTATTACGGCATGGAAATCAAAGAAATATTGATGGGCAACCAATCAACTTTGTTAGAACTCAACGATGCCATTCTTCAACGTGTATTGATGTGGTTGGATGTTGAAAAAACGGTTGGTTACACTTCTGAATATCAAGTAGTAGAAGACCCCAAAAATGATTTTCGCAGCGTTGCATTTGATTCTACCTCTTCGTATATCCATGCGCCGTATCATCAAGTATTTCGATTAAAAGAAAATTGTGTTTTCAATTTATCCATTTTGGATTTGTTACTCAATGAAGGTCCGATGGCGCATAATTGGATGCTTCAAAAAATGATGGCACAGTAGTTGGTTTTGTGCTTTCATGAAATTTATTGTTGCCATACTTGTTTATTTTGTTTGCTCTTCAGCACTTTGGGCACAATTGAACTGCAAAAAATTAACCAATGAAAAGGATGATCAAATCACGCAATGTTTTCATAAAAATGGTCAAGTTGCAACGATAGAAACGTGGGACAAGGACCGTCGAATGGGTAAAATTGTTGGGTTGGATGCCACAGGAAAGCAATTGTTTTACTACAATTTACGTTCGTTTGGAGGGCATGCTTCAGTTGCTGTTCGTTACTTCTCAAATGGGCAGGTTCAACGGGTAGATTACAGTGACGCTCCCGATGGTGGCATTCAGTTTTACCGTTCAACAGTTATCTTTGACGAGCATGGAAAGCAACTCGATTTTCATGAAACCAACTATCCTTTTGAACTGCTAACAGCACCTCAGAAAACACCGCCACCAGCTCCCAAACAACAAGAAGTGGCTACGTGTGCAGTTCTTTTTAAAAATTATTTTGCGCTAGAAAATACCACTTCAACAAAAGTAGAAGTGCGCGTTGTAGAAGTGCGACCAAACACCCCCATGAGCGTTGCTACCCTTTATCAGTTAAAACCCAATGAAACACTTGTTTTTGATACTATTATCACAGCTCAATTGCCCCTTACGGATAGAAAATATATGGTGGAATTGGTTCATTTTAAAAAGAAGAGAAAAGTTAAGAAAATTCGCATTATAATCCCTTCAAAATTGCCTTCAACCGCCGATTCCAAAACATGGTTGTGGCGTATAGAAAAAGATGATTAATTGTATATTTATGCGAAGTAAAACTCGTATTTTTGTACCATGAAATTAAAACAAGTACCTTTAGAACTTATCAATTCCCTCAATAAAAATACATTGATGGAAGCATTGAACATCGTTTGCATAGAATTGGGCGATGATTATGTGAAATCAAAAATGCCAGTAAACACAACCACGCATCAGCCAGCAGGATTGTTGCATGGTGGAGCAAGTGCTGCTTTGATAGAAAGCATAGGTTCAATGGGTTCTGTTTTGTTGATAGATATTGAAAAAGAAATTCCTGTTGGACTTGAAATAAACGCCAATCATATTGCAGGTGTAAAAGATGGACACGTTATTGCAACTGGTAAAATTGTTCATGCAGGCAAACGCACACATGTATGGCAAGTGGATATTCACCATGAAGAAACTGGAAAATTGGTGTGTACAGGTCGCTTAACTGTGATGATTGTTCCTCGTTAAGATTTGCAAGCAACTTTAAAATATAGAATCCCCGGTCAGCCAATAGTTGAACTCCATGGAGCTTTTTGTTTATTGGACAATCCCCAATCGTTTGAAGGCTTTTTACTATCCGATTTTCAAGCACAAAAGTTTTATGGTTTCGTTGAAGGTGCAAGTGAACCCGGTTTTCAATCACCCCAACAACCAATTGTTATTTCAGAGGATGCCTACTTAAACTTAGCGCATGAATTTATTCACTATTTGCAAGATTTGAATATTGGAAAAGCCATTTTATCGCGTGTAAAAGCAATTCCAGCCAATCATACTACCCAAAATGATTTGTTTTTGCAGCTTGAAGTCAATTATCCCAACGCTTTTTGTTACTCAATTGAACACTCGCATATTGGCAATTGGATTGGAGCAACACCAGAAATACTGTTGTCGGTGAGCAATGGAGTAGGAGCAACCATGTCACTTGCAGGAACAAAACCTGTTAACGATAAACAAGCTTGGGGCGAAAAAGAGTTGCACGAACAGCAATTGGTTACTGACTTTATACAACACATCATTCAAGAAAACTGCACCAACGTTGAGGTTTCAAACCGTGGAGAATTGGTAGCTGGTCCAGTGGTTCATCTCATTCACCGTTTTCAATTTTTGGTAAACCAAGAAAAAGAGTGGGATTTAATTACTTCATTGCAACCAACTCCAGCAGTAAGTGGTTTTCCAAGAGATAAAGCATTAAAATGTATAGCTAATTTTGAGCCTCATGAACGCGAATTTTATGCTGGTATAATTGGTTTAAAGTCTGAAAAACACACACAGTTGTATGTAAACCTACGTTGTGGTCAAATAATTGAAAACAATCTTTATGCTTTTGTGGGTGGTGGATTAACGCAAGCATCAGAACCACAAAAAGAATGGGTGGAAACTGAAAAAAAGGCCGAAACGTTAGCTAAATTTATGGAATTAAAAAAGGAGAAATAAATTTTTCTCCTTCTTCAATAATTGTGGTGATAATTATTTCAATTTACATTCAAGTTCAACTCCGAAACCTGAAAAATCACCTTTATCACATTGCTCTTTTGCATCTTTATGAGTCATGTCTTTAATTGTTGAAGTAACAGCGTTACCTCCAGATGAACATTCGCAAGACCAATCTTTTTTACAAGATGTTAACGTTAAAGCTCCAAAAGCTAATGCGATAAAAAATACTTTTTTCATGATAATATATTATTTTGTTATTCAACAAAAGTAATAACAAAATTGAATGTAAATACTATGTTAGCATAGTATTTTACAATCTTTTTGAATGATATATTTGTAGGGAATTATCTTTAGAATAGACTAAAATAAATTGGATTGATTTAATGTTGTCAAACAGCTGGATGGTTTTTTCTTTTCCCAACAAAATGAAATAAGTTGCGTATGCATCTGCTAGTGTTGCATTGGGAGCAATGACTGTAGCTGAAGCAATATCTGATTGAACAGGATAACCCGTTTTGGGATTCAGAATGTGACCATATTTTTTACCATTTTGTTCAAAAAAGTTGCGGTAATTGCCACTAGTTGCTATTCCACAATTGCTAACTGAAATAGTTGTTAATGCTTGATGATTGTTTTTACTTTTGGGCGTATCTATGCCAATGGTCCAGTTTTTATTTTCACTGTTTTTTCCACTAACTCTGATTTCACCTCCAATTTCCACATAATAATTGTGATAGCCTTTTTTCTCGATGAATTCTGCTACAACATCCACCGAATAGCCTTGTGCAATACCATTAAAATCAAGTTTAAAACGCGGATCTTTTTTGGTTAAATAAACGCTGTCATTATCAAAATGGTATGTATGAAGTTGATTGGAGTCAAATCCTGTATATTGAAGAATAGAATCAATTTGTTCTGTTGATGGAATACGAGCTTCTTTTTTGAAAAAACCCCAGGCTTCAACTAACGGAAAAACGGTGGGGTCGAACAATCCGTTGGTTTCTTTATAAATTGATTGGGATGCCAAATAGCAATTTTTAAAAAAAGCATGTTTGTCACTAAAACGAATACCATTTGTTGAATTGTTGAATTTTGAGATAAAGGAACTATCAATATAGGTGGATAAAACCGTATCAAAATCAGCTAATAACTGGTCAATTTCATGCTGATGAATCTTCACGACATCATCTACAATTACAATAGAGTAGGTGGTACCTTGCGTATAACCCGAAAAAGTTGTTTGTTTTTTGGATGTTATTTTCTGACTACATGCAACAATAAAAAGAAGACTAATAATGACGCTGTAATTTCGCATTTTGCGTTTCTTTTTGCCAAACATACTCGGTAATTGGAGTTCCATTTTTTGTATAGGTAATAGAACTGGATGTTTGTGTACGCACATATTCGTCACCACGCCCTTGAACAACAACAATTCTACGTGTAATAATGGCAGATAAAATACCAGCATCATCTTTACGTTGGAACATTTCTTGAGAAACACCTTCTGGATATTTTTCGCCTAATGAATTAGGAACAATTAATTTTGTTGTAGTTGTTTCTTCTGCTTTCGTTATTTCTTTTTTAACATCGAGTGCTGTTTGTTTGCTTTCGCTATTCAAAGCTATATTGTCATTACTCAATTCTTTTGCTTTTTCTTTTACTAGTTCACCTTTTTCTTTTGTGCGCTCTGTTTCTTCTATTGCTCGTTGTCTGCTTTCTTCTGTTTTAAAATCCAATTCACGTTGAGTTGATTTTGACTCTTGATCGTTTTGGCTACTTTTAGTAGAATAAGCATTGGAGGTTGTGGTTGCAATGGTGTTCACCACTTTTGCTTTATCTTTCAAATCTAAAGTTGCATTTGCACTATTTTGAGCGTTGTTTGCTTCTTCTTTTACGATTAGCTCTTTGGTATTACTATTTTTTGTTGCGTTTTCAGCAATTTTCACATCAGCATCTTTCACTAATTGAGCAGCTTCTGATTTTAATGCTTCCGAAGTTTCAACACGTTTTGCAGTATAATTGGCATCGTCTTGTGCCGATTTTTTCTCTATATTAATAGTTTCTTCTTTAACTCCGATAGATTCATGGTGTTTGTTGGCAGCATCTTGTGCATTTTTTACTGCAATTTTTTCTTCTGTAGTTTTGAATTCTTTTGTTGTTTCTTTTAAGTCATTGATACTTGTTGTAGTTTTATCTAAAACCTCTTTTTGAACGCCTTCCATGGTGTTTTTGTGTTCGATAGTTTTATTGTATTTCTCGTTGTCAATGGTAGAAACAATGTCTTCAGATGTTGTTCTTTTTTTATTAACTTCCTCCGTAATGGCTATTTGTTCAGCAACACTTTTTGCATTGTCTGCTTCAATTTTTAATTTTTGAGTTGTAATTTCAACGTCGGTATCGATTCCTTCTTGATGATTAGTAGAAGTCAACGCACTAGTTTTGTCTTGTTCATCTATTCTTACTTTGTCAACATTGATATTGATTTCTTCTTGTTTTTGGGTGCTAACTTGAAAGTCATTGGAAACAACCTTGGCATTATCTTCCAATATCGATTGGTGCGCTAAATTAGAATTGCGTTCATAATTTTCATTGGCTTTATCCAACGTAATACGTGTTTGTTCGTCTTCTTCTAATTTTGATTTAACAACCAATTTATCAGTTGTACGCACTTTCTCTTCCACAATTAATTGGGTGTACAAATTGTAGATATTTCCAATAGTTTCTTTTAATTCATCTTTTTTAATGGCTGTTAATTCAGAGTTTGCTGCTAAGGCATTATTTTCTGTAGTGACAACTTTTGTGCGTTTGCGATCTTTTCTCGTTTCTTCCGCTTTTTTCAATGCCACTTCTCCATCGAGTAAAGAGCCGTCAAATGGTTCACCAAGTGGCTGTAATTCTCCACGTTCTTCAACTACTGGATGGAGCAGAGCATTTATTTCATCAATCTTTGATTTTGGATAGGCATCGGATGATTTTATACTCAATGCTCTGGTGTAGTATTCTAGTGCTTTTTCATAGTTTTTATCTACAAAGTTTTTATCCGCAGCATCTAATATTTTTTGGTATTGTTCATTGGCTTGCATTTCGGCATCCAATTTATTCAATCGTTCAGCTTCTGCTAATTGTTTCTTTGCATATTGATTGTCGGGTTTAATCGCCAACGCTTTGCGATAAAGTTCACCTGCTTTTTGGTAACTTTTAGAATAGAAATTTCCATCCGCCTCCGTAATAATACTGTTGAATTGAGCATCAATTTCTTTTTGCGCTTTGTTGGATAATTCTAATTGAGCCATTGCAGCTTCCATTTCAGCTATTTTTTGAAGCGTATTTGCATCGATGGGTTTAATATTCAACGCATTTTTAAAATTATTCAATGCCAATTCATATTCTTTTGCTTTTTGATTTGCTACTCCAGCATTAAAATATTGATTGAATGTTGTTTCCAAATTGGCTGCTTTATCTTTTTCAGAAAGCAATTTTTTCAACTCGTCAATCTTTGCCTGTGGTGTAGGGTTTTCTGGAATTAATGCTTTTGCTTTTTCGTAAGATGCAATCGCAGCACTATATTTTTTGTTGTTTTCAGCTTCTTGCGCTTCCTTCATAAGTTGATTAAATTCAGCCAAGTTTTTCTCTATGCGCTCAATATGAGCCAAATATTCTTTTGGACGAGGATCGGATGGACGAAGATTAGTTGCTGTTTTTATATAATCACGTGCTTTTGAAAAATCGTTGTCACTTATTTTACTTTTTATGGCAGAAATAATTTTTTCAAATTGCGCATCTTGCTCAGCTTTAATTTGATCTTGTGCTAATTTTTCTGCATGTTTTGCTTTTATAACAGGCAATTCTTCATTTGGTTTTACCTCTAACGCTTTGTTGTATTTCTGAATGGCACTAACATAATCTTTTTTGTTGACCAATTCATCACCTGCAGCTAAAAGCTCGTTGTATTTTTTATCTTTTTCTGAAAGTGCATTTTGTTGTTGCAACAATTTTGTTAATTCTTCAATTTTAGTTTTAGGAAGCTCTTCTAAAGGTTTTAGCTCACTTGCTTTTTTGTAGTGATTGATAGCTTCTGAATATTGTTTTGCTGCTTCTGCAATTTGTGCTTTTTCAATAGACGCTTTGTAATCCAACTCCGTTTTTTCTGCCTGCGCTTTTTTAGCTAGCAATTGCTCAATTTCTTGAAGTTTTTTACTAACCTCATTATCACTTTTTATTTTTAAAGCTTCTTCAAATGAATGTTTGGCTTTTACATATTCACCAGCATTTGCTTCTGAAAAACCTTGTGCTTTTAAACGATTAAACTCTGCTGAAAGTGCCAATTCATCTTTAGCTTTTGCCATTTCTGATTCAATAGCAGCAATTTGTGAGCGTGCTGTTGAGTTGTTTGTTTCTAAAGTTAATACTTCCTGATAAGCTCCAAGGGCAACACCCCATTCTTTTTTCTTAAATGCAGCTTCTCCTTGTGCTAGTAACGCTTGAATTTTTGCCGATTTCTGATTTTCTTGTGAAACAAGTGTTTTTATTTCTGCTAACTTAGCCTTCACTTCAGCATCGTCTTTAATTTTTAATGCTTGTTCAAAATTGGAAATGGCATTTGGATAATCTTGACTTGCAACTGCTTTAAAACCTTCCGCTTTCAGTTGATTAAATGCTTCTAATTTTTTAGCTTCTTGCGCTTGTGCATCCAATAAATTTTTTATCTCATCCAACTTGCTTTTAGCTGTTGCATTGTCTTTGTCGAGTGCTAAAACTTCTAAATATTTTGCTTGTGCTTGCTGATAATCTTTGGCAGAGAAGAAGTTTTGTGCCTCAATCAATAAATCAGTTACCTTGCTGTTTTTTTGTGAGGTTGCAATCAATTGGTTGATGCGATCTATTTCTTGTTGTGGATACGTTTCATCAGGCTTGATGTTTTTTGCCAGCTCCAATTTAGCAATTGCCTCAGTGAATTTACTTGCATCACGCAATGCATTTGCTTCGTTAACAGCAGCATTGTATTTTGCTAAAAGTTCATTTTTAGATATTGAAGACGACAAGTTTTCTTTTGCTGAACTTAATTTCTGTTCCACCGTTGCGTCCGCTTTAATGTTCAATGCATCGGTATATGCCGCAATTGCCTCTTGCCATTTTTGTGCTGCAACAGATGCGTCTCCTTGTGTAACTAACTGATTAAATTTAGCATCTTTTTCTGCCAGTTGTTGCAACTCATTTTTCTTGGTTGTAATTTGTGCAATGAAATTTTTAGCAACAGAATTATCCTTATCCAACGATAACACTTCATTGAATTTTGGAAGTGCAGCATCGTATTGAGCAGTGTTAAACAAGCTTTCGCCCTCTTGTAAAAGCGCACTTATTTTTTGAGCTTTTTCTGCCGAAGCAGCCAATTTTGCTAATTCACTATCAATTTCTTTAATGCGAGCTAATGCTTTGTCATTTGTAGCTTCTATGGCTAATACTTGCTCGTATTTTGTTTTAGCATTTGCAAAATCTTTTTGGGCAAATAGTTTTTCACCTTCTGCTAACAAGGCTGTAATTTGTTGCAATTTTTGCGCTTGCGATTGTTGGTCGGCAAGTAATTGATTGATTTTTGTAATTTGCTCCTGCGGATATGCTTCGGTTGGTTTTATTGCTTTAGCAGCTTCATATTTAACCAATGCTTCCGTATATTTTTTTGCATCACGCAAGGTGTTTGCCTCTGTAATTGCCGCTTGATAACTCTCTTCTTTTTTCTTTAAATCGGCTAATTCATTTAATTTTTCTTGTGCTTGCGTCATTTTAGCATAAACTCCGTCATCACTCTTTACTGCCAACGCATTTTTATAAAAACCTATTGCTTTTTCCCATTCTTGAGCGGTAACACTAGCATCTCCTTTGGTAACAAAATCATTGAATTTAGCATCACTTGCAGCTGCGTCTTGTTGCGCTTTCAAAAGTTTATCTATTTCAGCAATTTTTGCAATAGCAGTTGCATTTTTTGCATCCAATGTCAACACTTCGTTGAATTTAGATTTTGCATCCGATAAACGTGGTCCATCCATTACAGAACCTTCCATTAAGGTAGTTCCTTCTTGTATTAATTGTTCAATTTTTGCTTGTTTATCGCTAGCTGCTTTTTGTTCAGCAATAAGTTTGCGAATTTCTCCAATTTTTGTTTGGGTTGGTGTGTCAGCAGGTTTTATTACTAATGCCGCCTCGTATTTAGCCAATGAAGTAGTGTAATCTTTTGCTGTAAAAGCACTTGCACCTTCGGCAATTAATTGTGCAAATTCTGCCTCTTTCTTTTGTGCATTTTCCAAATCGCTCAATAATTTTTGCGCTTCTTGAATTTTAATGTCAACTGCTGGGTCTTGCTTTAATTTTATGGCTTCTTGGTATTTTGCAATGGCTTCTTGGTATTTTTTGGCTGTTTTTGCATCGTCACCTTGTTTTACTAAAGTATTAAATTGATCGAGCAATTCTTTGTCTTTTGCCAATTGCGCCAATATACCTTCTACTTCAGCAATTTTTGTCGGGGCAACGGTATTGGTGTTATCAAGCGTTAGCACCTCCTTGAATTTTGTCAAAGCAACATCATAAGTTTTATCTGCAATGGCTTTATCTCCTTCTTGCAATAGTTTAGCAATTTTATCGGCTTTTTCTTTTGCCGCCTTTATTTCAGCAAGTTTCTTGGCAATTGCATCCAACTGACCTTTTGCATAGGTGGATGCCGGTTCAATTTTTAGGGCTTCATCAAACTTTGTTTTTGCTTCTTCCCATTTTTCTTCTTTCACCAATTGGTCGCCAGCAGCTACTAACTGATTGTATTGTTCTTTTTTAGCAGCGGCATCTTCCTCAGCTTTTATGAAGGCATCAATTTCACTAATTTTTTGTTTTGGATAAGCTTCGTTGGGCTTTAATTTTAACGCCTCGTTGTAGTTATCACGTGCCGAGCGGAAACTTTTTTGCTTCACCATTAAATCGGCCGCTTCTATGAGCTGTTTGTATTTCGCTTCGTTTTCTTTTTCCTTTACCAAACGGTTTATTTCCTTGATTTGATCCAAAGGATATTGCTCATCGCTAATGTCGGATGCTTCGTAGTATTTTTGTTTTGCTTTTTCGTAATCGCCTAATTTGAAGAAGTTATCAGCCGCTTTTATTAAATTCAAATAAGCTGCATTTTCTTGTTGAAACTTCAAGGCATCTTCTTTTTGCTTTTGAAGTAGTGCATCAATTTCATCTATTCGTTGAATGGGATAAGTTTCTTTGGGTTTGTATTTTGTTGCTTCTTCATATTTAGCTAAAGCTGCGGTATAATCTTTTGCATTAAATGCTTTGTCGGCTGCTTGAATGGCTGCATTGTAAGCCGCTTGATTGTTTTGGGCGTCTTGTTCCGATTTCTTGAGTAAATTATCAATTTTATCAGCAACAGCCTTACGCTTAGCATCGTTTACTTCTACATAACCTTGTGAGTTCCAGGTGAATTCTCCTACACTTTGTGTGTTTAAAAAAGAAAAATCCAATCCAGGACGTTCAGCAAAAATATCTAAATCCAATTTGTCAACAGGTTTAAAATCTCCCGCTGGCGTATCTTCTAAATTTAATCCAATAAAATTAAAACTTACTTTTTTGCTAACAAATCCACTTTTTTTGAAAACTACGTCAAATGGTTTTTTAATGTCAATGGCTCCTTTAACAGAATAGCGTCCGTTAGAACTGGTTGTTGCTGAGCTTACTGCTTGGCCATTTTGAATAATGCTCACGGTAACACCAGATTCGCTACTTCCTTTATCAAAATTAGAAACTGCGCCGTCAAATTTTACACTCAACGACTGACTAATCCCCAAAAAGGGGAAAAAAAGGAGGAGAAAAAAGAAAAGTTTTTTCATATTAACTACTTAAACGTCTTTTCTGTACAACTTGTTACAGATTTGGTTTAAATTTGGGTTAAAAATAATGACAAATATCGAAAAAGTCTTGAAATTTTGAATCAAATATTATGCTAAACATCAATCAACTTAGTTTTTGGGAACGAAAAACGTATTTTGAAGGCATCGATTTTTTAATAATCGGTGGTGGAATTGTCGGTTGTTCAACAGCTTACCATTTAAAAATGAAATTTCCAACTGCAAAAATTGTTGTTTTGGAACGAGGCTATTTACCATCTGGAGCAAGCACTAAAAACGCTGGTTTTGCAAGTTTTGGTGGTCCCGTTGAATTAGTAGAAGATTTGAAAAAACACCCTGCATCACTTGTGTGGGAAACCATTCAAGCTCGCTATGAAGGATTAATCTATCTGCGTGAATTAATTGGCGATACAGCAATGGATTTTCAAGCCAATGGTGGTTGGGATTTGATTGACCATCAACAAACGGCAATTGCAGCGGAGGTGAGGGACAATTTGAATGAATTGAATGCTGAATTCATGCGTCTAACGGGCAAAAAAGGATTTGAAGAAGATGCACAAGCAATTCAACGCTTTGGATTTCATCAACTTTCAACAGCGTTTAAAATTTTACAAGAAGGTCAGATAGACACTGGAAAAATGATGCATCGTTTTTATCAACTTCTTGCAGAAAAAGGAGTGTTGTTGCTCAATGGTATTGAAGTTGAAACACTTGGTGCAAACTATAATTCGGTTGAAACTACCATCGGACAAATTACTGCTTCCAATGTGGTTATAACAACCAACGGTTTTACACAAAAATTGGTGAAAGAATTGGATGTAAATCCTGCCAGAGCACAGGTTTTGGTAACATCACCCATTTCAAATTTACAACTAAAAGGAACGTTTCATTACGATGCGGGTTACTATTATTTTAGAAATTTTGAAAACAGAATTTTATTGGGCGGGGCACGCAACCTTGATTTTGAAGGCGAAACAACGTATGAAATGACCACCACACCATTGATTCAAAACCGTTTGGTGGAGTTGCTTAAAACAATGATTATTCCCAACACCCAATTCACCATCGATTATCAATGGGCGGGCACTATGGGAATGGGCACAAGCAAATTTCCGATCATTCAAAAAATTAACGACAACTGTGCAGTGGGAGCTCGTTTGGGTGGAATAGGAGTGGCGCTGGGTACCAACGTTGGTAAAAAGGTTGCAGCACTTTTTTAACCTAAGAATTCAATTTCGTAACCTTCGTGCTTGCGAATATTGAGCACACTTTGATCGTCGAAAAGTAAATATTGACCTTTGATGCCAATCAATGTTTTTTCAATTACTGCTTGCTTGTCAAACGAAAGAGAATTGATTTTTTTGGGGTATTGCAAAACGGGATAGTTGATTTCTATCAATTCGTCATCTTCCGAAAAATAGGTGGTTAAATCATCGGGCAATTGTTCTTGCAAACGCCATTTTTCTTCCACTAAATCGATGGTTTCGTTGATTTCATTTTTGAGCATTTTTTGCCAATTGGTTTTATCGGTAAAAATACTTTTTAGGGCAACTTCAATTCTTCCAGCTTCAAAGCGATTGGGAGTTTCCATCAACCGAATGGCAGCGCTTGCTCCTTGGTCAATCCAACGAGTTGGCACCTGAGTCGTGCGCGTTACGCCTACCTTTATCTCGCTCGAAAGTGCCAAATAAACAACATGTGGTTGGTTGTGGTTGGCTTGTTCCCATTCCACATCGCGACCTTCGCCCAAATGTGCCCTGCAAAGTTCTGGATGAATGATGCATTCTGCTGCATTTGCTGCTGTTTGAAAACAATTGAAACAAAATCCTTGAAACGATTTGTTGATTTTTTTGGAACAGTTAACACAATAAATAGCTCCAGAAAATGCTAATCGAATGGGTTTTCCTATATAATCGTTTACTACAATTTTATCAGAGCCAATACGAAAACTGTACTCAACCGTATCGGTGAGCACAGCATTCATTTTACGAGTAATAAATTTCATTAATTTTCGGGTAAAATTTGCATTTTATCAGCAAAGTGATAGCAATAATCGCGTAAATCCTCGCTAATGTTGCGTTCACCTGTTGCACGCTCAAAGGTATCTGCCATTGTGAGCAATGTTTGATGGAAAAATTGTTTCATTTCCTCCACCGACATGTCTTTGGTCCATAAATCAATTTTCATCGTGTTGTTTTCATTATGATCCCAAACCGATAAAAGCATGGCACGTGCAGGTTTGTCTTCTACATCACCGTCTTTTGCGGTCCATTTAATTTTTAAAGGCAAATTATTTTCGTTCATTCCTACTTTTAAAACAATTTCGGAAGTTTTTACAATTTTATCTTCTTGACTCATGCTATAAATTTTTATATAATTATTTGGGTTGATACGATTGTAGTATCTCGTTGTATGGAGTGTTGATTAATTCCTCAAATGTGGTTTCAGAATTTTCCATGTAGTTTTTTACGATCACCCAGCCAAGGTATTGTCCTAATCTATCTGGACCTTTTTCTGGGAGACCAGAAGTAAATGGACCTTCTTGCAGCATATTTTTGGCAATTAAATCATCTGTTTTAAACAGTATTTTTTCATCCACAAGGTATTTCCACAAACTGTATTCATTTTCTTGCGACCATTTCAAATCTTCTTTTGAATAACGAATAATGATGTTTTTTTCACTCTCAGGCAAGCACGCTTCGGTGAGGTACAATGCTTTACCGTGATAAATCATCAATTCTGCTAAATTTCCTTTTATTTCTGGAATAATGTGAGTTAAAATCCACGATAAAACAGCATCGCGTTCTAGAAATTGAACATCATAACCTTGTTTAATCCAGTCGTAAAAAGGTTCGCCTGGCAAACTTTTAATAATGGGTGATTGTGCACCTAAATAACGTTCCAACCCAATTCCAATTTCTTGCTCTGTACAAAAAGCACTGCTGGTAAATAACGAATTTTGAAATACTATTGAGGTAGGTACATTTGCAGTTTTAATATGTGCTTTTAATCGTTTGAAAGCTGTTGTTAAATTGCTTTTTTGAGCACTTAGATTACTAAACTTATGAGCAATTTCTTTTTCCAATTTTTGAATCATGGTATCTTGTCGGTATTGCACAATACTGTTCACAAAAGCTGTGTCAACCACTTTCCCAATTCGCATGCAATATCCAATTTGATAGTCAAATAATTCAGGGATTTTTTGTCCCATCTGTTGGCGCAAGTCAATTAATTTATCTGTTGGTGTGTTGAATAACAATGAATCCAAGTTGACATATTGAATTTCTAACTTTACATTACTTGTGTCAACATCCAATGGGTTTCTCTTGCAAGAGAAGGTTGTTAAAATTATTAGACTAACTATAAAAAAAAGGATGAATTTCATTAATTTGTATAATTTTGCTTCAAATTTAGTCATTTTGATGAAATTTATTTAAAATTAATATAAATAACACAGAAGAAAATGAAAAAGATAGTTTTAGGACTTTTTGCATTAACCACTGCATTGACTACTCTAGCACAATCTGCAGCTGAAAAGAAATTTCAAGGTGGTATCACCGCTGGATTTGGTATCAATTTTCAAAACATGGGCACCAAATTTATAGAAAAAGATGGTGTAGGAACCGATTTATTTATCGGTGGAGCAATGCATTATGGTTTTACGGATAATGTTGGATTAGCAACTGGGTTAGAATTTACCTTTTCGAGTGCTAAATTTAAGACAGGGCCTAACACATTATTGTATTATTACAATGACACAAAAATAGTGGGAGTAGATGATTTTGATGCAGATCACACAAGTGCAAACGATGCTTTTGTTTTGAGCAAAAGAAAACAAAATGCAACTTATATCAACATTCCAACCATGTTGTTGTTTAGAACCAACTTTATTGGATATGTTCGTTATTTTGGTAAATTAGGAATGAAACACAACTTCTTGTTGACTCAAAAATCACAAGATACAGGTTATTCACTTTCTACTCAAGGAATGGATTTGACCAAATTGGGTGAAGAAGTTACTCAAAAAAACATGAAAGCTAAAAATGAAATGGTATTCTACAAAGGTTCTGTTGGTATTGCTGGTGGAGCAGAGTGGAATTTTACTGGAAATACTTGTTTAGTGGCAGAACTTGGTTTTTATTATGGTGTAACACCATTGTATTACAATCGCAAAAATTCTTATTTATTTACTTACGAAACAGAAAATAATTCGATAGTTAGAAGTAAAGTAAATAATAAAGCTACTCAAGCGCAATTGGAATTGAAAGTATCTATTTTATTCTAATTATTCTATTTTGAAAGCTGAAGCAGTTTCACAGCACATTCAACAGTGGTTAAAAAACTACTTGGACTCTACAGGAGTGAAAGGATTTATTGTTGGAATTTCTGGCGGAATTGATTCGGCATTGGTTTCAAAATTGTGTGCGCTCACGGGCGAGAAAACCTTGGTGATTTCCATGCCTATTCGTCAAACGGAGGCTGAATATTCACGGGCTACAAAACACATTGAAACACTAAAAGCACAACATTCCAATGTGATTGGTTTAGAGGTTGATTTAACGCCAACTTTTACCCAATTTGAAAAAGATATGCCTTTTGATTGTGAACAAAATCACTTGGCAATGGCAAATTCACGTTCGCGTTTGCGCATGATGACTTTGTATGCAGTGGGGCAAGCCAATGGTTGTTTGGTGGTTGGTACAGGAAATAAAATTGAAGATTTCGGAATTGGATTTTTTACAAAATATGGTGATGGGGGAGTTGATATTTCCCCTATTGCCGATTTAACAAAATCTCAAGTTTTTGCCTTGGCACGTCATCTTGAAGTTATTCCAGAAATTCTTGCAGCAAAACCAACTGATGGCTTATTTGCCGATGGACGAAGCGACGAAGATCAAATTGGTGCAACCTATCCCGAACTGGAATGGGCAATGAATTTTTCGGGGGATGAAACTAAATTGTCAGAACGTGAAGCAACGGTTTTAGCTATTTACCGAAGATTAAACCGCATCAATCAACACAAAATGCAACCAATACCGGTGTGTACAATTCCAACCGATTTGTTGGATTAGGCTTCAGGAGCCAAACGCAAACGAATTCCGTCTATTTCTTCTGTAATTGGAATTTGACAACCCAATCTACTGTTAGATTTCACAAAAAATGCTTGGTCGAGCATATCCAATTCAGCATCCGATTGCTCGTCTAACTGATGGTCAGATTCTAAATAACATTGACAAGTGGCACACATTGCCATTCCACCACATTCTCCTTTCACAGGTAAATCGTAAGATTTACACAATTCCATGATGTTCATGTTCATGTCGGTAGGAGCTACTAAATTGTGCTCTACACCTTCTCTGTCAATAATAATTACGTTAATATCTGCCATGATTTCTAAAATTGGCGCAAAGATACGGATAACTTCTTTTTTTTCAAATGATTTAAAACCGAAGTATCAATTTTAAATTGAATCGGCGACTGGTCAAGTAGTTTGGAATGGAATAATACCCTCCGTTTACATCTTGAATCCATTGTTTAGACATTTCATTTTTAAAGCCAAGTAAGTTGTAAACTTCAAACGATAAAATTGCGTCGGTGAAGGCTTTATTGAAGAAGTTTGGTTTTTGTTTGTGTTTATTGTGCAAGAAATCATACGATGTACCAATATCTACTCTAAAATAAGGCTTCATGCGCAAAGTATCTTTGTAACGATCGTGCCCTGGAGGTCCATAAGGCAGCGGAGTTCCAAATTGCAAACCTAATTGCAAGCTCAATGCTTCTAATTTGGGCATTTTGTCTTGAATCAACAAACCAATATTGAGCCATTGATCGGTGGGACGAGGAATGTAACCTGGTTGAATAACAGCAGAATCCACCACTTGTTGGTCATCGCTGTAACCAAAAATGATTTTTTCGCCCGCAGCATTGTAATATTCGGTGTACTGATCGTCCTTGATGTTTTCCATAGTACGCATCAATCCAATTTTAAAATAAGAGGAAATGCCTTCAATAAATTCACCATTGATGTTGAAATCAATACCATAGGCATAAGCCGTTGCATTGTTGTTGGCGTAATAACGTGTGCGCACATTTTCAACTTCGTATGGGTTGACATCCCACATGTATTTGTAAAACAATTCTGTTGTGAATTTAAACGGACTGTGACGCCCCCACATGAAGAAAAACATGTCGTAACCAACTACTGCATGATACGATTTTTGTGATAAGACGTTTTTATTGAGGTGACCATCAAAAGTTCTCAACTCACGATAAATTGGTGGTTGGTAGTACAAACCAGTTGAAAAACGCAAACTCATGTTTCTTCGTGTAATGGTAGAATCTTTCACCAAATAAGCACGAGGATAATACATCACCGAAGCACGTGGAGTAACAAAAAACTCATTGTTTACACTGGTGTATGAAACCCTTGTTCCAATGGATAAAGCCCATTTTGACGAAGACGCATCAATTGTATCTCTAAATGTAACTTTTATTGGCTCTTGTTTTTTTATCTTTATTTTTTTGGTGATGCTAACAGGATAGTTCACTTTTGTTTTAGACCAAATGCCGTTGAACTGCGTATATCCGTTGATAACACTACTTTGCAGGTTCAATTTTCCTTTGATAACTTCTTGCAAATTGACTTTATGATCGTTGGTTTGTGGTAAACTATAGCCCGCAGAGTCAATCATTTTCCATTCGCTCAACACATCGTAAAAATCATTTTGTTGAAAATTGACTCCCCACAAAATGTTGTATTGACGGTGCAATGTGCGCTCGGAATCAACAAACGTATTTTTCAATTCTTTGCTCCCAGTATGGTAAACGTTGAAAATTGTTGCTCTCAAGCGGTTACGTGCGTGATTTAAAAACGTTCCAACACCCAGCACAGCAATGGAGTCTCCAAATTCTTCTTTGGATGGGTCGGTTTCCAATTCGTTGATGTAGTATTGCCCTTGCACATCAAAATATTCACGTTCATCGGTATGAAAGGCCGAAGCAAAAAAGTTTAACTTGGTTTTATTATCGTTGGATGTGTAGGCAAATTTTGTTCCTCCCATCATAGTGCGAAAACGTGTTTGTTCTTTACCGTCAAAGTAAACCATGAACGAGTAGGCCTCGTTGGCAGTACCAAAATCTGTTTTTTGTGTTTGTGGCGAAAATGTGTAATTGTTGCTCGATATGTGTCCTAAAATCGACCATGTCCAATTTTCTGAAATGATGTAATCGGTTAAAAGCTGCGCATCCCAAAATATAGGGTTGTATGCTCCTTTTGTTGGAAGTGCATTTAAAAAATAACCGTTGGAACGGAAACGCGCTCCCAACATATAGCTAAAGCGTTTCTTTTTGCCCAATTGTTGCTCCAAATGCCCCTCAACACCCAATAACGAAGCTAAAATTGAACCTTTGAATTTTTCGGCTTTACGGTACTTAATGTCCAATACAGAACTCAATTTATCACCATATTGTGCGTCAAAACCACCTGCAGAGAAGTCCAACGATTCCACCAAAGCACTGTTGATGAAACTCATTCCTTCTTGTTGTCCAGCTCGCGTTAAAAACGGTCTGTAAATTTGAAATCCGTTGACATAAACCAGGTTTTCGTCGTAATTACCACCGCGCACGTTGTAGTTGGACGTTAACTCATTGTTGGAACGAGCAGCTGTTGTAAAAACCAATACGTGTTCAACACTTTGTAGCGGCAATGTTTGCCAATCTTTTACTTTGATGGGGGTTAAATCAAATGGTTTGTCAATTTCTTTGATGATTTTCACATCCTCAAATTGCTTGATGTTGATTTCAAACGCTGGAATTTTGGTGGAATGGTTGTTTTTTACAAAAAATACTTGTTGGCGTTGGGTTGTATCGCCCGAAACAAAATAATGAATGTTTAATGTATCTCAAAAGTTTGCTTTTGTATAATAATTTCCATTTTGATAGGTGTAAATAGCTTCGTTTCGTTGGTTGATGCGAATTAAGATATCAGAAATACCTTCTTTTTTAGAATTAATACATTGCCCCGTAATTTCCACTTCTTGTGCAAGAATGAAATTAGAGAGTAACACTAAAAAAAGCAAGGTTAATTTATGCATAGTTGACAAAAATAACTCTAGAAACGGAATTTGAGCAGGTTTATTTTGAATAATTGTACAATCCACTACTTTTTTAGGGCAATTAATTTTGCTTTTATAGCTTCTAATTTGGCAATTACTTCGTTATTAGGCGTTTTTTCGATGGGTGTTTCGTTGTCAATTAGAGTAGATTTTCGTTTTTTTAATTCATTTTTTGCTCCATCGAGTGTAAAGCCTTGCACTTTTACCAATGTATAAATTTTGTTAAAAGTTTCGATGTCTTTTGGTGTGAAAAGTCGGTTGCCTTTAGCATTTTTTTTTGGTTGAATGCTGGGAAACTCTTTTTCCCAAAACCGAATAAGGGATTGGTTTACGTGGAATAAATCGGCTACTTCACCAATGGTGTAATAGAGTTTTTTTAAGTCCTTAATATCAAAATTTGCTGCCAACTACTCAATTTTTATTTTTTCGAAATTAATTATATTTTTGCAACCAAATGAAAATTAAGGCGAAATTTATAGTTTATTTTGTTGTGCTATTGTTGGCAAGTAGCTGGACTTATGGTCAGGCACCAGCAACGCAAGCGGATACACTTGTTTCAACTACAAAAGATTCCACTTCCACCAAAAAACGCGATGAACACCGCATTGATAAAATGTTGGCCTTTGCAAAATCATTGATTGGTACGCCTTATCGTTATTCAGGTATGACGCCATCTGGTTTTGATTGTTCTGGTTTTGTAAATTATGTTGTAGGACATTTTGGGTTTTCAATTCCACGTCCAAGTTACTTAATTGCCGAACAAGGTGAAACCATTAAATTATCGGATGTAAAACCAGGTGATTTATTGTTTTTCAAGGGAAGTGATGTGCGTAGTAACAGAGTTGGACACGTGGCAATGGTTGTTTCAAGAAATGAAACAGAAATCAACATCATTCATTCATCCAACGGAAAAGGTGTTGCCATTGAAAATATCATCAAAAGTAAATACTACATCCCTCGTTTTATAAAGGCAAAACGTATGTCGTATAGCTATTAATCAAGGTGTTACACTAATTTTTGATAGGTTTTCCACCACAAATCAGGTATTTCATTTTGCATTGCTCTGTCGTAATCTTCATGGTTGCACGGCACTAAGTAATGACGTTCGTATTTACGTTGTTCTTCGGCAGGATAAGGTACTTGCATCCACCAACGAGCAGATTTATCACTTTTGAAAAATACAATTTCATCTTTAAAATCATCAATGTGGACGATGAATTTTAGGTAGTTTTTACGGTTGCCAATAGGATAGTCGCCAACACGCGCATTTACCCCATCAATAAAATACCAAATAATTTGAGCTACCAAATTAGAAGCATTGGTTGCATTAGTTAGTTCGGGTAAATAATTAAAAATCCCCATTGATGATAATTTATCACTTACTCCAGCATAGCGGGCAATTTGACACATTTGATCGGCATAAAAACCATTGGCATTGCTGTATTGCGAATCGGCTAATTCTCCATAACGAATACTTGAAAAATCAATACTTAAAATATCTGAATTGCGTAAATGTGGTTCGGCGCGTTTAAAGTCGGCATTGTATTCGCCCAAACGGCAGTAATCAAAATACAATTTATCAAACAAATCCAATTCATCTTTATCGGCATACGGAATTTGTAAGCCAATGTTGGAATGGTTGAACAAATAACATGGACGTTGCACCAACAAATGGCTGATGTATCCGTCGGCATGCAATTCGTTTTCGGGTGTCCCCATGTCGAGTTTTGCATCAATAGTACACAAGTTTACATACTGTTCCAAGGTTTCATAGCCTTTGTAAACCGCCATTGTTAAATCTTGTGAACCACCAATAATGACAGGGATAACATCGTGTTTAACCAAAGTTGCAACGATTTTACTCACCGCAAAATAAGTATCGTTGATGGATTCGCCAGGAAAAACATCGCCTAAATCAACAATTTTTCTGGTCCAATCTTTTCCATAGTTGAATTGGTGTAATTGCTCACGGAATTTTTCGTGTTTTACCTTTTCAAAGTTTGAATTTCTAAACTCAGGAACATAAAAGAGCGCAATGCTTTGTTTGGGTATTTCAGGAAATCCAGCACTTTCTGTATGTGTATCAATGGTTTTTCCAAGTCCAAAATCAATTACACGATCTTGAGCAACAGGAGCAAAAAACAACGAAATATCTTCCATAATAATTATTTGTTTCAAAACTAAACTTAAAATTTTTCTGTTGGAGGCGTTGCCTAATAAAACTATGAACGATAAATTGTTGAGATGTTTAGGTTTTTGTGAAATGCAACATATATTGAACAAAAAGTGTAGATTTGTGCTACCAAGTAAAAGTGGAATGACACATTTAGCAATAGACATCAATACCAATGCCGTGCGCTTTGTTAAGCTGAATGGTAATTTTGTGGTGAGTGAACGTGCTTTTGCGTTTCAAGAAAAACAAGATTATCGTTACAAAGCACAATTGGAAGAATTTTGGAAACAAACCGAGTGGAAAGAAACTGATTTTGAAAAAGCAACTCTTTCGTGGTCTGAAAAACAAAATGTGGTGGTTCCAGCAAATGTGTTTAACGAATCGGATAAAAATGCAATTTTCAATTTAGCTTATGGTACTTCGGTGTCTTTGGATGAGGTAGATTACAACCGTTTGCCGATGCAAAATATGGTGAATGTATTTTTTATTCCTGCTTGGGTGAAATCGTTTTTTGTGTTACGCTTCCCACGCATTGTATTACAACACGAAGCCACACATCTCATTCGCGGGGTTTTTGAAGGACCAACATTTAAGTTGAAATCAACCTTGGTTTTGCATCAAGAACATTTGGTATTGATGGTGTTGAAAGAAAATAATTTAAAATTTTATTCTTCGTTTGATTATGCTACATTGGAAGATGTGGTGTATTATTTTTCGTACAGCATGCAACAATTGGAATTGAACGAACAACCAGGTGAACTGGAAATAACCAATGGCGTAGGTTCGGAAGTTGATTTAGCCGCTCTTCAAGCATTAATAGAAAAAGTGCAAGGAAACAATTGCACGGTCAAACAAAGTCATTCACTCGTAGAAAAATACCAATCAACGTGCGTATAATCAGAGGAACATTAAAAACAAAGAAAATCACGGTTCCGAAAAATTTTCCTTCGCGACCAACTACCGATTTTGCAAAAGAAGGATTGTTCAATATGTTGGAAAACCGTTTGGATATTGATGGGTGTGATTTGTTGGATTTGTGCGCAGGAACTGGAAATATATCGTTTGAGTTTTTATCGCGTGGTGCAAAAAATGTAGTGGCGGTTGATTCTAATTTTAACGTAACCCGTCACATTCGTCATTTAGCAAAAGAGTTTGAGTTGTTGCCGTCTATTCAAATTGTGCACAACGATATTCTTAAATATTTAGAAAAAACAGAACAAAAATTTGATGTTGTTTTTGCCGATCCGCCGTATGAATTTAAGCATTATGAGCAATTGGTGCAATTGGTTTTGGAAAAACAATTGTTAAAAGAAGACGGATTGTTGATAGTAGAACACGGCAAGCGCACAGCTATTTCGCATTTAAAAGGCTATGAATCGAGCAGAGGCTATGGCAATGTGGTTTTTAGTTTCTTTACATTTTCACACGATTAATTGGCAGTGAACAACGTGTAATTTTCGCCATCAAATTTTATTTTTTCCTCTACCATTAGTTTTCGAATGGTTGTTTTGTAAAGTGCATCATTGGTAAACAATGCTTTTACTTCAAAATCTTTTTTAGGATTTTCTTGTAAAAAATTCAACACCATTGAAATGTAATTGGGATTGTTTTCTTGTTCTTTTTCGTTTATACACACATCGCATTTACCACATTTTTCGGTAGGAAGTCCAAAATAGTGAATCAATTGCATCGAACGACATACGTCATCTTGCAAGTATTTTTTGACGCTCACTAATTTTTCTACGGCAATTTTTTTCCGAAAATGATACACTTCAGGGTCAATTTCCAAATAATCATAAGGCATACGTTCGCGTGTAAAGGTGATGGTTGGCGAATCGGTTTTCCAATTGATATCGATGATTCCTGTTTTTTCTAAAAATTGCAATTTTGTTTCCAATTCTTTTGGTTGGATGTTCAATCGTTTGCAAATTTCCGATTCATTAATTTCCATAAAATTCATGAAAACACCTGGATAGGCGCGTGTAATGATGGTAATAAGCGGACGAAACGTTTCGTGTTGAATTTGGAAATTATACAAGGCCTCATTGCCTATTGAGAATTTTAGTTTTGTAGGCGAAAAAAAACCTTCGGAAAAAGAAAGTTCGCCCGTCAATTCTAAGATTTTCAATGAATTGAAGCAAAGTGCAGGTGAGATGTCAAAGTTTTTAGAAAACTGAGATATGTTGAACGCATAGGTTTCATCTTTACCAGAACCGATGGCTATTTTTAGAAAATTGCAAACAGCACGATACACCCGTTTGATTTCATCAATAGGAGGGAATTTTTGTTCAACTTGTTCTTCTAACGTCGTTATATCTTCTTTTTGCCAATAATTGATTGCAACCGATTCGTTTCCATCGCGTCCACCACGTCCTGCTTCCTGAAAATATGCTTCGAGTGAATTGGGGAATTCATAGTGCAACACAAAACGCACATCGGGTTTGTCAATTCCCATTCCAAAAGCGTTGGTAGCCACAATAATTTTTATTTTATTGCTGAGCCAATCTTCGAGCATTTTTTTGCGTTCATCGCGATTCATTCCACCATGGTAAATGCCTACCGAAAGTTGTTGACTGTAGAGCTTTTGTGCAACAAATTTGACCGATTTTCTGGTTTGACAATAAACAATTCCTGTTTTTCCTTCAAATTGCTTGCAGGTGTCAATAATTTCTTGTAGTTTATTGTTGGTTAAATAGCTTTTGTAGGATAAATTTTTGCGTTCAAAACTAGATTGATGAATTTTTGGATTTTTGAGTTCCAAACGTTCAATAATTTCTTGCTGAGTTTTAGGTGTTGCCGTTGCAGTTAGTGCAATGATAGGAACAGAAGGGTGAATTTCGCGAAGCTTTTTAATTTCCATAAAACTCGGTCGAAAATCATGTCCCCATTCAGAAATACAATGAGCCTCGTCAATTACAATGAGCCCTATGTTCATCAGCTTGAAACGTTCAATAAAAAGAGTACTTTGAATTCTTTCTGGCGAAGTGTAAAGAAATTGATAGCCGTTAAATCGAGCATTATCGAGTGTAATATCCAATTCTCTAAAACTCATACCACTTGTGATAGCTTTTGCAAGGATGTGTTTTTTATCCAAAGCCGTTACTTGGTCTTGCATCAATGCAATTAAAGGCGAAATTACTAGTGTTAGTCCCTCGCGAATGAGTCCAGGAACTTGAAAGCAAATGGATTTCCCACCTCCTGTAGGCATCAACGCAAGCACATCATGCCCATTGATGACATCGTCAATGATGGCTTCTTGTCCAGGACGAAAATTGTTGTATCCCCAATATTTTTGTAATGTTTCTAAACTTTTAGACATGGCTCTTAAGTTTTCAAAAATAGGATTTTTTAGTGTTTATTTAACAAAATAGGGAAAGTTGCACAATGATTTTTTAATTATATTTGAAGGAAATTTTAGCAAGAAATGATAAAAGAACCAATAACAGTTAAGATCACACCTACTAGCCAAACAAAAATTCACCAAGTTGATTGGAATAATTTGCCTTTCGGAAAAGTATTTACCGACCACATGTTGGTAATGGATTATACAGATGGAAAATGGCAAACACCAGAAATCGTTCCTTTTGGACCTATACCAATGCATCCTGCAATGTCGGCTTTGCACTATGGACAAACAATTTTTGAGGGAATGAAAGCATTTCGCAGAGAGAATGGAGATGTCGTTTTATTTCGCCCAGAAATGAACGCAAAACGTTTTGCAGAATCCAGTGAAAGATTGTGTATTCCTGCAATGGAAGAAGAAGTGTTTGTGGAATTAATTCGCAAATTGGTTGAAGTTGACAAAGAATGGGTTCCAAAGAATGAAGGATATTCTTTGTACATTCGCCCGTTTGTTTTTGCAACAGATGAGGCAATTGGTGTAAAACCATCGGATAACTATAAATTTATCGTGTTTTTGTGTCCAGTTGGAGCCTATTATTCTAAACCAGTTGCTGTGAAAGTGGAAGAATACTACACCAGAGCTGCAATAGGTGGTGTTGGAAGAGCAAAAACTGCTGGTAACTACGCTTCGGCATTATATCCGGCATTGCTTTCACAAAAAGAAGGATATAGCCAGTTGTTGTGGACAGATGCAAAAGAACACAAGTATTTTGAAGAATCGGGAACGATGAACATTTGTTTTGTTATTAACGATACGTTGATTACTCCAGCAGAGGATGAAGATACTATTTTGAGAGGAACAACTAAGCGTACCATCGTTGATGTTGCTCAAAAGTGGGGTTATCCAGTAGAAGAACGTAAGGTTTCTGTTGAAGAAATTGTAAAAGCAGCCGAAGAAGGGCGTTTGCAAGAAGCTTTTGGAGCTGGAACAGCAGCAACTATTGCAAGCATTACACGCATTAATTTTAGAGGGAAAGATTTTGTGTTGCCAGAAGTTGCTGAAACAAATTTCTCACAAAAAGTAAAAACCTATTTAGATGGCGTAAAATCAGGTAAGTTTACCGATGAAGATAATTGGTGTTTGGTTGTTTAATGAACATCAAAAAATATAGGAAGGACTCTCACAAGGAGTCCTTTTTTGTGGATATAGAAAATCAATTATTCTTCCTCTTGAATACGGGTAACAAGGATTTTATCGATGCGTTGACCGTCTTTATCAACTACTTCGAGTACTAAATTTTCAAATTCAACCGATTCACCTTCGTTGAGCAAATCGCCTTTGATATGAATCATTAATCCAGCAACAGTTGAGTATTCTGCTTGAATTTCTTCACTTACTTCTACCTCAAAATATTTACTAAAGTCAAAAATTGAATATTGACCATCCACAAGCCAACTGTTTTCGTCGCGCTCCACAATTTGGTATTCGTCTTGATCTTCTTCTGTTGCTTCGCCTACCAATGCGTCGAGTACGTCATCCATAGAAACAACTCCTTGTGTAGCACCGTATTCGTCAACCACAATTCCGTAATGAATTTTATCTTGTTTAAATTGCTCTAATACTTTGTAAGCCGATGTTTTTTCGTTCAAATACAGCGGTTCTTTCATAATTGCTTTTAACGAAAGTGCACCAGAAACAATAGGGTCAAACAAATCTTTAAGCGAAACAATTCCAATAATGTTGTCAATGTTATTGCCTTCTACCACGGGATAGTTGGAGTGTTTATCGGTGTTTATTTTTTCTTTTACCGTTTGCCAATCATCGGTCACATCAAAATAAGTGATATCGCTTCGGTAGGTGAGAAGTGAATTTACTTTTCGGTCGCCCAACTCAAAAACACGTTCCACAATATCTTGTTCAATATCCTGAATTTCACCACCTTCTGCACTTTCACGGATGATGGATTTAATTTCTTCTTCGGTCACCATGTTTTCGGCAGTTTTTTTAAGCCCTAGAATTCGCGCTAAAAAATTGTTTGATGCAGTTAGCAACCACACAAAAGGCGAAACAAGAATAGAAAGGATGTTCATGAACTTTGCCACAGCAATTGCCACAGGTTCGGGATAAATCATTCCAATTCTTTTAGGGAGCAACTCACCCAAAACGATAGAAAGATAGGTGATAAAAATCACTACAGTTCCAGTTCCTAATTCATTAGAAATTGGTTGAAGCACTTTGAATTGCGCATAAAAATTGGCAACATTTTGTGTGATAGCGTCGCCACTATAAACCCCAAGTAAAATACCAATCAGGGTGATTCCAATCTGTACAGTAGAAAGAAAACGGGTAGGATTTTCAGCTAAATCCAAAGCTTTTTTAGCGCCGCTCTTACCTTGTCGTTTTGCACTTTCGAGTTTAAATTTTCGAGAGGAAACCATGGCCATTTCCGACATAGAAAATAAACCATTCAACAATATAAGAGCGATAATTATGACTATTTCCATTGAAATACAACTATCGTTTTATGGAGCAAATATAATAAAAAAAGGCTGTCCAATCGAACAGCCTTTCAAATATCGTGTTATTTATTATTCTTTCACGAATTTGTTAATAGCTTTTTTACCATTAACAGTAGTAACTTCATACATATAAACACCATTTGTTAATGCAGAAACATCAACTGTGTTAGAAGTAGAAGTTGTAACTACTTTACCATCTAAAGATAAAATAGATACTGAGCTAACTTCTTCAGAAGCTGTAATGTTCAATACATTTTTAGTTGGGTTTGGATATGCGCTGAAAGTAACATTGCTTGTGTTATTAACAGATAGGTAACCTAAATCAATTGTCCAATTGTCCAACATTAATGTAGAACCATCTGTTAAACGTTTATATCCTGACATACCTCCAATTACCAATGAATTGATTGTTCCAGTATTACCTGCGTCTTCCATTGATAAAGGAACAGTTGTCCAAGTAGAAGTATTTTGTGTAATTATTAATGAACCAGAATATAACAATACGTCATCAGCAGATCCAGCAGCCAATGTGTCGTATGCTTCAAAAATAATCAAAGCTGAATCTAAACCAGCAGCATTACCTAATAAATTAGTTTTAACATCAACAGTTCCAGTAATGTCAGCACCATTATTTGATATAGCTGTTGCATCGATATCAATATCTTGAAAAATTTGCCCTGGTAATTGTGTTGGTAAACCTGCCATAGCAAAGTTTGCGTTAGTTACAGTTGTTAATTTAACTGATTGTGCTCCATTAGAGAAATCAGTTGAAGCATCATACAAACCTAATGCCCAGCCGTTAGTTGTACCAATTTCAGGTATGCCTGCTGCTGCATAAGGGTGATTAACTGAATCTTCGTAAGAAAGATTAGTTTGTCCAAAAACGCTTGCTCCTACAAATACAGAAGCAACTAATAAGTAAATTTTTCTCATATAAAAAAGTTTTAAAGTTTAAACATTGCGTAAAATTAATTGAAAAAAGGAATAAATCAAATGTATTGTTGAAAATTAACACAAAAAGTTTTTTTTTGATT
>JAWKMK010000015.1:0-64261 GCA_041392275.1 Crocinitomicaceae bacterium | reverse complement strand
ATTACCAATAATTTCATCACCACAATGGTCACATGATAGATTTTTTTCCATTTTTGCAAAAATTCTAGTGCAAAGTAACGATGAAAGTTAATTTTAAAAAATGATAAAAATCATATTCAACTGGAATCTTACTTTTTTACACAAATTTATTGGAATTGCTTGTTAGATTAAAAAAATAGTATATCTTTGCAATCCGAATTTTTGATAAAAAACGCAATTATAAGATTTAGGATATGAAAAGAACGTTTCAACCTTCTGTAAGAAAAAGAAGAAATAAGCATGGATTTAGAAGCCGTATGGCTACTAAAAATGGACGTAGAGTATTAGCTGCTCGTCGCCGTAAAGGAAGAAAAAAATTGACTGTATCAGATGAACCAATGCACAAGCGTTAATCGTTTATCTGTTTAAATATTTTAGCCGATTCTGCAAAGTATCGGCTTTTTTTGTTAATAACAATAACACTACTGCATGCACGTTTGTGCAACATGTTTTTTCATACGATTTTGAATTTTAATTAAACAATCGATTTAAAATTTAATTGAAAATGATAAATCAAATTTTAAACCCTTCTTATTTAGAATGATTTAAAATTAATAAAAATTCAACGAGAAAACAAGAATTAGGACAAAAGAATGCGATTTATTTTTTTTGTTGATTGCTCCATCTTAATGCAATAATAAAAGGCAATCCAATGCAGATAATAAATGCCAGTGCATAGCCAGTTGGTTTCAAATAAAAATCGTTGACATTTTCCAAATCGCCTTCGTTAAAACCTTTGCCTATGAAATGCGAAAGGCTTAATGGCGCTTCAATTGTAACTGCTTGCAAACCGTTTTGAAATTCAATGACGCCTGGGAATAATTGAATAGGGAAGAACCATAATGGTATATTGACAATTAACAAGCAAATGACAAAGATGAGGGCGAATTTTAATTTATTATTTTTCATTTTAAAACGAACTGAAGGCGAAAATTAATCAAAAAGTAGGGATTCAAACAAATAAAGCGCTACATTTATCGTTTTCATTGCAGAAATTACCGCATGAATTTATATACAAACAAACAAAAGTGGAAGATTGTACTGTTAATTGTTGCCCTGCTATTGGTTGGGGCTTCGTTGTTTGTATCCAATGAAATTGTTTCCAAAGTAGCTGCTCAAGAACGTCAACGGGCCAAACAATGGGCATCCATGATTAAAAAAAGGGTAGAGTTGATACAGTTAACCGACCGTACTTTTACCCAATTGCGCGAAAAGGAAAAAGAAAAAATGAAGCTGTGGGTGGATGCTTCCAAAGAGATTGCTAATCCTTCTGCGTATTCCATTCCTGAATTTCCAATGCAAATTGTGAAAGACAACAACGATATTCCAGTTATTCTTTTGGACAATGATGCAAATATTTCGGGCTACCGCAGCAGATTTTGACATCCAACATTCGTCAAGTTTATCCTGAATTATCTTCAAAAATTGATTAGATTAGTGATTCTTTGCGCGTATTGGCAGCGTATGGAGAAAAAAAAATCCAGCGTTTACTGTTGAAGTGTGGCAAGGACTTTATATAGAATATGTACGACGATTCAAAGGGGTAGTCGTTTGGAAAAAGACCGCGATTCGACATTTTAAATCATTCAACAAAGAAATTATTGAAGACGAGGAATTGGTACCCGTAATGTTGATTAACCAAGAAACACGTCAGGTTATTGGAACCAACATCAACGATTCTGTTTTTATGCACACCGATGTGAATAGTTTGATTCGGGATATGTCTAAAACCAACGACTCTATTGTGATTGATTTTAGCAACAACGTGAAAAATGTATTGTATTTTGATAGTAGCCCCGTTGTTAAACAGCTCCAATATTTTCCCTACATCCAATTTGTTATCATTGGTTTGTTTGTGTTTATTGCCTATTTGTTGTTTAGCACTTTTAGAAAAGCCGAACAAAATCAGGTATGGGCGGAGTGGCAAAAAAACAGCTCACCAATTAGGAACTCCGATTTCATCATTAATGGCGTGGGTAGAGCTCTTGCGTTCTCAAGAAGTAGATGCGATGATTGTGGACGAAATGCATAAAGATATTGACCGTTTGAACAAAGTTACCGATCGTTTCTCTAAAATTGGTAGCGAAGCCAAAATGGAGTCCATGAATTTATCGGTAACCGTTCAAGAAATTATTGATTATCTGCAAGTTGAACATCAGAAACAAGTTCAATTTACGTCAAAATTGAAGAAAATGTATGGCTCCCCACAGTTCTTCGTTGATTTCGGGTGATGAAAACATTGTAAAATACTATTGTTGATGCTATGGAAGGAAAAGGGAAGTTGAACATTACCTTAAAATCCACATCAGAAATGGCTGTTATTTATATTTCGGATACCGGAAAAGGAATGACCCCGCAACAAATTCGCTCTATTTCAAATATGCAAAAACGGGGTTGGGGATGGTTCTTGGTAAAACGTATTGTTGAAGAATACCACAAAGGAAAAGTGGTGGTAGAAAAATCGCAAATAGGTGAGGGAACGACCTTTAAAGTAACGATTCCGATGTGATGAAACGAAAAAAATCATATATTTGCACTCCAAATAAAACAAAGCAATTTAAATTAAACTATAAATAATATGGCTACAACAGCGGATATTAGAAACGGATTATGTATTAAACACAACGATAAATTGTGTCAAATTATTGAATTTCAACACGTAAAACCAGGTAAAGGTCCTGCATTTGTACGTACAAAAATGCGTCAAATTGAAACTGGAAAAATTTTGGATTTCACTTTCTCAGCAGGTCACAAAATTGAACCAGTTCGTATTGAAAACAGAGAGTACCAATATTTGTATGAAGAAGCAGATGCATTTGTTTTCATGAACAACGAAACGTATGAACAAGTGTTGATTCCAACTGCAATGATTGAAAAACCAAAGTTTTTACAAGAAGGTTTGGTATGTAACATTTTATTCCACGCTGAAGAAGAAATGCCATTGGTGGTTGAATTGCCAATGTACATCATTTCTGAGGTTACTTACACAGAGCCAGGTGTGAAAGGAGATACAGCAACAAACTCTATGAAACCTGCAACAATTGCAACAGGAGCAGAAGTAAAAGTTCCTTTGTTTATTGACAACGGTGAAGTAATCAAAATTGATACACGCACAGGTACATACGTAGAAAGAGTAAAAGGATAGTAGTTCACTATTGAGGATAGTAAAAAAGGCTTAGATTTCTCTAAGCCTTTTTTGTGTTTATTAAAATGTAATTGAATTTTTAAGAACTTTCAGCTAAAAAAAATTACAACAACTCTTTTATAATTTTTTCCATTGAATAGCCTTCTGCTTCGGCGCGGTAATTTCTTACCAAACGGTGACGTAAAATAGGCAATGCAACTGCTTTTACATCTTCAATGTCGGGAGAGTATTTGCCATTCAAGGCTGCGTGGCATTTTGCTGCAATGATTAAATATTGCGAAGCACGTGGACCAGCTCCCCAAGTAATATAATCTTTTGTTAATGGTGTTGCAAATTCTGAGTTGATGCGTGTTTTTCCGACTAATTTCACCGCATATTCCAACACATTGTCGGCAACTGGTATTCTGCGAATCAATTCTTGGTAGGCAATAATTTGTTCGGCGTTCAACACTTGTTTTAACTCGGTTTTACTGTCAACAGTTGTGGCTCTTACAATTGCCATTTCTTCAACAAAAGTAGGGTAGTCCACCCAAATATTGAAAATAAAACGGTCGAGTTGTGCTTCTGGTAACGGATAAGTTCCTTCTTGCTCAATAGGGTTTTGTGTTGCTAACACAAAAAATGGCGCTTCCAATTTATAGGTTTTACCAGCTGTAGTAACCGAACGTTCTTGCATTGCCTCCAACAACGCCGATTGTGTTTTTGGTGGCGTACGGTTAATTTCGTCGGCCAAAATAATGTTATTAAAAATCGGGCCTTTGATGAATTTAAAATTTCTGGATTCATCCAATATTTCAGAACCAATAATGTCTGACGGCATTAAGTCGGGTGTAAACTGAATACGGTTAAACGACAATCCCAACGTTTGAGCAATGGTGTTGACAAGCAATGTTTTTGCAAGTCCTGGCACGCCCACAAGTAAACAATGTCCTCGTGAAAAAATTGAAATCAATACTTGATCTACAACTTCATCTTGTCCAACGATTACTTTGTGAATTTCGTTTTTTAATTCGTTATAATGTTGTACTAATTGGTCTAAAGCAGCTTTATCTGACATGGTTAAGATTTTTGATAAATGTACAAAAAATTACTTCAAATTCCAGTTGTATTTAAACGAACAGTTTTTGTATTCGTCGTTGATTTTCACATACGCCTGGCTGATTTTTCCTTTCACCCAAGCATCAATCATTTCTTGGTGTTTGGTGCTTTCAGCTGCTTTTTGAATCAACGGATAATCTTCTTTTAAATTAGCTTTATGCGGTTCTGTGCGTTGAGCCAAACGCAATATACGCACCCCTTCTTTACGCGTCATCATGTCTTCGTATAAATTAGGTTCAGTAATTTGTCCTACAGCCAATTTGTCGGTTAACAAATAAATTTGTTGGTCAATTTCACTCAAACTTGCAGCATCCCATTTTTGATCGCCAGTGTATGGGTTGGTAATAATACCACGGTTTTGCATTGTTGTTTCGTCGTTGGAATATTTTGCTACAGCATCATCCCAAGTAATTTCATTGGCTTTCAATTTACGGTAGCACGTATCTAATTTCAATGCAGCCAATTCTAAAGCTTCAGTAGTGTATTTCGGAATAATCAAAACGTGGGCACATGTATAATTATCACCTTTACGTTGGATTAATTTAACAATGTGATAACCGTATTCTGATTCAAAAACATCCGAAATTTCTCCTTCTTTTAAACTAAAAACAGCCGCTTCAAACGGGGCAACCATCATTCCTCTGCGTGCAGTAATTTCACCTCCTTTAGATGCACTTCCTTTGTCATCTGAATACAAACGAGCCAATGTTGCGAAACTTTTTCCGCTTCTTGCTTGTTGTAAAATATCTTCTAATTCTGCTTTTGCACGTTGTTTATCCGCTTTTGTTACTTCTGGATACATAACAATTTGCTGAAACATTGTTTGTGCATTGATGTAGGGAATACTATCTGCAGGCAATTTTTCAAAAAATTCTTTTACTTCGCGTGGTGTAATGGTTAAGTTTTCAGTGATTTTTCTTTCCATTTCATCGGCTAACATACGTTGATGAATGGCGCCACGAAACTCGTCTTTAATTTGTGAAATGGTTTTTCCATAAAACTGCTCCATTTTTTCGCGGCTACCAATTTGAGCTTCAATAGAACGAATACGGTTTTCCATTTCAGCATCTACTTGTTGGTCAGTTATTTCAATACTATCTAATTTTGCTTGGTTAATCAACAAGTTTTGATACATGATTCCTTCCAAAACGTTGCATCTAAATGATTCGTCAATGGTTATACCTGCTTGTTGTGCTTGTAAAACTTGGGCTTCTATGTCGGATTGCAAAATAACATTGTCGCCAATTTGTGCCACAACACCATTCAACAATGTTCTTTTTTGTTGTCCAAAAGTTACACCCAAAGATGCAACAATAAAACTTAAACCAATTATTAATTTCATGTATCTTATTTACTATTTTGTGTCAACGTTTTGTATCTAAATTTATTTCTTTTTCGATAGTATAGAACAACGTTTAAATGCAACTATATAAAAAAAGGCTGACTAGTTGGCCAGCCTTTTGATTTTTTTAGGTTTATTTTCCTAAAGAATATAAAACATCTTTGTAAACTACAATTTTATGTTTTTTCTCCAATTCATTCAACCATTCTTTTTCCAAATATGTTTGGTAGTCAGAAGTTATGATACCTTTTGCTTCAGCTAATTCTTTGTTTTTAGCTTCAATTACTTCATTCAATTTAACAACATAGTTTTTACCATCAAAAACATACGGTTTGTTAACTCCTTTTTTCAACGGTTGTTTTTCTAAATAAGGTGTTTTTGAAAGTTCAAATTTTCCTGATCTAACTTTTAAGTTTAACTCTGTGTTTTTGTTGATGATGCTAGCAATGCTATCAGCTGCCAATTTCTTTTTAGCTAATTTATACACCTTTTTAGCAACATCTTCAGACATTGTTTCATAAACTGTGCAATCGTAACGTTTTCCCCAAACATAATTTGCTTTGTTTGCTTCGTAGAACGCTTTTAATCCAACTGTATCGGTCATTGCTTTGTTCCAAACTTTGTCGCTCATTACTTCATACAACAAAATTCCGTCGTGATATTCTTTCATCAACGCTTTGTATTCAGGGTATTTCACATCCAATCGTGATTTTTCATAATCAATAACTGTAGAATTTGTCCACTCTTTGAATTGTTTTTTTGCCACTTCTGATAATGCTGTACCACGAGAATTTCTTGGATTTTCATTCATGTAAGCAACAAAATCTTTTTCGGTGTAATTTTTACCTGCTAATGAGAACATCACCGCATTTGTTTTCAATTTTCCAGCATTAAATTCACCTTTGTAGATAGAAGAATCCATGTTTTTATTGAACCAAGCCATCACTTTTTCATGATTAGGCTCGCTGTAATTGTATTCTTTTTTCAATTTTTCGATGTAGCTGTTTTGCGTTAAATTAGCACGTTCATCACGGCTAACACGAGTTTCCATTTCTTTTTTCAACTCATCAAATGATTTTAATGGTGTCAATTGAATGCGTTTGATAATGTGGAAACCAAATTTTGAACGAACAGGTTTACTAAAATCGCCGTCTTTTTCCAATCCAAAAGCAGCTTCTTCAAATTCTGGAATCATACGTGTAGTTGCACCCGTTCCAAAAACAGGCAATAAACCACCATTACTAGCCGAAGATGGATCGTCTGAATAGGCTTTTACCAACTCTTCAAAATTGTCTCCTTTTTTCAATTTCTCATACAACTCATTGATTTTGCTTTCTGCTTTTGCAATGGTTTCTGGACTATCATTTTCTTCATTTGCAGCAACCATCAAATGTGCAGCTTTCATTGTACCACGAGCCGGACGTTTGTCGGTAACTTTTAGTATGTGGTAACCAAAACGTGTGCGAATCGGCATTGAAATTTCACCAATTTTTTGATTGTATGCCGCTTCTTCAAAAGGATACACCATTTGGAAAGCTGTGAAAAATCCTAAATCACCAAAATTGGTTTTTGCAGATGGATCATCAGAATATTCACTTGCAATTTTATTGAAATCACCGCCTTTTAACAATTTACTGCGAACTTCCATTGCTTTATTATAAGCTTTTAAAGTATCTTCTGGAGAAGGATTTGCAGGCAATTTAATCAAAATATGAGAAGCTCTCACTTCATTTTTCATACGCTCATACGCTTGTTGCACCAACGCTTCATTCATGCTTTTGTCAGTCAAATAAGGTTGAGCCAATTGTTTTTGATATCCAGCTAACTCATTTTTTAACTTCGGAATAGTATCGTATCCCAACGCTTCTGCTTCTGCAACTTTTAATTGAAATTTTTTAAACAAGTCAATGTACTCGTCTAATGTTTTTTGGTCGTATTTTGGATTGTTGTTGTTTTTTAAGTAAATCTGAAGAAATTCCGACTTTGTGATTTTCTTTCCATCAATTTCCATTAATACTGGATCTTGTTGTTGTGCTTTTGCAACAGTACTAAACACTGCTGTAAATCCCAAAGCAAGTAAAAAATGTTTTTTCATAGGTTGTTTTTAATTTACAATTACATCAAAAATAATTTTCTCAATTGAATAAGGCGTTAAATTTAAGAATTATTTAAGTTTTTTTAAGGTTTGAAGCAGAATAAAGTGCACCTTCTTTCAACGAGTTGGGTGAAATAAAGAATTTTTGTGCATTCAATTGTTTGAATATCCAACGAATTTTAACTCCCGCAATGGCCATCATAATTTGACGAATAGGAGGGATGAGCGTGTTCAATTGCCGCTCATGCAAGGTGGAATGAATGATTTCTTCTAAAATTTCTGATATGTTATCCATTGTCATTTCAATGCACTCAAAAGATTTTGGAAATTCTTGCTGATACTGGATTTGATACAAGGTTTCAAACGTTCCAGAAGCTCCAACCACCGTTGAACAAGCAATGCTTTTTAATTTTCCTTCGGAATGTTTTTCCAACCAATTTTCTATGGTTGCAATATCCTCTGGTGTCAATGGATCGCTGAGTGTTAACTGCTGAAAAATGCGTGAAATTCCAATGTTCAAACTAAAGGCTGTTTGCATACCCGTTTGGTTGGCAACAATAAATTCGGTACTTCCTCCGCCAATGTCAACAACAACGGTGGGTTCGCTAAAATCATAGGTCCATTTCACACCTTGATAAATGAGTTGCGCTTCTTGCAAACCATCAATTATTTGCACTTCAATTCCAGTTTCTTGGTGAATGAATGCACAAAATTCTTGGTTGTTTTTTGCATCGCGAATGGCCGAAGTCCCAAATGCTTTGATTTCATCTACCTGATAAGTATCGCAATGTTGTTTGAATTCTTTTAAGGTTTGAATAGCTCGTTGAATAGCATCGTTGGTGATAATTCCATTGTTGATGCCTCCCATGCCAATAGCAACACCCGATTTGGTGTGAAATAATACGTCGAATTTTGTAGGTTCAACTGCTGCAATGAGCAAATTGAATAAATTGGTTCCTAAGTCAATAACGGCAACTCGTTTCATCAAATTATTTCATTTTCAACCATTGAAACAAGTGCTTAATGCGCAAGCGGTGACCAAATTGCAATACACCATTTTTGTATAAACGGGCTGCAATAGACAAACAAGCAAATGCCGAAAGCAACAATACAATAAACGACAACCACAATTGATACGCTTCGCCAGCACCATAACCATAGGCTAATTTAACCATTACCACCACAGGAGAAGTGAATGGAATATAGTGCAACCACATACTCAGTTCACTTTCTGGATTTGACATTGCAAAGTAACCTGCGTATGCTGATAAGGATAAAATCAAAAGTATAGGCAAAACAAATTGCTGACCATCACTTTCTGTTCCAGCTGTTGAGCCAATTGCTGCGAAAAATGAACCATAAAACAAATAACCTCCAACAAAAAATAAAAAGAAGTAGGTGAGCATTACTGGAAAATTGACACGCTCATATACCAAGTCTACAACTGCATTAAAAGTGGCTCCGTTGTATAATTTATCTTGTGCCGAAAGTAAATTGGCACCGTCCGAAAGTGCTGGAATATCCATTGCGGATGGATCGTAAATGCTAGGAAATAAAAATGCACGCATTAAAAACAAACCTCCACCAATGATGGCAATCCAAATGATGAATTGAATAAAAGCCGCAATTCCAATCCCGGCCATTTTGCCAAACAACAACTGCTTGGGTTGAATGGTAGCCAACAAAACTTCTACAATGCGATTGCTTTTTTCAGAGGTAACGCTGCGCAAAATTGTCATACCAAATAAGGCAATAAATACCAGAATGATGACGCCAAATGCAAATCCAACCCACGTGCGGATGTCGGAAGTTTGATCGTAAGGGTCATACACATTTCTAAAATTAAACTTTAACGGCTGTTTGATTTCGCGGAATTTGGCAACAGAAAGCTGTGTAAATTGTTTGATCATCAACTCTTCCAAACGGCGCTCAACTTGATATTGCACCTTGGCTTGCAAGTTAAACGAAGGTTTGGTTCTGTAAAAAACATAAGCCGTTTTGTTGCTCAATACTTTTTCGTTGATTTCAACCATGGCATCAAACTGTTGGTATCGTTTACCGTCAGCAAAATTGGTGTGTTCAATATAATCGTTGGCAAAAGAATATTTTACATTTTTATCTGGATGAGCCAACATTTTGTTTTCCAACAAACCAGCTTTATCAGTTACCAAAACATTCCATTTTTCGGCTTCATTACCTCCAAATTTAAACAACAGGTAAATCAAACCTAGAATAACAAATGGACCAAAAACTGAAAAAAGTACAAACGAACGAGAAGCAATTCTTTCTTTAATTTCGCGTAATACAACTATCCAAGTATTTTTCATTGATTAGGCAATTTTAGGTTGAACAATATCGATAAAAATATCCTGCATCGATGGCATCACTTCCCATGCAGCTTCTAGTTGCACTTGACCGATAAGAGTGCGCAATAAATCATCAAAATTATTGTCGTTGCGCATTTTTACTTTCACCACAAACAAATTATCCGAAGGATTGGAGGTGTCTATTACTTCATAGCCTGCCCACAAAGCATTGGCAAAAGCAATCATATTTCCTCTAAATTTAATGGCATAAACCCCAGTTTTACGCTCTGCTTGTATGTTGCTCACTTTTCCGTCCAACAATTTTTTAGAATGATGAATCAATGCAACACTGTCACACACTTCTTCCACACTTTTCATGTTGTGGGTAGAAAGAATGATTGTTTTTCCGTTATTGCGCATAGTAATCAATTCATTTTTAATCAATTCCATATTAACAGGATCAAAACCACTGTATGGCTCGTCTAAAATCAACAAATCGGGTTCATGCAATACGGTGCAAATAAACTGAACTTTTTGCGCCATTCCTTTGGAAAGTTCTTCAATACGTTTGTTTTTCCAGTCGGTAATTTCAAATTTTTCCAACCAATAATTTAACTTTTTGCGGGCGTCATTTTTGGTTAAACCTCTTAATCTGCCTAAAAAAGTGCATGATCTTCAACTGTCATTGATTTATACAAACCACGTTCTTCGGGCATATAGCCGATGTTTTCAAGGTGCCGACGAGTTGCAATATCGTTGTTAAAACGCACCACGCCAGAATCGGGTTCAATAATTTGATTAATAATGCGAATAAGCGTTGTTTTCCCGGCTCCATTTGGACCCAAGAGCCCAAAAATTTCACCTTTATTCACTTTAAACGAAACGGCATCAAGGGCTTGTTTCTTTAAAAGCTTTTTGGATATATTTTCACTGATAGCATAACTATTTTTGCACGGTTGGATTTCAAAGATAAAAATAATCGGTTGTCTTTGGTGGTAGGAGCAAAAAAATAGGTGATTGAAATTACAAATCTGCATATTCCATGGTGTACAAATCAAATCCTTTGCCCAATAATCCTTTAATGATTTCGGTTGTTTTAAATCCCATTTTTTCATAAAAACGATAGGCAACTTCAGATGTTCTAACCGTTAATTTACGAATTGTTTTTCTTTAACTGTTTCATTATTTCACGGTCAAAATCAGATTCAAAAATTTTATCCTGAATAATCCTATATTTTTCAAATTGTGTTTCTGCGTGTAGTTTTGCTTGTTCGTGGCTAATTTTTCCAGCATCCATCAATATTTTCTCTACCATTAAATTCTAAAAATGAATCAAGTCTTTTACTCCAATCTTCCATAAATATTGGGATATTTCTTTCTGCTTGAAATTCTGCATAGTCGAGATACATAGAAACTATTCTTTCCAAAAAAATTAATTCTTCTTCGTTTAAATAATTTTTTGCGATTGTAACATCATATTTCTGAATTTTTCCATTGGGGGCATCAGTCCAGTTGGTTAACCCCATATTTTTATATTCTGCATTAGCTCTTTCTACAATTAATTCTGGCGCAGTATGTCGGTGAACTGCATAATGTAACTTATTTTGAACAATTTTAAAAAATTTCACAGTAGCAGGTGCTGTTGAATCATAATCAACACTGGTGGCGTAAATATCTGTAACTTTTTGATAAAACATTCTTTCCGAAAGTCTTATCTCTCTAATCTTTTGTAATTGTCGTTCAAAAAATGCTTTATCAAATTGATTTGCTTTTTTAAATCGCTCAGAGTCCATTGACCAACCTTGTATCGTATAATCTTTTACAATTTGCCTAGCCCATTTGCGAAATTGTACAGCTCTATCGTTTTCTATTTTAAAACCTACCGAAATTATAGCTTGAAGATTATAATGTTCTTGATTTCTTTTCACCTCTCTTTTTCCTTCTTTTTGAACTATTAAGTATTGCTTAATGGTTGAAGAATCAATTTCACCACTAGAAACAAGATTGCTAATATGTTGATTAACAGCAGGTACAGAAACTCCGTATAGCTCTGCCATCATTTTTTGTGTCATCCAAATATTTTCATCTTCGTAACGTACTTCTATGCTTGACGGATCATCACCCGTAGCCGAAACAAAGGTCAAGTACTGGGCGGAACTTGATTTTATCATTTCTTGTGATGGTTTGGCTTCTGTTTTCTTCATATTAATACCATAGGAATAAAGTCAATATCAATTTTCTATTAATTTGTAGAATGCTTCATGTGTCAATGAAATTTCTAGCAAACTTTTACTTTCAAAGATAAAAATAATCGGTTGTCTTTGGTGGTAGGAGCAAAAAAATAGGTGATTGAAATTACAAATCTGCATATTCCATGGCATACAAATCAATTTTTTCGTCTAAATAAATTTCAAAATCGGCTTTTTCTTCGGGAGCAAAATAGGTTGGAATATTGAGCTGCAACAAAGCCACAACAATTGGTTTATCTTCTGGAGTATATGGGCGAATTACAAGCATCTATTTCAAAATTTCATCACAATAACGAATAGCCAAATTGATACGTTCTTCATTCTGACCTTCAACAATGCGGTAGGGAATACGTAGATTTTCCAATTCTTGTAGGTAAATTTCAAACAATTCATCGCGTTTTTCTGGATGTTCGCGCAATTCGTCTTCTTCCCAATCAATATCGGGTTTACACACTAAAAATAAATCAATTTTTTGCGCTTGAAGTGCTTGTAAAATAAAGGAACTTGCTTTTTTGTATTTGAACTCAGACCACACTTTCATAACCAACATTTCTGTGTCGTAAAAACACAGCGGTTCGTTGTTTTGTTGCCATAAATGGAGCTGACCTTTAGCAATGGCATCCAAATCTTCTTGTTGATACACACCATTTGTATTTTCAAGGTATTCACGTGCATATTCAGGTATCCACGTGCATGCATAATGTTTCGCCAATTGTTGTGCTAAGGATGTTTTTCCTGTAGATTCTGGACCTGTAATTGCAATGCGTTTCATTGTGTGTTCGCCAATTGAGTTTGATAATGTTTTCTCCAAGTAAAGTAACCTTTTAGGGCTAAAATAGTGTAAATAAACATTAAAACACTGGTAAGCTCCAAATTTCTGGTCAAATATAAATAAACCAAAGCCGAATCAATGACAATCCAATAAATCCAGTTTTCAAGCACTTTTTTAGTAACCATGAATGTTGCTGTTAAACTAAAACAAGTTGCCATAGCATCTAAATAAGGACTTTGTTGGTTGGTGTATTTTTGGAAAACATAACCTAAAGTTAAACTTAAGGCAAGTGTTGCTATTATATTGATAAAGTGATATTTAAACTTCCAAACTATTATTTTTTTATCTTCCTGTTGTTTGTTCCAATTAACAAAACCAACAACAGCCATTGCTACATAAAATAGTTGCAATAAAGCATCCAAATGGAGTTGAACCGAATAAGCAATGTACACGTAAATAGACGAACTGATAAAAGCAAACATCCAACAATAAATACTTTCTTTTATGGCTAATAGTAAATAACAAATGCTGCAACATACAGCCAACCATTCTAATGGAGATGTTTGGTGAATTCCTTGTAAAAAATTGGTAAAAAATTGTTCCATTGCTGTAAAAATAGTTATTTCCATTAAAGTGGATATGATTTTTTTAGCTTTAAGAAAATCAATGTTGCAAAACAAAAAAAGCTGCCTTCAACAGACAGCTTTTCATTATGAAAAAGAGAAAGATTAATCTTTCAATACTCCTCTAGAAATCACGATTTTTTGAACTTCAGAAGTTCCCTCGTAAATTTGTGTAATTTTCGCATCGCGCATCAAACGTTCAACGTGGTATTCTTTAACGTAACCGTATCCACCGTGAATTTGTACCGCTTCAACGGTGTGTTTCATTGCCACTTGAGAAGCAAACAATTTTGCCATTGCAGATGATTGATCGTAGTTTCTATGTGCATCTTTATCCAACGCAGCACGGTAAACCAACAAACGAGCAGCCTCGATGTCTGTAGCCATATCTGCCAATTTGAATGCGATTGCTTGGTGTTGACCAATTGGTTTTCCAAAAGCAGCTCTTTCTTTAGCATAAGCAGTTGCCAATTCAAATGCACCTGCAGCAATTCCTAAAGCTTGAGAAGCAATACCAATACGTCCGCCAGAAAGCACTTTCATTGCAAATGTAAATCCAAAACCATCCTCACCAATGCGGTTTTCTTTTGGAACTTTAACATTGTTGAACATCAAAGTATGTGTATCACTTCCGCGAATACCCATTTTATCTTCTTTTGCTCCCACAACAAAGCCTTCCATGCCTCTTTCAATAATCAACGCATTGATACCTTTGTGTCCTTTTTCTGGGTGTGTTTGGCAAATTACTAAGTATGTTGAAGCCGACGAACCATTGGTAATCCAGTTTTTAACACCGTTAACCAAGTAATGGTCGCCCATATCAACAGCTGTTGTGCGTTGTGATGTTGCATCCGAACCAGCTTCTGGCTCTGACAAACAAAATGCACCGATTTTTTCACCTTTTGCAAGTGGAACTAAGTATTTTTGTTTTTGCTCTTCTGTTCCGTATTCTTCCAATCCCCAACAAACCAATGAGTTGTTAACGGACATACAAACAGATGTTGAAGCATCCACTTTTGAAATTTCTTCCATTGCCAATACATACGAAAGGGCATCCATGCCGCTACCCCCATATTTTGGATCTACCATCATTCCCATAAATCCAAGCTCTGCTAATTGCTTGACTTCTTCTACTGGAAAACGTTGATCTCTATCGCGCTCAATTACTCCTGGTTTTAATACATTTTGAGCAAAATCTCTTGCAGCTGCTTTTACTGCTAAATGTTCTTCTGATAATTCAAAATTCATAGTTATATTTGGTTTCATTTTCGACTGAATGCAAATTTAAACATTTTATAAAATTATGCAACAGAAAGTTAACAGAAGCTATAAAATAATCGGACTCATGTCGGGGACTTCGCTTGATGGATTGGATATTTGTTGCGCAAACTTCTCATTATCAGAAAGTAATGATTGGAGTTTTGAAATAGAGGCTACACAATTTATTACCTATCCAACCGAATTATTAAAGCAATTGCAACGAGCAACCACACTTTCTGGGCTTGAATTTATGTTGTTGGATAAAAATCTAGGTGTATTTTATGGTGAAAAAGTAAACGTATTTTTGCAAGAAAAGAAAATTGATGGTTCAGCGATTGACGCAATAGCATCGCACGGACAAACCATTTTTCATCAACCAGAAATTGGTTTTACTTGCCAAATTGGTTGTGGTCAATCCATTGCAACTAGTACAGGTATTCAAACCATCAATGATTTTAGAAAAAAAGATGTATTGCACGGCGGACAAGGCGCTCCGTTGGTTCCAATTGGCGATAAATTGCTTTTTTCATCTTTTGCAGATGCTTTTTTAAACATTGGTGGGTTTGCCAATATGACAAAAATTGATCGTCAAAATAGGGTAGTGGCTTTTGATATTTGTCCAGCCAACATTGCAATTAACCATTACACCCAACAACTCCATTTAGCATTTGATAAAGATGGTGCAATTGCCAAAAATGCACGTATTGATGCATTGCTATTGAAACAATTGAATGACTTGGAAATTTACCAACAACAACAACCTCCTTCATTGGGATGGGAGTGGGTGGAAGCAACCGTTTTACCACTTGTTGAAGCTACTCAGCTAACTGTTGAAGAAAAAATAGCTACGTTAACCGAACATGCCGCCTATCAAATTGCGCAACGATTGAACAACACAGCTTCACAAAACGTTTTTGTAACTGGGGGAGGGGCAAAAAATCAATTTTTAATGGAGCAATTGGCACATTATTTCACCGGTAAAGTGGTGGTACCATCCACCGAAATTATTGACTTTAAAGAAGCGTTGATTTTTGGGTTTTTAGGTGCTTTGTTTTTGGAAAACACCCCCAATTGTTTACCCGAAGTAACAGGCGCATCGAAAGCGGTTGTAGGGGGAGTTTTGCACCGTCCATAATGTTTCTCATCATGAAAAGGTGGTGAGGATAAACACTAAACTTCAACCGAAGATAATAAATTTAAAGAAGAGATTGAACTTGCTTCCCTCCATCATTTTCTCATAGATTTACCTATAGAGAAGCAGGTAACATGAGTAAAAATGGCAAAGCTTGTGAATAATCTAATTCTGTATACTCCAAACCCAACAAACGAATATTTTTGTAGTAATGGTTGTGTTGACTGTAATACATTTTTTCACTTTGAATAAACCATGCATTGTGTCCCAGTTTTTGTGCTAAAAACCATTTCTCAAGCAACCTTGCAGTTCTGCCATTGCCATCATTCCAAGGATGGATTTTCACAAAAACTAAATGAATGAGTGAAGCGAAAAAGAAAACTTCTTCTATACTTAGTTTTTCATTTAGCAAAATTTCTATATCGCTATAAAGCTTGTTCATTTCATTTTCCAAATCAAACGGTGAAGTTGCTACATATTCTATACGTCCGTCAGGTGTTGTGACATACATATTTTGAGAACGCAATTTCCCCTGCCAATTTGTGGCTACAATGTGTTTACTCAATATTTTATGAGCTTCTGAAATGTTCTTTTGATTAAGTTCATTGGTTTTAGCAAAAGTATAGGCATTGTATAAATCGTCAATCTTTTTTGTATAATCTGGCAAAAACTCAACTCCAAATTTTTTATGTTTGATGTAGCTATCCAAATCAATATCCTCGCCCTCTATTTTACTGCTGAAAACAGATGACACTGAAGTATAAAAACTAAATGTATCGGTCGAAATTTCGGCGTCTTCCAAAGCATCAAAACTCGATTGCAAAGTTTTGGGAACTTGTTGGCTATAAATTTCAAGTAAATCTGTTGGAATTATTTGTAATTGATCATTCACTATACAAAGTTGTTTTCAGTTCTTATTTTTATAATGTACTCGCCCCAATTTGCTACCATTGATTTGATTTTTACAAAAGTAATAATATAATTATTCCTGAGCAATGTCTAAAATTTCTTTGGGTGACATGGATTAGTGGGAATGTATAATCAAATGTACTTAAACTTACTGTAACTGGAGCTCAAATTCTATTATAAAACAACAAAAAGGCTGCTCAGTATTTTGAACAGCCTCTTTGTATTTTTTTGTTGAATAACTTATCCAACGTGTAATTTTCTGTTGCCCATCAATGCGATGACATCTTTTTTCACCGATTCAATCACTGTATCGTTGTTCATGTTCATCAACACTTTGTCAATTAAATCTACAATGGTTGGAATTTCATTGTCCTTCACACCACGAGAAGTTAAAGCAGGTGTTCCTAAACGAATACCAGAAGTAACAAATGGCGATTCAGTATCAAACGGAACCATGTTTTTGTTCACTGTAATATCGGCTTTTACCAATGCATTTTCAGCATCTTTACCGTTCAATCCTTTAGAACGCAAGTCAATCAACATACAATGATTGTCGGTTCCACCAGAAATGATTTTATATCCTTTTTTAATGAATTCATCTGCCATTACACGTGCATTTTTTTGAACTTGCACCATGTAATTTTTATAATTATCGGTCAATGCTTCACCAAATGCAACTGCTTTTGCTGCAATAACGTGCTCCAACGGTCCACCTTGATTTCCCGGGGAAAACAGAAGCGTCTAATAAAGCTCCCATTGATTTTAAGTTGCCATTGTTCCATTTTAAACCAAATGGATTTTCAAAGTTATTACGCATCATGATGACACCACCACGAGGTCCTCTCAATGTTTTGTGCGTTGTTGACGTAACAATGTGGCAATGATCAAACGGATCACTCAACAATCCTGTAGCAATTAAACCAGCAGGGTGAGAAATATCTGCTAAAACCAAAGCGCCCACTTCATCGGCAATTTTACGAATGCGTGCGTAATCCCAATCGCGGCTGTAGGCAGAAGCACCACAAATAATCATTTTTGGTTTTTCTCTACGCGCCACTTCTTCCATCATGTCGTAATCCACCAATTCAGTTTCTTTGTTAACACCATAGAAAGATGTTTGGTACAATTTACCTGAAAAATTCACTGGAGAACCGTGTGTTAAGTGCCCTCCATGTGACAAATCGAAACCTAAGATTTTATCTCCTGGTTGAATACACGCAGAAAAAACAGAAACATTGGCTTGAGAACCAGAATGAGGCTGAACATTTGCCCATGTAGCACCAAATAATTGGCACAAACGATCGATGGCTAATTGCTCAACTTTATCCACCACTTGACACCCACCATAATAACGTTTTCCAGGATATCCTTCTGCATATTTATTGGTTAAAACGCTACCCATTGCTTGCATTACTTCGTCGCTTACAAAGTTTTCTGATGCAATCAACTCGATACCATTAATCTGACGCTGTCTTTCTTCTTCAATCAGGTTGAAGATTTCATTATCTTTTGCCATATTATTTGTTGTAATTTATTTTATAAATTTTCTTTAAACCTTCATTTAAGCTAGTTTCAGGTTTGTAGCCAGTCAATTCAAATAATTTATCAGAGCTTCCAACACGTCTTTCCACCTCGTAATCGTAACGTTTTTTAGGTGCATCAATTAATTGAATAGGAGAGTGGGAGTTGGTTACAGTTTTAATTTCATGTGCAACATCATCAATACACCACTCGTGTTCATTGGCAACGTTTACAATGTGAAATCCTTTTACTTTTAACAAACGTACACATGCCTCAACAGTGTCATCAATGTAGGTAAAATCGCGTGTTTGTTTTCCTGTGCCAAAAACTGTAATTGGTGCATTTTTCAACGCTTGTTCAAAGAACTTTGGAACCACCATTCTGTTGTCTTGGTTGTATCCATACACATTGAAAAAACGAACAGCAATGGCATCAATTCCTTTTTCTTCATGGTGCGATGCTAAATAGATTTCATTGTAGCGTTTTGCCATTGCATAAGAGGTTCTAGGATCAACCAAAACTTCTTCTGTTAATGCACTTTCAATGGCAGAATGTCCATAAATTCCACTTGTTGATGCATACATTATTTTTTTAATGTTGTTGATTTGTGCCGCTAAAACTACGTTGCGTGTTCCTATGACTTCTGTATCCATCGTTTCAACAGGATTATCTGCCACAATGTCCACTCCTAAAATTGCTGCAAAATGAATGATAATATCACACCCTTTACTTGCGTTTAATACCGTGTCGAAATCACGAACATCGCCTTTAATAAATGTGATTTTTTCAAAAGTAGTTGAATCAATTTTGTTTCCTCTAAGTAAGTTGTCTAATACAGTAATGGTATTACCTTCTTCAACCAAACGCTTTGTAAGGTTACTTCCAATAAAACCAGCCCCTCCAGTTATAAGTATATTCATATGGTTATATTCCGGTTATTTTTGGGTCAAATATACTAAAATATTGAACCCATAGGATTGAAACAAACCGATTAAATGCAAATATTTTAATGGAATACTTTCAATATGCTTTGAATCCCTATCTTTGTAACAAATAAAAAGTAAAGACAAACCATGGAACTATTGCAAAATTTTATCAACGGAGAATATACACAACCAATTGATAAACAATATATTGATAATTTTGAACCAGCAACTTGGAATGTTTATTCACAAATCCCTAATTCAAACGAAAAAGATGTAGAAATTGCGGTAAAAGCAGCGCAAGAAGCTTTTCCAATTTGGTCGAATTACAGCATAGAAAAACGCAGTAAAATATTGATGAAAGTTGCCGATGGTATTCGCAAAAGAATGGATCAATTTGTTGCAGCAGAATCAAAGGACAATGGAAAACCAGTGTCATTAGCAGCACATGTTGATATTCCTCGTGCTATTTCAAATTTTGAGTTTTATGCCACAGGTATTCAGCATTTTGCCAGCAATTCACATTATATGGTTGGTGTAGGGGTCAACTATACTCTACGTAAGCCAATTGGTGTGGTAGGTTGTATATCTCCGTGGAATTTGCCGTTGTATTTATTTTCGTGGAAAATTGCTCCGGCATTGGCTGCTGGCAACTGTGTGATTGCAAAACCATCAGAAGTTACGCCTTATACTGCCTATTTATTAGGTGAAGTTATCAAAGAATCGGGGATGCCCAATGGTGTTTTAAACATCTTGCATGGTTTAGGTTCTTCGGTTGGAGATGCCATTGTAAAACATCCAGCAATCAAAGCAATTTCGTTTACTGGTGGTACAAAAACGGGAGAATATATTGCTCGAACAGCAGCTCCAATGTTCAAGAAAATGAGTTTAGAATTGGGTGGAAAAAACCCTAATATCATTTTTGCAGATTGCGATTTTGATGAAATGTTAAAGATTACTGTTCGTTCTTCGTTTGCTAATCAAGGACAAATTTGTTTGTGTGGTTCACGAATTTTTGTAGAGCGACCAATTTATGAAAAATTCAAAACAGCTTTTGTAGAAAAAGTAAGTAGAATGAAGGTTTCATATCCAACCGACGAGCAAGCAAATATGGGTGCTTTGGTTTCAAAACCGCATTTAGAAAAAGTGCTTTCTTATATTGAATTGGCACAACAAGAAGGTGGAACTGTTTTAACTGGTGGTGAACGTGTGCAAATGGAAGCTCCTTATGAAAATGGTTATTTCTTGCGTCCAACGGTGATTGAAGGATTGAGCTATGATTGCCGCACCAACCAAGAAGAAATTTTTGGTCCCGTAGTTACCATTACACCTTTTGACACCGAAGAAGAAGTGTTGATGATGGCTAATTCTGTAAAATATGGATTGAGCGCAACGGTTTGGACAACCAATTTGCAACGTGCACATCGAGTAGCCGATGAAATTGAAGCAGGAATTGTGTGGATAAACGATTGGTTAGTGCGCGATTTACGTACGCCTTTTGGTGGCGCAAAAGCCTCTGGAGTTGGTAGAGAAGGAGGGTGGGATGCCTTGGAATTCTTTACAGAGCCTAAAAACGTGTTTATAAAATACTGATTAAAAAGCGTTTGTTTTACGGTTGAATTTGCGAGTGATGTAACTTATTAAAATAACATTGTGTAAAATTCTGCACATTTTATTTTGAATAATCACTTTTAATGATTAATTTCATCAAAACTTTAACTATAAAACCATGCGCTCCTTATTTTTTCTTCCATTTTTTGGACTGATAACGTTTTATTCGTGCAGTCAAACATCCTATGAACACGAAAAAATTGAAGTTGTTCAAAACAATGAATACAATGTGTTGATTGATGCTTCAAAGCTTTTTTCTGAGCGATGGAGTGAGTTGCCTCAAGCAAAATTTTGGATGGAGATTATGAAATTACCACCCGATTCATGCATTATCAACGTGGCATCTAATCGAAGAATATTGGAAGTTACATCCATAAAAAAATGGAACAGTCAAACCGAAGTGCAAAAAAGCAATTATCGCGATAGCCTACGATTGGCTTATGGAGTGGATTCTAATGAAACTATTTTTGTGACAACAGGAAAAAGCGATTTTTACCGTTTCAAAGATGTGTATCCAAGTCTATCTAAAGGAATCGAAGCATTTGAAAGAAATAATGTTGATCCTTGGTATGCACAAGCTATTTTATTGATTGAATCACCTGGCAAATTGGCAAAATCAATCTCTGGAGCTTATGGTGCTTTTCAATTGATGGCAGGTGTGGCGCGTGCACAAGGAATACGTGTGGATAAATACGTGGATGAACGCAAAGATTTTGATCGTTCGGCCTATGCTGCATCTAATTTAATCAAGCAAGTTTGCATACCTGAAACCAAGAAAATATTGGATAAATACCAGCTTCGTTACAATGAAACCGATATTTGGTTCCGTTTGTTGGTTTTACACGTGTACCATGCTGGAGCGTTGAATGTTGCTGCAGCTGTTGATAAAATCAATCCAACCACAGGCGGACAATCCATCATCACACGTTTGTGGCAAACAAAAGCGGCAAGTTTTGGTAATAATTCTCAAAATTATACGCAATTAGCACTGGCTTCACAGTTGATTTTGGATGATTTAATTCACAACAATTGCGATTACATCCACTCGTGTGCAGAAGATGTGGAATTGGCTGGGAATACCTCTCCCAATCCATCAAAAAATAAGTTATTAATTGACTAAATTAGATTTTTAGCAGCTTTTTTCCAACTGTAATTTTCTTGCACAAATTGTTGTCCTGCTTTTCCTATTGCCAAACGTTCGTCTTCGTTTTGTAGCAATAAATTCAATGCATTGATGGCTGCTTCTGTAGTGTCGCAAACAACGATAGATTCTTTGTGATGAGCACCAATGGCGTTATTGGCCAACGAAGAAGTGATGCACGGAATCCCCATCGCCATGGCTTCCAATAATTTGTTTTGCATGCCTGTGCCAGTTTTCATCGGAGCGAGAAATATTTTTGCACTTGCATAAGCATCGCGTATATCGTCCATCCAACCAGAAACCGCAATGTTTGAATTTTGTTCTGCTAATCGCTTTACACGTGGATGTGGATTGGCACCAGCAATTAAAAATTGTGACATAGGGAAGGAAGGAAGAATTTCTTTGGCAATGTATAAAACAGCCTCCACGTTGGGGGCATAATTCATGTTGCCTACAAAAACAAAATCGTATTTTTTTGAAAGTGAACGCGATTCAAAAAAAGATGCATCAATTCCGTTGGGTACGCATACAATTTCAGAACGATTGGGATGAAAAATATAGCGTTTGTCTTGCTCTGAAATAATGGTTTTTTTATCAAAATAATCAAACATCAAGCGTTCGTAAACTTGCAAACGTTTGTATTCAAGTTGAAAAAACCATTTGGAATACCAAGGAGATTTTTCTGCTCTTCGTTCAAAACCTTTTGAAAAGGCATCCATGTAGTCCAGTGTTTTGGGGCAACCCATGTAATTTTTTGTATATTCAGCTGTGCGAATTAATTGCGAAAACAAATGATCGGGTTGCAAATGTTGTAACTGACGTTGAATTTTTCGCGCTACAAAATAATTGTAAAAATAGCCAACTTGTACAGGTTTTTTACCCAATAACGCTACCAATGAATTGAAAGCAACCGAAATTTTTGACAAACGATATACTGTGATTGTTTTGCAATAGTTGGCCAATTCATTTTTACTACTGGTTGCAATATCTACATCGCTCAAGGCAATTAAATGAATTTCATAGTGTTGTGCTAACTCTTTGATTTGATAGTACGAGCGCAATTTATCGCCTTTTTCTAACGGAAAAGGAAATCTGGAAAGCACTACAACTAATTTGGGTAAGTTATTCATTTCAAAGAAGTTAATTTATAATACAAATCAACATAACCTCTGGTTACTATTGTGTTTTCATATACTTGGTGTGCCAATTGTGCAGCTTTTTGCTCTATGTTTTTGCGGGCTTCTTCGTTTTCAAGGTAAAAACAAATGGCATCTACCCATTGTGTTGGCGTGTCGGCAATTACAATGTTTTCTTTATCAGTATAGGCAACGCCTTCTGCACCAATAGTTGTACTGATGATGCATTTACCTTCTGCCAATCCTTCAACGATTTTTACACGCATTCCGCCACCCGATAAAAGTGGAACCAACATTAATTGGTAGTGCTGTTTAAACGCCTGAGCATCGTCAACAAATCCATGGACAGTTGTGTTAGGATAAGTTGCGTTTTTCAGCCAATCTGGGGTTGATTTTCCAGCAATATGCAACTGAACTGTCGGCTTTTTTGCAACAACAGTGGCCATACATTTTCCAAAAACCAATTTAATCCTTCAATATTTGGCATCCAATCCAATGCACTGATAGAGAAGATAGTATCTTGTTCTTGCTGAATTGATTGTTGAACTGAATTGGACTTAAAAAGCACGCCTACTGGAACAACGTCAATTGGTTTTTTAACATTTAGATTCAATAATCGATTTTTATCTTCAGGCGTAATGGCTGCAATTCCATCTGCTTTGTTGTAATAATCGGTTTCAAAACGCTTTAAACGCTTGGCAAGATGCGCAAAAAACCATTTTTTAAGTGGATTTTTTTCATTGATGGCAAGTCGCTCCCAAATAACGTATTCAATATTGTGTGGACGAACAATAATGGGCGCTTGAGAGAATTGACGAATTTTATCTATGTAATAAGCCACAAAAGCACCATCGATATGAATAAAATCGTAGGTGTTGTTGGTTAAAATGGTTTCCAATTGTTTTTCCACTTCCTTTGAAACAAAACGTTCAATGTTGTAGGGAATGGAACGAAACAAGAGGTTGGTCAACAATTTAAAGGCGAAATAGAAGTATCAACAAAAACGTCAATTTGATTGCGAAAAAGGTGTTGCATTGCATCTGCAGGCTGACTGTGTTTTGGAGTGTTAATGGCAACTAAATCAACCGTGCAGCCGTTGTCATTAAGCCCTTTGGTGATGGTGTAAATGCCAATAGCACCGCCGTCTGTTGCAGGATAAGGTACGCGGTATGTAAGTTGTAAAACGTTCATTTACAACTGTTTTTTAATTTCTCCAAAAATAGTTTGGGGCGCCAAATCTTTCATGCACGAATTGCCATTTTTACAAGTTCCATCGAAATAACAAATGCATTCTTTGAAGAGTTCCACCCACACCACGACCATAAAGTTCAAATTCGTGAGGGTTAAAAATGTTGTTCATCAACACAATTTTCTTTTGCAAAGCAATGGTAATGTGCATCGCCAGTAGTTGCGTTACAATCAAATCCATTTGATACATCAAATTGATGAATTGTTGCAAATTAAAATAGCCCAAATAGGTTGCGCCTGTTGTTTGTGCAAGCATGCTGTTTTTTTCATGTTCTTGCTCGCCACCCAATAAAACAGGTTCATACCCATTTTTTTCAATAATTGGATGAGTTCAATCCAGTATTCATTAGGCCACAATCGTGTTGTCCAACGATCGCCACAACCTGTGTTTAAACCAATTAGTGGCTTACTTTTATCCAATTTCCAACGATAACCTTTGTCTTCGTGGTTATCAAAAACATATTCTTCGCCGTTAAATTCCCAGCCAACCAATTCAAAAATTTCTTGCACATACGATTTTGTATTTGCTTTGCTGACAGTGTCAAACAAGCCTGTAGAAAATTTATGATTAGCCAAATCGTTTTGTGGGTAGGGCACACCATTGTGGAGGGTGTATCCAAATTTTTTCTTTGCGTTGATGGTGGTTGCCAAAGCACAAGCGTCTTTGTCTTTATCCAAATTAAAGAGCAAATCAAACTCAACTTGTTGAATGTATAGTACCGATTTAAAATCGTAATTCAACACTTCTTCAATTGCTGTTTTTGGTAAAATTGCAGGCGATTGTGTCAACCACGTTACTTTTGCATTGGGATAAGTTTCTCTAATCTTGCGTAGCAATGGAGTTGTGCGAATAGCATCGCCAATTGCACCTAGTTTTATGATTAAAATGCGTGTTTCTATTTTGGTGTAAACTGGGCACGTTTGGCAAACATAGCCGTGTTTTTTATGTGGTAAACAAGGTAAATCTCCTCTGAAGTGGATGCAATCTGTGTGAACGAATAAATCTCCAATTTGTGCCACAAAATCTTTAATCAGCGCTAAATTTACAATTTTTATTGACTTTTAAGAATGAAATCAATTGTTTGTTTCTAAAAGTTATGGTTTTAAAGAATTTTTTCCAAGTATCTTTTTGCATTACTGGAGCATCGTTGGCAGCAGCATACATTAAAAACAAAGCAATAGGAGTGAGGATGATAGATGAAAACCACATTCCAAGAACGGACTAACGGTTTGCGATTCTACCAAACTTTCGCCCACTGTAATGAGTATGAAATACAACATAAACAACAAGGCTGCAATAACAACAGGAGCACCAAAACCACCTTTTCTGACAATTGCGCCCAGTGGAGCACCAACAAAAAACAACACAATTATGGCGTAGGTAAGTGCAAATTTGCGATGAAACTCCACCCAATAACGGTTAGAATTTTGTTTTAACGCAGTAAAATACTGGTATTGAACACCAATGGCATTGAGGCGGTTATCAATTTTTTGAATAGCTGATTGATAGGCTAATTGTTTTTCTCCGGCTGTTAGTTGATTGAAGCGAATGGGCGTTGCAACCGTATCCACTCGTTCTTGTTTCAACGAATCGGTTAGTTTTTGAAAGTTTTTTGCTTGAAAATATTCGTGGCTGTTTTCAGTGTTACTCACAAATCCATCTACAATGGTGTTAATTTTTCTACTCATGGAGTCCAAGGCATGTTGAATTTGAAAAACAGTCAACATTTCATAATCGTCTTTAAAACTTTCGTCATCGCCTTTATTCATTGTAAAGCCAATCAATTCCACTTTATAGGTAGCTTCATCAAAGGTGGAGCGACGTGTTTCACGTTTGTAAAATTGATCCAAATTACGGTGTCCTTGCGCATCAAATGTAGGGGGGAGGATAGCCAATTCTTCAATAATAACTCCATTTTTTAGGTTGAAGAACAGGTATTTACCATTATCTGATTTATACAAGGTTCCTTTTGCTGCTTTGATGGTTTTAAACTCGTTGGGTTTCGTTTTATCGTGAATGGTAATATCTTCCATTGAGCCATCTGGATTTTTTTTATTGGCCTTGATGGCATATCCGTCAATTTCTTTGGTATATACACCTGGAACGATGATAGAAGCAATTTTTGTGTTTTGAAAATCGTAAATTAAAGAACGCCATTTGTAGTTAGCAACAGGAATAACATAGTTGGCAAACAAAAAAGTAGATAATGCCAAAATTAAAACAATGGCTGTTAAAGGACGTAAAATTCTGTATAGCGACAAACCACTTGATTTTAAAGCTGTTAACTCGTTGAATTCGGCCAAATTTCCTAGTGTCATAATAGACGAAAGCAACATAGCAAGTGGCAATGCAAGTGGAATTAAACTAGCAGAAACATAAAAAAGCAATTGAAGAATGTAAATGGTTTCAATTCCTTTTCCCATCAAATCATCGATATATTTCCAGAAAAACTGCATGATCAGAATGAACATAGCAATAGCAAACGTCACAAAAAATGGACCGATAAAAGAGCGAATGCTAAATACAGTTAATCTCTTCAAAAGTGTTTTTCTTGCAAATTTAATGTTTCTTATGAGATGTCATTAATTAAATCAGAGTGTTTTTAACGTATTTTCTCAAAAAAACACTAGGATAAACACAATTATAATCACAAAAAAAGAGGTTAACAAATTTTTTGCCAACCTCTAAAACAATAAAAACAAATTTTTAATTTTAATTTATAATCAATTTGCCACTTTTTCTTTGCCCATTATTGGCTTTAATTTGGTAGATATAAACGCCATTTTGTAACTGCTTGACATCAATTTGTTTTTGGCTGATTTGCTTTACTTCTTCAGTATAAACATTCTTACCAGTTAAGTCAAATAGCTCAATTGTACCGTTGATTTGCTCAAAAAAACGGATAATTACATAATCTTTTGCCGGATTTGGGAAAACAGAAATATCATTTAATTTTTCAATTTTTGAAACAGATAAATCATTTGCTAATTTGTTGGTAGTAAAATTAGTGATAACTGGCTCGTTTGTATCAAAATAAATGGCTGCTTTATTTTTGATGATTGTCCCAATAGGTAAATTATCTTTTAAATTCACTTTAAATCGCACAAAACCATGACTTTCAGGTTCGTTACTTGAACTATCTGCTAAATGAATATTAGGGAAATTAAACTTTACAACAGAGTCATTAATCCAAGTTGGAGTCATGTTGTGACTATTCGCTAATATTTGCAAAGATTTCGGATCAATTGAAGCCGTCAATGTGTCTAATACAAATATATTTATCGCTTCGGCTGTTCCAGTGTTTTGAAAGTGAATGGTGTATGTAAGTGCTTCTGTTTCCATAGGAATAAGTCCTTCAATTCCAACTCCTTTTGGTGAAACTTCTTTAATATTTGGATCAAACGAATTAACAATTGGAATGCCAAAATGCAAATGGTTGTTTGCAGGATTTACATCACCAGTTGCAACTGAAGTACTCAAATCAAACCAAAGTGTATCACCAATATTAACAGAAAGGGAAGGGGTTAGGTGGATTCCTCCCAAAAACTGATCAAAATAAGGAGTATTATTTGCCAAGTTGTTCAGATTCGTAAAATTCCAAACCAAGGTATCGCCATTTATGTAGTCAGCAGGATGAGAACTAAGCGTGGAATTATAGGTAACATTTTGGTCTAATTTTAGTTTTAACGTTCCTGAAACAGCATCACAACCAATATTAAAAACTCGAGGTGATAATGTGAATGGAATTGCAGGACGTGCCGGAGTAGAATAATATTGAACATGTGTATCAAAATCAGCGCATTGCAAAGGAAAATCAACACCAGTTTGTGGTAGATTTGTAAACGAATAACTAGTTTGAAAACAAGGACTAGCTGGAAAAACAAAAGCATAGATGGATGGTATGCTAACGGTATAATCAATTAAATGATTTTCTTGAACAAAAAATTTATAATTTCCATTCGCATTTCCATTAGAAAATGGATTTTGAAAAGGGTCGTAGATATAATTCCCATTAATAACTGGCGTTATGTAGGTTATTCCAACATCACCTGAATTATTGATACAATCACCATTGTTATCAACATATATAAAACCTTCTACAGATTTGTAAACACATGGTGTAAAATTCAAGGGTTCTTGTACTAAAATAATTGGATTATACATAGTATCTTGTTCACAAATTATTTTATAGACATCATTAGGCATTGCAAAAGAATTCAACATATTTCCATTAACACAATTATAATCCGATTGTACATTAAATCCTGTCATCACAAAGTTTGGTTGCCAGTTTACAGCACCAGTTGAATTAATTTCAGTATAAATTACTTGCCCATTAAAATCAATAAATTTAGCTTCATCATTTAAAGAAGAATTTGATATCAAAGCCACTGCATTGGCATTAATGTTAACCGAACAATCATTGTCATTGTGATTGATAGATGTTCCAATAGTCATTAATGATATATTGGTTTGAGTGTTTGCATTAGTAAATATTATTGTGCAAACAAAAAAAGTTAATAGAGTTTTCATAATTATTAATTTATTATTAGTTTATTATTAATACGTAATAAAATACAAATTAGTTGCTTTGATAACAATGTCCTATAATTAATATTATGTTAAATAGAATATTAAAAAGATAACTCAAAGCTATCTTCTTTTAGATTTTTACAAATCTAATTGCAATTGTTTTAAATCAATCAAGAATCTGTCGATTACAGGTTTTTCTACGTGCATCATGGTTACAATCTTCCACCATTTTGGATTGTTGAAATCATCAGCTACTAAATGGTATTTGTGAGCTAATTCTCTTGAAATGTATTTTGATTTAATGGTAACAATATTCATCGCTGGATGTCTGTAATATTCAATTTTCATTTCATCCAAAGTATCACAAATGCTGTCTGTTCGATCAATCAATTTTTCCATCATGTATTTCCAACCTTCTGATCCATGCGTCATTAAAATCATCCAAACTGCAACAGCATTGGCACCAGAGCGACTTCCACACAATGTAAAATCAGTTCCTTGAACATAAGCTGCTTCTTGTGTTTGAGCATATTCCATTAAACCTTTTCTACACAAGAAAATTCCGGTACCATACGGCGCTTGTAACATCTTGTGCCCATCAATTGTAATGGAGCTAACTTCCTTATTTTTAAACGATAAATCGCTGGCATCGCTTGTAAATGGATAAATAAATCCTCCAAAAGCAGCATCCACGTGCACAAAATAGTCGCTAATGTGTTGTTTTACCACTTCTAAAATACCTTCGGGTAAATCTACACTTCCAAACATGGTTGTTCCCATCGATAAATGGATAATCAAATACTTGATGCCATTTTCTTTGGCTTGGGCTAATTTTAGTGCTAAATCGTCCAAATCCCACAATTTATTGTCTAAAACAGCTACCTCTATTGGTTTTATTCCTAATAAATTGCATCCTTTGTAAACAGAATAATGAGCATCGCTTGAAAACAACACACCTATTTCATCAGATTTTGCCTTTTTTTCTGATTTGAAATAATTTCTATAAATCCATTGCGCTTGAATGTTTGCTTCTGTTCCGCCCGAAGCAACATATCCATCACATCCATTTTTCTCAGCTCCAAAAATTTCTTCAGCACAAATACGAATTAAATCAATCTCCAATTCATGCGTTCCGCGGAAGTACTCCTCCCCTTCTGAATTGGTGTGGCAACCAATGTGATTAGGATTATTGATTAATACGGAAAGAAATGCCGCATCTTTTAAAAATGGTGCATTGAAATAAAATTGCTCTTGATCCAAATACGTGGCTGGTAGGCCCAATATATTTTCTTTGTAATTGATATTTTTCTCCAACGCTTCAAAAACACGTTGTTTTACCTCTCTGATTGGTAATTTTTGCCAGTACATTTTGTTCTTTTTTCTAATTTGCGGTGCAAAAATACAGCTATTTTAATGGATAATCTAAAAATTGGTCGAAAAGAATAAATAAACCATCAAATAGTTTCAAATTCAATATCCTCATAAACCTAAAAACAAGATAATTTTAACTTGTTCAAGTGTATTTGTATTAAAAATTATTTATAATACTGATAATCAAATTGTTATATTAGTTAAAATTTTAATGAAAAAATTGAAATATTTCTAAATATTGCTACATTTGCGATTGTAATTTTATAATTAAATAAATCATGTCAACACAAAATAAAGTACAAGAACACGACTCAATGTTTGAGGCAGTTTTAGCTCGCTTAGATGTAGCTGCCAAATTGATGAATTTATCAGATGACGTAACTACTATTTTAAGAAGTCCACAAAAACAAGTACAAGTTAGTTTACCAATTGTAATGGACAATGGCAAAGTTCAAGTATTTGATGGTTACCGTGTTGTTCACTCCACAATATTAGGTCCAAGTAAAGGTGGAATTCGTTATGCGATGGATGTAAACCAAGATGAAGTGATGGCATTAAGTGCATGGATGAGTTTTAAATGTGCGGTTGCTAACTTACCTTATGGTGGTGCAAAAGGTGGAATTAAATGTGATCCACGTTCAATGAGTGTTGGTGAATTGGAAAGATTGTCTCGTGCGTATGCAAAAAGCATGAAAGATGTATTTGGTGTAAATAAAGACATTCCAGCTCCAGATATGGGTACAGGTGGCCGAGAAATGGCTTGGATGTTGGATGAATTCAATAAAGTAACAGGTGAAGATTCGCCAGGTGTTATCACTGGAAAACCAATTGTAATTGGAGGTTCTTTAGGACGTGAAGCTGCAACTGGTCGCGGTGTAATGGTGAATACATTAGCGGCATTGAAAAAAATGAACATCGATCCAAAAACAGTTTCTTGTGCGGTTCAAGGATTTGGAAATGTGGGTTCTAACGCTGCTATTTTATTGGCAGAAAAAGGATTGAAAATAGTTGCTATTGGTGACCACACTGCAACATTCTACAACGAAAATGGTATTGACATTAAAGCGGCTGTTGAATATGCTGCTAAAAACGACCGTGTGTTGAAAGGATTTACAGGCGGAACTGAAATTGCTCCAAATGACTTGTTGACATGTAAATGTGATGTTTTAGTGCCAGCTGCTTTACAAAATGTAATTACAGAAGAGATTGCTAAAAACATTCAAGCAAAATTGATTGTTGAAGGTGCTAACGGACCAACTACACCAGAAGCCGATCCAATTTTAAATGAAAGAAACATTATAGTTGTTCCAGATATTTTGGCAAACAGCGGTGGTGTAACTGTTTCATACTTCGAATGGGTACAAAATAAAGCTGGTTATTACTGGTCAGAAAAAGAAGTAAATGAAAAACATGACGAGAAAATGGAAATTGCATTTGCTCATGTTTGGAACAATGCTGAAAGTTACAAAACATCTATGAGAATTGCAGCTTATATTACAGCATTGCAAAAAATTGATCAAGGAATTCGATTGAAAGGAAATTATTAATTCCATTGTATAAAAGAAATAGGTTGTCAGTTTTGGCAACCTATTTTTGTTTGTTCACCTTTTAAAATAACAAAAAAAGGCAACATTCATAAGAACATTTGCCCTTCATTAACATTAAACTTAAACAATTATTTTCCAGCTTCTACTGGGAATTCTAAATTTGAAATGATTTGAATTGTTTCACCAACTACAGCGTTGTTGAAATTTGCTCCAACATTAAAATCTTTTCTGTTCAACGAACCTTTTACTGTAAAACCGTGTGTTTTAACTTTGTTCATTGGGTTGGTTACCAAACCATTGTAAACTACAGTTAAGCTTACTTTTTTAGTTACTCCGTGCATGGTTAAATCTCCCTCCATTTTATATTTGTTCCCAAATTCTTTTGTTACAGAAGTAGAAACAAATTTCATTTCTGGGTATTTTTCCGCATCAAAGAAATCAGCAGAGCGCAAGTGATTATCACGTGGCTCAACACCTGTATTGATGGTTGCAACTTTGGCAGTTAATGTAAATTTAGCATCTGATAAATCTTCTTTGGTAAACGTAACTGTTGATTTGAAATCAGAAAAATGTCCGCTAATGTTAGAAACCATTAGGTGTGCAACTTCAAATCCTAATCTTGAATGGAATGCATCGTTAGTTAATGTTTGAGCTGAAACAAATGTAGAAACAGCTACAAAAGGTGGAGATTTAAAAGTCTCCACCTCCTCCTTCATTATCTTGTTGACGTTGTTGCTTTTGAGAACTTTCCATTTTTCCAAACTTATAAGTCAGTGTTAAATAAACCCTTCTTGTTTGAAAATCAAATTTGGAAGTTTGTGACAAATCACCACTGTTCAATTTCATTCTAAAGTTTTTCGTATTAAACACATCTGCCAACTTCAAACCAACTGTAAACTTTTTATTAAAAAAGCTTTTTTGAACTGATAAATCTACATAATTCCACAAATAAATCACACCTTGAGGGGTTGTTCTTGGTGCATTGTAAACGGCATTAATCTGGACACTTGCTGTTTTTTTCCAAAAGTCAAATGATCCCATGTATTTTGCTCCCCAGTTAAAACCACTGTTATTTAACCCTGCTGTTGTTTTGCTTTTGTAATCAATGTAATTGGCGTTAAACGATAAGGTATTTCTCCACCACGATGTTGGACGAATTTGAAATACCAACTCACCTCCTACTGTTTGGCTGGTGCTAATATTACCCATGGTTACAGCAGCTGTATTGTTGGTGATAAATGATTTGATTCTACTGATTACATCGTTGGTGTAACGGTAATAAACACTTGCTGTAATTGAGATTACTTTAAATGTTTGCGTGTATCCTAAATCAACCGATTGAATAAACTCTGGTTTTAAATCAGGATTCCCCATTCTTAAATTGTAAGGGTCGGAATAAATTGCAAATGGATTCAAATCCCACGATTTTGGTCGATTGATTCTTCTGGAATATCCCAAACTTAATTCTGCATTTTTAGCCACTTCATAACGTATGTGCGCAGAAGGATACAATTGAAAATATTCTTTTTTAAACGATTGAGCTGTGGAAAGCAAGCGCGGTTCTTGCAATACATATTCGGCACGCAATCCTACTTGGTACTTAAATTTACCCAATTCTTGTCCAAAAACACCATAAGCACTATACACATCTTCTTTGTACTTGTAATTGTAAATTGCAAAAGTATCCGGTTCCATTTGATTGGTAAGAATGTTCAAACTGGATGAATTGGAGAGTAAATGTTGACTTCCTAACGATGCTTTTGCTCCCACTTCATAGCGGGCATTGATTTTCTTAACTATTTTTTCAAAATCTATTTGAGCAGAAAAAGTTCCGTCGTCATTGCTTGCTTTTTGTTCTTGATACAATGAATTTGCATTGGAAGTAGCATAATTGAAAATAGAATAATACTGTTCAAAACGTCCTTGATCTACTCTGTTGGATAGCGAGTAATAAACCGAAGACGAAAGTTTCCCTGAATTATCTTTTAGATTAAACGTATGATACAAATTGGCATCCAACGCTTTTCTTGTTTCGGGCTCAAACGATTTTCTTTCCCATTGATTGGCAATAACATCTGTGGTGAAATATTGGGTATTTAGTTGGTCTCCTCCTCTATTTTCAGAATTAAATTGTCCGTTGAGTGAAAGCCCAATTGTATTGTTGTTATTAATAAACCAATCAAAACCAACACGTGCAGAGTGACCTCTTTTTATGTGATTTCCAACTCTTTCTTGATTCAATTTCATATTTGTAGTGTCAGAAAGGCGGCGTTCCATAGTGCTATAATTATTGCGGTAGCCATCCATATAATTGAATCCATACGAACCAAAAACATTGATTTTATCGTTGCGATAGCTCAAAGAAGCATTGAGTTTGTGATCGTTTCCTGGAATACCACCCGAAGCAGAAATCAAGCCATTAAAACCGCGTAACTTATTCTTTTTCAATACAATGTTGATAATACCCGCAGTTCCGTCAGGACTATAACGTGCCGATGGATTGGTAACAACTTCAATGCGTTCAATGGAATTGGCAGGAATGGAACTCAAAAAACTTCCACCATCACCAGTCATGTTGCTAGGTTGTCCATCAATTAAAATCGTTACGCTTCCGTTTCCTCTCAAAGAAACCTTACCGTCTTCATCCAATGAAATAGAAGGAATGTTGTTTAAAACTTCATCAGCTCCAGCACTTTTGGAAGAAATATCTTGATCCACATTGTACACTTTTTTGTCAATTCCAGCGCTCAATGTTTCCAGTTTACCTTCAATCACCAATTCTTCAATGTTTTTGATGTTGACAGTTTGCATTTTTATTTTTCCGACAGAATAAGAAGGTTGACCCGCAATGCGAATGTTGTGTATTGTTTTTTCTTCAAATCCAGAAAAAGTAAGCACGCCATAATAGTTGCCATCTTGAATGTTTTCAATCAAAAATTTTCCTTTTTCATCCGTATAGGCGCCACTTTTAAGTGTAGAATCTTTTTGAGAAAATAATTTGAATGATGCAAATTCGATAGGTTTATTGCTCATGCTATCCAAAACTTCGCCAGATACAATGGTTTGAGAAATTGCAAAAGATGGAATTGCACTTAAGAGAAATAAGAAGATTTTTTTAGTAAACATTAATATAAAGTGTTGTGTTCTGTAAACGAACAAATTTAAGCGATAATGCCTAAACAAAAGCATTTATAACAATTTAATAAGTTTTTTTAACAAACAGAAGTGTTTCAATCTACCGCAAAATATGATTATTTTTGGGGAACTTAATTTCACTCATGACACCCGAGCAATTTTTATATAAAATTTCAACTAACGAGCAATTACCCGGCATTGAAGCCCATCAATTGATGATTCCAGGTAAAAGAGCGTTGCAACGTTCTGAAGTGGAAAATTTGCACGAATACCGTGATTCTGCTGTTGCAATAGTGTGTTATCCTATTCAAAATCAGGTGAATTGTGTTTTAATTCAACGACCCAACTATGAAGGAAGTCATGGCGGACAAATTAGTTTTCCGGGAGGAAAAAAAGAATTAACAGATAGTTCATTAGAATATACAGCTCGAAGAGAAACTTTTGAAGAAATTGGTTGGCAATTGGATAGCAACAATTTCATTTGTGAGTTGACCGAATTATTTATTCCCGTAAGCAAATTTTCGGTGCAGCCCCACCTCTATTTTTGTGAAAAACCACAACTTTTTGTTCCTAACCAACGCGAAGTGGATGAAATACTTCATTTTCCAGTAGAGATTTTATTGAACGATGCAATCATCAAGCATACCGATTTGCAAGCAAGTAGTAAAATTCGACTGAAAAATGTCCCCTATTTTGAGATTAACAACCGAATTGTTTGGGGAGCAACAGCTATTATTTTGAGCGAATTAAGAGCTATGTTGCGTTAATTTTTAAGCCAATTAAGAAAAGACGACATTTTTTCTTTACTCACAACTATTTGCTGTTTAAACTCAAAATTTAGGTTCACCAAATACTTACGGTTTATCAGTGTTGTAATATCTTTCACCGCATTTTTATTGACAATAAACTGACGATTGGCACGGTAAAACTGATCTCCCAAAAGTTGATCTAGTTCATCCAATGATTTGTTGATATAATATTGTTCTCCTTCAAAATTACGTATAGTAACTTGTTCGTTTCTAATATAAACCAAAGCTATATCTTCTCTGTTGAGCGGAATAATTTTGTCTTTGTGGTGTACAACCAACGTGTTATTTTGATTTTCTACAGGTTGTAATTGTTGCTCTACTTTTCTAATGTTTTCTGTAAAATTATTTTTTAAGTTTTTATAACGTTCCAATGCCTCAGTAATGGTTTTTGTTGAAAACGGTTTGAGAATGTATTCTATCCCATTGGCTTTGAAAGCATTGATGGCGTATTGGTTGTAGGCGGTGCAAAAAATAACTGGAACGTTCAACTGGGTAGCTTTAAATAAATCAAAACTCAATCCATCTCCCAATTGAATATCGCTAAAAATCAAGTCGATAGTTTCTTCGGTTGAATTAAAAAACTGAACACCTTCTTTAACACTAGAAATGTGTTTTACAATTTCAATTGAATTATCAATTTCTTTTAAAATGTACGATAAATCTTCGGCCAAAAGATCTTCGTCCTCAATGATTACTATTTTCATTTGAAATAAGTTTTAATCGAACAACAAATTTATCTTCATTTTCAATAATTTCAATGTCCTTTTCTTTCAGCAAGCGATAACGTTCACCCAAGTTTTTCAATCCATTTCCAGTAGAATTTTCTACATATTTTCTTTTTTGGAGGTTATTTTCTACCACAATTACATCATTTTCAATGAATACTTTGATTAGAAGTGGATTTTCTTTGGTGAGTTCATTGTGTTTTATAGCATTTTCTAACAAGGGTTGAATGGAGAAAAAAGGCACAAACAATTGCTCCAAACCTTCTTCTTCTATTAAATTGGAATATTGCAAAGCATCGCCAAAACGTGTTTTTTGCATGTTCATGTAGTTCTCACACAAAGCCAATTCTTCTTTTAATGATACAACATCTGAGCGGTGTTCTGAAATGGAGGCTCGTAAAAAATCGGATAATTGCATTAAATAGTTTTCTGCAACATCTGGATGTTTTTTAATCAACGATTTGAGGGTATTCAACGCATTAAACAAGAAGTGCGGTTGAATTTGCTGCTTCAATAATTGGTTTAATGTTTCTGAGTTAATTGTATGTAAACGTGAAACTTCCAATTCCGATTGTCTGGTTGCATGCATTAAAATCACAGAACGGTGAAAAAAATGTGCCGTTGAAAAAGTTACGATGGCTAAAAATGGGATAAACACAAATGCCCTCCAGGTGTAAAATATTTGAATTGCACGGCTATCATTCAAATCACTAGGGAAAATTCCTTTGTAAATTAAAAATTGAGTGGTATAAGAAGTAATTAGTATAAAAATGGCAGTTAAACCGATACCAATAGTTACTTTTTTACGTTCGTTTATTTCTTTATTTTTTTTTGAAAATACAGAGTACAAAAGAATATTTAACCGAAAACAAAAGTAAAAATGCAAAAAAGCCATAAAAGTTCGGTAGAAAATAATGTGCGAGTTTTTCTCCATCACATAGATGCTCACAAAGGCAATGAGCATAATCAGCAATGAAAATTTCATGCTATATTTTCGAAGGTCTTCTTTGGGTATTTGGTATTGCATTTAACAAAAGTTATTATGTAAAACTCAAAAAATATTTTGATGTATAAAATTAGAATAAAAAATCCAAACAGCAGTAATTGCTTCAATTCATTCAAAAATAAAACTTCAACTTTCAATTTTTAGATTAAATTTGTTCACAAATGAATAAAAAAGCACTTCTGATAACGTATTATTGGCCACCAGCTGGAGGTCCAGGTGTGCAACGTTGGTTAAAAATAGTAAAGTATTTACCAGAGTATAATATTATTCCAATTGTTTTAACAGTTGACGAGTTTTATGCAAGTTACCCATTAATTGACACAACTTTGAGTAATGATATTCATTCAAATACGTTGGTTTACAAAACAAAATCTTTTGAAATATTAGATTTTTACAAAAAATTAAATAAAAAAAAGAGTTTACCTGCAAGTGGTTTTTCAAATGAACAAGGTAAAACTACTTTTATAGAGAAAATTTTTAGAGCTATTCGAGGAAATTTATTTATCCCTGATGCACGTATTGGTTGGAACAAATATGCTTACAAAAAAGCAGTTGAATTAATAAATGAACATCAAATTACAAGTGTAATTACAACTGGTCCACCGCATTCAACACACCTAATTGGTTTAAAACTAAAAAAGAAATTTAAAAACATCAATTGGTTTGCAGATTTTAGAGATCCCTGGAGTGGCATTTTTTACAACAACATGTTGTATCAAACTAAATTTGCCAAACTAAAGGACAAAAAATTAGAACAAAGTGTTTTGTGCGGAGCCGATAAAATAATAACAGTTGGAGATACTTTAAAAAAACATTTGTTATCCAATGCCCCCATTTCATCTAACAAGATAATCGTTATACCTAATGGTTTTGATTCCGATGATTTTATAAATGTAAAACAAAATAACGATACTAATTTTAAAATCACATACCTTGGAACTGCCAATAAATTATACCCTTTTAATTCATTTTTAGAAGCATTATCTCAACTTTCAAAAGAAGGAATCAAAATAGAGTTTGAAATAATTGGAGTCATTGATAACGAGGTAAACTCCATCTTAAGCCAATATGAAAGATGTGTAGAAATTAAAAAACATCCCTACATTGAACATCAATTAGTGCCTGAAAAATTAGTAAACACCAATGCTCTACTTTTAATTATCCCAAATAATCCATATAATAAATTGATATTAACCGGTAAACTATTTGAATACTTAGCTTCTAAAAAACCAATTATTGGGCTTGGCCCGGTTGATGGAGATGCTTCTAAAGTTTTAGCAGAAACAGATTCTGGTGAAATGTTTGGTTATATGAGTGTTATAGAAATTAAAACTTTTATTAAAAGTATTTACAATAAAAACAGAGTTTTTAAATTTGAAAACGATAAATACTCTAGAAAAAATCAAGCTAAAAATATAGCTGAACTTCTTTAATTAACTATTCTGTATTTTTTTTCTATTTTTAAATTTATATTTGAACAAATTTAACATGTAATGGCAGAAGTTTCATCAGAAAAAGTAACAGAATTTTACGATGATTTTGTGAAAAATCAAAAAAAAGTAGGCGTTTCAACCCGTCATCGTATTATATTTAAAAATTTAAAAGCAATTGGGTTAACTTCAAATTCTAATGTATTAGAAATTGGTTGTGGAATTGGAACTGTAAGTAGCTTAATTATTAAACACTCATCGAAAGGTCAATTTTTAGGTTGTGATATATCTCCAGAAAGCATACGTTTTGCTAATGAGCATTATGGAACAGCCAAAGCAAAATTTATTGTTAATGACATGTCTAATTTTACTTCAGACATTCAATTCGATTTTGTTGTTTTTCCAGATGTTTTAGAACATATTCCAGTGGAACAGCATTTTAAAATATTTGAAAATGTTGCTAAAGTTTGCAAGCCTAATGCAAAAGTGTTAATCAACATTCCTCACCCAAGCGCTATTAAATGGTATAGAGCAAACAAACCAGAATGCCTCCAAATTATCGATCAAGAATTATCGATGCAAGAGCTATTAAACAATGTTTATCCAAATGGATTTTACTTACACAGCATTACACCTTATGCTATTCATACTCAAAATCCTAGTTATTTTAGTATTGTTTTATTAAGAAATCCATTCTATTCAGATATGAATAAAATTGGAAAGGTGGCTAAATTAATGCAAAATATACAATCTTATTTTTAAATTGCATGCAACCATCTAAATTGCTTTATTTTTATCCCAATTGGTCTACATTTGTACAAAAAGACCTTGACATACTTGAAAGTAATTTTTTGGTTGTTAAACATCAATTTTCATTAGAAAGTAAATTTAAACTACCCATTGAATTTTTTAAACAATTCTATTTTCTAATTAAAAATGGTAAAAAAGCAAAGGTAGTTGTTGTTCAATTTGCTGGATACCAATCATTTATACCTGTGTTTCTTTCAAAGTTTTTTAACTACAAAACAATTTTGGTGCTTGGTGGAACAGATACTGTTAGCTTTCCTTCTATTCGTTATGGTGGTTTTAGAAATAAATCCCTAAAACCATTTTTAGTCTATAGTTTAAAACACGCCGATTTGTTATTGCCTGTATCAGAAACATTGGTAGAAACTGATTACACCTATCAACCCAACGATTTTCCAAAACAGGGATATAAATATTTTGTTCCTTCAGTTCAGACAAAATACAAGGTGATTTACAACGGTTTTGAAACAGATAAATGGTATATAAACCAAAAAGAAACATTCACGTTTATTACAACAGCCGCAAATTTAGGCTCTCGATTTGGCTATGAATTAAAAGGAATTGATTTAATTGTATCCATTGCTGAAAGATTTCCTCAATATAAGTTTTACATAGTTGGTGGTCATAAAATTAACCATGTCACACCGCCTAATGTAATTAAATTAGGCCTACAAAATGGAAATGAATTAGCCGAATTACTTGCCACAAAATGCTTTTATCTTCAACTTTCTATGTCAGAAGGTTTTCCAAATGGTTTGTGTGAAGCAATGTTGGCAGGCTGCATTCCAATTGTTTCAAATGTTGGTGCAATGAAAATGATAGTTGATAATGTTGGCTATATTTTAACTCAAAAAAATAGCGATTTATTAGAGGAATTAATTCAAAAAGCAATTAACAATTACTCTGTAGAACAACATGCTCAAGCAAGAGAACGCATTGTTACTGCTTTTTCTTTTGAGGCAAGAAAAAAAGCGCTGATTTATGAAATCAACGCTTTAATAAATTAATAGTAATCAAACTTTTACTTCTTCTTTCTTTCCAAATAAAAACCTGCTCCCAATAATCCCAACAATAACAACGAACCTATCAATGCTACGGTGTTTAATTGGTGAAACAACGGTAAATCAAATTTCATTTCTATTTGATGTTTACCAGCAGGAATTTCAGCACCTCTCAATGCGTAATTCACTTTCACAATAGGTGTTTCTTTTCCGTCAACCAATAATTTCCAACCTTCGTCGTAGTACATTTCAGAGAAAACCACCAATTGTTTGTCTTTTAAATCAGCAGTGTATTTTACATTATTTGGCAAATAACTTGTCATTTTCACAGTTCCTTCACCTGAATAAGTTTTAGACGAAAGTTTCTTAGCTTCACTCTCCAACATCACCGCTTCTTCTTTCAAATCAAATGTTTCTTTTACTTTGATTGAAGTTAATTGCAAGAACGATTTTTTGCCTTCTTCGGTATCAAAAACAGTTGGCATTACTAAATCCGTTTTTCCGTTTGCATCCATTACAAAAGCCACTTCCATTCCTTCTTTCATACCGTTACTCAACGGAACAGTAATCGTGTCATTAGAGCCTTTTACCAAATATTGCAAACGTTCATTTCCTGTAACTGTAGCGGATGGTGTTTCTTTTCCGTTAACATACAAGGTTCCAACCCCTTTATTTTCAACGAAGAATTGAGTTCCCAACGCCAAAATTTCTTCGTTAGGCGAAGGGTATGTTCTCACTTTCTTAACCAACCAAGCATTTCCTGCGGCATTAGGATTCACACGTGCAACTGCACCTTGTTGATCTTGTTGAATAATGTAACGCACGTTCAACATATCGAACACCGTATTATTCCCTTTAGCAATATGGAAATCAACCAAATTCTGGAAATTTCTCAATTTTGCTCCGTGGTAACCTCCAAGTCCTTTGTGAAAATACGAAGAACGGCTGCTGTTAAATCCACCCATTTGGTCAAAAACACGGTAGTTGCTATTGAAATTCAATGCAGAAAATTTAGCGGCATCTATCATATTGGTGCGTGTTTGCCCTGTATAACCAAGTTCTACAGCACTGGAATTAGCTTCTCTCCCCGCTTTTTCAATTTTAGCAGCTAAAGAAGGATTGGTAGCCCTTTCCATCTCCATAATTTGATAATCGCCCTCATTGGCAGCAACCGGATAAGCTGTTAAACCAGCATCTTCCCAATATTTGTAATTTCCATTCACATCGGTTTGACTTCCCAAATAATCGTATGCAACAGGAATTAAATCAAACGCCGTTAATGCTACTAATGAAATACTTAAAATTATTGGGGTCATTGAAGTTGAAACAAATAAAAACAACACCAATCCAGTTAAAAATGCAAAAACGGTTGTGCACATCCATGAATCCTTGTAAATCTGCATGCGGATAGTTTTCAAATCATCAATACGTTCTTCGGATTGTTTCACTTGCATTGCCACAAACTCTTTTACTTGTTGTGCATTGTTAATATCCAATTGATAGTTACTCATCAAAACTGCTGGGTCCATCGATTTGATTTGAGAAGTAATTTGTCCCTCCAATCGTGCCAACTGCTCTTTTTCTGCAGCTCCTGAAAAACTATCAATAGAACCTCCAATAGAGCGCATTACAAAAGAAAAAACAACCAAACCTCCAAGCACAATCAATAATTTCTTTTTATTTGCCACATATTGTTCTTTGTTTTTAATAAAATCATCGATAAAGAACATGGCTAATGCCACAGCACATAATTCAACCAAAATTAAAATGATTGTAACGGTTCTAAACATGTTATATCCTGGTACATAATCAATGAATACATTGGTTAATCCCATGAAGTTTTTACCCCACGACAATGCAATAGCAAGCAATGAAACCGCTAAAAACACCCATTTCATTTTTGATTTCCAGAAAAACAATCCTAAAAATGCCAAAACGAAAACAACCATACCAATGTAAACCGGTCCACTTGTAAATGGTTGATCTCCCCAATATGCTCCATAATTGGCAACATCTTGTTTAGCTTGTGCAGATAAATCGGAATTTTCAATTGCGCTTTCAAATTGGCTTCCACCTAATTGAAAAGAACCTCCACCTTTAACATTAGGTGAAATCAATGTGAATGTTTCGCCAATTCCATACGACCATTGTGTGATGTAATCTCTATCCAACCCCTCTGATTGATTGGTTACCAAGGTTCCGTCTGGATTGATAGTTACATCGTTTTTGCCACGAATGGTATGTTTGGCATAATCGTTTGTAAGAATAAGGTTGCCAGAGTTAATCAAAGCCGCTAGTAAAAAGACACTTATTAATGCAGCTGATTTAATAATAAAGTTTTTTAACTCCTTTTCTTTCAATGCTTTCACAAGAAAATAGATACCCAATCCCACCAATAAAAATGCTAAATAATAGGTTACTTGAACATGGTTACTGGCGAGCTCAAAGGCCATAAACAATCCTGCAAGGGCCAACATCCACAACGATAGTTTTTTATCTTTATAAAAACGAATGAATGCACCTAACACTGGTGCCATAAATGCCGTTGCCATTGCTTTTGAATTGTGCCCAGCTTGAATAACAATGATTTCATAACTTGCGAATGCCATTGCAATTGCACCAAACAAACCAACCAAAGGATTCATTCCCAACAACATTGCAAAAATGTAAAAACCTAGCATGTGCATAAAAATGATGTCCACAGGTCTACCAAAAGTAGTTGTGTAATAAGTATTTAACACTTTTCCTATCCAGTTTCCTGAGTAGACTACCGAAATCTGCATGGTTGGCATCCCTGCAAACATAGAATTAGTCCACAAAGCTTCTTTATCAAATAATTTTCTAAATTCATTTGTTTCATGAGCCATTCCATGATATTGAACAATATCGTGTTGTTTGATACCATATCCTTCTGTAACAGGTTTGCAATAAATGAGCGTAACAATATACATAATGGCTATTGCCGCAAAATGGATCCAGTTTTTTTGAAAAAATGCTTTCATAGTATTCGATTCTTAATTTTTTATAGCTTTAGGATTTGCAAATAATTTTACGTCTTCGGCGCTGATGGTGTTATCGCATAAAATAACCAAACGTTCCACAATATTGCGCAACTCACGAATATTCCCTGTCCAATCGGTGTTTTTTAATGCTTCCAATGCATCTTTTGAAAAGTTTTTGCGTTGAATTCCGTGCTCACCACATACCATAGTTAAAAAATGCTCTGCTAAAACAGGAATATCGTCTCGTCTATCGTTGAGTGATGGAACGTGAATTAAAATAACCGCCAAACGGTGGTATAAATCTTCTCTAAAACGTCCTTCTTCAATTTCTTTACGTAAATCTTTGTTGGTTGCAGCAACAACACGGGTGTTAATTTTAATATCTTTTTCGCCACCTACACGCTGAATGGTGTTTTCTTGTAATGCACGCAATACTTTTGCTTGTGCCGATGCCGACATATCACCAATTTCATCTAAAAACAAAGTACCGCCTTCGGCCAATTCAAATTTTCCTTTCTTTTGTTTTATGGCAGAGGTAAAGGCTCCTTTTTCATGACCAAATAATTCGCTTTCAATCAATTCGGAAGGAATTGCAGCGCAGTTTACTTCGATAAATGGAAAATCTTTACGGTTGGATTGATCGTGCAATGAACGCGCCACCAATTCTTTTCCAGTACCATTTCCACCTGTTATCAAAACACGAGCATCGGATGGAGCAACTTTTTCTATCATTGCCTTGATTTGCATAATTTCAGCCGATTCTCCAATGATAGATGTGCCTTTAAAACGTTGAACGGTTTTCTTTAGTACTTTTTTCTCTTCAACCAAGGCTGTTTTATCAGAAGCATTGCGAACTGTTACCAAAATACGGTTCAAATCCAACGGTTTTTCAATAAAATCAAAAGCACCTTTTTTCAATGCTTGAACAGCTGTTTCAATGGTTCCGTGCCCACTAATCATAATAACCGGCGTTTCAACAGAAGCTTCTTGGAGTGCATCCAAAACTTCCATTCCATCCATGTTGGGCATTTTTATATCGCAAAAAATGATGTCAAAAACTTCAGATGTTGCTTTTTCAACTCCTTGTTTGCCATCTTCGGCTTCATCAACTTCAAAATTTTCAAATTCTAAAATTTCACGCAATGCTCTTCGAATTGCGCGTTCATCATCAATGATTAATATTTTACTCATTTAACTTTGTTTGGTGTAAATATAATAAGAAGCAATTTATTCCAATTATTCTTCCTAAAAAACTAATTATTGAAATACTTAATTGAATACACTTTTGTTGTTGCAATACAATTGAATGTAATACAATGTATTTTTCTTAAGTCTTTAATTGTGTAGGAATTACAATTATTTAATTCATCAATAACTCTACCCGATTCATCGTAAATTAAAACACTATTTTCCAGGTCATTTTCTATTGTCAAAACCCCATTTTTAATCGAATAAGGCAATGTAATATCTGATTTTTCTACCGATAAATTATCCGTTACATGAAAAATATAGTGAATTGTATCTTTGTAATTGGTGTTGGGGTCAGAAATTTCAAATGCAGCCGTACCAATTCAGGTGTATTGTTCAAGGTTGCGCCAATAATTAATTTTGCGGAAATTCTTCTGTAGGAAACAAGGTGAAATTAGCTTCATCTCCATCATTTACAGGTGTATGATTAACCGTTTGGTCATCAAAATTTATAACCCATTGCGGTGGAATTTGAGAAAAAATAGCTTTCCATTTTAGGGTAACATCTGCTTAGCAGAATTGAGAAAATTTCAATGTACCAATGAGCAGGCGATTGGTTAACCGTTTTCACCAAAGTTGTTGATGTATTGTTGAAATAAAACACTTGTGAATGGGTAGTAAAATGCATTGAAAACCCCAAAAACAATAGTAAAAAAGCACGATTCATCATACCGATTTAAAATAAATTTGTCTAAAGATAAGTTATTTTTGCTTTTATAGGTGATTAGCACTAATTTTGTGCAAATTTTATAGCGTTGCAAAGCAATACCAATTATCTAGAAAACATCAACTTTCCTTCTGATTTAAGAGGGCAATTTACTATTGATGACTTACCAGCTATTTCGGCCGAAATTCGTCAATACATTATTGATGTGATTTCGGAAATTGGCAACAGTCATTTTAGCTCTAGTTTGGGGGCTGTTGAACTAGCTGTTGCGCTTCATTTTGTCTATAACACACCTACAGATCAAATCATTTGGGATACTGGACATCAGGCGTAATGGCATAAAATTTTAACCGGAAGAAAAGCACAATTTCGTACCAATCGTTTAAAAGGCGGGATTTCGGGTTTTCCAAAAATTACAGAAAGTGAATACGATAGTTTTGGCGTTGGACACTCCTCTACTTCCATTTCTGCAGCTTTGGGAATGGCTGTTGCAGCAACCATCAAAAACGATTCCAAAACCTGCCACATTGCCGTAATTGGCGATGGTGCATTGAGTGCTGGTTTGGCTTTTGAAGGCTTGAATAATATTGCTAGTCACCCAGATGCTAATTTATTGATTATTGTGAACGATAATAATCAATCCATCGATGCTAGTGTTGGAGCATTAAAAGAAATGCTAAATAATTTAGCAATTAATTCAACATCAGGCAATAACAACAATTTATTTAAAGCTTTACTTTTAAATTATTTTGGACCAATTAATGGGAATGACAGTGTTGCTTTGGTGCATAAATTACAAGAGCTAAAAACTGTGAAAGGTCCCAAAATTTTACACTGTGTAACACAAAAAGGCAGTGGATACAAGCATGCTGAACAAGGCAATCCTACCCTTTGGCATGCTCCAGGAAAATTTGATAAAAACACGGGTGAAATAATCGTTTCTAACGCACATACACCTGCAAAATACCAAGATGTTTTTGGTGAAACAATTATAGAATTAGCGCAATTAAATTCAAATATAGTTGGTGTAACACCAGCAATGGCTTCGGGTTCATCGTTAGATAAGATGATGCAGAAATTTCCTGAACGCACGTTTGATGTGGGAATTGCAGAGCAACATGCGGTAACATTTTCGGCAGGATTAGCAAAGAGTGGTTTGTTGCCTTTTTGTTGCATCTACTCTACTTTTTTACAACGTGCCTATGATCAAGTGATTCACGATGTATTGTTGCAAAATTTAAAAGTTGTTTTTTGCATAGACAGAGCGGGATTGGTTGGTGCTGATGGGGCAACACACCACGGTATTTTTGACCTTGCATACTTAAGAATTTTGCCCAACATTATTATTGCTGCACCGATGAATGAAAGTGAATTGAGAAATTTACTTTATACAGCTCACTTGGCTGCGTATGAAGGTGCTTTTGCTATTCGCTATCCGCGCGGAAAAGGCGTTTTAGCGGAATGGAAACAGGAATTTGAAACAATTGAAATCGGTAAAGGTAGGTTGTTAACTCCTGGCAACGATTTGGCGGTGTTATCAATCGGGCATGTTGGAAATATTGTTCAAAACACACTGAAAAACGTTCAAAATTGTTCAGTAGCGCATTACGATATGCGTTTTGCGAAGCCGTTAGACGAAGTGTTATTACACGAAATCTTTAAAAAATTCACTAAAATCATAACAATAGAAGATGGTTGTGTAACAGGAGGATTTGGTAGTGCTGTTTTAGAATTTATGAATAAACACAACTACTCTTCAAAGATTGAATGTTTAGGTATTCCAGACTATTTTATAAATCATGGAACCCAAGAAGAACTCTATCGAGAGTGTGGGTTTGACGAAACATCTTTGTTGCAAAAAATATACACATTACAACAATTGAGATAAACAACACATAAAACCTATTCACAAAAAATTTTTAATAAATAATTCTTGAAATAAGTTTTTATATCTAATGTTTTTTACTAATTTTATAATCTAAATAAATTTAACCACGCATTAATTAAACTAATTGAAAGGACTATATAACTTATGAAATACATACTTTTTTTACTAAGTTTAGCATTTATCATAGGCTGTTCACCGAAAAACAAATCGGAATTAAGTGGAGGCGAAATCCGCATGTGCATCGACTCTGAGCCATTAACGCATATTTCCTATGAAGTTTCAGATTACTATTCATCCGTTGTATTTGGGCAAGTAATGGAAGGATTGGTGAGTATGGATCCTGAAAACTTTAAAATAACTCCTCAAATTGCAAAATCATGGGAAATAAATGATGATGGTACAATTTATACGTTTGATATTCACCCAGATGTTTATTTTCACGAGCATTCTGTTTTCTCCAGTAAAAGTGATCGTTTATTAAAAATTTCAGACATCATTAAAACGTTTGAGGCTATTTGTTCACCCAATTCAAAAAATCAACCAACAGTTGCTTATAGTTTTATTCTAAAAGACAACTTACTGGGTGCTAAAGAGTTTTTTGAGAAAAAATCAAAAACCATAAAAGGAATTAAGGAAGAGAATGGCAAATTGGTGATAGAACTTATTCATAAGGACGATAACTTCCTAAATAAATTATCACAAATTCATTTAGCTATTCAGTCAGAAAAAATTATCAATGCTAATGCTGTGTCAGACATAGTTGGAACAGGACCATTTCGTTATTTTAAATACAACAATGGTGAGCCTCCTTCAATTGTTTTAGCAAAAAATGAAGATTATTATGAAGTAGATGAACAAGGAAAACAGCTTCCTTATTTAGATTCTATCCGCTTTTTCATTCAAAATAGAAAATTGGAGCAATTGGATATGTTTGAAAACAAAGAAATTGATTTGATTTTAGAATTGCCAACAAGCAAAATTACTAAAATGATTGAAGGCCGTTTGTCTGATTTCAATTCAACTCCTCCAAAACTATTATTATTTAGAAACCCTTCGCTCAATACACATTACATTAATTTCAATATGAAAGATCCTCGTTTTAATGACGCGCGTGTTAGAAAAGCATTTATCTATGCTTTTAATAAAGAACGAATGGGGCGAGAAGTATTGAAAAATCAGTTCAATGAATTGGGTTATTATGGAATTGTTCCTCCTGTTTCTTCTGTATTTAAAGGTTACGATTTTGAAGCAATTAAAAAACAAGGATACGAATACAATCCTGAATTAGCTAAAAAACTATTGGCAGAAGCTGGATATCCTAATGGCAAAGGATTTGGGAGTGTTAATTTAAGATACAGTATTGGCGATATTAATTCAGCAGTTGCTGATGAATTCTCACAACAAATTTTTCAAGTCTTGGGCATTAATGTCAATATTGACGGTTCTTCTTTTGAACAACTTAATGAAGATGCAATCAATGGAAATGGTGAGTTGTTTAAAAGTAGCTGGATTGCTGATTATCCAAAACCAGAAAATTTCCTCACTAGTTTTATTACTTCCAATATACCAACTGCTGAAAACAGATCAGGAATGAACTACTCAAAATACAGTAATCCAACATACGACAAATTGATAGAGGAAGGAAATAAAGAATCAAATATTGGGAAGAAATTGAGTTTGTTTAACAAGGCAGAAATAGAATTACTCAAAAACCCTCCGTTCATGTCGCTATGGTACAATGGCGATATAGAAATAACCTATTCTTATGTTCGTAATTTACACTTTAATTCTTTAAGTTATTTTAAATTTAAAAAGGTATATTTGAAGCCTTGGACTGCAGAAGAGTACCAAAAAGAAATTACGAATAAGAAATAAAGTAAACTATGCTAAAATTATCTTCGCTGCTAGTATTTTTATTACTGGCAGTTCTTTCATTTGCACAACCTGTTCAAAATGTGCGTGGTAGAGTGTTTGATTCTGAAACTTTTACCCCTGTCGTTGCTGCAAAAGTTGTGATACCTTCAAAAGATACTACTAAAGTTTATCAAGCATTAACTGACGATAAAGGTGAATTTTTAATTAGCAATGTAGTCGTTGGGAAATATACCCTACACGTCAACTTTTTTGGTTACGATGAAAAAACGGTAAACCTAGAAGTTATTTCAGGTAAAGAATCAATTATTGACGTTCCAATGACTGAAGCTTATGTGAAAAATACCGACGAAGTAGTGGTTACTGCTCGAAAATCAGGTGAAGTTATCAATGAATTGGCGTTGATTTCTGCTCGTCAGTTTAGTGTAGAAGAAACCAATCGTTATGCAGGTTCACGCTCCGATCCTGCTCGTATGGCTTCCAATTTTGCGGGCGTGCAAGGTGCTGACGACTCACGTAATGACATTATTGTTAGAGGAAACTCGCCTCTTGGTGTGGTTTGGAAAGTGGAAGGAATAGACATTCCCAACCCTTCGCATTTTGCTACTTCTGGTAGTACAGGCGGACCGGTAACTATTTTGAACAATAAAATTCTTGGAAATTCAGACTTTTTCATGAGCGCCTTTCCAGCTGAATACGGAAATAGTACTGCCGCCGTGTTCGATTTAAAATTAAGAAACGGTAATAATAGTAACCATGAATTTACAGGTCAGTTTGGGTTTTTAGGTACAGAATTGTTGGCCGAAGGTCCTATGAGCAAAACTGGAAATTCGAGTTATTTGATAATGGGAAGGTATTCTACCTTGAGTCTTTTCAAAATGATGGGAATCAAAATTGGAACGGATGCAGTGCCAGAATACGGCGATGGTGCTTTTAAATTTAATTGGCGTTTTAAAAATGGAGGTAACCTCTCGTTTTTTGGAATTGGAGGAAAAAGCAACATCCAAATCATGATTTCTGAACAAAAAGAGTTCTCTTCAGAAATGTATGGTGAAGGTGATCGCGATCAATATTTTGGAACGTCGATGGTGGTTTCTGGTTTCAACTACAAACAATCACTTTCTGAAAAAACATTTTTAACCACTACCCTTGCCTACAGTTACGATGAACAACATTCGCATCACAATTATTTATTACGTCATTTGGATACCTTGAACAAAGGTACTGCTGACGAAGCTTATCAAATTGCCATTGATTCCATTTATCCAATGATGGGCTATCAATTTCAATTTCACAAAGTTGCATACCATTTAGCAGTAACACATAAATTCAATACACGCCACTTAATAAAAACAGGGATTAACACCGATTTGTATTATGTAGAGCAAAAAGATTCTGCTTTGCGCTTGGTAACGGACAATCAATTTCAAATGCGTTGGGACTACAAAGGAGCATACACTTTGATTCAACCATTTATTCAGTGGAAATGGCGTGCAACCGAAAACATGGACGTAACTGCTGGTTTGCATGCGCAGTATTTTTCTTTGAGCAATCGTTTTAGTGGTGTAGAACCACGTTTGGGTTGGCGTTGGAAAATTAAAAACAACCACAGTGTATTTGCAGGAGCGGGTATGCACAGTCAAACTCAACCTTTATATACATACACTTATAACAAATTTGATGCTGCGGGCAATAAAATCTACCACAACAAAAACATGGATTTTAGTAAAAGTATCCACACAGGAATTGGTTACGAAGCATTCTTGCCAAAAAGCTGGAACATTAAGTTTGAAGCATATTACCAATACTTGTACAACGTTCCTGTAACGGTTACTCCTTCTGCATTCTCTCTAATCAACATGGGGGCAGGATTTCAACGCTTTTTCCCAGATACACTTAAAAACTCTGGGACAGGCAGAAATTATGGTTTTGAGTTAACCGTTCAGAAATTTTTCGATAAATCATTCTTTGTATTGGTTACAGCATCTGTATATGACTCACAATACAAAGGCAGCGATGGTGTAATGAGAAATACGTCCTACAACGGCAACTATGTATTTAATGTTTTGGGAGGTAAAGAATTTAAAATCGGTAAAAAACAATCTATTTCAACCGGAATTAAAGCAACTTATGCAGGCGGACAACGCTATGGATATGTTAACATTCCTGAATCAGAAAAATACCATGAATTAATATATGCAAGCGATGGCTACAATTCTAGACGATTTAAAGATTATTTCCGTTTGGATTTGAAATTAAGCTGGAAATACAATGCTCGAGTATTGACTCACGAAATTGGTTTAGATTTGGTAAACATCTTAAATACCAAAAACGTGTTGAGTTTAACTTACGCGCCTAATTTAGCAGATCCAACTGCAGAACCTTTGGCAACAAAAAACCAATTGGGATTCTTGCCGTTGTTTTACTATAAAATAGATTTCAGATTTACTAAAAAGAAGAATTAATCAGCATTTTTTGAAAGGAGGTTGCGCAAAAATTGAACGTTTACCACTTTAAAAAGAAGCAAACAAATACCAATGAATATTCCTTGTAACGCTATGTTCAAGGAATATTTTTTTTGTAGCCAAAGTCCGCCAAAAACAACAATGCAATACAATGGAAACACCAAAATACTTTTCAATGAAAAACTAAGGTTGAGTAATTTTACAACTACAACAAACTCTGCAAAAGCCACAAACGATTGAGTAATCAACGTTGCATAGGCCGCTCCAACTACTCCATAAGATGGAATGAGCACTAAGTTGATAGCAATGTTTAATACAAGTCCAATTCCTGCAATAATATTAAGAATACGCATGTTTCCTAGTGCTGTAAGATAAGTCCCAAAAATCAGTGTGATGCACATGGAGATAAACGTAAACATTAGCAATTGAAACGGCAAAACTGTTGATGAAACATCGTTGTTGTAGATTAAGTCAAGCAAGTCAAACGCATTCCAAAAACACAATGCCGTTAATGCAATAGAGCCCCAAATCAATAATTTGGAAGAAGACAACAACAATGTTTGTACGTTTTCTTTTGTTGCAATCATTTTTGAGAATAGCGGCAACAACAAGTTAGAAAACAACATAGCAAACATAAAAAAGGCATCCAGCAAGCGAAAACCTTGTGCATAAATACCGGCTTGTTTAGCGCCATCGGGCAACATGCGTTCTATCATCACCGAATCAATTCGGGTAAAAAGCATCATCAAAATAATCAGCAAGGCATAAGGCAAACTTTGGCGTGTAATTAAATACGAAATGTGTTTATTGATGGAAACCTTGATTTTTCCTGCATTTTTCACTACCAAAACCAAGCCCACCAAAAAGGAAATAGCATAACTGGCAAATTGCAACCAAATAAATGTGGTAATTGTAAAATTGGAAACCGTATGCAAATACAAAGCACTTCCACACAGCACAATCAATAAAAAACGATCTAAAACAGACAGCAAAGCATCCAATTTAAACAGCAATAATCCCGATAAATAACTACGAAAATAAGCAATCATTCCGATGATGAATTGCTGCACAATCAACACCGTCAAAATAGGATAAACAGAAACATCGTATTGTAAAATCAGTGCTAAACCAAGTGTGATAAACGCATAAACAATAAAAAACACCAAGCGCAAACCTGCAATTTTACCTATGTATTTTTTCATCAGCGCTGGATACTGTGCAACATTTTTAGTGGTGTAATTGTTGATGCCAAAATCCAATAAAATATTGAATAAGTAGGTGAAATTCAACAAACTAAAATACAAACCATAATCAGCAGAACCTACTCTATTTTGCACAGCGGCATCAATTCCAAAAATTGAAATTGGTTTTACAATCAAATTGAGTAAAACAAGTAGTACAAGATTGGATATAAATTTCTTTTGCAAATGAACGGTTATTTAAAAATGAAATTTTGAGTTATGTGTTTCTTTTCATCAAACAAAACTAATTTATCATTTTCAATAACGTAAACCGAATAACCAATATTTTTTAACAAATCAAAACTATTTTTTCGATTGTCGTTATCCCACAATTCGGCATAAATAATTGGTTTTTTATCTCTTAAAAGTTGCTCACCACCTAAAAAAGCGAAATATTCAAAATTTTCAATGTCAATTTTTATAGCCTGGATGTTATCGCCCAAAAACAATTCATCCAAGGTTTTTACGGGCACTTCAAACTCTTCACCTTTGTTAAAAGAAGGAATAGATTCGTGCAAAACGTGGGCAAGTCCTTGCATTTTGGTTTTCCCATTGTAGGGCATTACCATTTTTAATTTTCCTTTAGATTGACCGAGTGCAATAGGATACACTTCCACATTTTTCAATTGATAGCGTGCAATGATGCGTTTTAACACCGAAAAATTCACCGGAATTGGCTCAATGGAATGTACTTTTAAATTCGGAAATTTAGAAGCCAAATAATAGGTCATTACACCAATGTTGGCTCCAATATCAATTAAATCGCCTTTTTTATCTTGGATTAAATTTAAAAAATGAAAAAAATCTTTTTCGTTAGCATCATTTTTCAGCGTATTGATTTTAAATTTTGAAAAAATATACAAATATCTTTCAAAACCAAAGAGTTGCTGCAATATGTATTTAACTTGATTTTTCACTATTTTTTAAAAAAGGCAAATCTAACAAATTTCTTTTATTTTCAAGGATATTTTTTGTTTAACATTAAGAATGCTAAGGAAAATGCCAGTTTAAAAAATTAACAACATTTTGATTTGAACACAATTTTATCCGATAGATTATAATTATTTTTGCAGCAAATCAAATTTTAAAGATTATGAGTGGAGAAACAGATGTTAAAGTGGTTAAAGTTTCACAGTTAGCAGACGGAATCATTGGTTCTGAAATCATTAAATTGGCTTCAGAAGTAAACGAAAAAATCAAACAAGGAGAAAAAATATACAATTTAACAATAGGCGATTTCAACCCTAAGCACTTCCCTATTCCACAAGAATTAAAGCAATACATTGTTGATGAATACAATGCTGATGCAACCAACTATCCAGAAGCAAATGGTATGTTGGCATTGCGTCAGGCAGTTTCAAACTTCTTAAAAGTGAAAGGAAATTTGGACTACACAACCGATGAAATTTTGATTTCTGGTGGTGCACGTCCAATTATTTACTCTATTTTCAGAACCATCGTTGATGCAAATGATACGGTTGTTTTTGCCGTTCCATCGTGGAATAACAACCATTATTCTTACTTAAACAACGCTAATGCAGTTGTAATTGAAGCGGATGCTGCAACGAATTTCATGCCTTCAGCTGCCGATATTCAACCCTACATTGGTGAAGCGAGTTTAGTGGCGCTTTGTTCACCTCAAAACCCTACTGGTACGGTGTTTACAAAAGAAGGATTGGAAGAAATTTGCGATTTAATTTTGGCTGAAAACAAAAAACGCGAAGGTGTTAGAAAACCAGTTTATTTAATGTACGATCAAATTTATTGGGCATTAACACACGGTGACACGGAACACCAAAATCCGGTAAACTTGCGCCCAGAAATGAAAGAATATACCATTTTTGTGGATGGTGTTTCTAAATCGTTATCGGCAACGGGGATTCGTGTTGGTTGGACCATGGGACCAAAATTTGTTATCGACAAAATGAAAGCTATTTTGACACACATTGGGGCGTGGGCACCAAAAGCAGAGCAATTGGCAGTGGCAAAATACATCAGCAACATTGAAATGTACAATGAATTTTTAGCGGTTCAAAAAGACAAAATTTACACTCGCTTAAAAGGATATTACGATGGATTCCAAGCATTGAAAGCCGAAGGTCACAACGTTGATGCAATTGCACCGCAAGCAGCCATTTATTTAACCGTAAACATAGATTTAAAAGGCAAGCGCACAGCAGATGGCAAGTTAATTGAAACAACACAAGACATCACTTCTTACATTTTAAACGAAGCAAAAATTGCCATCGTTCCATTCTATGCATTTGGCGCTTCAAAAACTTCCACTTGGTACAGAATGTCGGTTGGAACATGTGGTGTTGACGATATTGCTGGCGTAATCAACAACTTACGTGCTGCATTGAATAAATTGAGCTAAGAAATAAGGTTTTTTTATAGAAGAATGAGGTTGTCGGGATGATGACCTCATTTTTTTTAATTACAACTTTGGTATAATAAAAATGCAATTTTATCTTGAAAAACACCTAATAAACTAGTTATTAATGCAATAATTAGACTTATATATGCTATTCTAATATTTTGTTTATGCTTAATATCTTCATTGGTTTTAAAATCACGCCACAAACTGTATCAATCCCCTTCACTTGAATAAATCCAAATAAATTTCTGTATATAAAATATTCATTTATTGTTTAAAAATCTTTTTTGTTTCATTTCCAATTTTAACAAAATACATGCCACTTGGTAACATTGACATATCAACTTTAGTTGCAAATTGTGTTGTTTCAGAATGTAAACAATAGAACCATTCATATCAGTTATAGTAACATTTACTGGTTCGGTACTTTCAAAATTAATAGTTAAAATATCAACAACCGGATTTGGATAAACACTTAAGTTTGAAACCATTTCTTTTTTAGAAACTGATAAATTTTCAGGCACATTTAAAATAATATGATGATTATTGTGGCTGGACCAACTTGCAGCTACATTATCAATTTCATAACCTTTTTATAATTCGTATTATTTAAAGTCATATTGTTTAAATAATTCCAATAGTATGTGGTAAGCGAAGAGATTTAATAAATTTGACACCAATAGTAATATGCATACTATCAATTTGAGATTGAACAATATCATTATATGAAACTGAGTCTGCAATATTAGCAAAATTAAATATAAAAAAATTATCAATATTATCGTAATTGTCATAAATTACATTAATTTCTGTGTAGTTTGTATTATTATACCATATTTTTCAATATAGATATATCTTGTGCATATCCAGAAACTGATGAAAGATAAAGATGTTAAGATTAGGCTTAAGAATAAATTTTTTAAAGTTTTCATGATAAAAAGTTTTTTAAATGATTAATTATTTAATTATCGATATGTAAAAGTAATAATAATAATTTTTCCTATCAGTATTTGAAAATACTTCATAATAGTAGATATTAAATCTTAACATAACTGCTATATTATTAAAAACTTGTAAAAACATCACAACACAGCATTATCAATATCCAGAAAATTACAGTGTTGAACAAAACTATCGCTATTAAGCTTTGGTATCGTCAGTCCAAATGGTTCATCCCCACACGACATCATTTTATCGTTTGACCCATATCAAGAAAAATACATCAAAACGCTGCCTTTGCACGAGTCACAACAGATTTTAGTGGATAACGACTTTGAAATAAGGATAAAACTCAAACGGCGCCAACCAGATTTAATCATGGAATTACTTTCATTTGGCGACAGTATGAAAGCGATTGAACCACAATCATTGGTTAAAAAATTAAAGAAGCGCATGAAAAGGCATACAAACAATATTAGCCGAAACAGAAGAAATTTAAAAAATAATCAAGGTTATACCTTACAACTTTTTTAGCATTGGTATAGGCTATGTTTTCAATAAAAATAAAAGCACTAAATTATAAAGTCAAAATGTTAGCTAATAAAACCCTCTGCATATATCAAAGTAACAACCATAATAAAAATTAAAATTCCTACTATTATCAATACGAAACTCATTAATAATAGAACCAGCAACAGCATATTCATTTGTTGTAATTTCTTTGTAATTAATCTTTATTTTTCAAAAAATTTCAGCCTCTAAAAAAAGATATAGCCAACCAACAGCTACTAAAATATATCTGTATAAAATTAAACTCCATTTTCAATTCATCCATTTATTTAAAGCCTTGTAAAAAATGTAGCTATACTATAAAATCTAAAAAAAGCTTCAAATTCAAAATATTGACTAGTCCTAAATAACCGATACAGATTATTAAGACAAAAATAATTAATTATATCCCAGTAAAGACGTCTTTACTGGGATATTTGTTTTTATAAGTTCTTATTTTAATTTGATTTTGTAGATGCATTTGCTCTGGAGTCTGGTAAAAACATGAATAATGAGGTCTTTTGTTATTATAAATCTCAATACTATTTTTTACTAATTTTTCCATTGTTTCTATTGTACATGTATTTTTATAGCCAATAAATTCATTCTTTAAAATCCCATTTATACGCTCTGCAATAGCGTTTGCATAGGGATCATAAGATTCAGTCATACTACATTTCATTTTTGATTTTTTTAATTTTTCTTGATATTCATTACTGCAATATTGAAGTCCTCTGTCTGAATGATGTGTAACGACATTGTTTTTGTATATTCTATTTTTATTTGCCATTTTAAGGGCACGAAGTGAGCCTTTTACATCCAAACTATTTGACAAATCATAGCCAACTATTTTTTTTGAATAGGCATCGGTGATTAAAGCTAAATACATTGGATTTTGTCTATTTCCAACATAAGTGATATCCGATACCCATATTTGTTCTGGGTGCTCTGGCACAACATTTTCAATTAAATTCTTATGCTTTCTAAAGCGGTGATGTGAGTTAGTAGTGATATGATATCTTCGACTTGGCATTATTAACATGTGATTTGCTTTTAAGATTTTAAAGAGCATGTCTCGACCCACACCTAACTCTTTAACTCTTTGCATAAGAAAATACATCTTTCTAGTTCCTATTTTTGGCATCTGCATACGAATATTTTCAACTAGTTCTAAGACCTGTACTGCCCTAGATTTCTTTCGAATTACAGATTGTTTTCTTCGATAATAGACCTGTCTATTTACCCCGAACAATTCACAGGTAGCAATTAAGCTTTCTTTGTATTCTTCGGTAGAAGTCAATTGTTCGGGTAAGGAGTTTTTCTGATGGAGATATTGTATTCTCGTTCTGCTATATCAATCATCATGTCAAAAATAGTTTTATCTCGCTTTTTCAATTTGATGTTCAAGCAAAGCTTTTGTTCTTCTAGAAGCGAGAACTTTTGCTTCTTAACTCCATTATTCGTTGATTATTTTGTTTTTGGCATATTGGAAGGTGTTTGATTTTCCAATCAGCAAAATACTTTTCTTTAACCAATTAACAACTGTGAACGAGCTTGAATTCCGTACTTCCTGTAACACCAGTAACTGAAATAAATCCTGGATTCTAGCTTCTACCAACTGCTAACTTAAAGGACATTGAATAATCCTTTTGACTACGTTTTAAATAAACGTTTTTTTCTCCTTTTTCCATAACGATAAAAAATTGTGTATCGCTATTTCAGGACTAGACATATAGTCAACAAAAAAAGCCATTCGTGTGAATGGCCTTTTTCGAAGTTATTTTTATTACTTTCTATTTTCGATAGATACGTAATCTCTTTTTGTATAACCAGTGTAGATTTGTCTTGGTCGTCCAATAGGCTCACCATTTTCCATCATTTCTTTCCACTGAGCAATCCATCCTGGTAAACGACCCAATGCAAACATTACTGTAAACATTTCAGTTGGAATTCCAATTGCTTTATAAATAGAAATTCCAGAGTATAGAACTACGTTGATACATGTTACGCGCTTTGAAATACTCATCTTCCAATGCATATTTTTCTAATTTCTTAGCAATTTCCAACAATGGATCTTGAATATTCAATGCTTGCAACACATCGTCACATGCTTTTTTGATGATAACCGCACGAGGGTCAAAGTTTTTATAAACACGGTGTCCGAATCCCATCAAACGGAAAGGATCGTCTTTATCTTTTGCTTTAGTCAAAATTCACTTATCAAATGCCCACCATCTTTGTGATTTTTTCCAACATTTCAATTACTGCTTGGTTAGCACCACCAGCGGACCCCACAATGCCAAAATACCAGCAGAAATAGAAGCATATAAGTTGGCGTGTGAAGAACCAACCATTCTTACTGTTGAAGCAGAACAGCTTTGTTCGTGGTCGGTATGTAAAATCAACAATTTATTCAATGCAGACACAACCACAGGATTTTGCTTCATAAGTCAAAGAAGGCATTTCAAACATCATTTGCAAGAAATTCTTCACATAGTCATGATCGTTATGAGATAGTTGAACGGATGACGCATTGAGTTTTTATAAGCCCAAGCAGCCAACAGGCAATTTTGCCAATAAACGGCGAATAGTCAGTCTTTTTTGATTGTTCATCTCTGTTTGGATCCAACGATTCAGGATAGAACGATGAAAGAGAACAAATCATAGATGCCAAAATCCCCATTGGTGTGCTTTAGAAGGATATGCTTCAAAGAAATGCTTCATATCTTCATGAACCAACGTATGCTCTGTAATACTCTTTTTGTGAACGATTTTTAATTCATCGCTTGTAGGCAATTCACCATAAATCAACAAATAAGCAACTTCTAAAAAAGAAGCTTTTTCTGCTAATTGTTCACTTGGATAACTCTATAACGAAGAATTCCCACTTTCTTCCATCTAAAAAAGTGATAGCACTTGTTGTAGCTCACCCGTATTTATATCCAGAATCAAGAGTAACAACAAACCCCTTTAGATATATTCTTAACTTCGTAATGTCAACTGTTTTTTCTTGCTCAGTACTCTTCAATTACAGGAAGTTCGTAACTTTTTCCTTCTAACTCAATTTTGGCAATTTCACTCATTGTGTTTGTTCTAAATTGTTGATACTAATTTTCGAGCCCTAATTTAATCAGAATATTTAACTTTTTTACAATAGTTTAAACATAATTGTTTAAGATTTTTTTATCTCAAAAAGAAAAAGGAAGATTTAACTAAATAAACCTCCCTTACAAACAACAACAAACTAAAAAACTCAGTTCTACTTATAACTAAATAGCTATCTGAGAGCTACTTTTTGTCCCTTTTTGACAATATCTTTTGGTGATGTTAATTGATTAATTTTTCATTAAACTTTTAACTTTTATTCCTTCTTTTTGCAGCAATTTGCAAAAGCGTTAAATCTTCTGTGTATATGTTTTATAAGCTTCTTTTTTCCCTTTGCATGTTTTGGATGTATGTTGATAATATCTCCTTCTTTAATAGTTGTATTACCATTTTTTACATCGTTGTAATTTTCAATTTGACCTAAAGTCATTTCAAACTCCCAATTAAAATAAGTATCTCCTTTTTTAGCAATCATACATATTTTACCTTATTATCGTGTAAAAATGTTCTTCTTGTTGCTCCAAAAACTACCTCCACTTCTTGTTTTTCAACTTTTGATACAGGAACTTTTTTGATTCATGGGTAACTTTAGGAGCACTTGTTTTTTCGTTGTTTTTATGGTTTTGGTTTACCAAATAATATTCTTTTATTAGTGTTCATCGCCAATTCATCGTATTTGTACAACTCCAACGATTCAATTAAATCGATAAGCAAGGTTGGATATTTAGGATTGGTTGCATAGCCCGCTTCTTTTAATCCTTTTGCCCACGATTTATAATCTGTTATTTCTAAAGTAAATAAATTAGCATATCGCTTTGAATTGGTCAAAAACTCACTGTGATCTTTATAATAAACTCCACGATGCATATTTTCTAAAACAATCGTTTTTTTAGATCGCTGTCTTTATACATTCTAGGACCAGTCCAAATTATTATGCTAATGACACCAAAATGATTGTTAGCTTCACGTGCTAAATCAGAGTTAACACTTCTGTCTTTCAAAACGCCTTGAGCTAATGTAATACTTGTTGGTATTTTGTAATTGAGCACGTTTTCCGATAGTGAAAGCTTCGTTCACATATCTACATACTCTTCTTGTTTTGAATTATTTGCGCGATTGTTTTGTTATATAAATGCTAAAAAGACTGGCAATTAAAACGGTTTTTTCATAATTATTGTTGTTTGAGTTGAACACCATTACTATGTGTGGTTATCAACAAATGTTTTAGTTTATTGTTGAAAACATTGGAAAATAATTTGCAATCACCTTTGAATCATCACTGTACGGAAGCCAAAAATACGCTTCCTTCTTTAAATAATATTCCAATCTATATTAATCAAGCTGTATAAATTCATAAATCTAGCCCGATATTCTTTCACATTCTTTTACGTTTACCTTCATCGTTGGTGTTAACCTCCACCTTCAGTTTTGTAAATTGTTGGCAACAATTCAACTTCTTAATTTGCTCCAATTTCCAGCAATTGTCATATTCTTTTACTTCTCTATCAATACGTGCAATCACTTCTTTATTTTCAAATAATTTGCTGATTGGAAGCATTTTCTGTAAATCCATTCCTTTTCAGCCCAATCTTTAATGGTAAATAAAACTGGAACAACTGTGTTGTTGCGGGGAATTCGTCCCCACTAATAACCATCATTTGCTCAAGAAACGCGATTCTTTGAACTATTTTTCTGAGAAATTATGGAATAATTGTGTTTCTTTTTTTTTTCCATCGCCGTAAGATGCGAATATTTCTTTTTTCGCGATCGGTAATTTTCTCAAGAACTTTCCTTCCACAAATTCACCGATGTCACCTGTATGGAACCAACCTTCTGCATCAATTGCCTCGGCAGTATTTCCAGATTGTTGCATACAGCCTTTCATCACGTTAGGGCCTTTTACTAATATTTCACCATCTTCAGCAATTTTCACTTTAATATCGACTGTTCAATTGACCACCAGTTCAATACTGAATAATTTTTTCAAACAGTTAAATCGAAATGGCAGAGAGGCTTCTGTTAAACGTAGCCTTCCAATACATTCACCCAGCAGCTAAAAATATACGTCTTAAACGAGGTTGCAAGGCAGCACCTCCTGATGCAATTGCTTTTACTTATCCACCCAAAGCTTCTTGCCATTTTGAGAAAATGACTTGAGCAATGCTTAATTTAAAATGGTACCGTATGCCGATTTTCCAATCACATCATACTCTTCGCCCAATTCAACTGCCCAGAAAAATAATTTTCGTTTAATACCTGTTAATTCTTCTCCTTTGGCTATAATTTTGATTCTCAACATTTCTTTTTCCAACAAGCTTAACTGACAAACACGTGTTTTCACTTCTTTAATATTTTCTCCAATTGTATCCAACGATTCTGGAAAATACACCGACGCGCTCATACGTATATATAAGTAGTGCAACATATGCTCACATATGTACATACAGGTAAAATAAAGCAAAACATCACGAGAGTAACGATCGGCAGGAATACGCGACTCGCACGCCAATGATTTGATAATATATTATTGTGTGTTAACATTACTCCTTTTGGATTCTTGCAGTCTTGGCAGAAGCATAAATAATGGTAACTATCTTCGTTTTTAATCGTATCACTTTTAAAATCTCTGTTAATAGAATTAGCTAACTGAGCAACTCTTTCCACTAGGAGCTCCATTAACCACATCAAATGTATAGGTGTTTTCCAACGATGGAATGATTGATTTAATACGTGAAATTTGAAATAAATCTTCTGTACCAACAAAAACTCAACTTTATATCACAAATATTTGTTAAAAATATTATAGTTGTAATCATTTTCTGAAAATATTGGGATAAATTGGAACTATGATTGCACCTATTTGCTGAATAAGCAATATCCATAATATTCCACTCCACACGATTGAAGAAACAACAGCAATACGATCATCTGTTTGAATTTCAACGCAATTAAACCTCGAGAAACTAATTTGGTTTGTTCAACAAATTCTTTGGTGGAGATAGCCTCCCATTTGCCATTGCGCTTGGTAACAAACATTTGGTCTGTTGGATAGTCATTTAATTGATTGTAAACTAAATCAAATAATCGAGTTGGTGTCATATTAATGTGTATTAAATTCTTACTTCGTTTTATGACGAATATAGGTATTATTATGATTGAAATTTTAAAAAAGGTGAAAAAAAATTTAACACTTGGTTAAAATAAAATAAATATTCATCCAGAAGTGGATTTTGATAATTCACAACACGGTTTTACTTATCTCACTCAAAAAAAACAGTTACAAATGGTTACTTGCAACCATAATTCTTTAATTTTACGAAAAAGTAGACTAGTAATTTTTTACAATACTTAACTCAATAATGAATATGAAAAAGATTTTTTTGGTGTTGGTATCATTTGTAGTTTGTGCTGTAAATTCATATTCACAAGACCCTTCATTTACGCAGTTTTATTCCAACCCTATTTATTTGAATCCTGCTTTGGCTGGAACACATGGGTGTGCTCGTTTTGCTGCAAATTATAGAAATCAATGGCCAAGTTTGTCAGGAAATTACGTAACTTATGCATTAGGATACGATCAATATTTCAAGCAAATTTCGGGTGGAATTGGTGTTTTAGCAACGCACGATATGACGGGTAAAGCTACTATTCAAACATCAATGATTGGTTTAATCTATTCGTATCACTTAAATGTTACACGAAAATTTTCATTGCTTTTTGGTGCACGTGCAGCGTGGTATCAAAAGTTTTTGGATTGGGATAAATTGACTTTTGGAGATATGATAGATCCTCGCAAAGGGTTTATTTATCAAACTGGTGACGTTCCACGTGGTGGTTCAAAAGGATTTTTTGACGCATCGGCTGGAATTGTAGGTTATTCTGATATTTTTTATTTTGGAGTTGCTGCTCATCACCTTAATATGCCAAACGAGTCGATGATTGTTGGGAAAAGTCCACTACCTATTCGCTACACAGCACATGCTGGAGCCAACA
>JAWKMK010000014.1:0-69826 GCA_041392275.1 Crocinitomicaceae bacterium | reverse complement strand
TTGAAAATCCGGCACAATCAGAAAATCAATTGGAATTGGAATACCAATTTGTATCCGAATAAAAGTTTATCTTTGTGTTTTATAAAATTTACATTCTCAAACATTAAAAAAATGAAAATTTTCACCTTTTTCTGTTCCTTACTTGTAGCATCCACTACATTTTCTCAAATCAGAAAGAATACTTCCATAAAATTTGAAGATTTAAAAGTCCATAAAGCCGAATATGGCATTAAAGATTTTAAGCGATATAATTATTTATTGAATTACGTCAACCCGTTTATTGGTACAGGCGGACACGGACACACCTATCCTGGTGCAAGCGCTCCGTTTGGAATGATGCAATTGAGCCCCGATACACGCTACAACGGCTGGGATGGCTGTTCTGGCTACCATTATTCAGACGATGTTATTTGGGGATTTAGTCACACCCATTTAAGTGGAACGGGTGTAGAGGATTATTGCGATTTATTGATAGTTCCACAAACAGGAAAACCACGTACAACTCCAGGTTACAAAGACAGTTTGGAAGGATATGGCTCTAAATTCTCTCATGCCAATGAAAAAGCAACGCCGGGTTATTATTCTGTAAGAATGAATAACGGAATTTTTGCTGAATTTACTGTTTCTAAAAGAACAGGCATGCACCACTATTCTTTTCCAAAAAATGGTGAAAAACGCTATATTTTAATTGATTTAACACACCGCGATCAATTAACTAAATATTTCATTAATCAAGAGGGTCGAGAAATTTCGGGTGCTCGTTTTTCATCTTCATGGGCAAAAGATCAACGTTTGTTTTTTTACATTCAAACCAATGTAGATGCTGAAAAGTCTGAATTGTTGGACAATGGTTCAAAATTGTTACTTCAATTTTCTGAAAATGTTACGGATATTGAGCTAAAAGTTGGACTTTCGGCTGTGGATGAGCAAGGAGCAAAAAACAATGTTATCTATGAATTAAAAGGTAAAAACTTTGCTTCATTAAAAGAAGCGGTAGAAATGGATTGGGTAAAAGAATTGTCGGCTGTACTTGTTGACACAACTGACAAAGACAAAGCAACGATTTTTTATACCGCGTTGTATCATTCTTATTTAGCTCCCAACATTTTTAGTGATGTGGATAAACGTTATTTAGGACAGGATAAAAACGTGCACTCCATGGATAAAAACGAGCAATACACTGTTTTTTCATTATGGGATACCTATCGCGCCACACATCCTTGGTACACCTTGTTTCAACGCGAAAAAAACTTGGATTTTATTGTGAGTTTTGGAAACCATGCCAATCAAGGTGGAAACTTACCAGTTTGGGAATTGGCGGGCAATGAAACCTATTGTATGATTGGCTACCACTCTGCTTCTGTGATTGCTGATGCGTATGCAAAAGGCATAAAAAACTTTAATGTTCCATTTTTTATTCGTCAGTTGAAAAAAACGGCTGAAATGGATCATTTAGGCAAAATAAATTTCAACGAGCAAGGGTTTATTGATTACAAAGAGGAGCCTGAATCTGTCTCAAAAACCTTAGAATATGCTTATGATTCGTATTGCATAGCATCATTTTTACAAAATGCAAAAGCGGATGGTTATCAAGTTGAAGATAGTATGATTGCTGTTTTCCAAAAACGTGCTTTTAACTTCGTTAATATTTTTGATCCACAAACAGGATTTATGCGTGCACGAAACGGTGGAATTTGGACTTCTCCCTTCAAGCCCGAAGAAGTGAATTTTAATTATACAGAGGCCAACAGTTGGCAATATTCATTATATGCGCCACATGCCATTCCAGTGTTAACAGAATTGTTGGGCGGTAAAGAAGCATTGGAAAAATGGTTGAATGCCCTTTTTGCAGCAAAATCCGATTTGGCGGGCAATCATCAAGTGGATATTACAGGATTGATTGGTCAATATGCTCATGGAAACGAGCCTTCGCACCACATGGCATATCTATACAACTACACCAATTCTCCTGAAAAAACAGCCATAATTGTTGATTCTATTTTGTTCCATTATTACCACAACGCACCAGATGGATTGTCTGGCAATGAAGACTGCGGACAAATGTCGTCTTGGTACACCTTTAGCGCATTAGGCTTGTATCCTGTATCTCCAGGTAGCGCTTTGTATGATTTTGGTCGACCAATCTTCAATTCAGCCGAACTTCGCTATGAAGACGGGAGAATGACACGCATAACAGTAAAAAACAACACACCAAAAAATAAGTTTATCCAACAAATTTTGGTGAATGGACAACCTTACTCAAAACGTTACATTGCGCATTGGGATTTGGTTAGTGCTAAAACGTTGGAGTTTGTTATGGGGCCATTTCCATCCACTGAATACAGAACGTATGAAGTAGCTCCGAGTATAGATTCTATTCCAACTTCATTTGTGCCAGTTCCCTATTTTACAAACACAACTTCCATGTTTGAAAAATCTACTAAAGTGGCCATTGCAAGTCCGATGAAAGATTTGAAATATTACTACACGTTGGATGGTTCTACACCGACATTAAAATCAAAAAAATACACAAAACCATTTTCTATTAAAAAAACAACAACGGTAAAAGTGTTTGCATACAATCCAAAAACAGCACAAAAAAGCCAAGTTATTACCAATGAATTTAGAATTAAACCAAGCGATTTAAGTTTGCAATTAAATTCTGAATACGCCAAACAATATTCAGCTTCGGGCAACAATGCGTTGATTGATGGTTTGTATGGTTCTAACGATTTTAGAAGTGGCGATTGGCAAGGATTTTACAACAACAATGTGAATGGAGTTGTAACGTTTAACAAAACTAAAAATTTAAAAACAATTGGATTATCAGCACTTCAAGGCACACGTTCTTGGATTTTTCCACCAAAAGCAGTGGAATTTAAAATCACGTATGCAGATGGCGAGGTGGAGATTAAAAATGTTGATTTAGAAAAACATCCTTCTGGAGATTGGAGTCCTGAGCAACCTGTTAAATTTGAGGTTACACCAAAAAGTAAAGCCATCCAATCGGTTGAATTTACAGCTTACAATTATGGTGTAAACCCAACGTGGCATTTAAGTCCGGGCTACCCTACTTTTATCTTTTTGGATGAAATTTATTTTAAGTAAAAACAGAGTGATTACTTAATTATCTGGCAACTTTTTTTCGGATAGTGTTGCTATTTTAATTGGATGTATTATATTTGCCAGCCGAAAGGAATAAACGATTCCACTAGCAAAACGAAAAAATGATTTTCGAGGTCCTATAGCTCAGTTGGTTAGAGCACCTGACTCATAATCAGGTGGTCGCTGGTTCGAGCCCAGCTGGGACCACAAGTGAAGAGTAAGATTAGTTTCTTACTCTTTTTTTTTTGAGTTTTTTTGGGCGAGAAGTTTATACCGTCGTAATTTTCAAGGAGGTACGACGTAGAAAATAAGAACGGTGAGCCCAGCTGGGACCACAGGTGAAGAGTAAGATTAATTTCTTACTCTTTTTTTTTGAGCTTTTTTGGGCGAGAAGTTTATGCCGTCGTAATTTTCAAGGAGGTACGACGTAGAAAATAAGAACGGTAAGCCCAGCTGGGACCATAAAAAAAGAGGCTGCCTATAAAGACAACCTCTTTTGGGGTGGAAGATCGGTCTCGAACCGACGACCTTCGGAACCACAATCCGACGCTCTAACCAACTGAGCTACAACCACCATAAAACAACTGTAAAACCAATTGCGAGTGCAAATATAGCTAAACTTTAGAAAAAAAATACACCTACATCAAAAAATTTCAACTTTTTTTTTCGATTAATCATTACAAAGCAACCATTAACATTGAATTTTAATCGTTTAGCTAAATCACTCTCGTATTTAACATTTAAAATCGACAACTATCTCCTATTAATTTATTATCTTTGCAACGCTTTTAGTAAAGGAATTTGGTGAAAATCCAAAACTGTAACTGCAGCTGTAAGTGCTGTGAAACAATTTCAACAAAAGCCACTGTTCATACTTTGAATGGGAAGGCGAAATTGGTTAGCACAAGTCAGAATACTATACTATATAGCTTAATTTAACGAAGGCTTCAGATTAAAGTCGGGCGTTACTCAATAACTCGCTTCCGTTATTGTTTGATTTCCTCCATTTAACTGATTCTTCACTTTTATTTATTAACTTTTTAAAATTTAAAAGCATGAAGAAAGTTTATTTTTTCGCAGTTGCACTTTTTGCAACATCTACCGTTTTCGCGCAAAACGACACACTCTCATTTGAACAGTATGATTTAGGTTCAAACTCGTATTACAATGGTGCCGATGATGCTGGTGACATTACCATTGGTAACTACACATTGTCCAATAACTACAACACCCAATATGGTTATATGGAAAATGGGTTTGCTATTTCAAAAGTACAAGACATCACAACTGCTGGTTTTACCAACCAATACGCTTCTTACGCTAATGGAGGAGCAAATAACTCTGAAAAATACGGTGTATGTTACAGCGGCGAAATTACTTTTTCATCACTTCGTAAAATCGCTCTTGATGGTAACCAACACTACCTACGCTGGTTTATCAATGCGCGATGGGGATAGCTTTGGAAAACAATTGGTTCACCAAACAATGCTGCTGGAACTCCAGATGGTACCAATGGCGAAGACTGGTTTTTTATTGCAAATCATCCCTCTTGATGAAAACAATCAAGTAGTTGGAGATACTGTTGATTTTTATTTAGCAGATTTCGTTTTGGTTGACAACAACCAAGATTACATCCTAAACACTTGGGAAACAGTGCAAATGAACGATGTGCTTGCTAAAAAAATTGACTTTCAAATTGTCTTCTTCTGACGTTGGTCAATATGGTATGAATACTCCACTATTTTGCATTGATACTGGTTACAGCACCAAACGATGCACTGTTAAGTCAGTAGCTAATGCGGCAGTTAGTATTATCCTAATCCAGCTAACGATGTATTAAACATTGTTACCAACGAAGCTACTTCAATTGAAGTGTTAAATGCGGTTGGAAAAGTGGTTAAAACTGCATCTGTTAACGGTAAAACTACATTGAATGTAAGAACTTCCAACAGGTGTTTACTATGTTTCAATGAATTCAACTGCTGGAAAATCAATTCAAAAAGTTGTAATTAAATAAGATTCAAATGAAATTCTATTTGGTAGTGATTTGTTGGCTGATGGCCTTCCTCACTCTTTCTCAAAAGGAAAAAGAAAAGGAAGAACACAATTGCAAGAAATCAACGTCATTGCTACCAAATTGAACAAATATTTTGTTGACTCATCAAAAAAGTGTATATTTCGGCGCCATGAAATTGAAGTTTTAACCCGATGACTTGGGCGAATTATTGAAAAAATTGCCCGGTGTAAAACGTTAAATCGCATATGTGGTGGATTAGGCGGATTTAAAACTGTTTCCATCAGAGGATTGAGCGGACAACATACCAGTTTTGTTGTAGATGGGTTTTTCGCAAACCAATGCACAAACGGGACAAATCAACATGGGGTAAATTCCCAATTAGATAATATTGAATCTGTGGTAGTGCAACGTGGTGGAGCATCCGAATTAATTGTTCCCGCAATTGCACACAATTAAGTGGAAATGCAATTGTACTTGAAACCTTTCAATCCCAATTCCAACCATCCCTTTTCAACAAAAATTAATGGCCAAATTTGGTGCTTTTGGACAAAATGATTACAATTCATATCGGAAAAACAGGAAGCAAAAAACTATTTGGAGGTATTTACTTTAACATACAGAAACACACACGGTGAATATCCTTTCAAATACATGAATTACAAAACGCAATTAACTGGCGTTCGTAAAAACAATGATTACTCAGACATCAATGGTGGGTTCAATCTGTCTTACCAACCAGTTGATAATCATAAACTTAATTTCACATTCAGTACCTGGAAAGCAAACAAGGCGTTCCGGGTGCTGTTGTGTTATACAACGACCTTGCAAAACAACGCCTCAATACAAACAACCTTCAAATTAAATTTGATTATGTAGGAAAAGTAAAATCAGTGGGCTATCGCTTTTATTATTCATTTATGAACGATAGTTTGCATTACAAAGATCCTGATTATCGAATGCTGCTGGTGAATTAATTGCCAGTTATCGCAACAAAGTTCTCACGATTTTGGTGTTTCGTTGGACTACCACTTGGAAAATATTTTAAACTCAACGCTGGTGCTCAAGAAATAATCAGTCATTTACATTCCATTGAGTCATTAACCGCTTCTCCTCAACGTTTTTCATTTTCTTTTCTTTTGTGAAATCTACTTTAACGCCACAATGTCGGCAGTGGCACAAGTTGGTGTTCAACAAGCGACGAAATCAACAGAAATTTGAGATAAAGCTGCAACTGCACACGCGTTAACCCTTACGTGGATGCGCTATCGTGTACGACAAAATATTTCCTGTTAATTGCCTATTACCGCAATTCTTTTAGAATGCCCAATCTTTTAGTGAATTGTATTACAACAACATCGGCAATAACGACCTCAAACCAGAAGATGCACAACAAGTTAACTTAACCACAAACCTTTTACAATTCTAGACAGAAACCGCATTTATTTAGGCATTCAAGCAAGTGGCTATTACCATCAAATTGACAACATGATTTTAGCCATTCCAACTAAAAACTTATTTGTTTGGTCTATTCAAAACATTGGTAAAAACGAAATACGTGGTGCCGATGCCATCCTTTCGTTTAGTTGGGCTTTTGGAAAACATTGGACCACCCAACTTACTGCCAATTATACGTTTCAGCAATCGTTGGACAGAAGCAATAAAAACAGTCCAACTTATGGAAACCAAATTGCTTATGCTCCAAAACATATTTTAAACGGCGATGTTTCATTGCAATGGAAAGGTGTTGGAGTGCGTTATTCCAACTTCTATTCATCAGCTCGTTATGCCCTCAATGAAAACATTCCAGCCAATCGAATTGAAGGTTTTTTAATTTCCGACTTCACATTTTTTAGTCGCTTTCAAATTGATAAACACAACAGTGTTCGCTTACAATTTACTTTAAAAAACATTACCGACCAATCGTATGCATACGTTAAAAGTTTTATCATGCCTGGTCGCCATTTCTTATTTACTTTCGTTTATGAATTTATTTAAAATTATAGTAATCGCACTTGTTCTGGTTGCTTGTAAAAAAGAACAAACACCAGATGAAAATATTCCTGTTGATTTTTTTAACAACGGAATTTTAGTGGTCAACGAAGGATTGTTTCAACAAAACAACTCCTCTCTCACGTGGATTGATTTCACTTCTGGCAACTCCAATAGCGAAGTTTTTGAACAAAAAACTGGTCGTCAATTGGGCGACACTGGAAACGATATTGCGCGTTATGGCAACAAAATCTACATTGCCGTTACTACCTCCAGTACGCTTGAAATTATTGATGCCAAAAACGGAAACTCGCTCAAACAAATCAACATGGTGGACAATGGAACACCTAAACAACCACGTTTCATTGCATTTCATAATGGAAAAGCATTTATCAGCTGTTTTGACGGCTATGTTGATGTGTTAGATACAACATCGTTGGAAATCACAACACGCATTAAGGTGGGTGCAAATCCTAATGAAATTCATGCGGCCAACAATAAAATTTATGTTGTAAATTCAGGTGGTTTAAGCTATCCAAATGTTGATTCAACACTTTCTGTAATTGACCCTGTGGCGTTAGTTGAAACCAATAAAATAGTTGTTGGAAAAAACCCATACCGCATTTCTTCGGATGACAATGGCAATCTTTATGTTGTGACTCAAACAGGCTTTAACACCACCAATACACAATGGGTAAAAGTAAAACCAACCCTTGAAATTGATACCATTTACAATTGGCCCGTTAATCTGATGACCAAAATTGGTTCTAACTTTATGTTGTACACTCTAACCGGTTCCAATCAAGCTGCCCTCCAATTGTTCAATCCTTCAACACAAACCATAACCAACACCAACTTCATTGATGCCAGCTTATTTACCACATTTTATGGTGCTCAATACGATGCACAACGCAATCAAATTTATTGTTTTGATGCCATGTCGTATGTCAACACAGGATATGTGCGCGTATTCTCCAGCAATGGCGTTCATTTAAAAAATTACAAAACTCAATTAAATCCTTCAAAATTAATTATTTATGAATAAATTATTTACAATTTTAACCCTTTTACCTTTTGGCACATTAGCACAAAGTTATGCTCCAGCAGCCGGACAAGTAGGTTCAACAGCCATTCACAAAGACAGTTCAATTTTTATTGGTTGGGCAACTGGTTGTATAATTGAACGAGGTTATATGAACGTAGAAGATCAATCCTTGGGATATGCGTCTTTTGGAACAACTGTAGAGGCATTGGGAGTTGCTAATGGTGTTACTACATCAACGGTTTCATTAGGCGACAACGGCACAGCAACATTAACATTCGATATTCCAATTGGTAATGGTCCAGGACCTGATTTTGCTGTTTTTGAAAATGGGCTTAGCGATACCTTTTAGTGAACTTGGATTTGTGAAGCTAGCAAGTGATGGAACCAATTTCGTTCGTTTTCCAGCTATTTCAGAAATTCAAACCGATACACAAATTGGAGGATTTGGATCGTAGATTGCCGATACATTCACAATTTTGCAGGAAAATACCGTGTAGGATATGGAACTCCGTTTGATTTGGACGATTTAGTAGGTTCTCCCAACTTGGATTTAGACAACATCACACGTTCGTATTGTGGATGTGGTGGGCAATGTGACCCTGCGTTTGGAAACCTACGACAGCTGAGGAACTATTGTCAACAATTTCACCTTACCCCTTTGAATCGGGTGGTTTTGATTTGGATGCCGTTGGAATTATCCATACCAGCCAAGAAGCAGGAATTGAAAAATTGTACCACCAATTGGTTGCCTATCCTAACCTTACAAAGGAAATTTGCAAATCAACGTGCAAGTAAGCGATGATTTTTGGGTAACAAACACCTATGGTCAAACCGTAATTTCTGAACCTTAAAGTTGGCGCCAATCAGTTGGATGTTCTTCACTCTAGCAGGAATTTATTTTTGTTCAAACTCTTCAAGGCAAAACTTTAAAAGTGGTTAAAGAATAGTTGTTGCACATTTTTTTGACAATAAACCAAGCAGAATCATATTTTTGGAGTCTAAATTTGTTCAATGCTTACACCTCAAATCGACAAAAAGTTATTTTTAATTGATGCTTATGCAATTATTTTTCGTTCGTTTTTTGCGTTTGTAAAAAATCCGCGCATCAATTCAAAAGGGTTAAACACTTCTGCTGCATTTGGTTTTACCAACCATTTGTTGGATGTATTAAAAAACGAGCAACCAACACACATTGCCGTAGTGTTTGATCCTCCAGGCGGTTCTACTGTCAGAAAAGAATCTTTTGAAGAATACAAGGCAAATCGCAATGAAACGCCTGAGGATATTTTATCCAACATAGAACCCATCAAACAAATTATTGATGCATTCAACATTCCAATTATTGAAATTCCGGATATGAAGCCGATGATGTGATTGGAACACTTTCAAAAATTGCCGAAAAAAATGGGTTTACCACCTACATGGTTACTCCCGATAAGGATTATGGGCAATTGGTGACCGAAAAATCAATGATGTTTAGACCCGGTCGTGGTGGCGAACCTGCACAAATTTGGGGACCAGCAGAAGTATGCAAAAAATTTGAACTCAATTCAGTTGAACAAGTAATCGACTACCTTGGTTTGATGGGCGATGCATCTGATAACATTCCTGGAATGCCGGGTGTTGGACCAAAAACTGCTTCTAAATTGTTGCAAGAATATGGAACAATGGAAAATATTTTTGCAAATACCGATAAATTAAAAGGCAAGCAAAAAGAAATTTTTGAAACGCAACAAGATTTAGGTCGTCTTTCTAAAGAATTAGCAACCATCATAACCGACGTAGATGTTGATTTTGATGAGCATGCATTGGAATTAAACGCACCTGATGCCGATAAAATTAGAACTGTTTTTGCCGATTTAGAATTCAAAGGGTTTACCAAACGCGTATTGGGCGAGGAATTGGTGGTAACAGTTGCCGAATCAACCGCTGACAACGGTCAGTTGGATTTATTTGGTGTCAATGCAGTTGCAACTCCTCAACAAACAACACCAAGCAAACCTGTTGATGAGCCAGAAAGTACGCCAACAACGTTTAAAACAATAGAAACAGAAAAGCCTAACTACCAACTTATTCAAACGGCAAACGACCGTAAAGAATTGTTGGATTTATTGCTTCAACAAACCGAAGTATGTTTTGACACCGAAACAACAGGTTTGGATGCATTGCATGCTGATATTGTTGGAATGTCGTTTAGTTTTAAGGCGAAAGAAGCGTTTTATGTGGCGCTCCCACTCCATTTTGAGGAAGCTAAATCGATTGTTGAAGAATTTGCACCTTTTTTCACTTCCTCTTCAATTGTGAAAATTGCCCACAATGCCAAATACGACATTAAGGTTTTAAATCGCTACGGAATTAAGGTTGCCTATCCGATGTTTGATACCATGTTGGCGCATTATTTAATTAGTCCAGAATCCAAACAAAACATGGACTTTTTAGCAGAATTTTACTTAGGATACAAACCCATTTCTATTGAAGAATTAATAGGTAAAAAAGGTAAAAACCAAGGAAATATGGGCGATTTATCACCAGAAGAAGTGTACAATTACGCTTGCGAGGATGCCGATATCACCTTTCAATTAAAGCAAATTTTTGCACCAGAAATTGAAAAAGAACACCTCAAATCGTTGTTTTACGACATGGAAATGCCACTTGTTGAAATTTTGGCTGCCATGGAAATCGAAGGAATCAATATTGATCAATCTTTTTTGAACGATTACTCCAAAACATTGGGCGGATTGTTGGATAATTTGGAAAAAGAAATCAAAACCTTGGCTGGAATGGATTTCAATGTAGATTCGCCTAAACAATTGGGCGATGTGTTGTTTGAACATTTAAAAATTACCTCCAAAGCCAAGAAAACAAAAACAGGACAATATGCCACTTCCGAAGATGTGTTGGATGGATTGAAAGATGCCCACCCTATTGTTCCAAAAATATTAGAATACCGCGAATACCGCAAGTTGAAAAGCACTTATGTAGATCCGCTTCCAACGTTGGCAGACGAAGTAGATGGTCGCGTACACACACAATTTATGCAAACAGTAACCGCTACAGGGCGTTTGAGTTCTAACAATCCCAACTTGCAAAACATTCCTGTACGCACAACAGCAGGTCGTGAAATTCGTAAGTCGTTCATCCCTAAAAATGAAGATTATGTGATCATTTCTGCCGATTATTCGCAAATTGAATTGCGCATTATTGCCGCTTTAAGTGAGGATGAAAATATGATTAATGCTTTTAAAGCTGGACAAGATATTCACGCTGCAACCGCTGCAAAAGTGTATGGAATTCCGTTGGAAGAAGTTACAAAAGAACAACGTAGCTCTGCAAAAGCGGTCAATTTTGGAATTATTTACGGTCAATCTGCCTTTGGTTTGTCACAAAATTTAGGCATTTCGCGCACCGAAGCAAAACAAATAATCGACAGCTATTTTGAGCAATATCCAACCATTCGTGCCTACATGGACAAACAAATTGCACAAGCACGTGAAAAAGGATTTGTAGAAACTATTTTTAAACGCCGCCGTTATTTGCCCGATATCAATTCTGCCAATGCCGTTGTGCGTGGTTTTGCCGAACGAAATGCTATCAATGCTCCAATTCAAGGTTCGGCTGCCGATATCATCAAATTGGCAATGGTTGCGGTTTTCAACGACCTCCAAAAAGCCAAAGTAAAATCCAAAATGCTGTTGCAAGTGCACGACGAATTAATTTTTGATGTTCACAAAGATGAAATTGAAAAAATGTCGGATTTAATTCACAACGCAATGGAAAAAGCGGTTAACTTAGTGGTACCAATGAAAGCCGAAGTTGGTGTCGGACAAAATTGGTTAGAAGCCCATTAAAACCAATCACTTTCACTTAAAAAGAAACAAATTTTAATTGTAAAACAAAACACATGAAAGTACAAGTTTTAGTTTTAACTGCATTGTTATCATTGAGCAATGGAGTTTTTGCACAAAGCAACATTATCCCAACGCCAGAACGCTTTCTATCAACAAAAGCAGCTGCATATCGTTTCCATACCATTGCATTTGAACAAGAAAATTTAAACCAAGAAGAACTTGCTGTAATGCAATCGTGGGCAGCTAAATTTACTCCCCCAAACTCGGGCAAGCAAGCAACTGTTTTAAACATCAGTTTTGATCCCTTCAAAACACCTCAATCAAATGCTGATTTCTACGAAGCGTCTTTTGTCAACAACAAAGTGATTGTTCGTTATACATCCAATGCTAGTAAATTGTATGCAGTGAGCTCCATTTTGCAGTTAATTGACCAAAAAAATGACGAACTATTCATCACTCCATTTAAAATTCAAGACAAAGCAAAATTTAGTTGGAGAGGGTTGCATTTAGATGTTGCTCGTCATTTTTTTAATGTTGATGAACTAAAGCGTTTTATTGACATCATGGCGTTTTACAAATACAACAAATTTCATTGGCACTTAACCGATGATCAAGGTTGGAGAATTGAAATCAAAAAATATCCAAAACTTACAGAAATTGGAGCATTTAGAGATTCAACAGTAAACGGCCATTACAGCGATGTGCCACGCACTTATAAAAAAGAACGTTACGGAGGTTTTTACACCCAAGAACAAATAAAAGAAGTAATTCAATATGCAGCAGCACGAAGTGTTACTGTTGTTCCAGAAATTGAAATGCCTGGACATGCACGTGCGGCAATTGCAGCCTATCCTGAGCTTTCTTGCACCAAACAACAAATGCCCGTTGAAGGTTTGTGGGGTGTTTTTGACGATATTTTTTGTTCGGATGAAAAAACGGTCAACTTTTTAAAAGATGTTTTGACAGAAGTAGCAGCCTTGTTTCCATCAGAATACATTCACATTGGTGGCGATGAAGCACCTAAAACACGTTGGAAAGCATGTGAAGTTTGCCAAAATAACATCAAAAAAAACAATTTGAAAGACGAACACGAATTGCAAAGCTGGTTTATCCGTGAAATTGATGCTTTTATGACCAAAAAAGGGAAAAAAATCATTGGTTGGGATGAAATTTTACAAGGTGGTTTAAGTCCAAACGCCACTGTAATGAGCTGGCAAGGAAACGAAGGTGGAATTTTAGCTGCTGCTCAAGGTCACGATGTTATTATGACACCTGTTAATTTTTGCTATTTTGATTATTACCAAGCCGAAAGCAGATACGAACCACTAGCTATTGGTGGTTTAGTAAATTTAGAAAAGGTGTATAGTTTTGGCGTTATCCCAAGTGAAATTAGCCCCGAAAACAGAAAACATATTCTTGGTGCACAAGCCAATTTGTGGACAGAATACATTCCAACTTATGACAAAGTTGAATACATGGAATACCCTCGTGCTTTGGCAATGAGTCAAAACCTATGGAGCTTAGACAAAGGTAGTTATGAAGATTTTGTTAAAGCAATAGTTGAAAAACAAAGTTCTGTTTTAAAAGCGTTTAAGATCAATTATTCGCAATCGTTTGCACGTCCAACTTTGCAACCATCACTTATTGAAAACGGGGTGCGTTTATATGGAACTTCTCCCAACAAAAAAGGCATTGAAATTTCGGTAATGCCCAATGGAAATATCAACACCATTTTACCCGTTTACAAAGATTCGGTAGATTTTAAACGCAGCAACGATGCTTTGCAATCCTATACAATCACTGCATTTGAAAATCGTTTAAATACCAATTCAAAAACTCAATTCTACAAACACAAAGGATTGGGATTGCCTATTGAATTTATCACACAGCCCCACCCTAGCTATGCTAAAAATGCAAAAGCTATGTTGGTGGATGGTTTCAAAGGTATTCATCAATTTAGCAACAACGATTGGTTGGGATTTAATGAGGGAATTGTCAAATTTATTGTTAACTTAGACAAAAAAATTAACTATAAAAAAGTAACCGTTGGTATGCTAACCGACGTTTCTTCGTGGATTCATTTACCTAAAGAAATGAAAGTTTTTGCATCAAAAAATGGTAAAAAATGGAAAGAAATTGCCAACACTAAAATTAATTCAGAAGCAACAACCGTTGAATTGGGAGGGAAAATCAAGCAATTAAAATTTGAAATCATTCCAATGGACGTAATTCCTGAAGGTTTTGGTGGTGCAGGATACCAACCATTTACTTTTTTAGACGAATTGATTTTTGAATAATAACTCGCTAAAACAAAAGAATATGAAACTTGAATTGTGCGCTGCTTCTGTTAGAGCACTTCATTTAGCAAAAGATCTTCAACTGGATCGTATAGAATTATGTGAAAACCTGATGCAAGGCGGAATTACACCCTCTGCTGGCAGAATAGAATTTGCGTTGAATTTAGGGTTAGAAACGCATTTGTTGGTGCGCCCTCGTCCGGGTGGGTTCAACTACTCTGAGGATGAGTTAAAAATCATGGTATCCGATATTAAAAATGCTAAAAAAATGGGCGTACACGGCGTTGTAGTTGGTGCGTTGAACAACAACAATACTGTCAATGAAGAGGCCTTGAAAATGTTTATCGATGCTGCGGAAGGAATAGAATTTACTTTTCACCGTGCTTTTGACGATGGTGTTTTTGACTGGAAAAAACGTTTGGATGTATTGATAAATGCTGGTGTAACTCGTGTTTTAACATCTGGAATTGCTCGCAATGTTTCTGCTGGAATGGAAGTGCTAAAAGAAATGAAAGTCTATGCAGGTGATAAAATTCAAATCATGCCCGGTGGCGGAATAAGTGCTGGAAATGTGGGACAACTAATCAAATTGGTGCAACCCGAAGCTATTCATTTCTCTGGAACAGTCAAAACTGTTGTGGACGAAGATTCTAATTTTTCTGAAACGTTTTTAGCAATTGACGAAGAACGTGTCAACCGCATTCTTACAGAGGTGAGAGTGGCCCTTGATAAATTAAATAACACACCTCGTATGGTTTAATTTGAACCATTTCATTTGTTATTTGTACAACTTAAAAAAAAATCAAATGAAATACGTTTTTTTTATACTATTTTGGGTTGTGCTTTTTCCATTAAATGCGCAAAAAACGATTGTTTTAGAAGAAGTTGTCACTGACACTCTTCACATAATTCAAACACCCACGACTCAAAATTTAACAATAAAAACCCTCAACGAGTTTTTTGAAGTTTATACCAATTCCACTTCACTACCTGGACAAAAATATCCAACGCAATTGCAACAACGTCAGCTCAATGAATTTGTAGCATACAGCAAATCCATCAACGAAAAAGGATTGGATTACAACTTGAGCGCTTTTATGGCTTCCTCCTTTGATTTATCAAAAAAATACTTGCTCGATAAGGCACGCGCCATTGATTCTACCAACTATTTTGTACTCACTCAAGCCATTGGTGTTAACGTTATTTTGTCTAACCAAAATGGGATAAAAAAAGACCTAACAACATTGGTAAATCAAAAAAAATGGACCACAGATGAACTCAATTATGCCGCTATGACCTTGGAGAGTTTACCCCAAAATAGTGTTTTAATAACTCACGGTGTAAACGATAGTTACCCTATTTTGTACCAACAATATGTGAAAAATAGACGCAAAGATGTGGTGGTCATTCCCATGCATTTGTTAGTGAGTAAACAATACCGCAACCGGTTAGAAGAAAGTGCTTTTCAGTTGCCCCCAAACGATTTAATCAACGTTGCATACATCCAAAAAATGTGTGCGCTCAATGATAACAAACCTATTTTCTTAGCATTAACGCTTTCAACTTCCTATTTAAAACCCTTGGAAGCCAATTTATATCCTGTTGGTTTGAGCTATCATTTTTCAAAAATTCCTTATCAAAATTCAAGTAAAAACGAACAGTTGTGGAAAGCTCACTTAAAAAATAGTCTTTACCAATTAAATGACGAAGAAGGCAAAAAACTTGCAGCTAATTACTTGCCATTGTTATTGAACTTGCATGAATTTTACACCACTTCCAATAACAAAAAAATGGCTACAGAAATAAAAAACGGAATCAAATTTGTTGGAACTTTAATCAAAAACAATCACCTAATCAATGATTTAGGAATCGAAGAATGAGGCTTTTCAAAAAGGCATACGACAAATGTTCTGATGAAGAATTAATGAAACGATTAACTTCTGGAGAAAAACAAGCATTTGATGTTTTATACACCCGTTATGCCACATTGTTGCTCAATTATTTCTTTCGAATGTTGTGGAAAGACCGTGAAAAAGCCGAAGATTTTGTACACGATTTGTTTGCAAAAATTATTCAAAACCCCACCTCATTTGATACAACACGCAATTTTAAAACTTGGATTTATTCGGTAGCCAACAACATGTGTAAAAATGAATATAAAAAGCAAGCAGTAAGAGCGGGAACCAAAAACGGTTTGGAAGACTATATGGCTGTGCCCGAAGAAACGGATGGCGTGTTCAAACAAACGCATTTTACATTGTTTAAAAATGAATTTGAGGAAAAATTAAATCAACTGGACGATAAACATCGCGAAGCATTTATTTTTAGGCACATCGAGGGATTGTCCATCAAAGAAATTGCTGATTTATTGCAAATCAACGAGGGAACCATCAAATCGCGCATTTTTTATGCTACCAAACAATTGGCAGAAGAATTAGCACATTATCAACCTGAAAAATCAAAGCATCATGGCTAAAGATATTTTTGATAGTATTTTGGAAAAAGAATTTCACCAGTTAACACCTCAAGAATTAACTGAGCTGAACGATTATTGCCAAACTGCAACAGAATTTGATGCATTCAAAAAAGTATTGCAACACACACGCACACTTGCAAATGCACCCAAAATTACTCCGCTTGCAGCAACAAAAGATAAATTGGATGATTTGTTTGCAAGCACACACGCACCAAAAGGCATCTTGTTTTACCAAACACCAATTTTTAAAATTGCAGCTTCTCTCCTATTGCTAATTGGCGTTGGAATTGGATTTTATTACATCAATTCTACTCCTCAAAAAGTGCAATTAGCAGAAAATACACAAAAAGAAACACCAGCTCAGGAAAAAAATGAAATAGCTCCTCCAACAAAAGCAATTAAAGCAACAACAGATTCATCTACTGCCACAGAAAAATCCACTGCAACAAAAAAAACACCCGAGGACAAACAATTAATCGCTCCTGCAACTGCTGCGTCACCTGTCCAATTAATGGAATCTTCCATCAACGAAGAATCACTAACACGATTGTCCCAAGATGCAATTAGTTCAATGGATAATGACAAAATGGATGCAAACACCCAAAAAGCAAAAGCAGAAATGCCTCCTCCTGTTAGCGAAAAAGCACATCCAACTTTTAGCACACCTGCAACATCTGTTCAAGACATTCAAGTAATTTCTACAAAACGTGCTCAAAATAAAAGCGTTGCAACATCTGTTAATTTGGCGCAACAAAACAACGTGCTTAAATTCCTTGTTGTAAAATATTAATTGTATTTTTAGCTCATCAAATTTTTAATGTATGCGTATTTTCAACCTTGTTCTAGCTACAATAGCTCTTGCATTTTCTTGCTTTAGCCAAAAAGACATTTCTGTAGAATCTATTTACAAAACCTACCAATTTTATCCTAAAGGAGTTCAAGGTTTTAATGGAATGAAAGACGGTATGTCGTTTACTCAAATTTCTGAAACCGATCAAGGAGATGCCATAACCAAACATAAAATCACAGCATACCAAGATAAAGGCGAAGTGTTGCTTTCGTTAAGCGATTTAAAATACAACGGTGAAGCAATTGAAGTTGATAATTACTCGTTTAACGACGATGAAACCAAATTATTATTGGCAACTCAAACAACAAGCATTTACAGAAGAAGCTATACGGCGGTTTTTTATATTTATGATTTAACAACTAAAAAATTAGAAATTCTAGATACCCAACATCAGCCGCAAACCTTGGCTACATTCTCACCAGACGGAAGTAAAATCGCCTACATTAGTGACAATAATTTGTATTACAAAGATTTAAAAACTCAACAAATTGAGACAATTACAACGGATGGAAAATTCAATCGCATCATAAATGGAACAACGGATTGGGTATATGAAGAAGAATTTGGCATTACTCAAGCCTTTGGTTGGTCGCCCGACAGTAAAAACATTGCTTTCTTGCGTTTTGACGAGTCAAATGTTAAAGAATTTACAATGGAATACAACATTGGTGAATTGTATCCAGAATTGTACACTTTTAAATATCCCAAAGCAGGCGAAGATAACTCCAAAGTTACCGCCCACATTTTTTCGTTGAACAACAAACAAACAGTTGGAGTGCAATTGGGTGCTTACGAATACATTCCACGTATTTCTTGGTCCAACATCAACAACACATTGATTTTGCAGACATTAAATCGTCACCAAAACAAGGTTGATTATTACAAAGTGGAGCAACAAGCAAACACATGGGTGGCAACATCTTTTTATACCGAGCAAAACAACACCTACATTGACATTGATGACAATTTGATTTTCCTCAACAGTGGAACAGCAATTTTGCGCACAAGTGAAAAAGACGGGTACAAACACATTTATCAATTAGGTTTTGATGGAAAAGAAACCCAAATCACTAAAGGAAATTGGGATGTGATTGATTTTTGTGGCATCGATACCAAAAACAAATTTGTGTACTACACCGCGGCTAAAAAAGGGGCAATTCACCAAGGAATTTACAAAGTGGATTTAAAAAGTAAAAAAGACCTTGCTATTAGCTTAGAACTAGGACAAAACAGTGCCGATTTTACACCAGGCATGAACTATTTCATTAAAAGCTACAGCAACGCCAATACGCCACCAATCTATACACTTTGCGATAACAAAGGCAAGGAATTGACTGTCATGGAAGACAACAATGAACTAGTAGAAAAAATTCAACAACACCATTTTGCAAAAAAAGAATTTGTAACCTTTGATATGGGTGCCTATACTTTGAACGGATGGATAATTAAACCAAGCAACTTTGACGCGTCTAAAAAATATCCTGTTTACATCAATATTTATGGAGGTCCGGGCTCTAACATGGTTTACGACGGTTGGGATTACAGCATTGCTTGGCACCAATTATTGGCGCAAGAAGGTTACATCGTAATTTCTGTTGACCCAAGAGGCACCATGTATCGTGGAAAAGCATTTAAAGACATTACCTATTTACAATTGGGAAAATTTGAAACCGAAGATTTTGTAAACGTTGCCAAACAATTGCAAACCTACAACTACATTGATGCCAACCGCATTGGTATTCAAGGTTGGAGCTATGGTGGATTTATGTCAACACTTGCTATGACCAAAGGCGAAGGAGTTTTTAAAATGGGAATTGCTGTTGCTCCGGTAACCAATTGGAAATATTACGACAATATTTACACCGAGCGTTTCATGCGCACACCTCAAGAAAATCCGGATGGTTATGCTGATAATTCACCTATAAATTTTGCAAAAAACCTAAAAGGTAACTACTTGCTCATTCACGGTTCAGGCGATGACAACGTGCATGTACAAAACACAATGGAAATGATTAATGCTTTAGTGGCAGCCAACAAACAATTTAATTCTTTCATTTATCCCAATAGAAACCATGGAATTTATGGGGGCAATACACGTTTGCATTTATACACCATGATGCTCAATTTTGTAAAACAAAACCTCTAAATTCATCGGAAAAACTAAATTTGTAGCTTTAAAATTAGAATATGACATTTGATCCAAACGGCGTAGGAATTGCCAACGGAAATATTTTTGGATTTCCAGTAACAGAAGATGAAGCAAACATTGTGATTATTCCCGTTCCTTGGGATGCAACTGCTTCGTATGGAAAAGGAACAAGTAGAGGACCACAAGCCGTGTTGGATGCTTCCACTCAATTGGATTTTTACCATCCTAAATTAGACAAAGCCTACAACACAAAAGTTTTCATGATTGAAATTTCTAAAGAATGGTTAAAAGTAAACGATCGTTTGTGCAAAGAAGGTTGTGATTACATTGCGTTTTTGGAAGATGGTGGAAAAATTGAAGACAACACCTATTACCAACAATTTTTAGAAGAAATTAATGCAGCATCTGATGCTTTAAAAAACGGAATTAAATCCAAAGCAAAGTCGGTTTTAGAACAAGGTAAAATTGCTTGCTTGCTTGGAGGTGAGCACTCTACCCCACTGGGATTAATTGAAGCTTTTGATGAGCAAAATCAACCGTTTGGAATTTTACACATTGATGCCCATGCCGACTTAAGAAATGCCTACGAAGGGTTTGAACAATCGCACGCAAGTATTATGTTCAACGCTTTAAAATGCAAGAATTTAGTGCGTTTAACTCAAGTTGGAATTCGCGATATTGCCGAGTCAGAAGTAGAGTTAATCAACAATAGCAATGGACGCGTAACTACCTTTTTTGATTGGGATTTGAAAGAAGAGCAATTCAACGGAAAAACGTGGGCAGAACAAGTGCAAACCATTTTGGCAACATTACCAGAACGTGTGTACATCTCGTTTGATATTGATGGGTTGAGTCCAGAATTGTGTCCTAATACCGGAACGCCAGTTGTGGGCGGATTCAAATTGGAGCAAATCACCTATTTGTTGTTTGAATTGGCAAAATCGAACCGAACAATTATTGGTTTTGACTTAAACGAAGTTGGAACAAGTGAAGATTCTGATTGGGATGCAAACGTTGGTGCACGTGCATTGTGGAACTTGGTGTGCGCAACAGAACTCAACCGTCAAAAGGCAAAATAATGAAACATTGGATGAAAACTGTTGCGTTGGTTTTTCTGCTTACAGCCCTTGTTTGCGGCACATTAACCATCACTTCAAATTACAGTTTTTCTCTGATGTTCAAAATCACGTTGCTTTCATTATCTGGTTTTATTTGTTCTTTTGCCATACACAAAGCAAAATACAGTAAACTTTTTAGTGGACTTTCCATCCTCTCCTTTGGAGCAATGTTGTTCATCCTAATCAACCCGGCACAATTTGAATTGTTTTGGAATTATGTGTTGGTGCTTCATATTTTGTTGATTGGTTTTTTGGTCGATAAAACAATTGAAGCTATTGAAAGTTCAAAATCCTTCATTAAATTAATTGCCTTAATATCCATGAAAATCACGTTAGTTTTGTTTGGAATAATTGTTCTTTTCAAACTCAACAGCAATTTTATTTTTAGTTTATTGCTGATTTTACTAAGTGTATCTTCATTGCTTTACATAACTGCTTTGATTGTTAATTTAAAAAAAACGAAAGAAAATCAATAATTTATTTTCTTTTGCTATCTTCGTATTAACTTAAAATTAAAGTCTATGAAAAAACAATTACTAACTTTTTTAACAATTTTAATTGCTGGTTCGGTTACTGCACAATTAAAAATGACATGCAATCCACAATACCAAGATTCAACCTATGGTGCTTGGCCTGATACAACCACCAACTTTGATACTGCGTTTGTAAATACGCCTTATCTTCAAGTTTTAAACTTTAAAGCGCCTTCTGATGCTGGAGATATTGACCCTACTTATTCTGGTGCAACAATCCAATCGTATAAAGTAACAGATGCAACAGGTTTACCTTCTGGATTTACATACACTTGTTCTGCTGCCAATTGTCAATACAACGGAGGTGTGGCAGGTTGTGCAGAACTTACAGGTACAGCAACAGCAGCACAAATTGGAACTTACAACATTGTAATTAAAATCTCTGCAACTATTATGATTGGGCCATTTCCAACTCCAATTCCACGTGAGTTTACAGGTTATCGTTTAGTAATCAAAGATGAGGAAGCAAGCACGGTATTAATCAATCCTGATGAAGTGTATATTTACCCAAATCCTGCATCAACAGTTGTAACAATTTTGAATGCCCACAACTTTGAGTCGGCTGAAATTTATGGAATTAACGGACAAATGGTGGCTTCTCAAGAAATTTCAAAAACTGACGAAGAAATCAACGTATCTGCATTGCAATCAGGTGTTTACTTTATTCATTTAAAGAAAGGAAACACAACAAGCATTCATAAATTCACAAAAAATTAAGTTCAAACTTAGATTTTGAAAAACGAGGACTCTTTGGGTTCTCGTTTTTTTGAGATATAATCGAATATAAACCGTAATTTTGCTTGTAATGAATTGGTTATTATTAATTATTGGTGGATTGTTTGAAGTTGGCTTCCACTTTTTCACTAGGCAAAGCTAAAGAAACGGATGGAAATGCTTCCCTACTTTGGTATGCAGTTTTTGGATTTTGTTTAGTTGCAAGCATGCTTTTATTAATGAAAGCTACGCAAACGTTACCTTTCAGGAACTGCTTATGCCGTTTGGACAGGCATTGGAGCCTGTTGGAACCGTTTTGGTGGGAATTTTTGTTTTTAACGAACCCGCTACTATTTGGCGATTATTTTTTATCTTTACACTTATTGCATCAATCATAGGATTAAAAGTTGTATCAACACATTAAATGAAACAACTATTTTCAAATTGGAACATTCTCCGCATTGCACGTATTGCATTAGGAGTTTTTATTATTGGCGAAGGAATCAATTCTGGACGGTGGGGATTTATCGTTATTGGAGCAATGTTTACAATAATGCCACTATTAAATATTGGTTGTTGTGCTAACAACAGTTGTTCTACACCAATAAATAACACATCCTCATCACACCAAGAAGATGTTGTATTTGAAGAAATTAAATAAAACTTATTCCCATGAAAAAATTAATGTTTGCACTTAGTGCTGTATTATTCATCGCTTGTTCTAATTCAAACAACGAACAACCAGATCAAATTGCAGAAAATACTACACCATTTAACGAAATTGCCTACCTCCAAAAAGGCGACAGCATCACAAGTATTGCACAAGGTATTTTAATGAAAAATGTGGCAGAAGCAATAGCTCAAAAAGGGGTTGCTGGTGCCGTAGAGTTTTGTAACTTAAAAGCAATTCCGCTTACAGACTCTATTTCAAAAACTACACTTTCGTCTATTCATCGTTTTTCTGATAAAAATAGAAATCCATCCAATGCAATTACAACAACTTTGGATAAAAACGCTTGGACAACCTTAGCTTCTCGTTTAAAAGATAGCACTATTAAAGAAAAACACTTCATTGTACAAGAAGGAAAAGACGTTTATTATTACAAACCAATCAAAATTGCAATGCCTACATGCTTAAAATGTCATGGCGAACCTAATAAAGATATTGCTCCAGAAACATTGCAAACAATTGTGAAAAAATATCCTCAAGATAAAGCTACCAATTACAAAGAAGGAGATTTAAGAGGAATGTGGCGTGTAAAAATGAACGAATTGTAAGTTATCCAACAAAAAGGTACGATTATTGCCCACCAAAAAAAATAAATTGATAACTATGAAATTAATTGTTTCTTTCCTGTTTATATCCCTCTTGTTTTCAAGCGTTGCACAGATTTCTTCGCTAAAAAAAGACACCCAAGAAGTCCCTTGCTACGAAAAAGCAAAAACCAAACGTGCACAAGGCATCGATTTATGGGAATGTGGGAAATTGGCCGGTGTGATTGATTGCAACGAAGAATTGGAGTTTGACCACGAAAGCGGTTTGTTTTTGAAAAAAGCAAAAGACAACGTCAATATGATGGGGGTTGGAAAACCCTACTCAGGTTCCTGTGAATCATGTTTTATGAACGGGCTTTTGGAACGTCGAATTACCTTTGTGGATGGCCGTGAAAATGGAATAGATACTTCTTATTATCAAGATGGCTGCATCCAAGCAATTCGCTCACACATTCAAGGTGCTGAATCTGGAACGTGGTATTATTACTACGATTCAACACAAGTTTTGGCTTGGGAAATGAATTATTATTTGGGACAAAAAAACGGAAAACAAGTTTATTTTAAAGCCAATGGCGACACAACACGCATCGAACACTACAAGGACGGGGTTACAAACTGGTGTTAAAAAACAATATTACAAAGGTTCAAAAATTTACAAAGAAGTGAACTATGCCAATGGTTTTGTTGGATGGCGTTTTTAAAGTGTATAACCAACAAGGAGTAGTTATTGAAGAATCAAATTACAAAGCCAACAAGAAAAATGGTGCTCAAAAATACTATTACGACGATGGTGTTTTGTTGCGTGAAAATTGGCTCAACGGCGTTAAATCAGGTGAATTTAAAATGTTTTACTACTTGAAACGTGCAAGTGTTAGAAACATACAACGAAAAAGGTCGAAAAATGGAAAATTTGAAGAATATTATCCGACCAAAAATTGAAACGCAGTGCTGTTTATCTCAAAGATGTATTGACGAAAGAACACCGTTTGATGAACATGGTAATGAAACCTATTCGTTTGGAGCTCCTACTCAATCTGTAATGGAAGATGATGCCATTAAAAAAAATAATGGTAAGAAAAAGTAATTTATGACCGCTCCTTTATCGTTTGACATTGTTGTAATTGGCGGTGGTGCTGCTGGTTTTTACCAGCTATACATGCCAAATTGCCCAACAATAAAGTTGCCATTCTTGAAAAATCATCCAAATTGCTTTCAAAAGTAAAGGTATCTGGTGGCGGAAGATGCAATGTTACCAATTCTTGTGATGATATAGAAGCGTTTTCAAAATTTTACCCTCGTGGCGAACGACAGCTAAAACGAGCATTTTTATCAATTCAACCAACAATCAACTATGAATTGGTTTGCAAGCAAGGAGTGCAACTTTATGCACAACCCGACAACCGTATGTTTCCAACAAGCAACAATTCGCAAACTATTATTGATTGCTTGATGAGCGAATGCAAAACATTGGGGATTGATCTTTTCTTAAACTCTAATATTGAATCCATCCAAAAAAAGGACGATTTATTTTTTTTGGTTAAACACTCCCACACAAACATTTTATTGCCTCAAAGGTAATTGTTGCAGCTGGTGGCAGCGCAGAAAGTGGTTTTTAATTGGCTAAAAAACCTCGGTTTCAGTATCGCCACGCCTGTCCCCTCTTTGTTTACGTTCAACATGCCTAAAAATCCAATATGCGAATTGATGGGAAATAGTGTGGCAGCAACCACCGTAAAAATTGAAGGCACCAAACTCAGCTCTAGCGGTCCGTTGTTGATTACCCACTGGGGAATGAGCGGTCAGCAATTTTAAAACTATCCGCTTGGGGAGCACGCACCTTGGCAGAAAAAAACTATCACTTTTCGATTTTTGTAAATTGGCTCCATACAACAACCGAAGATGAATTGCGCCATCAATTCAACCAACAAAAAAAAGCAAATGCAGAAAAATTACTTATCAACGCCAATCCTTACGCTATTTCAACTAAAATTTGGCATTTCTTATTGAATAAATATGGAATTTCATCTCAACTTCGGTGGAAAGAATTGGAAGGAAAAAATTGCAATAAATTGATTCAGGCTTTGTTGTTTGACAAATACGATGTAGCCGGAAAAACAACTTTTAAAGAAGAATTTGTAACCTGTGGCGGTGTTCAACTAAACGAAATTGATTTTCAAACCATGGAAGCAAAAAAAATCAAAGGACTTTATTTTGCTGGTGAGGTTTTGGATATTGATGGAATAACAGGAGGTTTCAATTTTCAAGCTGCTTGGACAACAGGTTACATTGCAGGAATAAATGCCAAAATCAATTAATTGGTGATGTATGAAATTTGAATCGTATTTTTCGTTGATTTGCATTATGCATTTGTTGAACACTCATTTTGGATGACGCGGTTACTATACTGCAGAAGACGATCAATTATCTCCGTTTTATGGTCGCCAGTACAGTGAATTTGAATTTGAAAACAGTGTATACAACTATTGCATCCATCCGCAATGGGATCATTTTGGTTCAGAAACTTTGTACCTCAAATTATTGTTTGCAGACTACGACGATGGCTATGCAATCATTGAATTTATTGGTGAATGGAACGATGCCATTGAAAATGACATCATGGTATTAAAACGTGATTTTATTGATAGTTTAATTCACGAAGGAATCACAAAATTTATTCTCATAGGCGAAAACGTGTTGAATTTCCATGCTTCAGACGATAGTTATTACGAAGAATGGATTGAAGATATTGAAGACGGTTGGGTGGCGATGGTCAATTTTCACGACCACGTAAGTAGAGAAATGAACAGTGCTAATATTGATCATTATTTTTCTTTCTGGCGGTCAGCTAGACGATGTGTAGAATGGCGCACGTTTCAACCTCATCAAGTTTTCGATTTATTTCAAAAATTGTTGAAACAGTTAAATTAAATCATTAACAAACAAAAAATGCGTAAACTTTCCATTTTACGCATTATTATTCAAATCCACCTAAAGGTGAAAATACATTAGTTTATTTTTGAGGAATTTCGTTCAACACTTGCAACAAAAAGCCCCAGAATTTTTGAACGGATGAAATTTGTACTTTCTCGTCTGGTGAATGTGGCGCACGGATGTTTGGTCCAAACGAAATCATATCCACTCCTGGTAAATGAATTCCCAAAATACCACATTCCAATCCCGCGTGGCAAGCACGTACATGCGGTTCTTCGTTAAAACGTTCTACATACATTTTATGCATCAATTTCAAAATAGGCGAATCCATATTGGGTTGCCATCCTGGGTAATCTCCATTTTGAACAACAGCCATACCAGCCAATTCAAAACCAGAACGAATGGCATTGGCAATATCAGCTTTTGATGAATCAACACTACTGCGTTGTAACGACTGCGTGATGAAAGTTCCATCGTTGACAATCACACGTGCCAAACTTGATGAAGTTTCAACTAATCCTTCAATATCCGGACTCATTCTAAAAACACCATTGGGCATGGTGTAAATAACGTTTAAAATCTTTAATATATCTTCATGAGTTACCGCTTTGTCGCCCTCACCTTTTTCTTCAACATTGATGGTTAACCCTTTTTCAATGGTTTTAAATTCATGCAATAAAATTGCAGAAATAGATGAAATTGCTTCTTTTACGTCTGCCAAAATGCTTTTATTAATGGCAATCACAGCAGTTGATTCACGTGGAATAGCGTTTCTTAAACTTCCACCATCAATGGAAATCAATTGAAATTCGTGCAAAGAAATCAAATGGTATAAAATTCTGTTCATCAATTTATTAGCGTTTCCACGTCCTTTATCGATGTCCATTCCAGAATGTCCACCCAACAACCCTCTGATGGCAATTGTAAGGAAAACAGCATCTGGTTTCACGCTTTCTTCTTGGTAATAATATTTAGTATTGGTATCAATTCCACCGGCACAACCAATGGCTAATTCGTCGTCGTCTTCAGAATCTAAATTCAATAAAATTTGTCCTTGGAAATTAGAACCATCCAACTTCAAAGCTCCCGTCATACCTGTTTCTTCATCAATTGTAAACATGGCTTCGATGGCAGGATGAGGAATATCTTTTGATGCCAAAATCGCCATAATAGACGCTACACCAATCCCATTGTCGGCACCTAACGTTGTACCTTTTGCTTTCACCCAATCACCATCCACATACATGTCAATTCCTTGTGTTTCAAAATCGAACACGGTGTCAGCATTTTTTTGGTGCACCATGTCCAAGTGCGACTGCAAAATGACTGTTTTACGGTTTTCCATCCCTGGTGTTGCAGGTTTTTTGATAATCACATTTTGAATGGCATCGGTTTTTGTTTCCAATCCCAATGAATTACCAAAATTTACCATGTATTGAACAATTCTTTCTTCTCTTTTTGATGGACGAGGAACAGCGTTGATATCTGCAAAATGGTTCCACAATTCTTTCGGTTCTAAGTTACGCACTGACATAAATTTGATTTTTACACAAATTTAATGAAATGATTGAGAATGAAAAGAAATGCAACAGAAAAGAAGTTAGTGCATAAAAAACTCCGTAGCAGAAAACCACTACGGAGTTGAATTTACTAGTTAAATTACTATTTAAAATCTAAAGGTTAAACCACCCAAAAATTGGAAGCTGTGCACAGGAGCCTTCATCCAACGTTGGTATCGCTGTGCAGCAATGTTATTGAATTGAACAAAAACAGACATGCGTTTGGTGTAACGGTATTCTACTCCTAAATTGATGTCGTAAATTGGATCCAATGCTTTGAAGTATTGTAAATTTTCTTCTTTTACTTTATCGCCAGGGGCATAAACCAATGCTTTTCTGCCCAATTCTAATTTAAAATCCAAGTTGAAATATACTTTATCAAACAAATTGTAGCTTCCGCGAGTTATCAATTCAAAATTAGGTTTGTTCCATGCTTTGGCAAATGTTTTCATTTCATACGAACGGTATCTGGCAATAACATCTACCTTCCATTTTTCAAGTAATTGGTATGAAATAGAACCTTCTAAAGTGAAGATTTTTGAGTTATCGTACACCACATTAAATCGGTTGCCCGGAGAATAGGTAGTGTCGTTTACAAAAAGTGCTAAATTTTTCACCATGGCATATCCACCACCAATGTTGAAAGTAACGCTTTTACTAAAACTTCCTTTAAAACCACCGTAAACATCAATTACTGTATTTTCATTGCTCATGGCAAGGTTGGGGCGTAAAAATTCGTTTTCAAGTGTTAGGCTACGCAATGTATTTTGTTTCAAGTTTCCGCGCACACCTACATAAGGAATAAACATGTTGTTGAACAAAGAATAGCTCACCTCAATCATAGGATAAGCATAGAATTTTGTTTTCTTGTCCACATCCACCGTTAAATCTACCCCCATAGATGCTTTAAAACGATTGTTGAGCAAAAACAAATTGTAGCTTGGATACAAATTAATAATGGTGTTGGAGCGCGTGATTGCTGTATCAATTGGGCTGATGGAATCGTTACCATATTTATAGCCATTGTGTTTTAATCCTAGTTCAACTGAAATTACGTTACCTTTCAAACGGTAATCCACTCCCCCGTTCAATGCAAAGAAATTTTCAGAGGCATTCCATTTAGTCACCGAATCAACAGGCATTTTTAAAGTATTGAAATAATTGTATTGTCCACCAACACGATAATCCAATCCCAAAGTGTCAATTTTTGCTTTGCCGTTGTAGTTGAGTTGAAACCCAAAATCGTTGTAACGTTGGCGAGTATTTGCTTTTCCCAACGAATCTTTTGGTGCTTGAATGGCATAATAATGCAAGCCTTGATTGCGGTAATGCATATCACCAAACAATTGGTAACGTTTTTCATTGATGCCACCGTATAAATTAACAGAAGTACGGTCAAACGTATTGCGTTCGTATTTTGGAATATTGCTCCACGCACTCAAGTGTTTTACGTTGGCACCATAAATAAACTTGCGCGAACGGCGGTTGTTAAAATACACTTCTCCCAAAGGCATCAATTGCGTTCCAAATCCTAATTTAACATAAGTGGTATACAATTGATCCAATTGTTCTTTGATTTTTATAGAAGCTGGTTCAATGCGATCTACCTCTGTTTGCGTTTTGTATTGCGTTACAAGCAACGGGTAATCAACCACTTTTTGTTGAACCACCGTATCATCAAATACCGGACGAGCAGCAATGCGTTGTGCTTTTTCAATTTCTCTACGTGTTTGACCTTGTAAAATAACATCTTGACCAAAAGCAGTGCAACTACCGCCAATCAATAATAAGGTTACTAACTTTTTCATACTCATTACTTTCCTCCGTTAATTTCTACTTCTGTTGCTTCTGTTGGAACAACTGTACTTTTAGGCATATTTTTAATTTGCATCAATTCATCGTAAACTACTTGCGCCTCTTGTTTGATGCCATCATTTTCTTCTGGATATTGTTGAATAACCGACAAAATAGTTTGTTCTGCTTGGAACAAATCGTTGTTTTTCATTTGAATTTTTGTTTGCAAGATCAATGCTTTTGCAATCCAATAATCATAGGTTGGTTTCATTTTCAACACTTGTTGTGCTTGCTTGTCGGCATCTTTCAATTTATCTTGTTCAAAATAGCAACTTGCAATTAAGAATTGAGCTTCAGAAGCAATTGCTTTTGTAGTGTTTCTGCTTACAAATGAGAGGGCTGTTAACGCATCTGCATATTCTTTGTTTTGATAGCAAGAAACTCCTAAAACATATTGAGCTTCTAATTTATTTTCTGTTTTCAACAAGCCACTTTTCAACACATTTTTAGCCGATGCAGCTGCCGGAACATAATCTTTAGTTTGGAAATAACTACGCATTAAACCTGTTTCTGCATTGAAAATAACTTCTGGGTCGCTGGTTGCTTGCACCGTTCTTTCGTAATACGGAATTGCTTTTGCATAATTACCATTGTTGTAAAAATATCTTGCTGCGCGAATGGCTGCCAATTCGGTATAATTAGACGTTGGTTCGGTTAAAATTTGCTCATACAACGCAATTGATTTTGCGGTGCTGTCAATTTCATAATAAGCATCGGCCAAGTAATAAACCGCTTTTTTACGGTGGTATCCTTGAGGATATTTTGCTAAATATTCTTCAAATTTAGGAATGGCTTCGGAGTAATTTTTAGCTGTATAAAGATTTTCTGCTGGATTATACACCAAGTTTTCCAAAGTCATCGCGTTGATGTTCAAACACGGATATTTTTTGGCATACTCTTCCAATTTTGCCACTTGTTTGGTTGCCGCAAAAACGTTTTGTAAACCATCTCCAACTGCACCACAAACCGATTCATAGTTGTATTTTTCAAGCACCAACAAATATTCTTGCTCCGATTTTTTGTAATTGTTTTGTTTATAATAAATATCAGCAATTTCAATATGAATATCCGCATCTTTTTTAGGATTTGGATAATCGGTTAACAATTGATTGAAATATTTCAACGCTTTATCATAATCTGGCAATAATTTGTAAGAGAATGCAATTTCATACAACGCATCTTGCAAATATTTTGATTTGGGATAATTGTTCACAATATCCAACAAGGCTTTGATTTTTCCATTTTTATCGTTTTCCACCCCCAAGGTTAATGCTTTGTAATACAAGGCTTGGTCTTGATTAGATACGTTTGATTGAATGGCCAAATCGTAGTATTTAATAGCTGTTTGATTTTCTCTACGCATAAAGTAACTATCGGCTAAACGCATGTACACATCGCCCAACTTTTGTTTGTTCATTGGTTTGCGTTGCTCATAGGTTCTAAAGTTTTCTATTGCAGAAACCGTATCACCCAAATACAAATTCGCATACCCCATGTTGTAATACGCATCGGATTTCATTTCTTCGGAATTGGCGCCTATCATTCCTAAATAATTTCGATAGTTTGCCAAAGAAGGACCGTATTTTTTCAATTCATAATTAGCATCGCCTGTCCAAAAAACAGCTTTTGCAGACAATTGTGGATTGATGGGGTATTTTTTGACAAGTTCAAAAGCATCTACCGCCGCTTGGTATTGTTCTTTTTGTGATAACTCAACACCATAATTATAGGCAATCAACTGATAGGCTTTTTGCAAGGTGATGTCTTTGTTGTTGACACGATCCAAACTTTCAATGGCTTTTTGATAATTGTTGGTTGACGTGTAAACATTCACCAAATACTGGTAAATATCTTCTCTACGTTTTGAATTGGGATAATTGTTCAAATACGTTTCAAATGCACGAATAGCTTCGTTGTAGGGATTCACATCTAATTTATACGACAAAACAGCAAATTGATACAAGGCATCTTCTTGCAATTGTGGGTCGCTTGCAATTTCTGACGCTTTTTGAAATGCTGCACGTGCCGATAAGTTGTTTTTCAATCCTAAGAAACATTCACCAATGTGGTAATAGGATGCTTGCGCCAATCCATCGGTTGTGTCTTTGGCTGCTCTGTCAAACAATTTAACAGCATTATCGAAACTACGTGTTTTGTATAAAGCATATCCCAATTGGTAATCTTCATCGCAGAAGTGGTATTGGCAAGCTTATCGTATTTTTGAAGATAAGGAACGGCTTCATCGTATTTTCCTACGCGGTAATAAGCATCTCCAACCAGGTGATTGATATCTTTTTCGTTAACAATGGTTGCATTCTCCAATTTTGGAGCGTATATTCTGCCACTTGCTCATATTTTCCTTGCAAGTAATAAATTTGAAGAATGTAATACGGCACCACTTTACCAAATCCCGGGCCGTTTTCCAATTTTAAAAAGCCATCTAAAGCAGTTTGGTAACTTTTTTCGGTGTAGGAAATGTGCGAGAAATAATACAATGCCGGTACTGCGTATTGCGAATCACCATCTTTAACTTCTGCAAAATTATTGCGAGCTTGTTTTAAATTATCCAATTGAAAATAGGCACTAACCCACTTTAAAATGGTATTCGTCTTTTTCAGAAGCTTGCAAATCTTTTACTTGTATTTTATCGTAATAGGCCAATGCTTCTTTGTAATCTTTTGCACGGTAATAATAATTTCCTAATTTAAAATGGATAGCCGTTGCATAGATTGTCTCAGGATAATTGAGCAAAACTGTTTCAATAAACGTTCACCATCGTTGTTAAACAATTCAATTGCAGAAACACCTTCGTAATACAACGCTTTGATGTAAGCGGATCATTGGTGATTGAAACGAGTTGATAAAATCGCGAAATTCTTTCCGTGCCGAGCCGTATTGTTGTTTTTGAAACAATTCTTCTGCTTTGTAAAAACCTGCGTAAACACTGTTGTATTTTTCAGTTGTTTGTCCGTTCACCGTCAAACTCACTGCAACAGCACAAAAAATCAATAATCGACGCATACTTAAATTTTAATTTAATTTGTAAAATTAACCCACAACTTGGCAGGATGGGGCACTAATTTTAAAAGTTTTAAACGAAGTTATGTTAAGATTATTTCTTACTCGCTTTTGATACTTTATTGAATTATTACCAATTTTACAAAAAGAAAAAAAGCAATCGTGGAACAAGTAATTCGCATTAAAGACGGTAGAATTCTTCAAGGAGAAAACCAAGTTATCAGAAACATTAATTTTGAAATGAAGGGCGACGAACTCGTGTACCTCATTGGTAAAACAGGTTCTGGAAAAAGTAGTTTGCTTAAAGTTTTGTATGGTGAATTGCCGTTGCACGAGGGCGAAGGCGAAGTTGTTGGCTTTGATCTTTCTTCGTTAAAAAAGAAACAAGTTCCGCTATTAAGAAGACATTTGGGCATTGTTTTTCAAGATTTTCAATGCATCTGACCGTACAGTTGGCATAATTTGCTTTGTGATGGGAGCTACTGGTTGGACCGAAAACATTTGATGGACAAACGTGCCATGAGGTAATTAGAGATTGGAAAAGAAACAACAAGCCACACGCTATCGGGTGGTGAGCAACAATGCATTGCTCGTGCTCTTTATTAAACAAACCTAATTTAATTTTAGCGATGAACCAACAGGAAATTTGGATTCTGAAACGTCGGAAGAAATTATGAATTGTTGATTGCCGTTGCAAAGAAGAAAATCGGCTGTTTGATGGCCACACACGAATGACCATTGTAGAAAAATCCTGGCGTGTTATCAAAGTTGAAGATCGTTTATTAAGAAGTAATTCAATGAACGCCAATCCGTTTGAGACGATGAATTTGTAGAAAGTGATTGGTGATTTTAGGTTGTTGAGGGTGATTTTTTGATATTTCCCTTCATTTTTACTGATTATCGAATAAATTCTAAACATGAAACTCTGCAATCAGATTTGACGATTTTTACAAAATATAATTTGGATTAAATAAAAACTTGGCATATTTGATTTCGAAAACAAATTATACTGTAATACGACACCCCACAATTCCCTTCACAAAAATCTTATTTATAATTAGTAAATCTAATAGCTAAAATAGCTTGCCCGAATCATCACGTCATTAAGTTCTAAACAAATTCTCAGAGGTAAAATGATATTTTTCTCCCTTTTCGTTAATAGGAATATCCGAATCTATCATGGACAAAATGTATTGTAAATCGTATTCTTCGCAGATACTTTTTACCTTGTTCAACAGTCTGATTTTTATACGGTCATCTAGCCTTCTAATATTCCGTCGTGATAAGCAAATCTAAAAAGGAACGATTACGATAATGAATCAGTAATGCCAAATCAAAAGCCATACAAAGTAATTTCTTGTACGTCGTTCCTTGCGCTTCCGAAGTAGTTAATAAATCATAGGACTTGATAATCGACATATTCTATATTACCTTGTTTGTTTTGTGTATTGAAATTGCATTGTTCCCAGAATATCATAAATGATATTGAAAATTCTGTTTATCTCTGGTGTTCTCTTTTATTTACAGCATCTCTTATTGCTGTAACGGCAGTTTCAACTTGTAAGTGTATTTCTTGAATTTGCCCTTCGATTTCCAAAGATTGGTCAACAGCTCTTATCTTTTCATCAATCCGTGCATTTCTGCTTCTAATTTAGAAAGCTGTTTTTATGTCTTGAATTTTTCATAACTGTCTTTCTGTAAGAAAAGCAAGTTTTTCACTTTTTCCGATTCGAGAGTTTTTAGTTCTTTGTTTACAGAGGATTCTGTTCAAGTTTTCTAAATTTTCAGTAAGATATTTTCTTTCTTTTGAGATAGCTTCATTGAACTTATCAAATCGAAAAACTTTTTAGTTTTTCAGAAAATACAATTCAGCATCTTTATACAGCTCTCCAACGGATATCAATTTCTTGAGATATATTAGACAAATTCTATCTGTTAATTTCATAAAAGGGATAACGCTCAGTATTTTAGCTGAATTTTATCGTCTAATAGCTTATCAATTGTTTATTGAGTGTTTTTATCCTGCTCAAAAAATTGAATTTATCAATTGTTTGCAATGCTACTTAAATCCTGCTTTAATATCAAGCAATCTGCCAATTTATCCTGTCTTCAATATTGATTCGGGCCTCTCTTTCAGAACTTTTATAATACCTTTTTTCTTATCGATATCATCTTCCAATGACAATTTTTTGATTATCAAATTACTGTCATATCCAAGTAATTCAAAAACAAAAGGTTTCCAATCTATATGTTTACCTTTAAATTTATCCAACTTATAGACATCAAGAAAATCTTGTTGTGTTTTAAAAATATAAGATTTTCATAACATAGTTAGAAAAAAATTCAAAGCCTAAATATTTAGTTTTTACGAGATTTATTGAATAAGATTTTCTTCGTCCCAACCCTTAGAACCAATAAATCATTTTTTTCTGTCATTGATTTTAAAGGATATTTTAGTATTTATCAATTTCTCTCCTTAAAATCAAAAATCGTCCGTCATTTAATGCTAATTCACCATAAACACAACACCCTGAAATACTTTATTATCAAATATTTTTTATTAAATGACCCTAACAGAATAAAGTTTATAACGTGAATGAGAGATGTTTTTCTAAATTATGAGTATCTTTTTTATTTAGTTTAATATTAATAATACAATAATGAATTAAATTCAATGTTTTGAATTTTTATTTATATTTTTACTAATTTCATTATTTAGTTTTGTTTGATGGAATCAACTTTGAAGATAATTGATTTTCCAAAAGATAAAATGAAAGTGAATTAAAATTCTCTCACTTTATTCCCATTTTTTTGTATTAAAGCACTTTCAGTTCATCGATGACACCATTTTTCTGATTTCATAATCACAGCAGAAAGATACACAACTGAATATTTTATTTCTGTATGTTTATCGGGTTTAAGCATCTTTTTACTATATCACAGTTACAATACATATAATGCAAAATAAACGAATTAATCTTTCTTTCCGCTAATTCAGAATTATTAGAAATTACATAATCATACAACTTCCAATAAATTTTCAAAGATATAAGCCTTCTGTTGAGTAATTTTGCATTTAATTCATCTACTGTGTCTCACAAATTTCTTAAGATATATTAATCGGGTCTTTCAAAATTAAAAAAGTCATATGTGTAATTCTTTTTGTTACATCATCAAAATAAACTGCTTAATTGTTTAACTATTTTTACGTTCTATTTCCAATAAATATAATCATCCTCACTTTTTCCTATTAACCTGATCAGGAATTTTTATGAAATTCAATAATAAGGTTTTAAATCCCATCAAACTGTAGTGGCGTTAATAGTTCCTGTAATTTACTTTAACTACATCGGATATGATTGTAACCATTGGTAACTTTTCATCTGCAATAACAATATTTGGAATACCTGTTCCTTCACTAATTAAATTTTCAATCTTTCATCCTGTTTACCGGTTGTTGATTGGTAAACATCATTAGCAGTCAACTTTGTTTTCCCTTAATCGCTCGATTGCAGGCAAAACATCTTCTCAAATTTTCTGAAAATCACGTCCGAGCAGCTTGCATTTTCTTTTGTGGTATGTTTTGCCTGAATAACGATTTTTCCATTCCAAGGTCTTGCTTCGCTTGGAAAACAATTTGCTTTTCCGTGAAATCTACCATTCTACCTCCATCTGTACCTTGCGAAAGGTATTGCTTCCCGAGAATTTTTACAAATTAAAGTAGCTAAATTCTCAAATTCTGTATCGTTTAAATAATGTAGAGGATATTTTCTCATAACAGTGAAATATAAACAATTCGCTTTAATAAATTATTTTTATACAAGAAAATAATTAAAGAATAATTGGATACAAAGGGCGGATCGTATAACATCGGTTTGCAAAAGCGGTGGTCAAGTGCCTCGTCTAAAAATTTTAGTAAATTTTAGTTTTCGTGCTTCGAGTAAAGTGCAGTTAAAAAATACTTCAATTTTATTGGGTGATTATTTCGACAATTTTATCAACTCACAAATAAAAGGTTGGACCGAAAAACATTTGATGGATAAACGTGCCATGGAGGTGTTGCAATTAGTTGGATTGGAAAAGAAAATCAACAACAAGCCACACACGCTATCGGGTGGTGAGCAACAACGCATTGCCATTGCACGTGCTTTATTAAACAAACCTAATTTAATTTTAGCCGATGAACCAACAGGAAATTTGGATCCTGAAACGTCGGAAGAAATTATGCAATTATTGATTGCCGTTGCAAAAGAAGAAAAATCGGCTGTTTTGATGGCCACACACGACATGACTATTGTAGAAAAATTCCCTGGTCGTGTTATCAAAGTTGAAGATGGTTTATTGAAAGAAGTAAATTCAATGAATCGCTTCAATCCGTTTGAGACGATGAATTTGTAGAAAGTGATTGGTGATTTTGGTTATTGAGGTGTGTATCGTCCTAAAAAAGTTTACATTACTTTATCCACATCAATTTTTCGCGTTCTACTTTCATACGCATAAAACCAAATTCAACGGTAATTTGATTACCATTGACTTCTTCTACCGTTCCTGATTGTTTGGTAGAGATGAGTTTAACGGTTGAACCAACAACAATTTTGGCCTGTTGATAATCGTCTTTTTCTACAGCTGGTTTCTTTTTCTTTTTGGGTTTTGCAACAGCTGCTTTGAGTTTTTCAATGCGTTTACTATCCTCTGTTTTTCCTTTTTCGAGGGCAATGAACTGTCGAAGTTCGTCTAACAACGCTTGATTGACATCTTTTTTGCGACTTACCGTATTGAAACGATCAATAAAACTTTGAATTTTCTTACCATAATTGAGCCATTTGTTGTTTTTATCGCTCAATTCTTGTTGTTGTTTGAGGCGTTGTTTTAAGTGTTCGTTTTTTTCTAAGAAAAATTGTCGTGCTTCATCGGCAGCTTCTTGCGCCTCGCGGTGTTCTTGGTTAAGTTTTTGAAAATAGTTTTTCTCTTTTTGCAATTCGCCTAGCAAATGATCCATTTTCACCCGTTTATCGTCTAATCGCTTTTTTGCTTCGTCGATAATGCGTTGCGAAATACCATTGTTTTGCGCCACTTCAAAGGTGAAAGAACTTCCTGGTTGCCCTACGCTAAATTGATAAAGTGGCTCCAAGGTATCTGTATCAAACAGCATGCACCCGTTGACAGCTTGCGGCAAGGCATCGGCTTTTAGTTTAATGTTGGCGTAATGCGTTGTGATAACCGCAAAACACTCTTTTTTATACAATTCTTCAAAAAATACTTCGGCCAATGCGCCTCCCAATTCAGGGTCGGAACCTGTTCCAAATTCATCGAGCAACAACAACGTGCGGCGGTTGGTTACTTTTAAAAAGTACTTCATTCTTCGCAAACGGTAAGAATAGGTACTCAATTCATTTTCAATTGATTGATTATCACCAATATCCGATAACACTTGCTGAAAGAAGCAGATTTTACTGTTGGGATGAACGGGAATTAAAATTCCTGCCTGCAACATCACTTGCAACAATCCGATGGTTTTGAGTGTTATACTTTTTCCTCCGGCATTGGGTCCAGAAATAACCAACATGCGGGCTTTGTTGTGCAATTGAATGTGTTGAGGAAAGGTTTTTTTGCCCACCAATTTATTGGATTTCCACAAAATTGGATGAAACGCCTCCATCAAATCAATATGCATGGAACGGTTGATGCCCGGCAAATGACAATTTAATTCGAGTGCCAAACGTGTTTTTGCGTTGATGAAATCAAATTCTGTCAATACTTGTTGATAGGCTTCAATAAGCGGAAGGAAAACAGCAATTTCGGCTGTTAGCACTTTTAGAATGCGGTAAATTTCTTTGCGTTCTTCATCAATTTGCAATTCCAATTCATTGTTGAGTTCCACATTGATTTGCGGTTCCACATACACCAAACTCCCCGTTTTACTGGAGCCTACAATGTTTCCAGCAACCGAACGTTTGTGCGAAGCAAGCACGGTCAACACCCTGCGTTCATTATAAAAAGCTTCGTGGGTATCGCCCAATATGTTGTCTTTTGCCAAGCGACGCATTTCTTTATCGAAATTTTTATTGATTTGTTGGCGCAGCAATTTAATTTCCGAGCGTATTTCGGCCAATAATGGCGAAGCAGCATCCACCACCTTCCAACTTTTATCGAAAATGGCATCTATTTTTTCAATAATTTCTTTGGTATATTCCACCTGCTCTACTGTTGAAGCCAAAAGTGGATAATCTTTTTCGCGTTTATTAAAAAATAAACCAACTGATTGGCAACGTTGGAAGCAAGGCGAATAGTGTAAAATCCCTCTTGCGAAAGAACCGCATTTTTTATTGCCAGCAGTTTAATTTCTTGTGTTAATTCTTCAAAATCCAACGATGGAAATTGTTCACCCGTTTTGCGAATGGCAAGCAACTCATTGGATTTAAGCAACTCTGTTTCAACCGCTTTAAAATCATTACTCGGCTCTAGTTGATTGATTCTAGCTTTTGCCGTAGGGCCGACAGCATATTTCTCCAACCATTGCTGAATAGTTGGAAACTCCAAATCTTTTAGTGTTTGCTTATCGAACGAAGAATTCATTGCGCAAATTTAAGCACTTTAAGTGTTAAAAAATAAATTCAGATAAAAATGTATGAAACAGCAAATAATTCAATGAAATTTGTATGTTTGTATAACTTAATGATAAAATTATGAGAAAACTAATTATCGCTTGTTCACTTTTATTGATGGGAACTACTGCAAATGCACAAAAAGGATTTTATACAGACATTAACTTTGGATATGGCGTGTGCATTCCAAATTCTGTTATAGCTGTTGATTTATATAAAAACTTAGACAATCCAGATTTGTCCTATCAACGCAATGTTTACGGTACGCTTGGTAGAGGTTTTAATGTTTCTGTTAACCCTGGCTATATGATTACCAAGCACATTGGTGTGGAATTGGGTATCAATTATTTTATTGGAGCAGAATCGATGTTGGATACCAACAAAACCACTTCTGACCCTAATTTATATGACGTTACGAAGGCAAAATCCAATCAATTGCGCATCATTCCGGCAGTAGTAATTAACACGGGGGGCAGTAAATTGTATGGATACGCCAAAGCAGGATTGGTACTACCAATAGCTGGAAGCACAGAAGCTGTTCGTTCGGCATCTTTTAGTGTTTTGGTGGATCCAATAAACCACGTTAAACAAGTTTATTCTAACGAGTTTAAGGCAACTGTGAACGGAAGTTTTTCATTAGGATTTAAAGGTTCATTGGGAATTGGATATAATTTCACGCCTAATATTGGGTTGAATTTAGAAGTTTTTTGCACGGCATTGCAGGTAAAAGCGAAAACAAGAAAAGTGGTTGAAACAGCTAAAGTTGACGGTGTGGTTGTGGAAAATGATCCAGCACCAACTTATTATACAGAAACCAATTATGTGGATAATTTATCGTCTAACTCCAACAACGATAAATACAATCCAAATTTTGATGTAACAAAACCCAAAGATGAATTGGCGCGCAAAACAAGCTTTAATCAATTTGGATTTAATTTTGGTATTACTTTTAAAGTTGGATCTAAATCTACTAAAGAGTAATAAAATCATCTATTTTATTGGAAAAGTGGAGAGATTTTCTTTCCACTTTTTTGTTGCTTTAAAATTATTTCATCCTTTTTTTTGTATAGAGAAGTAAAAAACAAGAATATCAAGGCACAAAAAAAGGCTACTTAAAAAAGTAGCCTTTTACTATTTTATTAGAGTAATATTACATTCCCATGTTTTTCAAATCATCCATTGATGCTTCTTGGAAACCTTCAGGAATATCCATATTAAACAATTTAGCTTTATCTTCTTTAATTCCTTTTGCCACTTCTGTTGCAGTGAATTTCATAACTACACCATTGTTAGCCAATTCAAATTCCAATGGGTAACCTTCCACTTTTTCGTTCATGAATTTATTTCCGGCTTTAGATCCCGACAATTCTGTTGTTGTCCAATAATTCATTGTTGTGCCATCTTCCGTAGTTAAAATGTATTGTGTACATTTATAACCTGCAATTTTCTTAGTTTTTGACGTTTTTTCAACTTCTACTTTAGCTTCTTCACCATCTTCTTTGTCTAGTTCGTCCAAATTTGTTTTAATTGCTTTTTTAGAACCCATTCCGTCCATTAACATCAACGATTGTTTAGATTTCAAATCAATGATAGTTGACGTTTTCATAAACATTCCCATGTTTGATTCAACACGTGTAAATTCAGGTGTAAAATAAGTGGTCATTGTAGAACCGTTCAACATTGCCAATTGTGATTGGATTTGAGGATCTGAGCTTTTAAATTCTGTGGTGTACTTAACAACTCCTTCTGTTGTTTGTGCAAATGAACCAACCGCAACGGTCAATCCTAAAAATAAAGTCAATAGTTTTTTCATTTTATTCGTTTTAAATTTGTTTTCGAAATTAACACAATTATTGCACCAAAGTTTTTGAGGACTTAATTTTTATCATATTTCTACATATTTTTGGATTTTTTTAACCAAATTAGCGTTGAATCAAAGGTCGAATTAGGGATTCTAAGCCATTGAGTTTAATTTCGTAAATTAGCTGTAATTGCTCTCCAATTTTACCTTTCGGGAAACCTTTATTGCGATACCACACTATGTAATACTCCGGTAGATCAATTAAATAATAGCCTTGGTATTTGCCAAAAGGCATTTTGGTATTTGCTAATTGAATTAACTGTTCATTTGCTGATATTTCTCCCATTGGTGGTTCCACTTTTCTACAAATTTATAAAAACGAAGAATTTTACCTAAAAATTAGCAACTCAAATATTGCTGCAAACATTAAAAAAGGCTGAAAAATAGGGTATTATAATCGATTTGGATGTTTAAGGATAATTAGTATATTTGGTGAGATTAGAGGTAAAGAGTTGGCAACCTATTTATTCTAAACTTAAAACCGATATAGAAAACTAAAATAAACACTACAATGAAAAGAGAATTAGCAAAGGACATTATACAATGGGACATAAAATCTTGGTCTAAAGCACTTAGGTATTGGGAAAGCCAAATTGATTGGGGTAAAATAAAAAATGGGCTTGAACTAGGAGGACGAGAAGGTGGACTTTCACTTTGGCTTGCTTTAAAAGAGAAAGATGTGGTTTGTTCTGACTTGAAAGACGTTCAAAAGTCAGCTGAAAAACTACACATCCGACACAACGTTACTTCGCGTATTATATACCAAGACATTGACGCAACAAATATTCCATACGAAAATTATTTTGACATCATTGTATTTAAATCTATTATAGGCGGAATTGGAAGAAATGACAAACATGAAAATCAACAACAGGTTTTCAAAGAAATATACAAAGCACTTAAGCCTGGTGGAAAACTTTTGTTTGCTGAGAATCTAATTGCCTCTCCTTTTCATCAACAATTAAGAAAGCGTTTTGTGAACTGGGGAAGCTCTTGGCGATATGTTTCAATTGAGGAGATGAAAGATTTTTTAAAAGATTTTTCAAGTATTAAAATGCAAACAACAGGAGTTCTTGGTACATTTGGAAGAAATGAAATCCAGAGAAATTTACTATCCACTGTTGATGAGTTAATATTAAACAAAGTCTGCCCAAATAATTGGAAATACATTGCTTATGGCGTTGCCGAGAAATAAATTTACAACTAATTGACCCAACATCTTCAAGGCATAATTCGATGTTCTTCTGGTTATGATTCTTTATTTGTTCAACATTAGTGTTATGATAGGAATTTAAACAAAAAAAGCACCTCGATGATTCAAGATGCTTTGATTGTGATTCCGACAGGATTCGAACCTGTGACCTACTGCTTAGAAGGCAGTTGCTCTATCCAACTGAGCTACGGAACCATTATTTCAAATAAATAAAAAAGGGAGATGTATTACACCTCCCTAGTCGGGGCGGCAGGATTCGAACCTGCGACCTCCTGGTCCCAAACCAGGCGCGATGACCGGACTACGCTACGCCCCGTAACCTTGGAATGTACTTCCAAAAAGTTTCTTATTTCAATTGCTCACTAAGAACGTTTTCTCAAAAGCGAGTGCAAAAGTATGTTATTTCTAACTTTTTTGCAACAATTATTTTACTTTTTTTTCAAAATAATTGTTTTGTTTTAACAAAGTGTTCAATTTGTGTTGTTTAATTCATCACTAATTTCACTTTTGTTATGATGTTAGAGAAACTAGCTTCGTTTCGGCTCGAACCCTTTGGTTCTCATCTCTTCACCTTCATTTCATTGCGGTGGGAGCGGGATTAGCTTCGCTGGTCTACACTCCGTTTCGGCTCGAACCCTTGATTCTCATCCCTCTTCACCTTCATTTCATTGCGGTGGAGCGGGATTAGCTGCTGGTCTTCACTTCGTTTCGGCTCGAACCCTTTGGTTCTCATCCTCTTCACCTTCATTTCATTGCGGTGGGAGCGGATTAGCTTCGCTGGTCTACACTCCGTTTCGGCTCGAACTCCTTTGGTTCTCATCCCTCTTCACCTTCATTTCATTGCGGTGGGAGCGGGATTAGCTTCGCTGGTCTACACTCCGTTTCGGCTCGAACCCTTTGGTTCTCATCCCCCTTCACCTTCATTTCATTGCGGTGGGAGCGGGATTCGAACCCGCGGTACAGTTACCCGTACGACAGTTTAGCAAACTGTTGGTTTCAGCCTCTCACCCATCCCACCAATTGTTCAATGAACGGACGGCAAAATTAGTAATATGATTGAAAATAGCAATATTTTTTAGAAAAAAAATGGATATTTTTTATCCTCACAATGTATCTACTTGAAATATACCGTTTTGAGATATTTGATTTTGTAACATTAGTCACAGAATAATCCTTATATTTGCTCTAGTTTTGCAACAAATAATCATATTAAATTATTCTATTATGACCTTTAACGAAATCATTACTCAAAATAAATTGGTTTTGGTTGATTTTTCTGCCGAATGGTGTGGACCTTGCAAAATGATGAAACCTATTTTAGAAGATGTAAAAAAACGTGTGGGCGAAGATGCTTCAATCATTAAAATTGACGTTGACAAAAACCCACAATTAGCTTCTCAACTCCAAATAAAAGGTGTGCCTACTTTAATTTTATACAAAAATGGTGAAATTGCTTGGCGTCAATCTGGTGTTGTGCAAGCTTCTGATTTAGTAACTTTAATTAATACAAATAAATAATGAAAAAAATCCTATTCTCTCTTGCATTGAGTGCGCTTTTATTTAGCTGCTCTGAAAGTCAAGAAAATCAAAACAACGACGCTCAACTTATCGAATTATCCGCTGTTGACTTTCAATCAAAAATAAAAGAAATTAATAACCCACAACTAGTTGATGTCAGAACTGCCGAAGAATTTGCAGGTGGCCATATTGAAAATGCTAAAAACATTGACTGGAATGGAGATAACTTCAATAAAGAAATTCAGAAATTAGACAAAACCCAACCTGTTTTAGTATATTGTTTAAGTGGCGGACGAAGTAGCGCTGCTGTTCAAGAAATGCAACAACTAGGGTTTACCAACATCATAGAAATGGGTGGCGGAATGATGGATTGGCGTAAAAACAAGCTTCCTGAAACAAAAAACGCATCAACCGCAACTAAAAATATCGCATTAACACTTGATAAGTACAAAGAATTGGTCAACAATTCCGATAAACTTGTTTTGGTGGATTTTTATGCTGAATGGTGTGGACCATGCAAGCGTATGGAACCTTACATCAATAAATTTGCTGAAAGTGAGAAAGAAAAATTAGAAATTATTCGCATTGATGCCGATGAATATGCTGATTTATGCACACAATTAAACGTGACAGCACTTCCAACCATGAAATTGTATAAAAATAATGCAATCGTTTGGGAAAACGTAGGTTTTGTTAGCGAAGCAGACTTGTTAAAAGTTTTTCAAATGAATTATTAAAAAATAATCTAAAAATCAAAAATCCCGAGTTAGAAATAATTCGGGATTTTTTTATCCTTATTTTTTAAGGCATTACTAAATGTTTTGTGGAACGAGGTTTAAATTTCCGAAATAGAATAATGCATTTATCCTAAATCTTTCAAAATTTCTAAACTTTGCTTTTGCAATAACTGATTGAATCGCTCCATTTTTATTTTCATGTTTTGCACTAGAAGTACCAGTACTATTGCATTTATTATCCCGTTTAAGTGTCTGTCGAATGTAGCACCGCCTTATTTACTGCATTAATTGAAAAAGTCAATGCGTTTTCTTTCCACTGTTTATAGTTACTTTCAATGTTTTGTTTGTCGGCAAATACGTCTTTAAAGTTCTCTGCATACACGCTTGAGAGGTTTTTAAATTGTCTTTAATCAGCTGTTCAAATATAGCATGCTGAGTTTCAGTTCTATTGTTAGCATTCTTCAAAACAGTGTATTTCAGCCCTTTTAGTTGAGGGTTGCTTTTCACTTCTTTTTTCTTGTTTTATCAATGGCTTCCGATAACATCTTGAATAAGTGAAATTTATCGTGTACATTATCGCTTGTGGAGCAATAAACTTTTATTGTATTTATAAATGGCTTCCACATATCCATATTCACTCTGTTTAGTTGTGGTTGTTTCGTTTCTCCACTCACATTTACAAAAAGCTTTCTTAACATTTTTTCTTTTTCTCCCTCAACCATATCCAGCACAGTATTAGTATCACTATCTATCAAAATGGTCGCATAATGATGTCCTTGTATAAGCTTTTTCGTCTAAACTAATGTTTTTTAAAGTCTTTCACTAAATCTTCGTTTCTCTAGTCCGCTTTCAACCGCTGATTCCATTATACTTCTAACAATATAGTCGGTTGTTTGGAATAAATCAGCAACAGTTGATTGTACCGAACTTTCTTTAATGCGAAAATAATCTCTCTGGCAAATAAATGAGTATAGCCTTTCCTGGAGGAGCAAAATTAATGTCAATAACCTTTTGGATTTCCATCTTCAGCAATATATTCAGGCAAAGAACCAATCAAATAACATTTGTATTCAAACCAGTTTAAATGTTGCCACTTGGTGAACAGGAGTACGATCGTAAATGGCGTACTCTTCCCTCTCTCTTTGAATAGGTCTTGGGTAAATATTCAATGTGAATATTAATCGTTTTATCAAACTTGTTTTTCTCTAATTTTGGTAACGGCAAAATCCCCTTAGTTATGCCCAGCATTTCTCCTAAAAAATCTATGAATTCCATTTTCAATCACTCTTTTTTGACAAAAGTAAAGAATTTTTACGCTATATTTGTCTCATAAAACATTTAGTATAACCTTTTTTAAAAAACATGACTAAAATCATATTTTTAATTTTAATATTTGAGAATAAATTTGTATCGAATAAATGTAAATAAACGATTTAATCATTTAAAAACAAAATCAAATGAGAAATTTGAATCTACTTAAATTATCAGTCTTAGCTGTTGCAGCAGTTGCAGTAGGCTGTAAAACCCAAGGGAGTAGAAACGGTAGTGAGCGGTAATGCGTGGCTCAAAAAAGTTTATGTTGCCCCCTGGTAAATACGATGAATTCTACAACTTTGTAAGTGGTGGATTTAGCGGTCAGATGGGAGTTTATGGACTTCCAAGCGGACGTTTGTTGAAAGTTATACCAATATTCTCCGTTAACCCTGAAAATGGTTATGGTTACAGTGAAGAAACCAAGCCTATGTTAGAAACATCTTATGGTTTTATTCCGTGGGATGATCAGCACCACCTAGAACTTTCTATGACAAACGGTGTAAGTATGATGGAAAATGATTTTTGCCAATGCAAATAACACCCCACGTGTTGCTCGTGTTGACTTAAAATCGTTTAAAACAGTAGAGATTTTAGAAATTCCAAATTCTGCTGGAAACCACTCTTCTCCGTTTGCAACTGAAAAACACAGAATACATCGTTGCAGGAACACGCGTTTCTCAGTACCTACAGATGATTCAAATGGAGACGTTCCAATTGATAGTTACAAACTTATAGCGTAGTTTCTTTTATTGGTGTTGATAAAGAAACTGGAGACATGAATTTAAGTTTCCAAGTTGAAGCTCCAGGTGTTAACTTCGACTTATCTCGTGCTGGTAAAGGTGTTTCTAAAGATTGTTCTTCTTTACTTGTTATACTCCTGAGCAAGCAAATACATTGTTAGAAGTAAATGCTTCTCAATTTGACAAAGACTTTATCATGGCTTTTAAACTGGAAAAAAGCAGAAGCATTAGTTAAAGCTGGTAAAGGAAAAAACAAAAACAAAATATGCACATAATAAATTAAGCGGAAGAAAATCACACTATAACTTCTACAATGAAGGAAGATGTGACGGTGTTAACTATCGATGATTGAAAGATGCAATTTATATGATTCCTTGTCCAAAATCTCCACACGGATGTGATGTTAACCCTACAGGAGAATACATCATTGGTTCTGAAAATTAGCTGCTTTAATACCTGTATTTAGCTTTGATAAAATTCAAAAAAGTATTAGCTCAAAAGACTTTGCAGGAAATTATGGTGGTATTCCAATTATTAAATATGAATCTGCATTGTATGGTGAAGTTCAAAAACCAGGTTTAGGACCTTTGCACACAGAGTTTGATGCGAATGGAAATGCATATACATCCATGTTCTTATCTTCTGAAGTGGTAAAATAGCGGAATTTGAAATCATTGAAAGTTGTTGATAGACAACCAACATTCTACTCTACTGGTCACTTAATGGTTTGTGGTGGTAACACAGCTAAACCTTATGGTAAATACTTGGTTGCATACAACAAAATTACAAAAGACCGTTATTTACCAACAGGCCCAGAGTTAACACAATCTGCTCAATTATTTGACATTAGCGGAGAAAAAATGGAGTTGTTGTTAGACTTCCCAACTATTGGAGAACCTCACTATGCACAAGCTGCTCCAGCTGATTTGATTAGCAAAAATCAAATCAAAATGTATAAAATAGACCATAACAAACATCCTTATGTGTCGATGGGTGAGGCTAAAACTAAAGTTGTAAGAGAAGGAAATAAAGTACACGTTTATATGACGTCAATTCGTTCTCACTTTGCACCTGATAATATTGAAGGAATAAGAGTTGGAGATGAAGTTTACTTCCACGTTACTAACTTAGAGCAAGATTGGGATTTACCGCATGGTTTTGCAATCAAAGGTAACCAAAATGCAGAATTGTTGATTATGCCAGGTGAAACAAGTACTTTGAAATGGGTTCCTCAAAAAGCTGGAATGTTCCCAATGTATTGTACAGATTTCTGTTCTGCTCTTCACCAAGAAATGCAAGGTTATGTTCGTGTTTCTCCAGCAGGTAGCAACACACCTTTAATATACAGTCTTAACAACAAAAAAGACAATGCAAACAGCCCTGTAAAACAAGGTGAAACAAAATAAAAAATCACAAAAAGGGGCTTGAAAAATAGCCCCTTTTTATTAATCCTTTTATCATGAATACCAATAATTTATCCCAAACAAGCAAATTAACATTTTATCTATTAATCGTTTGTGCCATTGGTTTTATCGTTAGTATCATTACGCCAATTTGGTCTATTTACCTACTTGCTCCCCAATATCCTGAAGGTTTAAGTATGTATTTACACGCCAACAAATTAGCAGGTGATGTTGAAATTATTAATGGCTTAAATCATTACATTGGAATGAAAGAATTAGAGCAAAATGATTTTTGGGAATTTACTTACCTCCCAACAATCCTTGGAGTTCTAAGTTTTATTTCACTTCTTGTAGCATTCTTTAAAAAGAAAAAAATCCTTTATGCGTTTACAATTTTCTATGCATTGTTTGGAATTGCTTTTATGGTTGATTTTTGGTGGTGGGAATACCAATATGGTCACAATTTAGATCCAACAGCTGCAATTATTATCCCTGGAATGTCTTATCAACCACCTTTGTTTGGTAAAAAAGTTTTACTCAACTTCACTGCTTTTTCATACCCTAACATAGGTGGATGGATTATGTTTTCCATTGCTATTGTGCTAATTTTTCTTAGCTTTAGAGAATATAAATTATCAAAAAAATAAAAAGTATGAATTCATTTGTTAGTCGTTATGCAATTATTGCAACTGTATTGGTATTGGTAAGTAGTTGCACTTCAACCGAACCTGTGGAAATTCGTGTAAATAAAGACCAATGTGCTAATTGTAAAATGACGATTACTGAGCTTAATTATGCTTCGGAATTGGTGACATCAAAAGGTAAGACTTTTGCTTTTGACGATATTAAATGCATGGATTATTTTCAGAACAATCATGAAGACGAAGCCATTAAGAATGCAATTAGCTATGTTATTGATTTTAACACACTCGAATTTGTAAAGAAAAACGAAGCGTTTTTAATCCAAGGTGGCGCTATTAAAAGTCCAATGAACGGTAATATTCAAGCATTTAAAAACAAAGAAGATGCACAAAATGCTGCTCAGAAATTGAATGCACAACCTCTATAATTAAATGCAATGTTGCGATTTTTGTTAGCTTTTATCTGTTTTTTCCCTTTGATTTCTTTTGGAAAAACACTGAAAGTTGGAAAAAATGAAAAATACAAAACTATTGTACAAGCCATTAATAATGCTGTCAATGGTGATACTGTGCTCGTTTTTTCAGGAATTTACAAAGAAGGAAATATCAATGTAACCAAATCTATCGCATTGATTGGCAAAGACTTTCCTGTGATTGATGGTGAACACAAATACGAGAACATTTCTTTTAAAGCAAACAAAATCGTACTCAAAGGATTTAAAATCATTAATTCTGGTGAAGATGAAGTGAAAAACGTTGGTGCTGTCCGCCTTTACGACAGCCATTACTCCATAATTGAAGACAATATTTTTGACAATAATTATTTTGGAATCACCATTCAACGGGGCTACAAATGTGTTGTCAGAAATAATAAAATTGTATATCGCTTCAAACGTTCGCAAGAAAAAATTGGTGATGGCATTCACATCTGGAACAGTTCTCATCTCAAAATCCTTAACAATTATATTGAAGGAACTAAGGATGGAATTTACCTAGAAAAAGCAACGCATGTTATTGTTGATGGCAATTATTCTACTCGAAATTTGAGATACGGCCTTCATTTCATGTTTTCAAACGACAACAGCTATTCTAACAATACATTCAATAACAATTATGCAGGTGTTGCTGTAATGTATAGCATGCATGTGGATATGTATAAAAACAAATTCATCAACAATTGGGGAGATGGTGCCTATGGCGTTTTATTGAAAGAAATTTCTTTTAGTAAAATTGAAGGAAACATTTTTGATAACAACACAGCTGCTGTTTATATGGATGGAGCTACAAAAATTGATTTTTTTAAAAATAAGTTTGCCAACAACGGATGGGGCGTAAAAATCAATGCCAATTGCATGGAAAATAAATTTGCCTACAACCATTTTGAAAACAACACTTTTGATATGAGCACCAACGGGTCTTTGGTAATGAATACCTTTAACAAGAATTATTGGGACAAATACCAAGGATACGATTTAAACAAAAACAAAATTGGCGATATTCCCTATCACCCACTCAGTTTGTATTCAGTTTTATCCGATAAAAATCCAACGATTATGTTGCTCTATCGTTCGTTTATTGTTGATTTATTAGATAGAATTGAGAAAATGATTCCAAGTTTTACTCCCGATAATTTTATCGATAAATTTCCCTTGATGAAATCGCCAATCAAAGATTAATGCGCCATGATAACAATTAAAAATCTCACAAAAAAATTCAATAAATTCATTGCTCTAAACAATGTAAATTTATCCTTTAGTCAAGGTGAAGCAATTGCATTAATTGGTCCAAATGGTTGCGGAAAGACAACGTTGATTAAGAGTATTTTGGGGCTGAATGTTGTGAAATCGGGTACAATTGAAGTGCTCAACAACGATATCAGTAACAACTACACCTATAGAGAAAACATTGGTTACATGCCTCAAATTGGTCGCTACCCAGAAAACATGACTATTGAGCAAACCATCAACATGATTATTGAAGCACGCAACGTTCCTAAAAATCAGTTGGATTTAGAACTGTTGGAAGCCTATCAATTGGAAAGTATTTATTCTAAAAAAATGAGCACCTTATCTGGTGGTACAACTCAGAAAGTGAGTGCTGTACTGGCTTTTTTGTTTCATCCTAAAATTATTATTTTGGACGAACCAACGGCAGGATTGGACCCATTGGCAGCAGAAATTTTAAAGAATAAAATCATCAAAGAAAAAAACAACGGTAAACTCATCATCATTACCTCACATTTGCTTAGTGAACTTGATGATATAATCAGCCAAGTTGTTTTTATTAAAGAAGGAACGGTAATTTTCCATCAATCTGTTGATGATTTGAAAAAAAATACAGCAAGTTCAAAAATATCGGAAGCAATTATTAATGTATTAAAAAGCAACAATCATGAATAGAATCATTCGTTTTATCGTATTTGATATCATCAAAAATAAAATTGTACTTTTTTATACGATTTTATTATTCATCATTTCATGGTCGGTGCTTGGAATAGAAACCAATTACACCAAATCCATATTAAGCTTACTCAACGTTGTTTTGCTTGTTGTGCCGCTGGTTAGTGTTGTGTTTTCAACTATCTATGTTTACAATAGCAATCAATTTATAGAGTTGCTTTTAAGTCAGCCTGTTCCGCGTTCAAAAATTTGGTTGAGTATGTTTTTGGGCTTATCTTCTGCCCTATCTTTTGCTTTTATTATTGGTTGTGGACTACCTATTTTAATTTACAGTTCTATTGAAATAGGTTTTTCTTTGGTGATTTCGGGCGTTTTTTTATCCATCATATTTACCGCAATAGCTATGTTAGCTGCCATTTTGAGTAAAGACAAGGCAAAAGGCATTGGTTTAGCAATTTTTTGTTGGCTATTTTTCACCATTATTTATGATGGTATCATGCTGTTGGCTATTTTTCAATTCTCCGATTACCCCATTGAAAAATTAGTAGCAATAGTTGCAGCGCTCAACCCTATTGATTTATCGCGAATTTTTGTATTGTTACAACTTGACGTTTCTGCCATGTTGGGTTATACGGGGGCAATTTTCACCTCGTTGTTTGGCTCAACAAAAGGAATTGTGTTATCCTTTGTTGTGCTACTTTTTTGGGTGATTGTTCCTTTTGTTTATTCTTTGGTAAAATTTAAACGAAAAGACCTTTAATTATTGACGGTAAATTGTTTCGTTTTTTTGTAAATCAACTAAACGACCAGATTTTCCATCGTTGAAAATTTCCCAGATATATTCTTCGTTTCCAAAACAAGGATTTCCGTTGGGAGCATTTTTTGTTGGCAACAATTCGTATTCTTTGTTATTGATTTTCAATTTCATTGCAGCCATATCCCCTTTTGCAAAATAGGTAATCGATATGCTATCGCCTTTATCACTTTTCAATATATTGGGCTCTTGCACTAAGCTTATTTCTTCATTTTTTACTGTTTCAGTAGTTGTTTCCTCTTGCTTTGAATTGCACGAAAAACCAATCAAAAGTATTAGCGAAAATTTAACGAAATTGTTCATATTTTTAGTTTTAGCAAAGATAACAAATCAAGCTGAAACAAGTTGATTTTGCTAACTATTTCAAGAAATTTATTCCACTCCAAAATGATTCCAACCTTGGGCTTTTATGGTAATGGCACTTCCGTTTTTATCAATGAAATAACAACCATCTCGTTCGTCGGTGATATGACCAATAACTGTCATGTGTGGATTGCCTTTAATTTTATCGTAATCTGCTTGTTTTATGGTGAATAACAATTCATAGTCTTCTCCTCCATTCAACGCACAAGTAGCAGGATCTAAATTAAATTCTATTGCTGCCAAAGAGGTGGAACCATCAATCGGAATTTTTTCATCGTAAATATGGCATCCCACCTTGCTGCTTTTGCAAATGTGTAGTATCTCTGATGCCAAACCGTCAGAAATATCAATCATAGAAGTTGGCAACACATCCAATTCTGCTAAAAATCCAACAACATCTTTACGCGCTTCGGGTTTAAGTTGGCGTTGAATGACATAATCATATCCATCCAATTCGGGTTGTATGGACGGATTGGCTTTAAAAACTTCTTTTTCGCGCTCCAACACTTGCAAGCCCATGTAGGCTGCACCCAAATCTCCTGTTACAACTACCAAGTCAAAATCTTTGGCACCACTTCTGTAAACAATTTTGTCTTTTTTAGCACGCCCCATTGCTGTAATACTAATGGTTAACCCAGAATAAGAAGTGCTGGTATCACCACCAACCAAATCAACGTTGTAAAAATCGCAAGCTGCTTTAATTCCTTTGTATAATTCATCAATTGCCTCTACAGGAAATTTAGACGAAAACGCAATGGAACAGTAACCTGCTCTGGCACTGCATTCATTGCACACACGTCAGATAAATTTACAACCACCGCTTGTAACCCAAATGTTTCAAGGAGTGTACATTAAATTAAAATGAACGCCTTCAACCAACATGTCGGTAGAAACTACCATTGCCTCTTCATCCGAAATGGATATTACCGCACAATCATCACCAATTCCTTTGATTGTGGATGCATTTTGAGGTGTAAACTGACTGCTCAAATGATCAATTAATCCGAATTCACCTAATTGGTCAAGGCTTTTATTTTCTGACATGTTAATTTAATTTTGTTTTAATAATTTCTGTTGGTGTTTTGAAATCCAAATGTATTGTTCGTTTGCAAAAAAATCAATACAATTTTGATAATTCAACGGCAAAGATACGTTAACTGATGCATCTTCCAATGAAATAAATTTTAATTCATTTTCTATTAGGCAAATTAGATAGTTATTGTAAAACTGCACCCACTTTGCTCCAGGCATTTCAATAAAACGTGTTAACGTGCCATAAATATCAAACACATAAATGCCTTTGGTGCTATCTAACAGAAACAAACGATTGTTCCATTCATTCATTTGCACAATTTGATCGATGGAAAGAATGCCATTCAAATTTTTTACTTCTTGACTTTGCAACAATCCCTTCATGGAAATCAATTGCAAGGTGGAATTAACTTGATCGAGCACCCAAATTTTATCCGATTGACCGGAAATGGCCACTTTGCTTACACTCATCAAGTCATAATCGCTTAAATCAATGCATTTATCAAACGAAGTGAGCGAATTATCAAAAAAACAAATTAACTGTTGTGCCTCAGAAAACCCATTATTTTCAACGAATTGACAATGTCTATTTTATCAATTTTACCTAGCGATTTCTGACTTTGGTCAAACAATAGTTTTCCGTTTTCATCCACTTTTGTCAGCCGATCACGCGATGAAACAATAACATTATTCAATGCATCAACGGTCCACAGTGAATTTTCAGTAATTGGAAAACGCTTCACTTCTTGTAAGGTTTGTGCAGTAAGGTTCTGACCAATCAAAATGAGTCCAACAAAAAGTGCTATTTTCAAAAAGAATTTCATTGCAATTGGTTGCTTTCCAAAATTTGTTCCGCAATTTCACGGTTATTTGCCAAACGAGGCACTTTGTTTTGTCCGCCCAATTTATTGTTTGATTTCAACCACACATCAAAAGCTCCTGTGGGCAATATTTTTAATTGTGGTTCTTGCAAAATTAGATCTTTGTAGCGTTTTGCTTCGTAATCCGAGTTCAAATCTTTGAGGGTATGATCCAACAATCGTTGAAAATTTCGCAAATCGTTGGGATGGTTTATGAATTCAATCAACCATTGGTGCGCTCCTTTTGTCGTATCGTTCATATACACAGGGCAAGCATGAAAATCGCGCACTTGAGCACCTGTTGCTTTTGAAGCTGCTGCAATGGCTTTTTCTGCATTTTCTACTACCACTTCTTCGCCAAAAGTGTTGATATAGGATTTTGTTCTACCTGTAATTTTAAAACGATATGGTTTCAACTCTGTAAATGCAATGGTATCTCCAACAATATAGCGCCACAAGCCACCATTGGTAGAAATCACCAACGCATAGTTTTCGCCAATTTCTACTTCGTCCAACGAAACAATGTTTTTAGAAGCCGTTCCTTCAAAAGATTTCATTGGGATAAACTCATAAAAAACACCATAATCCAACATCAAAAGTAAGCCTGATTGTCGGGTCATCTTAATACACAAAAACCTTCGATGCGTTATTTTCTATATAATATGTCGTCAAAGTCAATGTTTCAATCGTGACGATAGGTTAACCATGCCTGTATACACAGGTTAGCCAAACTTCTTTCAACGTTTTTTTACCCGATAGTTGAAGCACCCGTTTTATCAAAACCATGGTCCAACTTGGCACTCCTGCAATAATATACACATCTTCATCTAGGGTTGAATGCATTTTTTCTAATTTTCTTCCCATTCGTTCATCAATGTTATTTCTTTGGCTGGTGTACGACGAATTTCTGCCCACCAAGGTAAATTTTTCACAATGATGGCACTCAAATCACCAAAATACGAATCATCCGAAAGATGGTTAACTTGTGCACTTCCGCCAACAATTAAATGTTTTCCGTTGTATAATTTCCGATTTTCGTAGTTGTTGTAATAAATAGACAACAAATCTTTACCACCTTTGTAGTGGCAATCTTCCAAAGATTCACGGGTTACGGGAATCAACTTACTTTTTGTAGAGGTGGTGCCACTTGATTTTGCAAACCATTTAGTAGATGTTGGCCACAACAAGCCTTGCTCGCCCTCCATCACACGGTCGATATAAGGTTTTAAATCGTCGTAATTGGTGAGCGGAACTTTTTCTTTAAAATCAGCATAGGAAGAGATGCTATCAAACTGATATTTTTTTCCATATTCTGTTGATGCTGCAAAAGAAATAAGGTGTTGAAAAAGCTCGTTTTGAACTTCCAACGGAAATTTTTTAAAAAGCTCTATTTGGTGAATACGCTTTTTTACAATCCAAGAAAATATTGAATTAAACGGCATAAAGTTAGTCTAATTTGTTGCAATATGTTTAACTAATGTAATAAAAATATTACAAACGCCAACAATTTAGACAAAAACAAACTATTTATTGATTAACCGAAGAATACGATGTATCCTACAATTGCTAAACAAATGATTGTATAAATAGTTCCTAAAGCTACTGTTGATCCTTCGAAGAAATTATCTTTATTTGCCATTTTGAATATTATTTTTTTCAAAAGTAGTGTTTTAATTGTTATTTGCAACCATTGAAATGACTTTTTTGGTTTTAAAAACAAACATTGAATTGTTGAAATTCGTTCTATCCATTCAAACGAATTGGATTTCTGTTATTTATCGTTTTTTAGGTAATGCCAAAGCGATAAGCATGCTGGCAATTCCAGTGAACAAAATAATTTTTGCAAGAACAGAGGTAGAATCAATTGCCCACCACCAAATACCAACAGTAAGCAATGCTGTTGCTATCCAAAATACGATGCTAAAACTCACGCGGTGCTTGCTATCTTTTACGTTGATAAGGTTTAAAACAATACCAATAAATCCAAAGCCATTGAAGCATAAGACAGATTAAGTTGCGCATTAACCGTAAAAGGCAATTCTAAAAGCATTAAAATCATCAGCAAGATGGCGATGCTAAACGATAAACCCGAAATGAATTTTATGGATTTCATTGCCTATCTTTTTTCTTGTGCTTAATGTTGTCAACAGGATTGTAGCTTTGAGGGGTTTTCCTTTTTGCTTTTTTCTTTTGTTTTTGGCGTATTTTCTTTGTTTTCAACGCCTTTCATCTGTTCTTCAGGAGTTGTAGCAACATGCGATGTGGATGGTCCTTCCCACTTGTTTTTAACTTGAATTTCTTTTATTTTCCCTGTTTTTTCGTCTTTCACCTGCACTTTTATGGCATCTGCTTCTTTGTTGTTAACGCCAATTACGTCTTCTTTCAAAACCCATTTACCGTTTTCAAATTGATAGGCATCATACGATAAATCGGGCAAATACATAGAATACATTCCTTTTAATTCGGGTGTTTCGGGCGATAGGTGATCAAAAATAATGCGGTTGTATTTTTCTTCGTAATTCAAATACATGGATGTTTTTTCGGCAAATTCAAAAAATACACGTTTTTGCAGTTCTTTGCCATTTTTAAAAACCGGACTACCCAAGCGTGCCACTTTTCCGCTAAAAGAAAGTACGTCAATAACTTTCATGGTGCTGGATGAATTGTTGCCCATCCATCCCAAAATGGTGTACACCTCTTTTGAACCTTTTTTGAACGGGATGATTTTATAGTACAAAGCACCATACCACATATCGCTTTCTAAAATGTCTTGCGGTCGACGTGGCAACATAAAACTTTTATCTTTCAGCTCAATAACATCGTATTGCTCGGTTCTATCATTGAATTTTAGAATGTAGCAATAGTATTTTTGGGTCATATCGTCTTGCTCCACATTCCAATTAAAGAAACGAAAAACATTATCGGGGCTTTTGATGGTACCCACTGTTTTTAACTGAGAAAAAGGATATTCAAAAGCACCTTTTAATTGGATGGTTGCTTCCATCTTTGCTTTAAAAACTGTATTTGCTTTTTGTTTTCAGCATTATTTTTTGCTGCACGCAGATTGGACAATAACTCAGCAACTCTTGTCTTTGTTGTGCTAAATCTTGCGCCCATACAGAAGTGAACACTCCTAATAATAAAACCACCAAAAATAAAACAGCTCTTTTCATACTTCTTTAAAACGGATAGAACGGTGAATTGTTACACAACTGCCAACCATTTTTTCAGAGCAGAACAGAAATTGCGCCAAAAAATTACTAAAGATTCTTCAAATCCTGAATAGTTTGTGTTGGATTGGCTGAATTGAACACAAAACTTCCTGCCACTAAAGCATCAGCGCCTGCATCCAACAACAATTTACCTGTTTCTAAGTTGACACCGCCATCCACTTCAATTAACGTAGATGCATTGTGTTCTTGAATCATTTTTTTGAGTTGAGCCACTTTTTTGCAGGCATGAGGAATGAATTTTTGTCCGCCAAAACCTGGGTTGACAGACATAATCAACACCAAATCCAATTCTTCGATAACATCTTCAAGCACAGACACGGGCGTATGAGGGTTAAGTGCCACACCGGCTTTCATTCCATTGGCTTTGATAACTTGAATGGTGCGGTGTAGGTGGGTGCACGCTTCATAATGAACGGTCAACAAATCAGCGCCAGCTTTTTTAAACGTTTCAATGTATTGATCGGGATTTACAATCATCAAATGCACATCCAACGGTTTTGTTGCATGTTTTTTAATGGCTTCAACAACAGGAAATCCAAACGATATGTTAGGCACAAAAACACCATCCATCACATCCACATGAAACCAATCAGCAGATGAGTTGTTAATCATTTCAACATCTCGTTGAATGTTGGCAAAATCACAGGATAAAACAGAAGGAGAAATAATTTGCGACATATCTTATTTTTTTTTCTGCAAAGATAAAAAGGAAATAAGAAAATGCCACAATAAAAGGATTGAACTTAAAAAAAAAGAACTTACTTCAACTCTATTTTACTCAGTTTAATGAAATAATTTGTTCCTACAACTCTAAAATATTGGTCGTAATTTAGATTGTAATTAAAGCGATATTTTAAGGGATTAAAAGTTGAAGAATCAAAATTTCCTGCGATATCGTGTGTCAAATTATCGTTGTATTTATCCATTAATGGCACCTCGCTCAAATTTACAAATTTTACATTATTTAATTTTTCCTCTGCAATTTGAACGATTGCTATTCTTTCCATCTTTGCTTTATACTTTTCAAGATAAGCAGTTGTTGCATATTCTGGCGCACTTTTATACACCTCATTTGCAAATAATTGTACGTTACTTACATTTACTTTTTGCTCTTGAGCTATCACAGCAAAAGTTATTGAAAAACATATCGTTAATAAAATTAATTTTAGTTTCATGGTCTAATTTATTTAGTGTTATTAATTTGTTTAACCGTGCTACCGTCCGAATAAATGTAAATCACCAAACCAGGGTATTGATCATCGACTTCTTGGCCCATAAGGTTTACTCTTTTAATTAAAGTTGGGATTTCTGTACGGTTATCAATGGAGATGATATCAGACTCCTCTCCAACTCCATCTTTGTTAAACGATTGTAATTTATAGTAGTTAATTTTATTTTTTACAAAACGTTCATCAGTAACTTCAAAATTTGAAGTTGTGCCATCTTGAACAATTTTTTTCACCAATTGCCATTTTTCACCATCAATAGAACTTAACAAATTAAAATGAGTAATATTTTCTAACTCGCCAAACAATTCCCAAGACAACACATTTTTATTGTTTTCAAATTCTCCGCTGAAATTAATTGGGCTACTTAAAACTACAATTGCGCAGTTTGCAGCACCTGTTCCCCCAGTTTGTGAAAAAGTAATGAATCCTGGGTCATCTGCATAATTGGTAATCATTGCCACATAAATTTGTCCCACAGCAGCACTTGGTGGTGTTGTTTGTCCATTTCCATGACTACAAATACTATTAGAACCTCCTGTTGCTCCAATTGCCATTGTTTCCACCGAAGAAGCAGAATAACTTGACTGTATTGGCAATGCTGTTCCAGATGAAATTTGGCTGCATGCTGTAGTTGTGTTGGTAAACGGTCCCCACAGCGCAAAGTCCACATCCAAGCCATTTCCTGAACCATCCGATTGGCTAATATTCATAATCATTGAACCTGCAGTACTTATTTCCATATAATACCAAACTGGGCTAGGTTGTGAATACAAACAAGCATAATCTGGTCCGCTTTGTGCTGTTGTGCCCGTCACATTTGGAAACAAGTAACTACCCGAACAAAATGGTGTTGCTGCCGAACAAACTTGTCCACCTGCAACAGCTACTTCTGGACACGTTCTTCCCACATTTACAACTCCTGTATTAGAGCTTGACCCAGAGGTTGAGTAATGAGCTACATAAATATAATATCGTGTTCCATTGGCTGGTGTAAATTGATAAGACTCTGCTGTTCCTGAACCACCATTGTCAATACAATCTACATTTGTTAACGAAGCACAGGATGCACCGCTATAAACCACAATTTCTGCATCCCAACCAGTTGGAGCTGCGCTTAAAACAGTCATATTTCCATCACCTACAAAGGTGTACCATACTCAATATCTACTTGCACACCCAGCAGGATCAACAGGACCTTGAGCTGCACCTGCTGTTGTTACATTTAAATCGTCTTCACAGTTTATAGTTATTGCATCTGAACATGCATCGTTTACGGGTGCTGCAGGTGGTGCAGTACATGTGCGTGATATTGTAAAAGGACCAGTAGTTGTACTAGAAGTTGAAAAATGTGCAATATAAACGTAATACGTTACACCATTAATGGTATTAATTGTAGTTGTTTCTGTTCCGCTTGTTAATCCAACGTCATTACACGAAATATTTGTTAAACTAGCACAAGTTCCTGAATAAACTACCATTTCATGATCCCATCCAGATGCTGTTGATGAAATAGTTGTTTGTTGTCCATCTCCTACAAAGGTGTACCATTTTCCATAGCGGCTAGCGCAACTTGCAGGGTCAACTGGGCCTTGTGGAACACCCACAGTTGTACCTGCCAAGTTCGATGTTCCGCAGGGTAAATTAATAGCTGAAGCACAACCATTCACTCCTTGTGTATTGATGCATAACTCTCCTGCTTGATTAACAGTAGCATTTCCACCTGTTTTTTGAATACGAACATAATAGGTAGTGCCATTTGTTGTAGGTAAAGATATAGTGGATATTGTTCCATCATTTGCCACATTCACACAAGCAATATCGCTGTTCATCGATCCTGGGCAAGAAGTATAAATTGCCAATTTTGCAACTCTATTTGAAGTACATGTGATATCTACAGTAGATCCATCACCTGTAAATCGAAACCAAACATCTGATCGATTGTTACCACTTCCACATGATGAAAATCCAGGCGCCTCACTATCTTCATTGTTTGTATAATTAGTACAGTTACCTATTGCAAGATTAACTGCTCCACTACAATCATCCGCTCCTTGAGCATAAATTAAAGAATGATTAATTAAATTTAAAAAAAGGAATGTTAACAAACCGACAATCCATTTTTTATTAAGAATACAACTTAAATACATAGTAGTATTGTATTAAATAAGTAATAATATATATGTTTTCAAAAGTAAAACTAATTAAAAATTTCCTTTTAAAAATAAATTAACATTTTTTTATTTGCTTTTATATATACTGTACTATTAACCATGTGTTTAAGATGCCTATTATTTTAAATAAATATTATGAAAAAAATCAATTCAAAATTATGCTATCGTATAATTTAATATTCAAATGTTCCGTGTTCTGAAATAATGGTCAATTTTTTGGCATCTGATGCTTCTACTCGACCTACAATTTGAGCATCCACATTGAATGATTTTGAAATTTCAATAATTTCTTGAGCATGTTCTGGAGAGCAATATATTTCCATACGGTGCCCCATATTGAACACTTTGTACATTTCTTTCCAGTCGGTGCCCGATTCTTCATGGATAATTCTAAACAACAACGGTGTTTCAAACAAATTATCTTTAATGATGTGCACATTTCCAACAAAATGCAACACTTTTGTTTGTGCTCCACCCGAACAATGTACCATTCCATGAATGTTTGAACGGTGTTTTTCTAATATTTTGCTAATAATAGGTGCATAGGTTCTCGTTGGAGAAAGCACTAATTTACCAACAGACAAAGGATAATCGCCTGGCCAGTCGGTTAAATTGTAGGAGCCAGAATACACTAAATCAGCAGGAACAGCAGCATCAAACGTTTCTGGGTATTTTTCGGCTACTGATTTGTTAAACACATCGTGGCGTGCAGATGTTAAACCATTGCTCCCCATTCCGCCATTGTATTCTGTTTCGTAAGAAGCCTGACCAAATGATGCTAATCCTACAATCACATCTCCCGGTTGAATGGTATGATTGGAAATAACATCCGAGCGTTTCATTCTACAAACAACAGTAGAATCTACAATGATCGTGCGCACCAAATCACCTACATCAGCTGTTTCTCCACCTGTGGAATGGATACCAACCCCTTGATTTCTCAATTCGGTCAACAATTCCTCAGTTCCGTTAATGATTTCAGAAATAACTTCGCCTGGCACTAAATTCTTGTTGCGTCCAATAGTTGAAGAAAGTAAAATATTATTGGTTGCACCCACACACAACAAATCATCAATGTTCATGATAAGTGCATCTTGTGCAATCCCTTTCCAAACCGATAAATCGCCAGTTTCTTTCCAATACGCATACGCCAAAGAAGATTTTGTCCCTGCACCATCGGCATGCATAACGATGCAATATTCTTCATCATTGGATAAATAATCAGGAACGATTTTACAAAAAGCTTGTGGAAACAACCCTTTGTCAACATTTTTTATGGCATTGTGCACATCTTCTTTACCTGCAGAAACTCCTCTAAGATTGTAGCGATTATCAGACATATTTAAACTATTTGACCACAAAAGTAATTAAAAAACCAGAGAAAAAGAGTGGATTTTTAGAAAGAACAAAAATTAAAATAATTGCAAAATAGTTCTAATCCGTTAAATGTATGCACTGGTATTGATAAATTTATAGTACATATTTTTTGAAAGGATAATTTGCTTAAATTTGTGAACTTAGTTTTTGAAAATAATAAAACCAGATAAAATCATGAGTAAAAAAGTTTATATCGTTGCAGCTGCACGTACGCCTATGGGTTCTTTCTTAGGTTCGTTAGCTACAGTTACAGCTACAAAATTAGGAGCAACAGCAATTGAGGGTGCATTGAAAAAAGGAAATGTTGACCCTACTACAATTGACGAAGTTTTTATGGGAAATGTGCTACAAGCTGGTGTTGGACAAGCGCCTGCACGTCAAGCAGCATTAGGAGCTGGAATTAGCAACCACGTTCCTTGTACAACCGTAAATAAAGTATGTGCATCTGGAATGAAAGCTATCATCATGGGGGCTCAATCTATTTTAGCAGGCGACAATCATTTAGTTGTTGCAGGTGGAATGGAAAGCATGTCGCAAGTTCCTCACTACATGAGTGCACGTAACGGTGTTAAATATGGTGATGCTAAAATCATTGATGGATTGGCAAACGATGGATTGATTGATGCTTACGACAGAATCCCGATGGGGAACTGTGCTGAAGTTTGTGCAACAGAACACAACATCACGCGTGAAGACCAAGATAATTTTGCTATTGCATCTTACCAAAAAGCGGCTGCTGCATGGCAAGCTGGTAAATTTAACGATGAAGTTGTTCCTGTGAGCGTACTCGCGTAAAGGAGATCCAATCATTTTAAGGAAGATGAAGAATACAAAAACGTTAAATTGGATAAAATCCCTGCATTGAATCCTGCTTTTGATAAAACGGAACAATCACTGCAGCCAATGCTTCAACTATAAACGACGGTGCTTCTGCTGTAATTTTAGCATCAGAAGAAGCGGTTGAAAAATATGGATTAAAACCAATTGGTCGCATTGTTTCTTATGGTGACGCTGCACACGAACCAGTTTGGTTTACAACTGCACCGGCAAAAGCTGTAAACGTGGCGTTGAACAAAGTTGGAATGACAACGGATCAAATTGATTTTTGGGAATTAAACGAAGCATTTGCTGTTGTTGGAATTGCAAACACAAAATTATTAAACATTGATGCAAATAAAGTAGATGTAAACGGTGGTGCCGTGGCTTTGGGGCACCCACTTGGAAACTCAGGTTCTAGAATCGTTGTTACTTTATTAAACGTATTGAAACAAAACAATGCTAAATTTGGTGGTGCAGCTATCTGTAATGGTGGTGGTGGTGCATCTGCATTGATTGTTGAACGTTTGTAAACACTAGCGTTCAAAATAACTGAGGCTTGCTCCACAAAAATGGTCGGAAGGTAATTTCGGCCATTTTTTTATGCCAGGCAATAAGATTCTCACTATTTTTGTTTTATGTTTTTGCAAAATAAAATTGTTTGGGTTACAGGTGCCTCATCGGGCATAGGTCAAGAAATTGCAATCCAATGTGCAAAAAATGGAGCGCAGGTGGTGCTATCCTCCCGTTCGGAAGCAGCGTTGTTGAAGGTGCAAGAAAAATTAGCTGGAACCAATCACTTGGTGCTCCCACTGATTTGCAACATTCAGAGATTTTTTCAGAATTGGTAAAAAACAGTCATTGAAAAATACGGTAGAATTGGATTATTTATTCAACAATGTGATTGTCAACGCTCCAATGCGCGCGATACTTCTATTGACATTGATCGCTATTTGATGGAAGTGAATTATTTGGAAACATTGCACTAACAAAAGCTGTTTTACCATTTATGATTCAGCAAAAAGCGGTCACATCGTTGCAATTTCATCCATTGCTGGTAAATTTGGTTTTTTCTTACGTTCAGCCTACAGTGCTTCCAAGCATGCTATACAAGGATTTTGCGAAAGTTTGGCATTGGAGGAAGAAGAAAAACGGATTGAACGTAACAATTGCCTATCCTGGAAAAATTAACACCAACATTTGATTGAATGCATTGAATGAAAAAGGAGAAAACATGGTAAGTTATGGATCACAATCAAGCAACTGGCATGTCGGTAGAAGATTGTGTTGCGGCTCTTTTAAAAGGTGTTCAAAAAAACAAACGCGAAGTTGTTATTGGCAACAAAGAAACGTTGGCGGTGTATTTAAAACGATTTTTACCTCAAAAATTATTTTGGAACATCATGAAAAAGCAAAGCCACTTAAAAATTTAATCTGCAAGCAACAATCTTGGTTGCATTTCTATTTGATTAAAATTTCCACCCGTCTATTGGCTTGTTCTTCACTAGCTGTTCTAGGCATTACAAAAACAGGACGTGTATTTCCATAACCTACTGCGGTCATCCGATTTTTATCAATTCCGTTATCAACTAAGTATTTCATAACACGTTTTGCTCGTGCTTCCGACATTTTTTGTCCAGCCAAAGAATTTTCATTTCCAGGTTCATACACATGTCCTTGAATTTCAAAGTTCAACGTAGAATTCAACACCAAGAAATCGCGTAAGCGGCGTAATTTGGGCAAAGAACTCTCCATAATTTGACTGGTTCCAGGCACAAATTCTAATTCTTCAATTTGTACTGATTTCCCAGCACGGATAGGATCCATTTCAATAATGAGTTCCTTGTCGGTTTGTCCGGTTAATGAAATTCCAATGGAGTCGTTTTGAAAATAACCTTCGTGCTCGCATGAATATTCTAATTTTCCGCAACGGTAGGCATCAAAAATTAGTTCACTGGTTCTAAAAAAAAAACCTTCGTATCGTTTTACACCTTTAATAATCAAACTTGAAATGAGTGGCTTTCTTGTTTCTTTATCTACAATTTTAATGGTAAAAGTAGGGACGTTTCTATCTTTTTTAAAATCCATTGACTTTACATCCACTGTACTTTCATCATTGGTGTAATCAAATTTAAAATCCAACAACAAATCACTTTTTTCTTTATTATCGGCAATTACCACAAAATTCAAAACCTTTCCTTTTGCAATAGAAATTGGATATAAATAACTATCGTTAACGTTTTTGCTAAGCCCCACTTTTTTACTTGCAGTAGGTGTCACCATACGGATGATTGCCAACCCCATTTTAATTTCATTGCAAATATTGTAGGAAAACAAGGTATCAAAAACCAAAAGTGATAAATTAGAACTCGATGATTCTAGGCTCATTGAAATTTCACCATCTGCTGGGGCGATAAACGAAAACCAAATTTGATTTCCCGACGTAATTTTGGATAACGCTGGATATTCTGCAAAAGTTGTAGATGGTTCTGTGTTTCCAAGAAAATTCAGGTTGTATTTCTGAGTTCTAAAAATGTTTAAAGTACCTTCACACGATGTAGAAATCCATTGCTTTGTCTTGTCCGAACAAAACAGAAATTAGTATAAACAATATCGTAATAGGTCTTTTAAAGTGCATAATTCTTGACTAAATTAATGATTTTAATTGAAATACATTGTTTTTTCAAATGAATAACCAATAAATATGCCTAAAATTTAGTTTTTATCTGCTGAATTTGCGGTTGCACCTCATCTTCCTTAGGAACAGGCGTTTGTATTTTTTTACGACGAACGGGATAGCGCTTATTTGTTTTTTTCTAAAAATATCTAAAAACTTTTGCAAGAGTTTAAAATCTTTGAATTGTTAAAACTTTCTTTATAATAAATACCTACACCTTGTTTAAACATCCCTCTATCGTTGCTCACTTGCAAAATATGATTGTCGTCGTTTGATTCATTAAACACATTAATTCTAAATGTTCCTTCTTTTGTTCAATTTGTATTCCAATTCAATATCACCAATAACTGATGCCAGATTGGGTTTGATTTTCCTTGGTTGAATTTAGCTCCAAACGAACCCGACAACACCAATTTATCGTCTAAAATCCTTTTTCTATTCCAAAAGCATATTCACTTCCACCTTGGATTGTCTGAGTTCATGTCTACGTTTAACTTATAATCTGTGAAATCCTAGACAACAAGGAGTTGATTTGATTGGTTGCTAAATCCAATGCTGCACCTCCATTTGCTCTTGCACTACCTTTTGGATGGTTGGAATTTCTTTCCACAACAACAACGAGAAAAAAACTGACGGTTCAACTCATCTGGTTCTGAGGCTAATTGGGCAAGAATGGATTTATCGGTATCGGGTGCTTTTGGTGCTTTGATATCAAATTGAATGGCTGGTTTCATCAACGATTCGGTTAATTTCAAGAAACAATTAATTCTTGGTTACCACTCACTAATAATTCTGCGATAAATCACCCAAGTTAGCTTTTAATTTTGTAATAAGCATCTAAATTGAGCGTTGCATTGTATGGATTTCCAGTCCACGTAATGGTTCCACCATCTGCAATGTAAAACGTTTCTTTAATTGGACCGAGCACAAAATTATATTTACTTCCTTCAACGGTTGAATAAGAACCATCCAAAGAAAGTTGCCCTAAATTGTCCATTTTCATATTGATTTTTCCGTTTCCAAAAGCTGTAATAGCATCGTTGGTTTGTTCGTTAAAAATCATTTTTACTTGTGCATCTGGCGTTACGTCAAAATTTAAGTTGAGCGACACACCTGAGAAGTTAATTTTCTTTTGAGGTGTTTGTTGGGTGGTATCAACTGAAACAAATTCAATAAAATTATCTTCTTTCAATTCGGTTTGACGAAACAACGATAAATCCACCCAAGTGCCTTTTTGTGCTTTTAAGTTGACATCAATTTCTAAGTTTTTCAAATAGCCAAAAATTCCAACAGTACCAGTTGCATAGGCTTTTCCATAATACAACTCCCCTTTTTTTCCATCGGTATTCATGGCCAAGAATTTTTGCAAAGGCAATTTCACCCAACTTTTTTCTGGATCGCGTTTATAGTAGTCTTCTTCCAAATCCAACGACAACCGTTCCAATCTTTGTAATCATTGTGATAGATGGATCCGGTCATTGAGCCCGTGTTTCCTTCTTCATCGGTTACTGGAATATAGTCAATATAAAAACCATCTTTATCCGCTTTTATTGGTCCGTTGAATTTGTAGGTTGTTCCCAACATAACCACTTTTGCAGAAGCATTGTCCAATTGTACTTCACCTTCAATTTCTGGTCGCGAAATAGAACCTTTACATCCAAATTTCCGTTGATAAACCCTTTGATATTACCAATTACCAGTGGTTCTAAAATGCATTTACAAACGAAATGTTGGTTTTGTCAAACACTAATTTAAAATCTAAATTATCCGTTTTTTTACTTACATCATACATGCCTTTAAACTGAAAAGTTGGCAAACACGATACAATAAATCACCCGATAATTCTACTTTATTATTTTCTTTATCCCATTGAGAAACGCATATACATCCCCCACTTCTTCATTATTAACATGCAATCCCAACACTTTCGTCGCCCATATACGACAAGTTTATACGGATTGGAAATGTAGCCCCAACCGTTTAGTTTTCCAGCCAATGTTTTGTTGAGACCCACCATTAAACCTTCCACTTATTCAAATCCACCATTGAGCTCGAACTTCAATTTATCGGCATCATTTTTAGAAACTTTACCGTTGGCAAGAATAAATTGTTCACCACTCGATAATTTAAAATTGGTTACATCAATTGACGTTGAATCGATGCTCACCAATGCTTCTTTTGAAATTTCAGTGCTGTTTGTTGATGGTAAAGAAGGAAGGTTCAAACACAAAATCAAACTTTTTAGATGAAAGCAATCTCTTGTGCGCCATTGAATATCGGTTGCATTTTCGGTTTGCGGATTCCAAACCAATTGAGATTCTAAATTTTGTCCGTTTCCATTGGTGATAAACTTAAAGTTATCCATGTAATAGAATCATTTAATTTAAGGCTATTAAAAGTTAAATCGGTAGAAATTGTTTTTCCATCAGCAAATTCATCCTTACCGTATTGCTTTTGCAACAATGTTGTTAAAACTAATTTCGTTGGAATGTAAATCCATTTTAAAATAACGATTAGCAACATCATAGTCACCATTAATGACTGTTCCATTGGCTACTTTTAGGTTGGGCTGAAAAATATTCAACACGAACTCACATCAATAATGTTGATATTGAACGCCAAACAATCATCAGTGGTGTTCCTTCTTAAATTAATTTTCTTACTTGGTTTTAATGCAAAAACACCAGGAAACAATTGTTGAATTTGATCTTAATGACATAATTCATTGTTTTGGAAGTTCATTTTCCCTTCAAAATCAGCATTAAAAATGGAGCTACGAATAGAAAGATTATCGGCATTTTGACCTCTATCAATTTCAAAGCTTAGACTTGGAACATGAATAATTTTGGTACCTTCAACATATAAAATATCGTTCACCTCTCCTACACCACTCATTGTGTTGGGATTAACTCCCGTTGTATTGATAACCAAGTTAGCCACCAAATTAGACGTTAAATCGTTGGTATAGTTTAATTTTCCGAGCAATGCTTTTTTAATATCAACTTGCAACATCATTTTAGGTTCGCCATTCAAATCAATGGTTCCGTTGTAGTTCAATTGCAAATTATCATCGTTTACATCTACTTCGGCATAAAGAATTTTATCTACCAAAGAAGCATTTTTGACTGTAATATTGTTGTAGGAATAGCCATCCATGTCAAAACGATTCACGTTTCCTTCCATTTTATTAAAATGTATGTCGGTAAACGAAAATGCCTCTCCACTAAGTAAAAACAAGCCATCTACTTCACCGAACAAGGGTTTGTTTAAGAATTTACCCAAATTAAAATGGTTTACTTTCACATCGTATTCACTGGTTTCTGAATGCGAAAACAAAAACGAATTATTAGCAGGATTGTGGGTAAACAAAATTCCATTGTCCATGTTTACCGAACCTATAGAAGTAGAAACATTATCGGCTGCTAATACAAATTGCGAAAAAATACCATCCAAACTCACATTGTTTGCTTCAAAGTGATTGAATCGTTGCACATTCTCACTCAATGCAATGTACCGTTTTCCTGCACGATGTGGCAATTCTATGGCTTGCAAATCAGCTAAGTCTATAAATGCATAATCAATTCGTTCTTGATAAAAGGCATTGCGTAAATCTCTAAAATCAGGTAGGTTGATTGTACCTCTCACCTCCGATTTTAATCCCGTTTTTAGCACCAACTTATCAACACGAAGGTTTTTAACAAATTTACTTACCTTGCCTTCAATTTCAACTTTTTCATTCATCCCCATTAACTGAGGGGCAAAAAATGAAATATCGGTAAATGATGTGGTACTTTTATTTAATTTCACATCAAAGGCAACACTGTCCACAAACGAGCGAAATTGCTGATAACGTTGATATACCAATTTGAAATCATCACTTTTAATATCCGAATAGGGCGTTTGAATAGTGACATCCTTTAATTCCACTCCGTGATCGGAAACAATTAAATAACCTGCCCGAAATTTATCCAATTGAAAACCCGATTTTTCATTAGCTGCTAACCCATCAACAATTCCTGTAATGATGCCGTTTCTAATTTTAATA
>JAWKMK010000013.1:0-69782 GCA_041392275.1 Crocinitomicaceae bacterium | reverse complement strand
TAAACCCGCTAATATTACCGATAGCTCTTCATTAGACATTGAAACATTGGACAGTGAAGTAGTTGACAGAACGTTAACAGAAGTTGAAATTGACTCAAACGTATCTGTAAACCCTGAAACGGGTGAAGTTCTGAACAAAGAGCAAGAGAAACAACGTATTTCTGTTATCTTCATCTTATTTGCATTTGCCGTGTTTTTCTGGGCTGGTTTTGAACAAGCTGGTTCATCGCTTTCACTTTATACCGATAAGTTTATCGACCGTTCAATTGGTGGTTTTGAAATCCCTACTTCTTGGTTTCAATCAGTGAATCCAATTTTTATTGTGGCATTGGCACCATTGTTTGCTATTTTCTGGAATTCTAAATTAGGAAAACGCTTATCTACTCCTGTAAAAATGGGTGTGGGAATGATCATCTTAGGGTTAGGATTCTTATTCATGCTTGGAGCTGTTGGCGAAAGAGCTGCAAACGGAAACATTGAAGACGAAGCCAATAAAGCTGCTTTGATGTGGTTGATTATGACTTATTTATTGCACACCATTGGTGAGTTGTGTTTATCGCCAGTTGGACTTTCTGTGGTAACAAAATTAGCACCGCCAAAATTAGCTTCTATCTTGATGGCTGTTTGGATGTTATCTTCTTCTGTTGCTAACTTTATTGGAGGTTATTTGGCTTCAGTTGTGGAAACAATGGGTGCTGGACAAATCTTCACCTTCATTGCAATATTTGTAATGATTTGTGGATTGTTACTTATCTCGCTCAATAAATTTATTGGAAAATTAATGCACGGTGTGAAATAAACCACACACCCTCCATCTTATAGAAACATCCTAGCAGTTTTGTTAGGATGTTTTTTTATGCCTAAAAAGGATATTTTACGCATCAATAACTAAAAAATCTTCTGGATAGTACATTTTTTTAAACAGAATAATTACATTTAAAGTCGCTTGTAAACAATGCAAGATAAAAACTATAAAAATGAGCAACACTACTGAACAATCCATTGATGCGGCTGCAATGGCACGCGAATTAGAACAAATTCAAAATTTTGAAGGCAAATATCCAAAACAAATTTGGGGACTTTTTTTCTCCGAAATGTGGGAACGTTTTTGTTTTTATGGTATGCGCGGCGTACTCACCTACTTCATGATTACCGAGTTAATTCTTGCCGATGGTAGCAAAATGACAGAAACACAGGCCAACCTGCAATATGGAGCCACACAAGCTTTTGTATATGCCTTCACTTTCATTGGAGGTTTGTTTGCCGATAAAATCTTAGGATTTCGAAAATCATTGGTTTGGGGCGCCTTGCTTATGATTACGGGAAGTTTAATTCTTTCCATCCACAAAGATGCCATTTCTGAGTTTACTTTTTTCTTGGGAATTAGTTTTACAGTCATCGGAACTGGTTTTTTTAAACCCAATATTTCAACCATGGTAGGCTCGTTGTATAAAAATGGAGATGAACGCAGAGATGCTGGATTTTCGTTGTTCTATTCGGGCATCAACATTGGAGCATTGTTGGGTGGATATGCTTGTATTTCCATAGGAAAAGGACAATTGTTTGGAAGCTTTATTCCCGAAGGTTACCGCTGGAACGTTGCATTTGGATTGGCAGCCGTGGTGATGACAATTAGTTTAATCAACTTATTATTTGTCAAAAAACACTTGGGCCCCATCGGATTGTCGCCCCTTTTAGAAAAAAACGAAAAAACTGGAAAAATGGCAGTACCTTCCAAAAAGAAATGGATGGAATATGCTACCTATGCTGGATCAATTTTGGCAATTCCCGTTATTCTTTCAATGGTTTCCAAACCCGAATATACCGATCTATTCATGTACATCGTTGGTCCGCTCACCTTGATATATTTGTTCTACGAAATGGCTAAACATTCATCAGCGGAACGTAAAAAATTGATTGCAGCACTTGTTTTCATCCTATTTTCCATCCTGTTTTGGGCATTTTTTGAGCAAAGCGGAGGCTCATTGAGTATTTTTGCTGCTAATAACTTGGACGATAAAATTTTAGGCGGTTTACACTTGGATCCCAACGGCGTGAACAACTCAGCCAATTCTTTGTTTGTAATCATTTTTGCGCCAATAGTTGGTTTAATTTGGATAGCATTGGCAAAGAAAAAATTAGAACCCAATACTGTTGTAAAATTTGGATTGGGCTTTGTTTTCCTAGCAGCCGCATTTTATACTTTTTATGCCACTCGTTTCTTCCAAGTAGCAGCAGGAATTGCAAGTCTAGATGTGTTTACAGTAGCCTATTTGATTATAACTTTTGGTGAGTTATGTCTCTCTCCTATTGGTTTGTCCATTATGACCAAGTTATCGCCCCTTCGTTTGCAAGGTGTGATGATGGGTATGTGGTTTTTGGCAAGTGCTTATGGTCAATATGTGGCCGGACTTTTGGGAGCCAACATGGCAGAGGCAGGGGTTAACGATTCACCAACTCAAAAATTAATGACCTACACCGATGGATATTTGTAATTGGCCATTTATGCCTTGATTGCAGGCATTGTGTTGATTGCTATTTCTGCCATTGCGCAAATTAATGCAAGAAGTGAAATAATAGAATTGAATCAATTGTGCCGTCTTTTTTGTATTTTTTGCACCCACAAATGAAATTTTTACGTAGAGATATGATTATTTACAAAACATCCGATGAAATCGCAATCATGCGCGAAGCTGCTCAAATTGTGAGTAGAACATTAGAAAAAAAAGTAGCCGAAATGATACGCCCTGGAATTACAGGTTTGGAATTGGATCAAATGGCCGAAGAATACATCAAATCTCAAAATGCAATCCCTGGTTTTAAAGGATTGTATGGTTGCCCTAGTACTTTGTTGGTGTCTATCAATGAACAAGTGGTGCACGGACTTCCAACCGATATTAAAATTCAAGAAGGCGACATCGTTTCGGTAGATTGTGGTGCGCTTTACAAAGGATATTATGGCGATCATGCCTATACATTTGCAATTGGCGAAGTATCGGATGAGAAAAAACAATTGTTAAAAGTAACCGAAGAATGTTTGTACCTCGGTATTGCACAAGCAAAAGTAGGTAACCGCATCGACGATATTGGCTGGGCCATTCAAACACATGCTGAAAAACACGGCTATGGCGTTGTACGTGATTTGGTAGGACACGGATTAGGTAAAAAAATGCACGAAGATCCTCAAGTTCCAAACTACGGACGTCGCGGACATGGTAAGAAAATTCAAAACGGACTCACCATTGCCATTGAACCAATGATTAATGTTGAGAAAAAGTGGTGGTTCTAGAAGATGAATGGACCATTGTAACGGCTGATGGAAACCAAGTGCCCATTTTGAACATGACATAGCAGTAGTGGATGGCGAACCAGTAATCCTTTCTACATTTGATTACATTCACGAAGCACTTTCTAAAAAAATAATGGCTACCACCATTAAAACCATCCAAGTTGTAGTTTTAACCTACTTATTATTTGGTGTTTTTAATTTGTTTCCAACACCATTATTTTTTGGTGCCTGTAACCTATTCAGAATTGTTTGTTTTTGTAATGATTGCTAGTGCTTTTGTAGAAAACAGAAAATCAATAGACCGTTTTCATTGGTTGCTCTTTGGTTATTCTTTATTTTCTATCGCTGCACATCCATTTTTTTTGGGAAATTTTCTCAATCCAACCCAACAACAACAATTGTACAACACCTCGTTGTTTGATGTTGTGCGCATTATCCAATGGTTATTGCTTTCTACCTTTTTTGTTTTTGTTGAGCTATGATCGTGATAAAATGTGCTAAAATTAGAATGGTTGGTACCTGCTGCCATGACACTTGGTTGTTTGTTCAATCCTCCCCTTTGGTATGTTCTCTTTACTTTCATCATTTCGGTTGAGTGTTGTATATTCCATAAAACGACGCTTGTTAGTAACCGATTACATCATGCCTGTTTTAATTGGAATTGGAGCCTTGCAATTGATTAATTTCTTTTATTGTATTTAGTATTTTTTACGCACAATTGAGCAAAAACATCCATAAATTCATTATTTTTGTAACTTTTACAAGAAAAGTTTACTCAAATAATCAAAACATAAGTGCATGAAACGTTTTTTAAATTATAGCAAAATCAGTGTTTTCATTTTATTTGTAAGTATTGGATTGTCGTTTATCTCTAGCGAAGGCGATATCAAATACAAATGCTTAATTCAAATGGTGAGTTACAAAGGCGAAAAAGCAATGGTGGTTGTTTCACTTATAAAACCGGATGGAAATTACGACAGAACCCTTAGCGTACTTGGGAAAGATAAAAAATGGTACGATGAAATGACCAAATGGTGGGATTTTCATTCGGCAGCTAAAGAAAAAATTGATGGTATTACCGGTGCATCCATTGCAGGAAGTCAGCGCAGAGTTGTTTTGATAAAAGTTCCTTCCTATGCCCTCAATAAAAAATACAAAATCCGTGTAGAATCAGGGGTAGAAGACCAAAAATACGTATCCAATGACGTTGAATTTGAACTCAATACAGGCAATATCAACAAAACATCAATGGAAAGAATACGTGAGTGTTGTTCGTTTAATTCCAAGTAATTAATTGTTTATGGTACGTTCGTTTTGGAGATGGAGTCACCTAATTTTAGCCATTGTTGCATCTGTTGTTTTACTTGCAGCATCCATTAGTGGTGCTTTTTTAGCCGTAGAACCTGTTCAAAACAACAACCGTACAACTTTTGATAATTCGTGGAACAATACAACAATTCAACACACCATTGAAAAATTAAAATCCCACTATTCTGAAATTACCAGCATCGAAAAAGATAAAAACGGCTTTTTTGTTGCCGATGTTTTTACAGCCGATGGTGAACAAAAAATTGTGCAATTCAACCCAACAACGGGAAAAACTTCAGGGAAAATTAGCGAACAATCAGCTTTTTATAGTTGGATGACAACTTTTCACCGTTCGTTGTTTTTAGACACAACTGGTCGTTTTTTAGAAGGAATAACAGCCGTTTTGTTGTTTTTTATTACCATTTCTGGGACAATACTTGTATTTCAACGCACCAAATCGTTCAAAGCATTTTACGATAAAGTAGAAAAAAACCTCAACGTACAGTTTTACCACATTGTTTTTGGTCGATTGGCATTTATTCCCATCATTGTCATTGCGCTTACGGGCGGTTATTTGTTTTTAAAACGTTTTGAGGTTGTGAAAACTATTGAACCACAACGCCTTGAGGTAGATTTTGAACATCCCAAAGAAAAATTGGGCACTTATTCTTTTGCACACCACAAAATTGGCGACATTCAACGCATCGAGTTTCCATTGTTTGAAGACCCAATGGAATATTACACCATTTTTACCAAAGAAAAAACCTTGGCGGTTGACCAGTTTACCTATAAAATTTTAGACCAAGAAAACATCCCCACAGCAACACAATTAGCAACCTTAAGTTTGGATTGGCACACAGGAAGAAAAAATAGCGTTTGGTCAATCATTTTAGGACTTTGCTCCATCAGCATTTTGTATTTCATCTATTCTGGATTCAAAATTACCTTGCTAAAAATGAAGGGGAATTTCAAAAACAAATATGCCTTAGGTGAAAGCGAAATTTTATTGTTGTATGGCAGTGAAACAGGAAATACTCGCAATTTTGCAAAATTAATATACGAACAGCTTTTGCACGAAGGTAAAAAGGTGCACCTTGCAGCGATGAATAACTATCAACCTGCTACGCAAATTCAGCACCTCATCATCCTCACTTCTACTTATGGAACAGGAGATGCTCCAGCAGGTGCAACAAAATTTCTTCAAAAATGGAAAGAACAACCGCTCCAACAAGCATTTTCCTACTCCATTGTTGGTTTTGGTTCGTTGGCCTACCCTGATTTTTGCAATTATGCACTACAGGTTGAAAAAGAATTGGCGCAATATCCTCAAGCCAAAGCCATCCTACCATTGGTAAAAATTCACAACCAATCGTATCATTCACTAAAAACTTGGGCACTGGATTGGCAAAAAGCAAGTTCAATTGCATTGACACTTCCTGTCAATTATGCGGTCAAACAACTTCCCACTCACGCCTTTACGGTTGTGAAAAAAGAACACGTAACAGTTGATGGCAATACCACATTTAACCTCCTATTAAAAACACAGAAAAAAATCAAATTTCATTCAGGAGATTTATTGGCGGTCTATCCACCAAACGATCCTTTCAAACGCAACTACTCCATAGGAAAATTAAATGATTCAGAATTAATCATCAGTGTGCGTTTGGATAGCAAAGGTGTATGTTCTAATTACCTTTATTCACTCCAAGAAAACGATGTGCTCAACGCAGCTGTAGAAAGCAATCCATCGTTTCATTTCAACACTTCAAAACCGGCTATTTTTATTGGAAACGGAACAGGAATGGGACCATTTTTAGGCATGTTACACGAAAACACAAAACACCAAAAAGTAGCACTTTATTGGGGCGGACGCACACAGCAATCGTATGCTTTGTATGAAAAATATGTGCAAGCTGCAAATGTTGAAAATGTAACTACCAATATTGCTTTATCGCGTGAACAGAATCCTAAAGTGTATGTTGGCGATTTAATCAAACGGGATGGCAAAATTTTGGTTGAACAACTAAAAAATGGCAGCATCATTTACATTTGTGGAACGCTTGCCATGCAACAAAGTGTTTTGGAAGAACTCGATGGTGCAGCACGTCAATTTGCACAACAACCTTTGAACAAATTCCAAAAAAATGGGCAACTAAAAATGGATTGTTATTAACCATTTTTCATTTTGATTTTCATTTACTTATGGCCTTAAAAATGTTGTATTTTTAACAATTTCTTATTATTTTTTAAAATTTAAAGCAACTAAATCGTTTTTGCCTCGTCTTTTGGATACTTAATTTAAAAATATTCAACAATATGAAAAATGTAAAAACTCTCCTTTTTGCTGCTTTAACAGTGGCTGTGTTTAATGCAAACGCACAAATTGTTTACAGAGACATCACTCCAGATGGTTTGCCAACAAATGGTGATTTCGACTTTAACAATGACGGAACTGCTGAATTTTCTACTGATGGAATTATGTTTGACTATTCTGCAACAAATGCAGCTGGAACCAACATGTGGATGGACGGAACGGCTGCTGCTGGATGGGATGAAGTGAAACCCTTAACCGTTAACACAGTTATTGGTGCAAGTGGTAATTTTATTGGCTACGGTGATGCTTCTATGGATGCTTGGGGTGCTGGTACAATTTTCCCATTAAATGTTGATAGCTACATTGGGGTGAATTGCTTATGGCACATCTATTCACTACGGATGGATTCGTGTAATGTGGAATGGAACTGATTTCATTAACAAAGATTATGCTTATAACGCAACTGCAAATGCAACGATTAAAGCCGGACAAATTTCAGAAGCTAGTGTTGCTGCGGTAGAAGACAATCAGTTTTCTATTTTCCCAAATCCTGCAAAAGATGTGATCAGCATTCAAGCAAAAAACACAACTGCAACAACTGCAATTATTACCGACTTGGCAGGCAAAGTCATCAAACAATTTGAAGCAACAGCATTGAACCAATTAAACGTAAGCGATGTAAAATCGGGTGTTTATTTGTTGAACATTTATACTGCAGAGAAGTTAGTAGAAACTCAAAAAATCGTTATCGAATAACAACTATTCATCCTTATTTCTGAATGGGAGCTTTGTTAAAAAGTATCCCATTTTTTTTATATTTGTTGGAAGTATAAAATTTACAAACATGAAAAAACAGATACTCACCTCCATTATGCTTGCTTGTCCGTTGTTTTTCTTTGCTCAGAAGAACGAACAAATGGCGCAGAAAATTATGGATGAAGTTTATAAAAACTCACAAATTGAGCAACTTTCACACGAATTAATGGACGACATTGGTCCGCGTTTGGTAGGAACCCCACAAATGAAAAAAGCACACGATTGGGCTGTGGCAAAATATACCAATTGGGGAATTCCTGCCGAAAATCAAAAATACGGTGAATGGAAAGCGTGGGAACGTGGAATTACGCACATTGACATGTTATCGCCGCGCGTTCAAACATTGATGGGCACCCAATTGGCGTGGAGTCCGGGCACATCATCCAAAGGTGTAACAGCCGAAGTTATTGTCATTCCAACGGTTTCAGATTCCATTGCTTTTCAAAAATGGTTGCCAAGTGTTAAAGGTAAAATTGTGATGATTGGAATGTTGCAACCTACTGGTCGCCCCGACCACGATTGGAAAGAATGGGCAACTACAGCATCGTTTGATAAAATGAAAACCGAACGCGAAGCTCAAAAGCAAGCGTGGGAAGCCAATTTGAAGAAAACAGGCTATACCAAACGTACATTGCCAGAAGCGCTTGAAAAAAATGGCGCTGTTGCTATTGTTGATTCCTATTGGTCGAACGGATTTGGTGCACAAAAAGTTTTTGGAGCTAAAACCAAAAAAGTTCCAACTGTTGACATGCATTTGGAGGATTATTCAATGCTTTATCGTATGGTTGAACACGGTGATAAACCTATCATCAAAATAGTTGCAGAATCCAAAGATTTGGGAATTGCGCCAACATTTAACACCATTGCACAAATAAAAGGCAGTGAATTTCCAAACGAATATGTGTTGCTGTCTGCTCATTTTGACTCGTGGGATGGTGGAACAGGTGCAACAGACAACGGAACAGGTACGGTATTGATGATGGAAGTGATGCGTGTATTGAAAAAATTGTATCCTAATCCTAAACGCACCATTATTGTTGGACACTGGGGAAGCGAAGAGCAAGGATTGAACGGCTCACGTGCTTTTGTGGTTGACCATCCAGAAATTGTGCAAAACATCCAAGTGGCATTTAATCAAGACAATGGAACAGGGCGCATTCAAAGTATTAACGGGTCTGGATTTATCAATGCCTACGACTATTTGTCGCGTTGGTTAAAAGCGGTACCCGACACCATTCAAAAAGTAGATACTTATTTCCCCGGGCGAGCCCGGAAGAGGTGGAACAGATTATGCTTCGTTTGTTGCAGCTGGAGTTCCTTCATTTAACCTCAATTCATTGAGTTGGAGTTATGGCAACTATACATGGCACACCAATTTGGATACGTATGACAAAATTGTGTTTGATGATATGAAAAACAATGTTATTCTCACTGCAATTTTAGCCTACATGGCATCCGAAGACAACGAAAAAGCATCACGTGAGCGCATGTTATTGCCTATTGACCCCAAAACAGGAGAACGCCAAACGTGGCCAGAAATCAAACAACCTGAGAGAAAAGGAGGATTTTAGATTCTTTTAAAAGCATAAAAAAAGCGGTACTGTGATAGACGACCGCTTTTTTGTAGTCAATAAAACCTATTTTTTGACCATTCCTTAATGGCAACTTCATTCTTTTACATAAGCATCATCGCCAGCAGCTTTTGCGCCTTCCAATGATTTTTTAGCTATTTCAATGGCACCTTTATAATCGCCAGCATTAGCATAAACAACTGCTTGTTGGTGGTAGTGATAGTATTGCGGTTTTTCCATTAAACTCATTCCTTTATCCATCCAATCTTTTGCCAATTGCGCATCTTTACCCGTACTTGCATAATAATTAGCAGCAGCAATAAAATCACCCGCTTTTGGTTCGGCATTCATAGTATTTTCAATTGTTGCCATCACTTTAGCATCTGTTGGAACAACAATAGGTAAAACTGCACCTGTTTTATCCCATGAGAACGTCAAATTTGCTTTGTCCATTTTCAAGTCATCAACAGAAATAGTGAATGTTTCAACTGGTTGTGACAATTGTTCAACTTTTGCTACTGCTTTAGCGGCTACTTTTGCATCGTCCCAAGTTTGTGGATTTCCCCAGTTCTCAGTATCTGTATAAAAATAAACTTCCCAAGCAGATTTTCCTGGTTTGGTATAAATGGCATATTTCCCTGCTTTTAATGGTGCTCCTCCCACTGTCACATCATCCGAAAATTCAATAGTTGTATTTTTATTGGCACCAGTTCTCCAGATTTTATCAAACGGAACTACGTCGCCAAAAACCACACGGTTATTTTTGTTTGGTCGAGAATACTCAACTTCAATTTCTGTTAAACCAACAGTTGCCTCCAATTCTGCATGTGCACTTGCCTTTGGTGTTTTTACTTGCGCGCTCGCTAAACTCACAACAGAAGCGGCTAAAATGGTAGTCAATAATTTATTCATTTTAATATTGTTTATTTCCAAAATTAAAACAAATAGTAAGTAGATAAACATAAAAATAGTTAAATCAACCCAAAATTGTAATTTTCTTAAAATATCTGTAACTTTATCAAACAAAAATCACCGACATGAAACTTATCATTGAGTCACCCAATATTGACGATTATTTAGCTGAAATTCCACCTATCATAACGTTCAACACACCTATGATAAGCCAAGAAATTGAATGGATTAAAGAGCAAACATCAAACCCTGAAAAACAGGCTAGAATTGCATTTGAAATTGCACGCGACGATATTTTTCATTCGTTTGATACCAAAAATCCGTTGGTAACCATCAATGCCGAAGATGTGCTGAAATCATCCGAAGGAATTTGCTTTTCTAAATCACATTTATTGGTGGCACTATTGCGCGGACTTTCAATTCCAGCTGGGTTTTGCTATCAACGTGTTTTACGTGTTCCGACAGATGAAAACTCAGGTTTTGCCTTGCATGGATTGAATGCTATTTATTTGAGAGAATACGGCTGGTTTAGAGTAGATCCTCGTGGTAATAAACCTGGAGTAAATTCTCAATTTTCTATTGAACCGGAGCAACTTGCCTACACTATTCATCCGCACTTAGGTGAAGTAGATTATCCAACGGTTTATGCCAAACCACTTGATTCTGTAATTCAATCCATGCAGGAGTCGGCTACAACACAAGAATTGTTTTTCAACAGACCAGATTCAATATAAAAAAAATCCGCAACACACTTAAGCATTACGGATTTTCCAACTATTAAATGTTATTTTTAGTAAGCTAATAAATCTTCCAAAGCTTTTTTCACTTTATCGGCATTTGGCAATAAAGTTGCTTCCAACGATGAATTCATCGGAATTGCTGGTGTATCAACAGAACCAACAATTGCAACTGGCGCATCCAATGCTTTAAAGTTATCGCGTTGAATTCTTCCTGCCAATCCTAAAGTAAACGATGCTTCTACCGATTCTTCGGTTACCAACAATACTTTGCTGTGTTTTTGAGCCATTTCATTGATTAACTCAAAATCCAACGGATGCAAGGTGCGTAAATCAACAATTTCTACTTTATCTTTAAACGTTTCGCAAGCCTCCAACGTCCAATAAACACCTCTACCGTAGGTAATTACAACACACGATTCTCCATTTTTAACTACTTTTTCATCGGCATGTTGTACAATTCTACCTTTACCTAGCGGAATAACGTAATCTTCATCTGGCTCAACCGACATGGCACCTTCAGTTCCTTTGATTTTTGACCAATACAAACCTTTGTGTTCCAAAATTACAACTGGGTTTGGATCGTAATAAGCTGCTTTTAACAACCCTTTCAAATCAGCACCAGTTGAAGGATAAACCGTTTTCACCCCACGAATATTTGTTAAAACCGATTCTACACTCGATGAATGGTAAGGTCCGCCTGAACCATAAGCACCAATTGGCACACGAATAACACAACTCACTGGCCATTTTCCATTGGATAAATAATTGGAGCGCGAAACTTCGGTAAACAATTGGTTGAGTCCTGGCCAAATGTAATCGGCAAATTGAACCTCAACAATAGGTTTCAAGCCAGCAGCCGACATTCCCACAGTTGAACCAATGATAAATGCCTCTTGAATTGGCGTGTTAAACACACGGTTATCACCAAATTGTTGTGCTGAGTTGCAGCCTCACGGAACACACCGCCTAAACGTCCACCCACATCTTGTCCATACAACAATGCTTCTGGATGTTTTTCTAATATCTCACGAACAGCAAACAAGGCAGAATCTACCATTACTGTTTTTTTCTTTCCTTTTGGTTCACGCTCTCCTTTTTCTTCGGTAATTGGAGATGGCGCAAAAATAAAATCAGTTACACTTGCTGTATCTGGCTCTTCGGCATTCAACGCACGTGTATAATCGGTGTCAACCAAAGATTTTACTTGGTTTTCAACCGCATCCAAGGTAGTTTCCTCAACCCCCAATTCCATTAATTTTGCAACAATTTTTGGATAAGGATCGCGTTTTGCAGCTTCTTCCAAATCGTTGCGGTACCATTCTTTACGAACACCAGAAGTGTGGTGACCCAACAATGGAACTTTTGCATGAATGATAAACGGACGGCGCTCTTTACGCACAATTTCAAACACTTCTTTTACTGTTTGAAATGACAAATCGAAATCGGTGCCATCAATTGTGCGAACCTCTATGCCGTTAAATCCTTGTGCATAATGCGTGATATCTTGTGCACGGGTTTCAGCTGCCGTAGCAGAAATATCCCAACCGTTGTCTTGCACCAAGTAAACAATAGGAAATTGCTTCAAAGCAGCCATCTGGAACGCTTCAGAAACCTCGCCTTCCGTACAAGAAGCGTCACCCAATGAACAAACAACAACTGGATTTTTTCCGCCAAAATCTTCAGCCAATCCTTGCATTTCTTTGTATTGGATTCCCATTGCAACCCCTGTCATAGGAATGGCTTGCATCCCTGTTGCAGAAGATTGATGTGGAATTTTTGGCATATCATCGCGTTTCAATGAAGGATGCGAATAATAAGTTCTTCCTCCAGAAAAAGGATCGTCTTTTTTTGCAAATACCTGCAACATCAAATCATAAGGCGTCATCCCTATCCCCAACAAAATACTGTCATCACGGTAATATGGTGCCACCCAGTCTTGCGGTAACAATTGCATCCCCACTGCCAATTGAATTGCTTCATGGCCTCTAGATGTTGCATGCACATATTTAGATGTTACTTCTTTGTTTGCTTCGTATTTCTCAGCCAAAGTTTTTGCGGTTGCCATTAACTCAAATGCCTTGAGCATAGTTTCTTTGTCTGTTACAATTTTATTTTTTTCGGTCTTTGCTGTAGCTTCTGCCATTTTTTTAAAATTATCCCTCAAAATTACAAAAAGTAAAGCACAAAAAAAACAAAATGTTTAATCTGTTTGAAAAAATAGCAAAATGTTAAAATATTAACTATTAAAGTAGCGATAAATTGCCACTTTATCTTGGTCTAATTGAAATTCTTCTACAAAATATTGATGCGGCAAACGTGGGGCAAAAACACCTTCTTTCCATTCCACATTTCCAGTTAAAACGCGAGCTTCATCCCACAAATTGGCATTGATAAAAGCATTCAAGGTTTGTTTACCACCTTCGATGATAACCGATTGAATATTACGATTATACAATGCGTTCAAAATTGCTTCGGGTGTTAGAGAATCGAGTTGAATCCATTCATTTTTACCTTCCACTTTATTGCCAACTTTATTGAGAATGAATGTTGTAGCAGTACCATCAAAAACAGCAAATTGTGTGGTCAGTTCCATTTGGCTATCCAACACAATGCGTATAGGATTTTTACCTTCGACTTCTCGCACGGTTAACGATGGATTATCGTTTAAAACAGTATTTTTTCCAACCAAAATTGCCGCTTCTTCTGCTCGCCAATGGTGCACAATTTTTTTAGTTGTTGCTCCTGTTATCCAATTGATTCCTTTTTCAGCATTGTTGCGTTTTTTATCAATAAAACCGTCTTGTGTTTGTGCCCATTTTAGAATCACAAAAGGGCGTTTTTGCTCGTGAAAGGTAAAAAAACGTTTATTGAGTTCGCGACAAGCTTTTTCAAGCACACCAACAGTTACGTCAATTCCAGCTTGTTGCAACCGCTCAATGCCTTTTCCAGCAACTTGGGAAAAAGTATCTACGCAACCAATAACTACACGTTTAAAACCACATTGCACCAACAAATCTGCGCACGGAGGTGTTTTTCCATGATGTGCACACGGTTCCAATGAAACATAAATAGTTGCTTCTTTCAATAAGGTCTTATCTTCAACCGAATTGACAGCATTCACCTCGGCATGTGCTTCTCCGTAGTGTTGATGATAGCCCTCGCCAATGATTTGATTATTGTGCACAATAACAGCTCCCACCATCGGATTGGGGGCAACATTTCCTTTGCCTTTTAGTGCCAGTTCAATGCATCGTTTTATGTAAAATTCGTCTGTCAATTGTTTAAAGTTGATTGAGCCATTGCATGGTATCCACATTGTCGGCATAATCGTTCAATGACGGACATTGTGCCTGACCAAAGGGAATATATTTTTTTCCTGCAATTACTTGCAATTCATCGGTGTGTTGAGCAATGTAATCTTGCACTTCTGCTTCCGATGCATAGAAATGATAATGAATCATTGCCAAGGGCGAATGTAAATCGGAACTTTCACGTAGTAAAACAAAATTATTGTCCAACAAAGGCAACTGATTCATTAAGTAAACTGCTTTATTGTAATCGTAATTGTTACAATATTTATGGTGATTGATGATATCTCCGTGTGTGAAAATTGCTTGAAAAAACGGTGCAAAATCGTAATCTTTAGGAACCAACAAATGCGATACATTGCGGCAGCCTAATCCGAAATAAGAAAACACATCGTTGCCCAAAGCAGCTAATTCTTCAGGTGTTTCACTTCCATCCAAAACAGCAATGGAAGTACGATTTTTGCGAAAAATGTGGGGATATTTTCCAAAATATTGCTCAAAATACAACGCCGAATTGTTACTTCCTGTAGCAATCACAGCATCCAACTCACCAATTTTTCCAGCCGATAGCACAATACGCTCGTTTAATTCTGGCAAGAAATGAAACAACACTTGAACAAAAGCCGGAAGTAAGGTTTTATCATCCGAACTCATTTTGCAAACTGCTACATTTCCAGAAGCAACAACGCACAACACATCATGAAAACCAACCAAGGGAATGTTTCCTGCCATGATGATTCCCACTTTTTTAGGTTGCGAATTATACGAATAGTGTTCTAGCCATTGGGATAATTTTTCTTCTGTTAGCCAAGTCCCAAGTCCCAACAATGCTTGCTGCACATTTTCTTTGGTAAACCACCCGTTGAATTGAAATTGTTTGTTGATTACTTTTTGCAAGTCTTCGTATTCAGAAGCTGTAATTCCAATAGAAGTTCCGGGGTATTCTTTTGCACTTCCTAATGCACGAAACACCTCTCCCAACTTAGCAAACGCACTAATTATTTGTTCTCTTTTCACTCTGCAAAAATAATCAATTTAGCGGAGCATCTTTTCTTTATAACAACAAAAAAGCAAGAACAATAAAAACCTCACATCATTTTTAATATCGTTTATTAGCATTATCTTTGCGCCCATAAAAAATAAGCATAAAATTTCATCATAAATGAAAAACAACGAAGCAATCGAAAAAAGAAGGACCTTTGGAATTATTGCCCACCCCGATGCCGGAAAAACAACATTGACCGAAAAATTATTGTTGTTTGGTGGTGCCATTCAAACCGCTGGTGCTGTAAAAAACAATAAAATCAAAAAAACAGCTACTTCGGATTTCATGGAGATTGAAAAACAACGTGGAATCTCCGTTGCTACGTCGGTGATGGCATTTGAATATGCGGGAAAACAAGTCAACATTCTCGATACTCCTGGTCACAAAGACTTTGCTGAAGATACCTACCGCACACTCACTGCTGTGGATAGTGTTATTTTGGTGATTGACGCTGCAAACGGGGTGGAATCGCAAACCGAAAAATTGATGGAAGTGTGCCGCATGCGCAATACGCCGGTTATCATTTATGTCAATAAAATGGACCGTGAAGGTAAGGATGCTTTTAGCTTGTTGGATGAATTGGAAGAAAAGTTAGATATTAAAGTGCGCCCGTTGACCTGGCCAATTGGTATGGGTGATCGTTTTAAAGGCGTTTACAACTTACACGATAAAACCTTGAATTTGTTTCAAGTCAACAAAACAAAAGTTGAAAAAGAAGTGGTTTCCATCACCGATTTAAGCGATCCGCAGTTGGATGCATTTGTAGGCGAACAATTTGCCAACGAATTGCGCGAAGAAGTGGAAGTTATTGATGGTGTTTACGATGTTTTTGATAGAAAACGTTATTTGGAAGGTGAATTGGCACCAGTGTTTTTTGGCTCGGCAGTGAACAACTTTGGGGTGAAAGAATTGTTGGATACATTCATTGAAATTTCGCCTTCTCCACGCGGACGTGAAACCGATGCACGTTTCATTGAACCTACGGAACCTAAATTTACAGGTTTTGTGTTTAAAATTCACGCCAATTTGGATCCCAAACACCGCGATAGAATTGCCTTCTTACGCATTGTTTCTGGAAAATTTGAGCGCAATACATTTTACAACCATGTGCGCCACAATAAAAAAGTAAAATTTGCCAATCCAACGTCGTTTATGGCACAAGATAAATCGGTGATTGACGAAGCATTTCCGGGCGATGTGATTGGTTTATACGACACAGGAAACTTTAAAATTGGCGACACGTTAACCGAAGGGGAAGTATTGCAATTTAAGGGAATTCCATCGTTTTCTCCAGAAATATTCATGGAATTGGAAAACTTAGATCCTATGAAAGCGAAGCAGTTGGATAAAGGTATTCACCAATTAACCGATGAAGGTGTGGCGCAAATGTTTGTGGTGCAACCAGGAAATAGAAAAATTGTGGGTACAGTTGGACAATTGCAGTTTGAGGTGATTCAGTACCGATTAATCAATGAATATGGTGCCAACTGTCGTTTTACACCAAAAGCCTACACCAAAGCGGTTTGGGTAACTTCTGAAAACAACGAACAATTGGAAGCGTTTAAACGTGCAAAAGGCAATCATTTAGCAAAAGATAAGGACGATAATTTAGTGTTTTTTGCAGAAACTCAGTTTTTATTGCAAATGGCAGAAAAAGACTATCCAGACATCGTGTTCCACAAAACATCGGAGTTTAAGTTGGATGCATAAAAAGTATAAGCATAAAAAAAGAGGAGTTCATCACTCCTCTTTTTGTTTCATTCAGTTTGCATTACTCTATTACAACGGCAGTTCCACTGGCTGTTACCATCAACATTCCACCATTGCCTCCCACAGTTTCATAATCTAAATCCACTCCAAGAATTGCATTGGCATTTAATTCTTTAGCTCTTTGTTGCATCTCTTGCAAAGCTATATCTTTGGCTTCACGCAAAACTTTTTCATACGATGCAGATCGTCCTCCAACAATATCGCGAATTCCTGCAAAAAAATCTTTGAAAATATTAGCACCAATTATGGTTTCACCAGACACGATGCCTTTGTATTCCTTAATTGATTTTCCCTCAATGGTATTGGTTGTTGTTACTATCATGTTATAAAAATTTAAGCTATTCAAAAAATAATTTTTCTCGCCAATTTTCTGCTTCTGTTTCCGTAATGAGGTTCAATTTCACTAAATAACGCACCGTTTTTTCAAAAGCAAGTGGGTATTTTATCAAATTATAGTTCCAATCGGTTTCTGAGAGCCAATTTTGCACTTGGTTAGAACGTAAATTATAGCGCCAAGAAATAATTTCGACAATGTGTTCGCTGTTTTTCATAACGAGTGCACGTTCGTTCACAATTTTAGAAATTAGTTTTATTGCCTCTGGGTTTTCTTGAATCACTTCTTCACGTGCGGCAATCACAAAACACGGCCAAGGTGTAATCACTTCGTCGATGTAACGGCATTTTTCTTGGGTTGTGAATGGATGCGTCATGTATTTATCCCACAAAAACAATTGAGCTTCGTTGTGCTCCAAAGCCCAAATTCCACCATAAACATCACCAATAACGTTGAATTTAAGATTAGTAGTGTCCCACCCCATTCTGTCGGCACAAACATATGCCATTAAGTGCGAACCAGAACCCATTCGCGAAATAGCAAACGTTTGGTTTTCTAGTTGTTCCACTTTTGTGTAGTTGGAATGAAATGGCACGTGAATTCCCCAGTGCAAAGGCGACGTTACGTAAACATCTACAATTTTTGCGTTCAATCCTTGCAAGATTCCTTTGGTAATTCCTTCGGTAAGCATCACAGCAACATCCAGCGTTTTGTTCTCAAATCCGCGCAACATTTGCCCTGTGCCTCCAGGCATATCCGTCCAGTGCACCTCAATTCCTTCTTTTTTGAATTCACCATCTTCCAATGCCAATTTCCACGGCAAGTTAAAATGTTCGGGCACTCCGCCAACTCTTAATTTCATACTTTTTATTTTAAACTTTGTTTTCAACACCAAATTGCATGTCGAAAAGTTGTTTGTATTTTCCTTCTATTTGCAACAGTTCTTTGTGGCTACCTTGTTCCACAATTTCACCTTTTTCCATCACCACAATTTTATTGGCTTTTTGAATGGTTGAAAGGCGGTGAGCAATTACGATTGATGTTCTTCCGCTGGTCAATTTTTCGGTTGCTTTTTGAATCAATAGTTCCGATTCATTATCCACACTTGATGTTGCTTCGTCCAAAATCAATATTTGCGGGTTGTAAACATAAGCACGAATGAATGCTAATAATTGACGTTGCCCCACCGATAATACGCCACCACGTTCGCCCACTTGATAATCGTATCCACCCGGAAGTTTTTCGATAAATTCATGTGCTCCAACGGCTTTTGCAGCTTCAATTACTTGTTCTTTGGTGATACTGGCATCACGAAGTGTAATGTTATTGAAAATAGTATCGGAAAATAAAAATACATCTTGCAACACAATGGCTATGTTTCTGCGCAAATATTTGAGGTCGATATCGGTAATTTCTGTATCTCCAATTTGAATATTTCCTTTTTGATAATCGTAAAATCTGCCCAATAAATTAACGATGGATGTTTTTCCAGCACCTGTTGCTCCAACAAAAGCCACCATTGATCCCGCTTCAATTTTGAGGTTGATGTTTTTCAAAATCCATTTGGCATCGTCGTAAGCAAAATAAAGGTTATTGAAAGTAATGTCTTGGTTAAAATTGCAATCGATGCATTTTCCTTCGCCTTGCACGTTTTGATGGCCGGTGTCTAACAAATCAAAAACACGTTCGGCTCTCACGGTTCCGCGTTGTAAGATGTTGAATTTATCCGCCAACATGCGAATAGGACGATACAATTGATTGACCCACAATGTAAACGCCATGATTTCTCCGTATTTTGACGACATATCGGCAGAGGTGTCACCCGTGAGTCCAACAACGGTTATGATGTACAAAAAAGCAATAGAAAGTGAGTTGAGCATTTCCACATAAGGAAAAAAGATGGAGTTGGCCCAAATTGCTTTGATGTGTGCGGTGCGGTGTCCGGCGTTTATTTCTTGAAATTTTGCATTTTCTTGTTTTTGTCGGTTGAACAATTGCACAAGGTTCATTCCCGTTATGCGTTCTTGCACAAAGGCGTTTAATTTAGCCACTTGTTGACTTTCCAATTGAAACGATTTGCGCATGGCGCGTGCAAAAATGCGTGTTCCAATAATCAACAAAGGAATGGGCACCAAAACATAGAGCGATAATTCCCAATCGGCATAAAACATCATCACTATGGTTATGAGCAACATGAGTATATCACCCAGCACACTCATTAATCCTGATGAAAACACATCGGTGATAGCCTCTAAATCAGACACTAGTCGTGTTACAATATTTCCAATAGGATGCTTATTAAAAAAATGCATCCGAAACGAAGTAACTTGTCGAAAAAGTTTCACACGGATATCGTAAATAACCGATTGAGCCAACAAATTCGAGAAATAGGAAGAAACAAATTGCAAAACACCTTCCACAACCAACATCAATAGGATGATTGCAATCCAAATCAACAACAACTTTGCGTTGGGCGATGCAACGATGTATTTGTCAATTACCTCGCCAATTAATTTTACGCGATAGGGAGCTAGGATAGCCAACAACAACGTCGAAACAATAGCTATCCAATAATGTTTTTTATAGGCATTGGCATAGCTCAATAAGCGAAAAAATACTTGAATATTGATTTTCTTTTGTTGCGACATAAGGAATACAAAGTTATCAAAAATAGGGAGCTATTAGATTTAATAACATCAAATTAACGAAAGATTTTAGGCTTTTTTATCATATCGACATATTTCGATATAGCGATATCACCAACAAAAAAGGGCTTGAAGTTTTACCTCCAAGCCCTTTATGAATTTTAAATGATTGAATTATTCAAAAATAATTGACATTTCAACTCGTCTATTTTTCTGACGACCTTCTGGCGTGTTGTTGTCAGCAATTGGCATTGTTTGACCAAAATACAATACACTAAATCTACTTGCGTCCACTCCTTTAGAAGATAAGTAGTTTTTCACTGCCTCAGCTCTTTTCTTAGAAAGAATCAAGTTGCTTTGTGCATTACCTACGTTATCTGTGTGACCGGCGATTTGTAATTTCCATTCTGGTTTTTTCACCAATACACTAGCCAACTCATCCAAAGATGGTTTTGAAACTTCTTTAATGATGTCTTTACCAGTTTCAAATTCCAAGTTATCAAATGCTGTTTTCAAGATTTCTTTAACAGCCTCTTCAATAACAGGACAACCTTTATTGGATGCTGGTCCAGGTGTTGCCGGACATTCATCATCTTTATCCAATACACCATCGTTGTCAGTATCTTGGAACGGACAACCTTGGTTAGAAATTGGTCCTGCCAATGTTGGACATTTATCGTCTTTATCCAATACACCATCGTTATCAGTATCTGGCCATGGACAACCGTTGTTTTCTGCAGGTCCAGCAACTGTTGGACAATTGTCTAAGTAATCCAACACACCGTCACCATCTGTATCTGGGCAGCCATCATTGATTTCTGGTCCAGCAGCATTCGGACAAGCATCTTTGTGGTCTGGAATTCCATCTCCATCAGAATCTGGGCAACCATTAAACGCTGGGATACCTGGTACATCTGGACATTCATCGTTTTTATCCATGATACCGTCGCTATCTTTATCCGGACATCCATTGAATTGAGGTAAACCTGCTTCTTCTGGACAATTGTCGTTTTTATCAGGAATACCATCACCATCAGTATCTGGACATCCTTTAAATGCTGCAATACCAGCTTCTGCCGGACATTCGTCCTCTGCATCTTTGATGCCATCTCCATCTGTGTCTGGACAACCCATGAATTTCCATACTCCAGGTACGTCTTTACACTCATCTTTTTTGTCAGATACTTTATCGTTGTCTCTATCTTTTGGTTTACCGTAAAGAATTGGCACTCTCAGCCCAACATAAATATCTGTACCACGCACTTTTCCTTTTGCAAACAATGCTCTAAAGTCAGTAATACCAACTGTGATTGGTCCTAAACGAGAAGCCACACCTGCTTTAAATCCAGAGAAAGTATTGTAGGAAAGAGGGAAGTGGATACTCACCCACGACCAGTCATAGCTTGGCGTGATTGTAATTTGATTTGCCACACGCACACGGCTATCACTTTTCTTTGGTATTAAATTAAACAATGCCGTTACATCTACTTTAAAGTCTTTCCATATTTGGTAATCAAATTGCAAACTCATCGCTGTTGGAAGGTTGTGGAAATAGGTTTGACCCGTATTTTCTTTTTCTTTCCAATCAGGGTCGTATGTTAGTAAACTATCCAAAATATGGTCAAATGTTTCGATGTCGTCTGCATCTTTAAATACAGTCATATCAAAAGGATTGGTTTCATTGACACTAAAGTCTCTACTTTTACCGCCTTTTACATAACGCATTCCCCCAATGTCTAAAAATGAAACACCAGCACGTAATTTATATTTATTCAAATCTTGACGCCAAATGTTGGTTTTCCCATCCATATCATATTTATAATCTTGATGTTTAGGTCGCCATTCATAGACAAATCCTAAATCAAACCCAACACCCAAACGGGATGCAGAACCAGTCAAAATATCTTTTGCATCTAACCCTTCTTCTAAATTTTGGGAATATCCGTAAGAAAAATCACCTTGCAATAAAAACGATGTATCTTTGTTGTTAAATCCATAATTTACGTTGTTAGAATGCAAGTATCCAGAACCAATTCCTTGCAAGAACTTGATGCCAATACCACCTTTTAAGAAGTGTTCACCTTTATCTAAAATAACTTGCCCATAATTGATCTTGTATTCTTTCCAAGCCATCATAGATGCGTTTAGATTTTGGTCGTTGAGCTGCTTGTAAAACAAAGACGAGTAATCAAACCCATTTTCAGCAAGTTTAATCAACTCAGGGCTAAAATCTTCAATATTAACAACCGAACGTGCTTTTACTCCAAAACCCAAAGCAATTTTAGGTGTAATATGAAATGCAAAGTTCAACAAGTCAATTTGGGTATTGAAAATAGCACCATGTTTTTTCTTGCTACCCAATTTGTAATTGTCTAGCAAATAACGATCTGCAAAAGTTGAATCGGGTTCCATCCATTGGGTTTCATCTCTAAACGATTTTACCCACCAACCAGGCATATCTCGAGTATCAAACTTTTTGACGTTGTTCCAAACTCCCATGTTGACACTAAAAAGGTTAATATCAACTACGAAGCGACCATCAACAAAACTTGCAGGTTGGTTATCCAAGCCCATAACCCCCACATAATTACTGTTTTGAATTCCAAGATAACTTTGTGAGAATGTTTTTGAACTCATGAGTACACTAAGTCCAACAGCAAAAAACAGTAGAATTTTCCTTTTCATAAATAAGTATTTTAAAGTAAAAATATAAATAAAACTCAAGTATCCAAATTGTTTAAGTGTTTTTTCAACAAAAAAAGTCGCCCAAATTGAGCGACTTTCTCTTAAATCTAAATTTAAAAATTATTCTTTAATCAAACGTTTTACGATTTTACCAGCCTCTGTATTTACAGTAACTTGATATACACCTGGTGTTAAATCTGCAACAGTTAATTGCAATGCAGTTTTATTTCTTTCAGTTGATGTAAGAACAACTTTACCTGAAATATCTGTAACTGTTACATCAATTGTTTGGTAGGTAGTACCTAAATCCAATGTAACTTTATTTGCAGTAGGATTTGGATACATAATTACATTATTCAAAGCAATGTTATCAATTCCAGCATTGGAGTTAACAATATTAACACGGTAATCTTCTACTTCACCATATTGTGTGCTGCCACACGGAGAAATTGAACCAGATTGTACATAATCTATTCTTACACGAAGTCTTTTTGTTCCAACTGTAACTGTTGTAGGAACAGTAAAGGTGTACGTTCCAGAATAACCACTAGATGTAACTGTTTCTAATACAATTTGTTCACCAGCATCCGAGAAATCATTGTCGTTATTGTAATCAATCCATGCTGATATTTGATCGCTGGAGTATAAACTTCCAAAATTAGTTCCAATTTGCCCAATAATTCCAATGGTATATTGTTGTCCTTTAGTTAAATTGGTTGATAAATTGGAATAATCCGTATAATTTGTACAAGCTGTTGAGTTATTGATTGTTCCTAATTGAACTTGAGCAATAAATTCATCACATGTTGTAGATGTTGCTGTACATGGTGTATTTCCTGAAGATGTAACAACAATATAGCTTGATTTTAATTCCACATCAGAACCATAACTATTAGCAGCTGTTAACTGTATGCTATACGTTCCAGCAGTATTAAAAGTTATTTTAGGGTTTTGTGATGTTGCACTTGTGCTACCTGTATATACCCAACCAGTTGCTGGTGTAACTGCCCACGTCCAAGATGTTGGAGAATTAGAACTTAAATCAGTAAAATTAACGGTTGTACCTGTTGGAACTGTAGTTTGATCAGCAGAAAAGTTGGCAGTTGGAGCTGTTCCTCCTGAAGCACAAGGATCTGATGAACCATTCAACACTAATGCACCTGAGTTGGTAGGGTCTAACCAAGGTTTTAGTTGCGTTGCATTTGTAGTTCCACAACTTGTCCAATGGTATGAAACTTTACCATATAAATCTGGTTGAGTAGGTGCACTACAATAAGAAGAACCTCCTGACAATGTACCAACAATTCTAGAGTTTCCTCCGTTGTATGTAAATATTGGAGAACCCGATGAACCTCCTTCTGTTACACCATGTCCATTAGATGTTGATGCCCAAGTTACTCGCCAGTGTGTATTAGCATTTACTCCACTATAAGTATCTGAAAACAATGTACTTGTATAAGTTGAAATCTTTTTGATATCACCTGCTGGGTGGTGAATACTTACTCCACTTGTAGATGCTGTGTTGTTTGCGTCCCAACCATTCCAATAAGCACCAAAACCTTTTAAGGTTGTTATTATGGTTGATTGATTGGAGGCATTTCCTAATTTGCATAAGAAAAAGTCAGATTTACTAATGGTATTTCCACTAACGTCTTCAGAAGAAGCAATTTTTAAACAACCTGTAATGAAGCTATTTGCCAAAGTACCTTGTGAACCAGGATTAGTACATCCAGATGCTTCATAATTGAAATAAAATTTCCATAAATTCATATCAGATGTTGAAGCACCAACTGCACAGTGTTGCGCCGTTAAGAAATAGGGTGTACAATCTTGACTAGTATTATTTACTAATGAGCCAGAACACCAACCATAGCTGTTACCAACTTTTAATAAAATACGCGCAACTCCTTTTTTCTCGTCTTGCCAGTTATTACCTTCTGGTGAGCAATTTACATTGACTTCACAGCTTTCTGAATCACCAAAATCTTTTTCATTATTTGCTTTTGATGGAAATCCAGTACTTCTGTATAAATACCCAATTTGCTCAATTTCAATCAATGAAGGCTGCACTCCATTAGGCTCAACAAGTTCTAACACCATATTGTCGCCTTGACAAAGGTCTAAATTTTGTTGCCCATGTTCCAGCACATCTTTGGAAGTGAATGCAGTGTGAATTTTTTTACCTTGTGTGTTGTAAACATTTAATGTTGTATTGCCATAAATGTAGAACTTAGAAAAGATAAAGTTTAATGCTTCTGCACCTGGATATTGTATTTTCAATTGCCAAACTTTGTCTCCATTTTCATTGGTTGACCAAACACCACTGTTTTGAGGCGTTATGTTTACATCAATTCCGACACCAATTCTATAGAATTGACCATTTTTATCACGTTGAATATCTTGTTGAGCAATAGCACTCAAATCGGGTGTTTGATAATACAACGTGGGGATGTTTTTAGAGAATTTTTCAATAGCCGGATAATTGCTTTGTGCGTGGTTCATAAAGGGCATGAACGACATCAAAGCTACGACTATACCTAACGTAATTTTTTTCATAGACTAGTTTTTTATGATTTATAGTGTTTCAAATTTAATTTTTTTTTGTTCTCAATCAAAATCTTAGTTCTATTTTTGTCAACAAAGATTTGATTTATGAACAATTCCATTGTACTTGTAGAAGACGAACAATCAATTGCCGAAGTTGTATTGATGAATTTGGAACTTGAAAACTATAAGGTAACTGTTTTTAGTAATGGCAGACAAGCATTGGAAAATCTACCATTATTATTAAATGCAAATTTGGTGATTTTAGATGTTATGTTGCCCGAAGTTAATGGAATTGACATTTGCAAAGAAATTAGAAAACATTCATCTGTTCCTATTTTGTTTATTTCAGCCAAAGGTACCAGTTCGGATAAAATTGAAGGATTAAAAAGTGGTGGAACAGATTACCTTGGCAAACCATTCGATTTGGAAGAATTGCTATTGCGTGTAAACATATTAATCGGCCGTACAAACGCTCAACAACATTTGAAAATTGGTAAAAACACAGTTGATTTTAGAACTTATGTTGTAACAGATGAACAAAATCAAAAAATTGCTGAATTGTCAAAACGCGAAATAGAATTATTACAATTATTCAATGCCAAACAAGGAGAAGTAATCTCAAGAGATGAAATTCTTGATAAAGTTTGGGGAATAGATCAATATCCAACCTCTAGAACTATTGATAATTTTATTTTATCGTTCAGAAAATTGTTTGAAGAAAACTCAAAAACACCCAAATATTTCCATTCCATTCGAGGTGTTGGTTACAAATTTACACTTGTTGATTAAAGATAATAAGGCATATTCATCAAGTAAACTATAACACCTGACACTGCAATATAAAACCAAATTGGCCAAGCAATTTTACCTATTTTTTTGTGCATTTTATTGTTTTTCTCGTGCGCAAACAAATAGGCAAACAATACCAACGGCGTAATAAATGGCGTTAATGTGATGTGCGTAAGCAAGAAAAATAAATAAACGTAAAGAGAACTTCCAATTGTTGCTTTTTCAACATCATCGCGAATTCCATCATGGTTGATATCTCCAAAAACTGAAGTATCGGATGTGATGTGATAGGCAATATAGCCAATTAAAAAGAGCAAGGTGCACAACATGCTTAACTTCATTAAGCGCTCATGCAATTCAAACTTTTTCTTTTTCACAGCCATCAATGCAGCAACCAGTAAAACGGATGTTACGGCGTTAATACTGACATATATTGGAGGCAAGAAACCTAAATCTACACCTTTAACTTTTACACTAAATAAGGCAGCAACAATAAATGGAATAAGAATCGAAACAACGATGATTATTCTACGTACACTTTTATTTTCTTTTTTCTCCATTATATTCGGTTTTAATTAGTGTTCTTAAATCATTTTCGAGGGAGTCAACTGCACGAGCATTTGTTCCATCGTAAATTCCTCTGATATGTCCTTGAGTATCAATAATTGAAAAATAGGGGGTGTGACCAAAGCCTCCAGGTATGGAATCGTTTTTTTCAGCAGCATTAAAAAATTCTTTAGCCAATAAATGCGTAGCTTCTTCATCTCCAACAAAAAACTGCCAATTGGAAGCATCCAACCCACGTTCTTTGATGTATTGTCGTAAGCGACTTGGTTTATCGGTGTAGGGATCAATCGTAAAGCTTAAAAACTGCACTTGACTCTTTAAATCTTTCGTGTTTTCACTCAACCGCTTCATGTTGGTAGTCATAGATGGGCAAATGGAAGGACACGAGGTAAAAAAGAAATCGGCCACCCAAATTTTGGTTTTCAATTCTTTGGATGAAACCATTACAGAATCTTGGTTGAGGTATTCAAAATCGGGTACAGTGTGATAAATAGTATCCGCCACTTCTTTACCATTGACTGTAGTATATTGAACATCTTTTTCACCAATGATAGGCAAACGATATTCTTCTTTTTTTTCTGTACAAGCAAGTGTAAGAAAAAGAAGTGGAATTATTTTACTTATTGGCAACTTCATTTTTTAGACTGTATTCTTTTTGAAGTAAGGCAATACATTCTTTCATTCTACGATACATTCCTTCCACATTTCCGCGAAGAACCATGCGCAAGTGATTGTTATTGTCGGCAAGTAACATTAATTCTTGAAAAGCATTGCCGCCAAAATATTCATCACCTGTTTGCAATAACGATTGCCCATTGTTTTCCATGTCAAACACATTTTTAGCATCACCAGAGGCAATGATCCATCTTTCAGGGTCGTATTTATAAACATTGTCTTCAATGAGTTTTTTTGCTTCAGATAAATCTTTGACAGGATTTCCATTCATATCGTTAATGAATGAAACAATTTTTACTTTTTTCAATGTTTTTTTACCTCGAATATCTTGGTAAATAATTTTGTCAAATTGAAATAAGTTGATACTGCATGTATCTAAACACGATTCTTGTAAGTTGATAAAAATTACAGAATTGTCTTTAAAATCGTTTTGTGTATATTGTTTACCATTGGCATCAACAAACGAATAATTGTTGATTTTACCAAAATCTTCAAGAGTTTTAAATTTCATTTTACACCCTCTTGAAGTAATAAACAATAAAAGAGCCGGAGCAAATAAGAGAAGTACGATATACGAACCTCTTACTCGTCCGGCAATTTTTTTATTAGTCATAATTAATTATTTATGCACCGTAGAAACTCCAATCGTGACCTACAGCTGCTCCTTCATCCATTAATACAAAAACTAGGTAAATAATCAAAATGATATAAGAAACTAAAACAATAAGTTTCAAATCTCTTTTTTCTTGACCTAAGTGCATGAACACCATAACAATGTAATAAGCTTTTACGATTGTTAAGGCAACATACATCCATTTAATTGTTTCCCATGCTGCACCAAATGTGTTTGCACGGCTAGCAAAAATACCTACAATAACTTCTAAAGCGGTAATTGCAGAAAGTAAAAACGTTACAAAATAAATTTTCTTACGTACTTTTTTACCTTCTTCTTCTGAATGGTGATGATGTAATGAATACTCAATAATATCGTCTCTTTCCATTTTATATTAAATTTTAATGTTTATCAATTAAACTAAGTAGAAGAATGTAAATACAAACACCCAAACTAAGTCTACAAAGTGCCAGTACAAACCACCTTTTTCTACCATTTCATAGTGACCTCTTTTTTCATACGTACCTTTCAATACATTGATGAAAATAACCAAGTTGATAATGATACCAATTGTTACGTGGAAACCGTGGAAACCTGTGATAAAGAAGAAGTAGTTAGCGTATACAGTTGGACCGTATTCATTTCTAACTAAATTAGCTCCATAAACAATACGTTTTGCTTCTCCAGAATAGGCTGCTTCGTAATATTGTTTAGAAGCATCAGCTCCTTCAATTTTGTCGCCTAATTTATATTTTCCTCCTGCTTCAACTACAGATAATGCCATGTGAACATCTTCGTTTTTAGCAATTTTAGCAACAGAACCATCTTCTAAAGTAATCATTCCTGCATGAACATGCCCAGCCTCTACTGCATGTTGAAACTCATGTTTCAAGTTCAAATCTTTATCTGTAAGTACTTGACCAGGCTTTGTATTTGTGACCAGCTGTTTGAACTGTAAAGTTTTGAAGTTCTCCAAATTTTTCAGCATGAACTACCGCTTTTGAACCGTCTGCTAATTCTACTTTACCAAAATCAGAACCGTGAATAAAGTGCGACCATTCCCAAGCTTGTGATCCTACGAAAATCATCCCTCCAACGATAGTTGCAGCCAACCATTTTGTTACACCTTTTCTGTCCATACGGTGACCAGCCTCTACAGCCAATACCATTGTTACAGAAGAAATGATTAACAAGAAAGTCATGAATGCTACATAAAGTAACGGGAAGTTACCTTCAAAAAATGGAATTGAGTGGAAAGTGCGCTCTCCAATTGGCCATTCACCATTGTATGCTTCTCTTGAAAAACCATAGGCAGCCAAAAAACCACCAAAAGTTAATGCGTCTGATACAAGGAAAATCCACATCATGATTTTCCCATAACTCACCTTGAATGGAGATTCTTTACCACTCCAGGCTTCGGCATAGTTAACATGCCCAGTAGCGTTCTCTGTCATTTTATTTTAAATTTATTTTGCAAGTTTAATGAATAAAAGTAAAAATAGCAATAAAAAGACCCATAAAATGTCTAAAAAGTGCCAAAAAATTCCAGTTGCTTTTAATCCTATCACATCACCGTTGGTGTATTTACCTAAAAATGAATAGGATACAGTTCTAATCATAAACAATAAAGTTGCAATGATGTGCAGCAAGTGTAAAAATGTGATAACATAAATGTAGGAAGATGCATTGTCAGCCGAATCCATCGCTTTGTTCAACAAATATGGAGATAATTTTTGATCACCTAAGAAAAAAGTGCGGTTCTTGTAGTCCAATGCTTTGCTTTTATAATACACCACAAAGTCTTTGCCGTATTCACCTTTAGCAAAAAAGTCTCCACGCCCATCACGGATGTGTTCTGCCCATTTTCTTAAACGAAACAAATCCTGACCAATTAACACTTTACCATCAGGCAATGTCAATTCATTGTTCAAATATGCTAATGGTTCTCCGTTGTAAAGCAACACAAATGAAGTTCCATAATCTTTAATCCCACTTACTCCATTTTTAGCATCTGCATGGTCAAATTGCAAACCAATTGCTTGAATTTCTTTTTTGGTTGCATCGCTCACTTTTTTACCATCAATCAAATAGTCGTTGCCATCTACAGCAAGGTATTTTCCTTTGTATTTCAACGTGTAAAAATCACCATAGCGACCTTCGTTTACTAAAATTCTGCTTGAACCAATATACAACCCTTTTTCTACCAATTGTTTATAGCCTTGAAACTGAGAAATTGCAAATCCAATTCCCAATAACAATGTAATAGATATGTATATTTTTAATTGATTTAAGTTTCTTGCTTTTGCAGCTTTTAATGCCAATGAAAATGTGATGCTACTGATGACAATTAACACTGTTGAAACATAAAAAGCTGATGGAAGTGGAGATTTCAACCAAAATGCACCTCCCATTGAAACGATGTATGCGGAAATTAATCCAGCAAACACCATGATTATACTTCCAATAGCAGCATAAACCAAGTTTTTTCTTAGTTTTTCTCTGATTTCTGGATCTAATTCTTGTTCAAACTGTTGTTTCATGAATTTTTATTTAAATGTTATTTCGACTGCATTTTTGAGGTGTTCAAGAAAACTTTCGGTTCTGTCAAACACCAATATGAATTGTATTAAAGGAAGATAAATAAACGATGCAAACATGAGTTTTTTTGCGTCTTTCATTTCCAATGTGATGTATAAACGATAGGATAACCAATAAAAATAGCCTCCTAAAATAGCTATGATAACCATGGAAACGTTGCCTGTCCACCCTAAAATCCAAGGCAATAAGCTAAACGGAATTAACAACAAACTATAAATTGCAATTTGCAACGCCGATTGTTTTGAACGCCCTGATGCTGAAGGTAATAACGAAAATCCCCCTGCTTTGTAATCTTCGTTTGCCACCCAAGCAATGGCCCAAAAATGAGGGAATTGCCATACAAATTGGATGAAAAATAAAATTCCAGGCACAAATGAATAAACGCCAGATGCTGCAACAGCTCCAATCATTGGTGGCACCGCTCCAGGGATAGCACCTACAAGTACCGACCAGCGAGAAATTCTTTTTGTTGGTGTATAAGCAAATACATAAGATAAATAACCAAATAAACCCAGTGCAGCTGTTTGCCAATTGATGCTATACAACATCCAGGCACCTATTCCTAAAAAAAGAAAAACAACAATAAACGCTTCTGTAACCGACATTTCGCCCGAAGGTAAAGGTCTGTTCATGGTGCGCTTCATTTTTGCATCTAGTTTGCGTTCCCAAATTTGATTGGATGCATTGGATGCACCTGTAACCAAAATCCCTCCGACTGATAAAACGATTGCTTCACTCCAGCTTGTTCCACCATTAAATAAGTATCCTGCTAACGCAGAAACCATTACTGTAAATGATAATCTGAATTTTGTTAATTGAGAATATTGTTTTAGTTTGTTTTTAATCATTTTTTAGTAGATGACTTTTTATTTCGGCGTAAAAGTACAAAATAATTAAGTTGTAGCAGTTTTTGTTCAACTCATTTCGCCTAAATTATTGATAGAATTGCTACGAAGTTTATCACCTAAGCACTATTTATAAATTATTAAGTTGATAATTAGCGTGTGAAATCTATGGTATTCTTTACTTTTGTGAAAAAATATAAAAAGTGAAAAAACAAGTTCAATTATACAAAAACAAAGCAGAATCGGTCATGCGCAAACATCCTTGGGTGTTTTCTGGTGCAATTGATTTGGCGTCGGAAGATTTGCAAGATGGAGATGTGGTTGAGGTATTGGATAGTAAAGCCAATTTTTTAGCCGTTGGTCATTTCCAAAATGCTACAATTGCCGTTCGCATCTTATCTTTTGATAATAAAGCAATTGACGCTAATTTTTTTCAAAAGAAAATTGAAAATGCCGTTCAGCTAAGAAGAAATCTTAATTTATTTCGTCCGGATAATTCCATCATGCGTTTGATACATGGTGAAGGCGACGGTTTGCCGGGATTGATTGTAGATTATTACAATAAAGTTGCCGTTATTCAATGCCATAGTGTGGGGATGTATCGAGCGGTTGAACACATTGCACAAGCACTTCATTCGGTATTGAAAGAGGAGGTGATTGCCATTTACAACAAATCGTCGGATACGTTGGCACACAAAGACCAAATGGAAATAAAAGACGGTTATTTATTGGGTAACTGCCCTACTCCACATGTTGCCCTTGAAAATGGTGTGAAATTTAATATTGATTGGATAAACGGACAAAAAACTGGATTTTTCATTGATCAACGTGAAAACAGAGCGCTTTTAGGAAAATACGCTAAAGGCAAAAAAGTATTGAATACGTTTTGTTATTCAGGAGGATTTAGTTTAACAGCGTTGAAAAATGGAGCATCACTTGTTCATTCGTTGGACAGTTCTGCAAAAGCAATTCAGTTAACAGATGACAACATTGCGTTAAATCAATTTGAAAGTCATCAATCCATTGTTGCCGATGCGGTTGAATACATTAAAAACTTGCCAGAGCAATACGATGTGATTGTGTTGGACCCACCTGCATTTGCAAAACACCGCGATAAACGCCATAAAGCAATTCAAGGATACAAACGATTGAATGCAAATGCTTTGCGACAAATAAAACCTGGTGGATTTTTGTTTACGTTTTCATGCTCGCAAGTAATTGATAAATATTTGTTTACCAATACGGTAATTGCAGCTGCCATTGAAGTGGGACGTAATGTACGCATTGTTGAACAATTGCACCAACCTGCAGATCACCCCATTTCTGCCTACCATCCAGAAGGTGAATACTTGAAAGGATTGGTGGTGTATGTTGATTAAAATCATAAACGATTGTATTTTTGGCATTACTAAATGTTTTGTGGAACGAGGTTTAAATTTCCGAAATAGAATAATGCATTTATCCTAAATCTTTCAAAATTTCTAAATCCTCTTGCTTTTGCAATAACTGATTGAATCGCTCCATTTTTATTTTCATGTTTTGCACTAGAAGTACCAGTAATTATTGCATTTATTATCCCGTTTAAGTGTCTGTCGAATGTAGCAATCACCTTATTTACTGCATTAATTGAAAAAGTCAATGCGTTTTCTTTCCACTGTTTATAGTTACTTTCAACGTTTTGTTTGTCGGCAAATACGTCTTTAAAGTTCTCTCGTATTAACCACGCTTGAGAGGTTTTTAAATTGTCTTTAATCAGCTGTTCAAATATAGCATGCTGAGTTTCAGTTCTATTGTTAGCATTCTTCAAAACAGTGTATTTCAGCCCTTTTAGTTGAGGGTTGTCTTTCACTTCTTTTTTTCTTGTTTTATCAATGGCTTCCGATAACATCTTGAATAAGTGAAATTTATCGTGTACTATTATCGCTTGTGGAGCAATAAACTTTATTGTATTTATAAATGGTTTCCACATATCCATATTCACTCTGTTTAGTTGTGGTTGTTTCGTTTCTCCACTCACATTTACAAAAAGTTTCTTAACATTTTTTTCTTTTCTCCCCTCAACCATATCCAGCACAGTATTAGTATCACTATCTATCAAAATGGTCGCATAATGATGTCCTTTTGTATAAGCTTTTTCGTCTAAACTAATGTTTTTAAAGTCTTTCACTAAACCTCGTTTCTCTAGTCCGCTTTCAACCGCTGATTCCATTATACTTCTAACAATATAGTCGGTTGTTTGGAATAAATCAGCAACAGTTGATTGTACTCGAACTTTCTTTAATGCGAAAATAACTTCTCTGGCAAATAAATGAGTATAGCCTTTCCCGGGAGGAGCAAAATTAATGTCAATAACCTTTGGATTTCCATCTTCAGCAATATATCTAGGCAAAGAACCAATCAAATAACATTTGTATTCAAACCAGTTTAAATGTTGCCACTTGCGAACAGGAGTACGATCGTAAATGGCGTACTCTTTCCCTCTCTTTGAATAGGTCTTGGGTAAATATTCAATGTGAATATTAATCGTTTTATCAAACTTGTTTTTCTCAATTTTGGTAACGGCAAAATCCTTAGTTATGCCCAGCATTTCTCCTAAAAAATCTATGAATTCCATTTTCAATCACTCTTTTTTGACAAAGTAAAGAATTTTTACGCTATATTTGTCTCACAAAACATTTAGTATAACCGTATTTTTTAAATGTTATATTTGTAAAGTATCAATTCATAATAAATCAAAGAAATGAAAAAAAATATTTTAACAATTGTAGCAGTTTGTGGCTTGTTGGTGTATGGATGTGGTGACCATGATGGACATTCACACGAAGGGCATTCACACGACGGACATTCACACAATGAGCAAGTAGAACATGCAGATCATGATGACCATGATGATGAAGCCGCTGAAGAAATTGTTCTTAATGAAGGTAAAAAATGGGAGGTTAATGCCGAAATGAAGCCTTTTATTGCAAATGCTGAAAAATTGCTAAAAAAATACATCGACAGCAAAGGAACCGATTATAAAAAATTAGCGGAGCAATTGAATGCCGAAAATTCTTCGTTGATTAACAGCTGTACAATGGACGGAAAAAGTCACGATGAATTGCACAAATGGTTACACCCTCATTTGGAATTGGTAGATGAATTAAAAAATGAAGACAATGCAGCTGATGCAAAAGAGATTGTTTCTGAATTAGAACATTCATTTGTAACTTTTCATACCTATTTTCAATAAAAAAATACACGCATAAAAAAAGAGATTGATTTCATGTAAAAAATCAATCTCTTTTCTTTTATAATCAATCATTAATCCTCAATAATCTGGTATCCCGGATATTTTGATTTATCAAAAGTAAATTTAGAATCGGGGGCATCCACATTAAAATCTAATTTGGTGATGGTATAGGTTGTAGAACTGCCATCTTTTCCTTTCAAAGTTGCTTTTTTCAATTCATTGTTGGCTTTGTTGATGTAAACAATGATGGTGTGAAATTCGGCTGATTTTACATTTTTAGGATACAAATTGATAACGTGTACCGTTTCGTTGCCCAATTGCGTTTCTTTTTGGTATTTGCTTTTGTAATCTTTGTCCCACAATGTCATCATGCGTTTTGGATTGATGGTTGCATTTCCATCGTCTTCATCAGAAACATACACCGATTTTTCTTCCTTGATGATGGTCCAAATTTTTGTTCCGTTAGAAATACGTGTAAAATCACCAAAAGTGGCGTAATATTTATTGGCTTTTGACCAACCTTTACCAATGTTGTTTTCTGTTGCTCCGTCCACATTTTTTATAGATGCAGAAAACTCTAAATAAACCGATGTGCTGCCGTTTACTTTGGTAGAAAACTCGCGTAATATTTTGTCGGCCTTTGGATCGCTTTCTGTTTGTGAAAATCCAGTAAAGCTCAAAAGCACAATAAGTAATGTCAATATTTTTTTCATTTGTTGAATTTTTGTTCTTTTCACCATAAAACGTGCCAAATTAATCATGTAAAATTTCTTTCAAGGTGGGGATGTCAATGTCGTGTTTTCCTTCAAATTGCTTGACATCAAACCCTAAATTTTTATAGAAAGCGCAATATTCTGCTTGTTGTTCGGCACTAAAAAACTCATCGTTGGTTCCTACAACAAATGTGTTGTTTGTTGCCTCTTGGTGTTTTGCAAACAATTCTTCTGCATCCAAATCAGGCGGCAAAACAGATGCCCACACAATAAAACGGTTGTAGTAGGATTGTCCGCCATAAAAATAACGTGCAGCCGTTGCAGCTCCTTGCGAAAATCCAAGCATAACGGTTTCTTCATAGCTGTTTTCAGCAAAAAGTTGTTTGCTCAATTGGTGCAACCACTCAAGGTTGTCTTGAATGTCCATTTCTCTATCTTCTTTGGTCATCCATGAAGCACCCACACGCCCCGAATGCCCATTTTGATAAAAACGATGCAAGCCCTCGGGTGCCACCACATACCAATCGTCTGAAAGTTCATTGAATTTGTGAATGAAATAACGCGCCAATTGCCCATAGCCATGCAATACCACCAACAATTTTTTTGCCGTTGGATTGCCCTTTGAAAAATAGCGGGCAGTTTTAGGAACGGTTATGTGATGCTCCATTAGTTGGGTGTGTAATATTTTCTGTCCTGTGTGTTAAAGAAAAAGCGTTTCAATAATTGTTTTTCACACGTAATTTCTGGCTCTATCGTGTTGTAATCATCGGTTGGAGCAATGTTTTTAATTTTTGCAAAATTGATGATGATGTCTTTTACGTTGGAATAAGATCCTTTGCCGTATTCAAAACAATAGGCTTCCACTTTGTCTGTTCCCCAACCGTCATATAGCTTCCATTGGAAAGAATAAAACGGTAAATCGTCCATCATCAAATAAATTTTTCTGAATTGCGAATTGCGAATGGCATAATCTACCACGATGTCTTTGTGCGATTCTGAAGATATGTTTTCAAAAGAAATTTTCAACTCGCGTTGTGGAGTTGACGCAATAATAAACGGAGGTGTGAATTTATCGGTTTTACTGCTCCAGTAAAAAAAGTAATTGTGATTACCAAAATAACCCAATACTTCCGATTTGTTTACTAAATTTTTCTCTTCAGCCGATTTATAAGCATCTTCTAAACGATTGACAGTGATTACCATGTCTTTTTTGTCGTCATCGTTTAAATGTTCTTCGTAAATTTTTAAGCTGTAATTTTCTCCCGGACGCGTGTTTAATTTGCGTTCTACGTATTGTTTCAAACGTTGATCAAACGGAAGAGACGGATCGTCGTCATCTACTTTTTTTTCTAATGGATTGGTATTTTTTGTGTTTTCTTCATTTTTTGTGGTGCAAGCAACCATGGCACTACATACAATTCCAACCGATAGAAAGTAAGCTATTGTTTTCTTCATGAAACAAAGATAATTGTTCTCAATGAAATCAAATTTTTATTTTATCAATTTTTTCTTTTCGGATTGCCGTATAGATGATGTGTTGAATGAAGTCATCTGTGGTGGTGGTTGTTTGAATGTATCGTTTCCAATATATCGGCAATTGGTGGTTCATGTGAAATGGGCAATAGCCAAATCCAACAAACTGACCGTTTTCCACATACAAAATAGAACGTTCAAATTTGGTGCGTCCTTTTCTTAAAATAAAAAACGATTCGCCATTAAAATCCATTACTGCCAAATCTTCGTCAAACAAATTTTGCTTGGTTGTTTTGCTTGATTTTTTATTGTAGGGTGTGGAATGGCGTTGCAATAGTTGGTGTTCAATTATTGCTGCAACCAATTCATTCCCTGTAAGTTCAAACTCAACTCGTGCAATATTCTTGCCCCATGCAGCCGATTTTTTTTGAGTGCTATTTTTAAGGTGTTGCTCAATTTGTGTGCGGATGTATTTGCCTTTTCCGATGTAAATTAATTGATTGTTTTCATCAAAAAACTTGTAAATTCCTGGTTTGTTTGGAATTTCCTCAATTTCTTCCATGTTGAGCAAAGGATGCAATTCGTTGACGTCAATTTCTTCTTGAATAAATTTCGTTACATCGTCGGTTTCCATTAAGTGAGTCAACAGTTTAGCCGTTGCCAATGCATCGCCTCCCGCTCTGTGGCGACCTTTGAGCGCAATACCTAGTGAACGTGTCAACTTCCCTAAACTATACGATTCCATGTCGGGCAAGAGCTTGCGACTGGTTTGCACCGTACACAAATGTGGCAATCGGAAATCATAACCCAATCGCTTGTATTCACTGCGTATCATGCCGTAATCAAACGAAACATTGTGGGCAACAAACACCGTTCCTTTGGTAAATTCAATGATTTCTTTGGCTATTTCGTAGAATTTAGGTGAGTTTGCTACCATTTCATCGGTAATTCCAGTCAAATTGGATACAAATTCTGGAATAGGCATTTCTGGATTCACCAACGATTCAAATTCGCCAATAACGTTTACACCATCGTGTTTATAGATAGCAATCTCCGTAATCTTGGAAGATTTTGGATTGCCACCAGTGGTTTCAACATCTATTACCGAAAAAATCATTGGGCAAAATTAGTGAATTATTTTATTTTCAATGAGCAATTTACACCAAAGAAATTGCGCCGTTTTCTTTTTTTTGATGTGTATAAAATTCAGACGTTGATGTCTTGTTAAAAGCTATTTTATACGTAAATTGCACCACTTTTTAAATCAAACAACAAGATGACAGCATCAATAATGATAGATTTGGCTTACAAGCACATGAAAACGCTTGAAACAGAGTTTAAGCCATTAACAGAAGAAGGAAAGTTAGAATGCCTTATTTACAATGTGTTAATTTGCAACTTTAGTGCGCAATCGCGTTATGATAAAGGAAAAATGGAAGTATTGAATTCCGATTTGTTTGGGATTTTAATCAGCGATTTTAGATTATACGTTGATGAAACCGAAGAAGAAAAAATTGGAGAATTGATTGAAAGCCGTTTCAAAAACCATTTTAGAGATATTGTGATGATTTTGGAGGGAGGTGCGTTTGACCCCAATGATTCGTTTTGGTACATGTACAGAAAACCACTGACTTTTGAGGCGGTGGGAGAAATTGACCCCGAAATGATGGCGAAGTTTAAGCCTGTTTTAGTAAAAATGTCTAAAGCAATTTTAGAAGAAGCCGATAATTTACCCGATTAATTCCCTGCAAATTTACCCTACATGAAAAAAGTTAATGCATTAATGCAAGAAAGTTCGCCTTATTTACTTCAACATGCCGATAATCCTGTTGATTGGGTGCCGTGGAGTGAAGCAGCATTTGAACGTGCCCGCCAAGAAAATAAATTGGTGTTGGTGAGCATTGGTTACTCTTCTTGCCACTGGTGCCACGTGATGGAGCACGAATGTTTTGAAGACGAAGAAGTGGCTGCATTAATGAACCAACATTTTATCAATATTAAAGTGGATAGAGAAGAACGCCCGGATGTGGACCAAGTGTACATGACGGCGGTTCAACTTATGACACAAAGTGGTGGTTGGCCATTGAATTGTTTTACATTGCCCGATGGTCGCCCAATTTATGGTGGAACGTATTTTCCAAAAGAGCAATGGATGTCTATTTTAAATTCGTTGCATTACACGTTTACCAACGAAAAAGAGCGTACCGAAGAATATGCAACCATGCTTCACGATGGAATAGTTGCCAGTGAATTGATTGATACTCCGCAAGAAAAAACAACATTTTCCAATGAAAAATTGCACGAAATGGTGGTGCGTTGGAAACGACAATTTGATACAATGGAAGGAGGCGATGCACGTGCTCCTAAGTTTCCTATGCCGAGTAATTATCAATTTTTATTGCAATACGCCGTTCAGTTTTCGGATGAAAAAACAATGAAACATGTGGAGTTAACCTTGGATAAAATGGCAATGGGAGGAATTTACGATCATGTGGGAGGTGGTTTTACACGCTATTCTACCGATATGTTGTGGAAAGTGCCTCATTTTGAAAAAATGTTGTACGATAATGCCCAATTGATTTCCTTGTATTCGCAAGCCTACAAAGTGTTTAAAAAACCATTGTATGCGCGTGTTGTGCACCAAACTATTGAATGGTTGCAACGCGAAATGCAAGATTTTGACGGTGTTTATCACGCAGCAATTGATGCCGATAGCCAAGGCGAGGAAGGTTTGTACTATTGTTGGTCGCTGCAAGAATACAAAGATGCCTTGAACGAAAACTACGATTTTGCGTCGGATTTGTATGCATTTAACGAAGAGGACATTGGGAAGATGGCAAATACATTCCTTTGTAGTGTTTTAACCGATGCCGAACTGCAAAAAAAATACAACCTTACGCCCGAAGCGTTGGGCAAAAAATTGCACAAGTAAACGATGCTTTGTTGCAAACCAGAAAACGCTACATTCGCCCAGCAATTGACGATAAATGTTTAACTAGTGGAATGCCTTGCTAATTACAGGTTTATCGGATGCCTATGCCGCATTTCAAAACGAAGAATACATGTATTTGGCTTTGAAAAATGGTGTTGGGTGTTGAAATACCAACTAAAAGACGATGATAATTCATTGTGGCGAACAAGAAAACGCAACGTAGTTCAATTGATGGGTTTTTGGAAGACTATGCCACCTTAATTCAAGCGTTCGTTTTACGAAGTAACAGGCTTGAAGAATATGCACCTAAAAGCTCGAGATATAACAGAATATGTGCTTGTTCATTTCCAAAACAAGGAAAGCAAAATGTTTTATTTTACGCCCGATTCTACCAAGTTGATTGCACGCAAATGGACATCATTTCAGTACTTGGTTCCATCGAGTAATTCAATCATGGCTAACAATTTATTGGTTTTAGGGCATTTATTTGGTAAAACCGAATGGATGGCTCATTTGTCTTATTGTTCATGTTACTGACGGTATGGAACAATATGGCTCCATGTATTCCAATTGGGCAACAGCATTATTTAAATGTACTCAACTATTTTGAAGTAGTATTTTCGGGCGATAACAAACTAGAAAACAGTGCACTTCTGCAAAATCAGTATGTTCCAAATGTGCTAACAGCCTATGATTCTTCGGTCATTGCATTAGGGATGAGCGAAAGCACAACAGATTTAATTTTTGTTTGCTCCGAAAACAGCGACGGATGTTTGCCTCCGTTTGATAGTGTTGAAGAAGTTATCAATGTGGTGAAACAAGCATAAAAAAACCTGTGTTGAACCAATCAGCACAGGTTTTTCAATATTTAGGTATTTGTTATTTTACCTGAATTTTAATCATTTTAGTTGTGTTTTCTGCAACTACTTTCACTAAATAAGCTCCAGCATTCAATTGGTGAATATTGTAATAAGTTTGAGCATCAAAACTTGCTATGCATTTCCAAGTAAATCATAATTAAAACACGTTTAACACCATTCCCTTCAATGAATAATTTATCAGAAGCTGGATTAGGTAAACCGACAATGAATTGGAGCTTCTTCCATCAATTCCTGCATGCACCCTGAAGTAATGTTTTTTGTTGCTTGTCCACCACAACCATTTCCATCTGTATAGGTATAAGTTGTTGCCCAGTCAACACCTGCAGTTGAAGGTTAAATTGACACCACTCACAACAGACGGTCCAGAATATATACCTCCCGTTGGACTACCTTGATTCAACGTGATAGGGTTGTGATATACACACATTGCATCAAAGTTGGCAAGCACAACATTCGGTTAGCGAGATGAACCACTAATTGGTTCCGTTATCATCGAAATTAACGCTGGGCTAGTAGATACAACACGGATACGGTAGCCATTTCCTGCATTCACATTGTTTGGGATGGTTGCAATAACTTGTGCTCTGAAGTTGATGAATTTATTTCCAATAGCAGTTGGTGAAGCAAAACTTCCTGATGCATCAGATAATTGAGCGGTAAAAACATTTCCAGAAGTATAAGTGCCTATTGCATCGAAAACATTGATATTTTATTTGTTGCCAAGCTACTGTACATCAAATTTGAAATAACCAAATTTGCTAATTGCATCTGCTTGACCATTGGCTGTCAATCAACACATCATCAATTTAAAAATGCAGGTCTTGACCTAAATCTGTCTATTAAATTGAACTTAATTTTAGAGTTGCTGATTTATAGTACTTTGGTAACGTGTGAGTTGCTTGTGTCCACTAACACCCGAGTAGGTTACAAGTAAATTCCTGAAAATAATTATATGTAGAATAATAAACTTTTCTTTAACTATCTATACTTACACCAACTGTTCAAATACCAATAGCTAAAAGTAACACCCGTTTTCCCTACTGTTGAAATGCTTAGAAGTCATTGTTGCATCTTATGGGTTTGTATCACCTGTTTGAAGTATTAGCATTGGAAACACCTAAAGCCACAACCGTTGTATTGTGGATGTACCGATAGTTGGAGAGTTGGCGCCCCGTTTATTCCCGAAGGTTGATTGGAGTATTGTTAATAAAACCTAGAAATCCTGTGTATGAATTATTCACAATCATTGATTTGCTGCGAAACGTGTTGAAGTCCAATTGGATGAGCCTTTCACTAAATTGTCTGAAAAAGTTTCTTGACCAAAAAGTTAGCGCACACCACAACAGTGCTTTGAAATTAAGAAGTAATAGTTTTTTCATAATGAAATTTAATGATATTATTAGCTACTTTTAATATAGGTTTTTTTGCAAATATTACTCAATTGCAAAAAAAAATTTTCACACAAAATGTTTGGCCAACTTCTTGAACTAGGACACACAACATTGTTTTGATTTTCTCTTGTTTGTAGTGTATGGTTTATTGTCATTTTCATTTTTTCCAGCTGTTTGTTGATGTTTGCCATTTTGGTTTATCTGGGGATTGATTTAGCAGAATACGTGTTCACCGAAACAAACAAACGGCAAGTTTACTGCAATAAAAGCGGTGCAATGTTATTATTGTTAGATGTAACATTTTTAATTTGTTACGATCCAATCTATCAAAGACCACTTTAACAGTCGTTGGTATTTGGCACCATCGTTTGTTTGCTCTCTTTTTGTTGCTTCATTTCAACAGCGAAAAAACAAGCAATTGCTTTTTAGTGTTTATACCAATGGAATGCCCAATTTGGAGCCAACCTTTAATGCTAAGGCAGAAATAGCTGTGATTTTAATGGCTATTGCAGCATTTGTGTTGTTTTGGTTTCAGCCAGAATTTCCATCAATCCTATTTCTGTTTGGTTCAAAGACAGTATTTTAGACATCGAATCAACGCCAATTTTTGGGTTTATTTTTAAAGTAATGGTTTACTTCTTTTTGCTCAATATCGTAATGAGAGTGGTCAATTCTATTTTGATGTTTGCTTTCTGGAAAGGCATTTGACAAAACAGACGATTCATCCAACAGCAATGACGACGATCATTTTGATAGTTTTGAGGAGATAAAATAGAAACATGAACTTTATAGATATTCTTCTTTTGTTACACCTCGGTTGGGGTGTTTACAAAGAGGTTTTAAAAACGGCTTTATTATTGAAATTTATATTATTGGCAGTTTTGGTGGGAATTTATGCCGGTGTTAATTTTTTGGATGGAACGGCTAATTTTCTTAAAACAATTTGGAACATTCAATCCACAATACATGCCTGTTATTGCGTTTACAGCTACTTTTTGGCTGTTGGAGCTTTAAAAATTTTTTTGGCGGAAAAATGTCAAAAAAGCAGTGAGTGTTTGTACCTAATACTTCACTCAATAAATTTCTGGGTATTCTCTTTTTGAGTGCCATTAAAGTAACATATATTTTACAGGTGTTTTTGTAGTAATGTTGGACGCTATAATGGCGCAATTTTTTGAAAAAAGAAACTGCAATTCATCCTGTTGTACCATCAATTAAAATTTATCCAACTATACCACCATTCCTGAAATCAAAAGCACCATCTATTTAAACAATTTATACAAAACCAGAATAAGATTCACTACAGGATTGACAACCCAAGACATAGTCGAGCAAAAGAAATTGCCGATAGTTTGGGGATTGATGCCAACGATGCCAAAGAGTTAAAACGCATTCATGAGGAATACCACTAAAATGCATCCTGTTTGGGCTTACTCACCAGTTGTTGAATCAAATTGTAAATATAAATTTCCCCTTGCACAACTACCGAATATCTTAACACACATAAAAAAATAACGAAATTTGAAATATGGAAATTCAAAAACATACGAACCGCAAAAACAGAAGAAGATGGTACCAACATTGGATGAATAAAGGCTATTTTCACTCAACACCTGATGAACGTGAGCCTTACACCATTGTAATTCCCCACCAAACGTGACGGGAGTTTTTACACATGGGACACATGCTCAACAATACCATCCAAGATGTGTTGATTCGTCGAGCGCGTATGTTAGGAAAAATGCATGTTGGGTACCTGGAACCATTCACGCATCTGTTATAACGAAGCGAGAGTGATGCAAAAACTACGTGCAGAAGGAATTAAAAAATCGGATTTAACACGCGATGAATTCTTAGAAAACACGCTTTTGGTGGAAGGACAAACACGAAGAGATATTTTAAGAGCAACAAAAATTAGGTTGTTCATGCGATTGGGAACGTACTGATTTTACGATGAATCGATTATTCAGATTCTGTAATCGATGTTTTTATTAGTTTGTACCAAAAGGCGTTGCCCGTGGAGTTGCATGGTGAGCTGGATCCGAAGCAAAAACAGCACTTTCTGACGAGGTAATCCACAAAAGAGTGATTTATAAATTATTCCATATTCGCTATAAAGTGGCCGAATCAGATGATGAATGGTTAACCATTGCAACCACACAGTCCAGAAGTCTATTTTTGGCGATACTGCAATTTGTATCAATCCAAACGACGAACGCTATACGCATTTGCACGGAAAGCATGCCATTGTGCCAATTGTTAACCGCAAAGTGCCAATTATTTTGGATGAATATGTGGAAATGGATTTTGGTACGGGTTGTGAGTTACACCAGCACCACAGGTATGACGACTATGATTTGGGTATTAAACACCAATTTAGAAACCATTGATATTTTTAATGATAATGGAACTTTAAATCAACACGGATTGCACTACGATGGGCAAGATCGTTTTGAGGTGCGCAAAGCCATAGAAAAAGAATTGCACGATAAAGGTTATTTGGTAAAAACTGAAGACCACATCAACAAAGTTGGATATTCTGAACGCACCAATGCGGTAATTGAACCAAAATTATCATTGCAATGGTTCTTGTCGATGAAAGATTTGGCACAACCAGCTTTGGACAATGTCATGAACGGAAATATCAATTTTCATCCCGATAAGTTCAAAAATACTTACAAACACTGGATGGAAAATGTAAAAGATTGGTGTGTATCGCGTCAATTGTGGTGGGGACACCGCATTCCAGCATGGTATTTTGGAACGGGAGCAGAAGATTTTGTGATTGCAAAAACTGCCGAACAAGCAGCTGAATTGGCATCTAAAAAAGCCAATAAAACAATCGCTCCAACTGATTTGCGTCAGGACGATGATGTGTTAGATACTTGGTTTTCATCGTGGTTGTGGCCAATTTCTGTTTTCAAAGGATTGACACAGCCGGGCAACGAAGAAATTAAATATTACTATCCAACCAACGATTTGGTAACTGCGCCAGAAATTATGTTTTTCTGGGTGGCTAGAATGATTATTGCTGGTTACGAATACATGGGCGATTTGCCATTTAGAAACGTTTACTATACCGGAATTGTTCGCGATAAATTGGGTAGAAAAATGTCTAAATCTTTAGGAAACTCACCCGACCCAATTGAATTAATCAACCAATATGGTGCTGATGGTGTGCGCATGGGGATTTTAATTTCATCGCCTGCAGGAAACGATTTACCGTTTGATACATCGCAATGCGAGCAAGGTAGAAACTTTACCAATAAAATTTGGAATGCCTTCCGTTTGGTGAGCAGTTGGGAAGTGAAAGAAATAGACCAACCCGAATCATCTGTTCGAGCAATTGAATGGTTTTCATCCCGTTTTAATGAGGCATTAACAGAAATCAACGATTTATTTGATAAGTTTAAAATTTCTGAGGCGTTGATGGCTATTTATAAATTGGTTTGGGACGATTTCTGTTCGTGGTATTTGGAAATGATCAAACCGGGCTACCAACATCCAATTGATGCTAAAACATTGGAAGCAACTAAAGATTTCTTTGAAAGCATCTTGAAATTGATTCAGCCGTTTACACCATTTATTGCCGAAGAATTGTGGCATTTAATTCGTGAACGCCAAGCCGGAGACGATATTATTGTTGCGCAATGGCCAACTGTAGGCACAATTGATGCTAGCACTTTGGCTAATTTTAAACGTGCCGAAGAAGTAATTATTGGTATTAGAAATATTCGCAACACCAACAACATTGCTAATAAAGTAAAAGTTGATTTGTTGATTAAAAAGAATGCCGATTACGATAGAAGCTTTGATTCAGTGGTTGTAAAAATGGGGAATTTAAGCTCGTTGGAATATACCGCAGAAAAAGTTAACAATGCCAATAGTTTCATTGTTGCCAACAACGAATATTATGTTCCTTTTGGCGATTCTATTGATGTTGAAGCCGAATTAGCAAAAATGCAAGAAGAGCTAAAATATGCAAAAGGGTTCTTGGCAAGTGTTCAAAATAAATTGAAAAACGAAAAATTTGTTAGTGGCGCTCCTGCAAATGTTGTTGAAATGGAACGTAAAAAAGAAGCGGATGCATTGAGCAAAATTGCAATTTTGGAAGAAAAAATGGCTAATTTGGGATGATTAAATAGGTTTTTGTTGATGAGTAAAGAGTTGCAAGATAGGACAAAGAAATTCTCGCTTTCAATTATTGACTTAGTTGAACGAATGGAATATTCAATGACCAAAAAAGTAGTAATGAATCAGCTATTGAGAAGCGCTACTTCAGTAGGTGCAAACTATAGGGCAGCAAACAGAGCAAGAAGTGACAGAGAATTTATTTCAAAAATGAACATTGTTTTAGAAGAGGCAGATGAATGTTGCTTTTGGTTAGAAATAATAAAAGAAAAACAATGGCAGAATGTTGACGATCTACTAAAAGAAGCAGATGAATTAACTGCAATTTGTGTATCAATTTTGAAAAAAATGAAAATTAAAATCCAGCGCTAACTTAAAATTTCATCCTTCAAATTTCATCCTTCATCCTTCAAATTTCAAAACTTCATCCTTCAAATTTCATCCTTCTAATTTCAAACTTCAAACTTCACCCTTCTAATTTCACCCTTCAAACTTCACCCTTCTAATTTCACCCTTCAAATTTCAAAACTTCCCCCTTGACTTCTCAAACAACATATAAAACAGTAAAAGAACAATCCGAAGGACTTTACAAAGAAAAAGGTTCTAAATTCATTGCCTATGCTGTTCCGTGCTATACCGAAGAAGAAGCAAAGCAACACATCGAAAAATGGCGAAAAGAACATTACCAATCGCGGCATGTGTGTTGGGCCTATCGTTTTGGGTTAGATAAAAAACAGTTTCGTACCAACGATGATGGAGAACCCAATAATTCTGCGGGTGCACCCATTTTAGGGCAAATTCAATCGTTTGATTTATCCAATGTGTTGATTGGTGTTGTGCGTTATTTTGGTGGTGTAAAATTGGGAGTTGGCGGACTAATTCATGCCTATCGCGAAGCAGCACAAGATGCTCTCAACAATGCCACAATAGTAGAAATAGAGGTTTTTCACCACATTCAACTTCAATTTTCATACAACGAAATGCCCGAAGTGATGAATTGGCTCAAAAAAACAGGATTAGACTATTCCAATCAACTTTTTGATGTGACTTGCCAACTGGATGTTAAACTACCATTAACAACAGCTGAATTTTTGCAATCAGAACTTGCTAAATTAGGTGAAATAAAAATTATTTTTCTGGGAGAATATTAAAATGGAATTATTAAAACAATTAACAGCAATAAGAGGTGCATCAAGCGATGAAGGGAATATTGCTCAATTTATACTTGATTACGTTGCTCAAAATACACCTAATTGGAAAGTGCAACCAACCGTTTTGTCGGGTGGAGATTTTCACGATTGTGTGGTGCTAATTTTTGGCAAACCTACAACTGCAATTTATGCACACATTGACACCATTGGCTATTCTGTTGGTTACGAGAATAATTTAATTAAAATTGGCGGTCCTACCATTGAAGATGGCATTCAACTGGTTGGTTGCGACTCTCAAGGTGAAATTGCAACCGAATTGATGGTTATTGAAAACGACGACGATACCATTTCGCTCACGTGTGTGTTTGACCGTACGATAGACCGAGGAACGATTCTTACCTACAAACCCAATTTTATAGAAAGCGATGTGTATGTGCAATCGCCTTATTTGGACAACCGTTTGGGTGTTTGGTCGGCATTAAAAGTTGCTGAACAACTAGAAAATGGCGCTATAGTGTTTTCCACCTACGAAGAGCATGGAGGCAACAGCGTTGGGTTTTGCGCCAACTATTTGTATCAAAACTACAACATTCGCCAAGCATTGATTTCCGATATCACATGGGTAACGCCAGGTGTTTTGCATGGAAAAGGTGTTGCCATTTCATTGCGCGATAAATACTTGCCACGTAAATCGTTTTTAAATAAAATTGTTGCATTAGCCGAACAATCGGGTGTAATGTTTCAATTAGAAGTAGAATCGGCAGGCGGAAGCGATGGAAGTCTATTGCAATTATCGCACCTTCCAATTGACTGGTGTTTTATTGGAGCTCCCGAAGATCATGTGCATACTCCCAACGAATTGGTGTATAAAAGCGACATCATGAACATGGTTTTATTGTACCAATACTTGATGGAAAAACTGGATTAAACTACGTAAAACTTCGTATTTCAGCGATAATAGTTTGCTATTTGCAAATTTTAACATATATTTGTTTTATATTATTAACACATAAATCTATAATTATGAAAAAAGTTTTATTCGCTGGTTTGGCTATTTTGGCTTTGGCTTCTTGTAAAAAAGACTGGACATGTACATGTCAATACGAAGGAAATGCATCATCTTACCAAATTGTTAACAGAACGAAGAAAGATGCTAAACAAATTTGTACAGGATCTGTATCAGTAGGGTTAATCACAGTAGCTGGAGATAAAAATTGTTCTTTGAACTAATATTTCAATTATTTTTTAAATTCTATTTCATTTTATTACATATATTTGTTTTAAAATTAACATTAAAATTAAACATTATGAAAAAAGTAGTATTTGCTGCATTAGCAGTTTTAGCTTTGGCTTCTTGCAAAAAAGAGTACACATGTACAATTAATGGTGTTTCTAGTGCAACATATAGTGAGAAAAATTACACTAGCGCACAAATGGACGCATTAAAAACAACATGTGAATTAGCTGGAGGTACTTGGAAAGCTAAATAGTTTTTTACAATACAATTCAAAAAAGGAATCTGAAAAGGTTCCTTTTTTTGTTTTTCAATTTTCATATTGTAAAAAAACGATTAAATTTGAGAACATAAAATTAATAGTGAATTATGAAAAAATTATTTTAGTTGGAATTGCATTTTCAACGCTTGTATCTTGTAGAAAAATTATACGTGTGAATATACATTAATTGACACAACCTATAAATCTGAGTATAAAAGAATTGGATAAGAAACAAGCTAAAAGGTACCAAAGAGAGTTGTGAAGAAGTTGGAGGAACTTTTAGTGTTGTTAAAAACCAAGTAACTTTAAGCTAGTTTTTGTAAATACTTTTTAAAGAAAATTAAATATGGGGATTCTGATCAGTACTCTTTCTTTTTGTCATAAAATAAGAACAATTACTTATCTAATACTTTAGGAATTCTAAAGAAATCAGAATCTTTTTTAGGTGCATTTTTCAGAATTTCTTGCTGTGTTAATGTCACTGTAGGAATATCTTCACGCAAATGGTTGATTTCGTCGTTCATAAAAATCAACGGCTCCACATTGTTGGTATCCACTTCTTGCAACACATCCATAAATGAAATGATGTTTTCCATATCTTGACGAATAGCATCTTTTTCAGAACCTTCAAATTCTAAACGAGACAAATGCGCAATGTGATCAATAATTTCGTTGGTAATTTTCATGTTTTTAAAATCAGTTGACAAATGTAGTGATTTTTTTTAATTTAGTATGTCAAAATCCCGAATCATGAAAACAACAAAAATAGAACGTTTATTGCGCGAGTATGCCGAAAGTCATCAAAATAAAACCAATAAATTGATTCATTAGTTGTGCAAGCATTTTTCTCCATTTTTGGAATGATGCGTTGCCTGCCATTTCCTAATGCTCTGCAAGAATTTTCAAGCTACATCAATTGGGCATCACTGGTGTTGATTTTAGTGCTTTTTTGTTAATCCTAACACTTTCTTTTAAATTATTTGTTGGTTTTTTATTTTGGGCACTTTTGTGTTATTTGCCAGCAATTATTTTTGTACAATTGGGAAATAGCGGTTTATTGTTGTTTTCTATAGGTGTTTTTGTAATAGCTTGGATTGGTCAGTTTATTGAGACGACACGGAATAGAAGGTAAAAAACCCTCTTTTCAAAAAGATTTGCAGTTTTTTGTTGATTGGTCCCGCTTGGTTGATGAATTTTATTTTTAAAGGTAGATTGCAGCTATAAAAAAGAGATTACCTTGCGAAGTTGAAGACGATCTCTTTTGATAATTTTGCTTTTTAGAATGCTATTCGATGTATTTTGCATCAACTTCTGCTATCATTGATTTTAAGAAAGCAGTATTTTTACATCTTCATCCTGATAATTTATTACCCAGTTGCAATTCGGCCATCATGCTTACAGCGTCTTCCAATTTAGTAACAGAGCCATCGTGGAAATAAGGGCCTGTTTTTTCAACGTTTCTTAAACTTGGAACTTTAAAGATGTACTTATCGCTTTCTTTTTTGGTTAAATCATAAACACCATTGTCGATCTTCTTACTGTTAGTTTTTTCCCAGTAATTGCCATATAAACCAAATTTTTGCATCAAGCCACCACCAACAGCTGGCCCCATGTGACAAGTAATACATGCATTATCCATAAATGCTTGTAAACCTTTCTTTTCTTGTGCGTTTAAAGCCGTATTATCGCCATCCAACCATTTATCAAATCTACTTTCAGGTGCCAATTGACGTTCAAAAGCACCAATTGCGTTTGTAATGTTTGCAAAGGTGATAGGTTGCGCCTCGTTAGGATACACTTCTTTAAACAAACGTTGATATTCTTTGTTTTCGCGCAATCTTTTTTCTAAAAATGCTTGGTTTGGAACGTTGTGTTCAACTGGGTTTAGAATTGGTCCACCTGCTTGTTCTTCCACATCTTTTGCTCTACCATCCCAAAATTGAACCGAGTGCAAAAAGGCATAAACAGATGAAGGTGAATTTCTGCCTCCTAATTCTTTGGTATCGCCTGGAGAAAATGCTAAATTATCAACACCATAAGTGTTTAAGTTGTGGCATGAAGCACAACTAATGGTCTGATCTTTCGATAAACTTTTATCGTGGTAAAGTTTTTTACCTAATAAAATTTTGTTCATTGCAATATCATCTTGTGGAATTGATGAAATTGATTTAAAAATAGAGTTTGCTTTTTCTAATAAAGCTTTGTCAGCGCTGTCGTCAACAACTACTTCATCTTTCACTTCAGGTGAGCTACATCTAGAGTACAAAAGAATTGTAGAACCACCAATAAGTGCCAATGTCAATAAAGATTGTAAGCGTTTTTTAATCATTTTTTTTTTCATAGCCATTTTTTTTTACAAATGTACAACAGTTTAAGTGACTTCAATCATAAAAAATATTGATACACATATAGATTTTTATTATGGCTAGATTAGAGAGTAAACAGGTGTTATAATGTTAAAATATTCCATATTTACATAAACAATATTCCAAATATACATAAGAAAAAATCCAATAATGCATAGTAAAAATTCCACATATACATAAGATAAAATCCAATATTACATAAAAAATATTCCAAATATGCATAAATATTATTCCAAAATTGCATAGATTTGTAGTATGATAAATAGAATGATTGTAAAAAAAGCAAACGATATGGCAGGAAAATTTCCTGTTATTGTTGTTACTGGTCCACGGCAGGCCGGTAAGAGCACGTTTGCAAAATTAGCATTCCCTACTTATCGTTATGTGTCGTTGGAAAACCTTGATAATCGTCAATTTGCACAAGCAGACCCCCGAGGTTTCTTGAATCATTATGATAAATATGTCATTTTTGATGAAATACAAAACGTGCCAGAATTATTTTCTTACTTACAACAAATTGTAGATGAATCTGGATTGACGGGGCAATTTATATTGAGTGGATCGCAAAATTTTTTACTGTTAGAAAAAATTACACAAACATTGGCGGGTCGTGTTTATCACCTTGAATTGCTGCCTTTTTCTATAGCTGAAATTACAAGCCAACAACCAATTGATGTCAACGAAGCCATCATAAAAGGAGGTTATCCGCGTATTTATGATAAAAACATTGCACCCATTGATTATTTCCCATCCTATGTGAAAACGTATGTGGAACGGGATGTGCGAACAATTGTAAATGTGCAAGATTTGGCCATGTTTCAAAGTTTTGTGCAGCTGTGTGCCGTATATGCAGGTCAGGCGTTTAATGCCAGTGAGTTTGCCAAAAAAATTGGTGTTTCGGTAAAAACAATTCAAAATTGGTTATCTATTTTAGAAGCCAGTTACATTGTTTTTAAACTAAAGCCGTGGTACCGCAATTTAAGCAAACGTTTGGTTAAATCGCCTAAATTGTATTTTTATGATACGGGACTTTTAGCTTATTTGCTGGGGATAGAAACAACCGATGAATTGATTCATTCTCCCGCAAAAGGTGCTTTATTTGAAAACTTTGCATTGCTTGAAATTTTTAAATCGCACAACGTAGAGGGGAAAAAACGCAATTTCTATTACTGGCGCGATAGCAATGGCAATGAAATAGATTTGATTATTGAACACGGATTAAAAGTGCAATGTGTGGAAATGAAATACTCGCAAACGGTAAAAGAAGAATTTCTTAAATCATTGCATTATTTGGATAAATTGACCACCGAAATTCAATTTCAACACTATTTGATGAATACACAAAACACCTCGCAAAAACGCACCAATGAAACCATCGTGAGTTGGCAAGATGCAGTCTTAATTGGTTAGTGCTTGCCAGTTCTACTTTTTCTAAAAAGCAACGTTTCTTCTGAAAAAACGTTTAGTTTTAAGATAGTTTATTACATTTGTTCTATGCGAAAATTTGAGCTACTTACAGATTTCATCCAATTTTTAGAAAGTGAACTATTGCTCGACAAAGGAGAAGTTCAGGCAACAAGTCAATTGCGCCAATTGCGTACTTGGAGCTCTTTGAATGCTTTGATATTAATTTCTAGAATTAACGATGAAACAGCCATTGTTTTAACAGCAAGCGATTTAGCAAAATGCATCACAGTGGCAGATTTACACCAACATCTATCTAACCAATAATGGCTCTTTCCAAACATACAGGATCTGAAATTGTAGGTATCGTTACGGTATTGCCCAAAACAGTAGAAGACAATTTGGAATTGGAAATGTTATCGACCGATGAACGAAAAGCTTTGGTTAATCACACTGGAATTCGTTACCGTAGAATTGCCTCCAAACAAACAACTATCAAAGATTTATTTGAGAAAGCAACCAGTCAATTACTTGAAAAGTTGGCATGGGAAAACAACCAAATTGATGTGCTTATTTGTGTAACTCAAACTCCACAAATGGTAATTCCCTCCGTTGCTTGTCGCTTGCACGGCGATTTGAACCTTTCATCCAATACAATGTGTTTTGATTTGGTATCGGGTTGTTCGGGGTTTGTTTACGGACTTCAGGTTGTTTACAGCATGCTTGCAAGTTTAGGCAGAGATGCACGCGCAATTCTTTGTTGTGGCGATATTTCTACACAATTAATTGATGCTAACGATAAAAGTGTACGTCCTATCTTTTCAGATGCAGCATCGGCTATTGCTATTGAATACAAAAAAGGCGATAAAAACAAATGTGGATTTTTCAACTTGCAAACAGATGGTTCGGGTCAACATGCAATAGAAATTACACACCAGCACAACGATAAAATGCAACTCAACGGCATTGATGTTTTTGGCTATTCGGTGAAGTTGGTGCCACAAAATATTCAACAATTATTGGATTTTGCGCAACATTCGATAATTTTTCCTGATTTATTTGTGTTGCATCAGGCAAATCAATTAATCAATGAGTCCATCCGAAAAAAACTAAACATCCCCGAAGACAAAGTGCCTTATTCCATCACAGAATTTGGAAACACAGCTTCGGCAAGCATACCGCTAACATTGAGTTTGGCTTGGGATGATTGTGCTAAACATTCCAACTGGATACTTGCAACTGGTTTTGGTGTTGGTTTTTCAGTAGCTTCTGTTTTGTTGCCCTTTCAGCCGAAATTTTGTTCAATTATTCAAGATTACTAACTATTACTCATGCTAACACTCGACATTGTTATTCCGCTTTATAAATCCCAACAAACATTGCCTCAATTGATTGAGCGTTTGAATGCATGGAATGCCGAAAAAAAATCGGAGTTGCACATGCATGTGATTTTTGTTGAAGATGGAAGTGGCGACGGTACTTTTGAATTTTTAAAATCATTAGAAAAGCAATTACAATTTAGCTTTGAAGCCATCCGATTAACGCGTAATTATGGACAACACACGGCAATTTCTACGGGTTTATCGGCGTCAAAAAGTGATTTTGTAGTAGTGATGGACGATGATTTGCAACACGATCCATTTGAAATTGACAATCTTTTTGAAAAATTGCAATCAACAAATGCCGATTTGGTGTATGGCACCTATCAAGCAAAACAACACACACTGGTGCGTAATTTTTCGAGTAGAATATTGAAAAAAATAACCAAAAGTAAAACCATTGATTTTAGTAACGTTACTTCGTTTAAAATCATGAAATCAGCAGTGTTGGCAACCATCAAGCAGCAAGTGTCGCCCATCATTTTTGTAGATGTTTATTTGTTGCAAAATGCTGGAAAGGTAGAAACGTGTATGGTCAACCACGCAAAGCGTATAGCTGGAAAATCAACTTATTCCAATAAAAAATTGTTGCAATTAACATTTGGAATCATTTTGTTTCATTCGTCTATGCCATTGAAAATGATTATTCGCATTGGGCTTACAATGTCCATTGTGTTTTTTGGCATGAGTTGCTATTATGTCTATCAAAAATTATTCAACGATGTAGAGATGGGTTTTACCTCTATCATTGTTGCCATTTTTCTATCAACAGGTTTAATTTTAGTGTCGCTTGGAATTATTGGTGAGTATATTCGACGTATTTGGGTGCGTCAAAATCAATTGGAACAAGTTGCAATTTCTGAACAATGGAAAGCATAAGTGGGTTTGGAATTGCCTTAAAACCGTTAACCGAAGAATGGTTAGAAATCGTTCGACAATGGCGCAATCAAACACATGTTTCTCAATTCATGGAGTTTCAAGCAACCATTTCACCTTCTGAGCAATTAACTTGGTTTAAAAACATTACTAACGCCTACTATTTTATTATTCTTTCAGAAAATACACCAGTTGGGTTGATTGATATAAAAAAAATAGACAACGTTCAAAAAACAGCAGAAACAGGTTTGTTTATTGGTAATCAAGCATTTGTTGGTTCGGGCGTTACTTTGGGGGCCTCTATTTTATTGTTGGATTTTGCATTCAACGCGCTTTTATTGGACAATGTTACAGCTAAAATAAACAACAACAATCAAGCGGCTTTGCAATACAATCAATTTTTAGGGTTTGAAAAAACAGAGAACTCCTCGTCTAAATTTTCATATTGGATGCTTCGCAAAGAAACATACATAAATTTACGCAACAAATTAGTAAAGATAGTTGAACAAACTTAATACAAAGGTTGGTCGTTCTACTGAAATTTCATTTCTTAATTCTCTTACAATTCAACAAAAAAATAGCCCACAATAATTGCAGGCTATTTCGTATTATTTTTAGTGCGAATTATGCTTCACAACTTGTACAGCTTACCACATTTACCGCCATTTCTTTAGAAACACTTTGAGAGCGTTGATAATACAAGGTTTTTACACCTAACTTCCATGCTTCGATAATCAAACGGTTTACCTCTTTAATTGGAACACCTGATGGAATGTTAATGTTCAAACTTTGCGCTTGATCTACGTATTTCTGACGAATAGATGCTTGTTGAATGATTTCCAATTGGCTAATTTCTTTAAACGTTTTGAAAACATCTTTTTCATCTTGTGTCAACTCTTCTAAATGTTGCACACTACCTTGATTCATCATGATGCTTCTCCATGTGTCTTCATTGTCGATGCCTTTTGCTTCTAACAATGCTTTCAAGTATTTATTTTTACGAATAAAGTTACCTTTTGCTAAACCTGCTTTGTAGTAATTGGATGAAAACGGCTCAATTCCAGGCGATGTTTGCCCTAAAATTGCAGAAGAAGAGGTGGTTGGCGCAATTGCCATTGTTGTTGTATTTCTTCTTCCATAACCTTTTAATAACTCAGGTTCACCATAAATCATTGCCAATTCTTGTGTTGCTTTTTCGGTTTTATCGTGTAAATAGCTGAAAATTTCTGTTGTCAACTGTTTAGATTGTAACCCTTCGAATGGAATCATGCGTTTTTGCAACAATGAATGCCAGCCTAATACACCTAATCCAAGTGCACGGTGGCGTTTCGCAAATTTATTTGCCGCACTTAAATAGTGATTTCCTTCTGTTTTTTCAATAAATTCTTGCAATACAGCATCTAAGAAAAAGATAGCCAATTTCACTGCTTCAGTATCTTTCCACTCGACATACAACTCCAAGTTCATGGATGAAAGACAGCAAATAAACGACTCGTCATCTGTAGAAGGCAACATAATCTCCGAACACAAGTTACTTGCATTAATCGTTAAATTATGGTCTTTGTAAACTTGTGGTTTATTGCGATTTACGTTATCCGTAAAGAAAATATAAGGCAATCCTTTTTGTTGGCGACTTTCCAAAACTTTTGCCCACAAAGCACGTTTTTCCACATCTCCATCAATCATTTCTTGCATCCAGTAATCGGGTACACAAACCGCATTGAACAAGTTTTGAATAGGACTACCGATGTCTTTGATTTGCAAAAATTCTTCACAATCTGGGTGGTCGATATCCAAATAAGCTGCAAAAGCACCACGTCTTACTCCACCTTGCGAAATGGTATCCATCGCTGTGTCAAACAAACGCATAAAGCTCACTGCTCCACTACTCATCCCGTTGTCGGTTACCGCACTACCTCTTGCGCGCAAATCACCAAAATAACCCGATGTTCCACCACCAGTTTTTGTTTGCATGATTACTTCGCCCAGTTTGTGCGTAATTGATTCTATACTATCGGGCACATGCACATTGAAACAAGAAATTGGCAAGCCACGTTCGGTTCCCATGTTGGCCCAAATTGGCGAGCTCAAGCTCATCCATCCACGTTCAATCATTTCAACAAACGCTTCTTTCAATTCAGGTTTATACAAGCGACGTGCAGCTGCTGATGCCACGCGATCAATTGCTCCTTCTACCGTTTCCCCTTTTAATAGGTAACCACGATTGAGAATTTGCTCACTTTCTTCATTTTTCCACCACAGTCTTTCCATTGTGCCTTTTTCCAGTTCTTTTTCAATAATTTCTTGTTCCATTGTTGTTGTTTTTTTTCGGTTTTATTAGGACGATTAGAATAAATCGTCTGCAGTTATACTTTTATCATGTTTGGTGTATGCCGTTGGGCGTTTTGCAAAGAAGTCATCCAATTCATTTGCAAAAACATCTTCGTCAAACCATAGCATTGGCTTGTATTGTTCATCTGTAATGTTGAATAATTTTTTCAACCCAATTTTTTCCAATGATAAGTCCACGCGGTATTTCATAAAATTCAACATGTCTGTTTTGGAAAAGAATGACAACTCACCTTCTTCATAAATCCAATCCAACAGTTCTGACTCGTATTGAATGTATTCCAATACATTTTTAGCCATTTGTTCTTTAATTTCTTGCGTCACAAATCCTTCTTCTTCCAATTTGTTCAACAAATAAATTCCTGCATTGGCATGTGTTTGCTCATCGATAGAAGTCCAAGCAATAATATTTGACGTATTTTTTAAATACCCTTTAAAACGTGTAAACGAAAGAATATTAGCGAATTGCGAGAACAATGAAGCGTTTTCAATTACAATGGTAAAGAACAATAATTTTGAAATAATATCTTTGCTTGAATACAAACTATTTTCAATTAATTCCAATTTTTTGCTAAACACAGGAATTTCCAATAATTTTTGAAATTCTTCATTGTACCCCAACACCTCTAACAAACGAGAATAAGCTTCTGAGTGGCGAAATTCACATTCTGCAAAGGTTGCCCCCAAACCGTTAATTTCTGGTTTTGGAAAATGTTTGTACAAATCACCCCAAAATGTTTTTACGCCCACTTCCACTTGTGCAATGCTCAACAAAGAACGTTTCACAATTTCTTTTTCAACTGGTGTTAAACTACTTTTAAAATCTTGAATATCAGCAGTAAAGTCAATCTCACTGTGCACCCAAAATGATTTATTAATTGCATCCACAAATTGTAAAACCTCAGGATATTCAAAAGGTTTGTAATTCACTCGTTTATCAAAAATACTCATGTCTTGTTCTATTTAATGTAATTAATCTTCATCTGTTGCGCCTGGAACATAGCGTTTCAAAGCTCTTGCCACCCCTATTTTCCAAGTATTTATATTTCCTTCTAATTGCAAACTATTGATCAAATCAACTACTTTTTCAATGGGCATCCCATAGCGCAAGGTCCCTGAAATCAATTTGGCATAGTTCCAATATTCAGGGTTGAATTTGTAGGAAAGTCCCTCAATAGTTGTTTTGTAACCACGCGTATTTTTATACTGAAAATCATAGCGCGATGAACCATCGTTTTCTTTTCCTTTAATAATCAATCCTTCTTCAACCCAACGTGGAATTGCAATACCGTCTTCATCATCCAAGAGACCTGTAAAAATTTCATACGGTCGCCCATCAATTAAACCGATAAAAGCAATCCATTTTTCTTTGTTGTTTTGAAAACGAACTACTTCAGCATCCAAAGCCACTGGTCGCGTAGTTGGAAAAGGCAAATGCTGCTCCAACTTTTCTGCATCAACTACAGGTATTGATTCGTTCAATGTTGCTTCCATTTTAATTTGAGTGATTTAGAAATCTATTTTCAATTATTCGGTGAACAAATATAAATTAATAAACATTTGAAAAAAATATATTTTTAAAAAGTTTACAAATAATTCGTGCTTATACATTGATTATCAGTATTATAAAATTTATCAACAATCAAAAAGTTTACAAAAAATAAAAAATATTTGAATTTTGGTATCTTTAATCTAAACAATTATTTGTAACATTCAAACTAAAAAATTGATTTTTTATTGACAATTTTTCTTTCTAGTGGTGAAACGTAAATCTTCTCTTTAAATTTGTTATTTTTGCACTTTAAAAGGACACAATATTCAAATGAAATACAATCTTTCTGAAGTAACCGATTTAATACGCAACCGACGCACTATTTTTCCAGAGCAATACAGTTCTAGAAAAGTACACAAAGAACAAGTTGAATTAATTTTAAACAATGCTATTTGGGCACCAACACATGGAAAAACACAACCGTGGAAATTTCATGTATTTATGGAGGATGGCTTGCAACGTTTAAGTGATTTTTTAGGAAAAACATATTTAGAAATTACTCCAAAAGAAGAGCAAAACGATATGAAATTGGCAAAATTGGTGGCGCGCCCTTTGCGTTCATCTGTTGTTATTGCTGTTTCACTTGACAGACAACCAACGAGTAAAATCAACGAATTGGAAGAAATTGAAGCCATTGCTTGTGCTATTCAAAACATGAGTTTAACATGCACTGCTTATGGATTGGGAAGCTTTTGGGCAACACCGAAACTTATATATTCCGATGAAATGAAAAACTTCTTGGGTTTAAAATCAGAAGACAAATGCTTGAGTTTGTTTTACATTGGTTATCCCGAAGGTGAATGGCCAAAAGCTCAACGAAGACCAATAGAATATTCAACAAACTGGGTTACCGAATAAGCGTATGAAAGGAATCATTTCTGTACTTCCGGACCACATAGCCAATCAAATTGCTGCAGGAGAGGTGATACAACGACCGGCTTCTGTTGTTAAAGAATTGGTAGAAAATGCACTTGATGCCGGAGCTACACGAATTATGGTAAACATTAAAGACGCTGGGCGCACACTCATTCAAATTACCGACGATGGCAAGGGAATGAATGCAACCGATGCCGAATTGTGTTTTTTGCGCCATGCAACCAGTAAAATTCATACCGCAGCAGACTTATTCAACCTCAGCACCAAAGGATTTAGAGGCGAGGCGTTGGCCAGTATTGCTGCTATTGCCCATGTTACGTTGCAAACCAAAGAAGAAAACGCCGATACGGGCACACTCATACAAATTGAAGGCAACAAAATCATTTCGAAAGAAGAAGTGGTGTGCAACAAAGGAACTAATTTTGAGGTGAAAAACTTGTTTTACAACGTTCCTGCTCGTCGCAATTTTTTAAAATCCAACGATGTGGAATTTCGCCATATCCGCGATGAATTTGAACGCATCGTTTTGGCACATCCCAATGTGAATTTTGTTTTAATCCATAACGACACCGAAGTGTACAACTTGCGCAGTGCCGTATTGAGAAAACGCATTGTGGATGTAATTGGCGACAAACAAAATGAACGCTTGGTGCCAATTTTTGAAGAAACCAGTATTGCAAAAATAACTGGGTTTGTCATAAAACCTGAATACGCTAAAAAAACAAGAGGCGAACAGTTTTTCTTTGTGAACAACCGTTTTTTTAAAGATGCCTATTTCAACAATGCGGTGAGCAAAGCGTTTGATAATTTGATTCAACCCAAAACTTATCCGGGTTATTTCATCTATTTCGACATTGATCCGGCAAAAATTGACGTAAATGTGCATCCTACAAAAACCGAAATCAAGTTTGAAGAGGATAGAAACATTTACATGGTGCTATTGAGTTCCATCAAAGAAGCATTAGGAAAATACAACATTGCTCCAACACTTGATTTTGAACGCGAACAAAGTTTTGATATTCCCTATGAAATGTTGTCAAAACCAGCTGTTCAACCACAAATAAAGGTCAACCCACATTTTAATCCTTTCGATACACCAACAAGAGGCGGCTCAACTGCTTCTAAAAATGTGGCTCTCAACAAGTTTGGTTATGGCGAAAACACAACAACACAGAAAGATTGGGAGAATTTTTATAAAATAGACGAGCTAGAAGAACAAGAAGAAGAAGTTGTGCAACAAACCATAGAATTGGAAGAAACTTCTACAAAATTTGAGCAATTCATTGTGCGCTCGCCCTATTTAATTTTTCCATCCAAAAACGGCTTGATGGTGGTTCACGGTAAACGAGCTGTGGAACGAATCACCTATGACGATATGATGCGCGAATTTATTGTGCGCCCGATTGCTTCGCAAACCTTGTTATTTCCCTACGAAAAAGAAATTTCTAAGGGAGAGGAAAGCATTTGGTACAGTCAAATGGGCTTGTTGCAACGCTTAGGATTTGAAAGCACAATTGCTGATGGCATGTTGCTATTAACAGCTGTACCCGCCGTTTTGGAAGAAGAAGCCATCAACGAATGCATCGATGCTATTCTAGATAATTTGGCCCATTCTTCGATTGACAAAGGCGATATTGCACACATTTTAGTGGCCAACATTTCAAAAAGCATAGGAAAAAGCAAACACCTTTCAGACAACAAAGAAAGTGTTACCAACTTGGTGGAAACGTTGTTTCAATGCGCCGACCATAGTTATACGCCTAGCGGTAAACAAATTATTAAAACAATTTTATTAACCGATATTCATCAACTTTTTTAAATATGTTTCAAAATATTCCAGTTGTTACCAAAAACATTTTATTCATCAACATTTTGGTGTATGTTGCAATGATGGTTGGCATCAATACCGGCTTTGAAAATTTGCCTTTTTTATTGAGTGCCCATTATTTTAACGCTCCTACATTTGAGCCCTATCAAATTGTAACACACATGTTTACGCACGATACCAGCAATATTTTTCACATTTTATTCAACATGTTGCTTTTGGTCTCATTTGGTTCGCACCTTGAGCGTATTTGGGGACCAAAACGCTATTTCATTTTTTACATTGCAAGTGGAATTGGCGCCTTGGTGCTTTACAACTCATTGGGAATGTATGAATTACACCAAATCAAACAAGCGTTAATAGCAGATGGCTACAATATTGATGTAGTCAATGAATTTGTGAAAGGTATTACAAGAACTATTCAAACTTGCGTTCATTCGACATGAGTCAGATATTGTTCAACGAATACAGCGGCATGAGTTTAAGTTCAATGGCGGAGTGCTTCGGGTGAATTTTGGGGTTGTTGGCACTTTTGCCATGTTATTTCCAAATACCGGGTGATATTTATTGTTTCCACCCATTCCAATTAATAAAATATTTGATTGGCGAGTTTATTTTAGCATATGAAATTTACATGAGTTTCTTCTCTACAACTATTGATAATATTGCCCATTTGGCGCATGTAGGAGGCGCTATTGTTGGTATTATTTTTGTAATTTACAGCGCAAAAAAGATGAAACCACTTTTATTAAAAAATAATTGGAAATGCGAACGTCAACTAATTTTGTTAGCGATTTAAAAAGCACGTTTTATTCGGGTGGAATGACCGTAAAATTGATATTCATCAACGTGTTGGTGTTTATTGTAATTGGTGTTTTAAAGTTCTTGCTCGCATTATTGGTGGAAACGTTGGCAATGGCATAGCAAATTTAACCATTTCTATTTTCTATCGGCTTCCATTCAAAGCGTTTATTTTTAAAGCGCCAGGACTTTTCACCAGTATTTTCACGCATTTTACTGGGTTGATGCACCTTTTGTTTAACATGCTATTTTTGTATAGTGTTGGTAGAATGTTTGAACAATTTTTTAGCGCCAAACGTTTTATTTTGTACACCTATATTTTGGGTGGTTTGGCTGGCGGTATTTTGAATTAAGTTTCGCATTTAATTCAAGGTGTTGAAGGTGGATTGGTTGTTGGCGCATCCCAGGGGCGGTAATGGCTATTTGGTTTGCAACTGCTTTTATCAGCCTCAGTTAACGGTTTCTATTTGGGGATTATTTCAACATGCGCTTGATTTATCTGGCCTTGATTTTCATTCTTATCAATTTGTATAGTGCTGGGAATGGGCATTGAAGATGGAACCGCTTATTTTGCACATTTGGGTGGAGCTTTGTTGGGTTATTTCTCGGTTAAAAAGAAGCATTTAGTTCGGCTTATAATATCAGCAATCACGGAATAAGAATGGGCGATCAATTGATGCAAATTTTCAAAAAGAAACCAAAACAGCCATTCACTAAAATGCAATAAACAATGCACGTTTTAAAACTGGCGAAAGATTACAACTTTGAAGCAAAGCAACGCCAAGAAAAAATTGATAAAATTTTGGATAAAATTTCCAAATCAGGATATGAATCACTGACAAAAAGAGAAAAAGACTTTTTGTTTTTAGACAAAGTAATAAATAATGGCTGGCAAATTTCATTGGTTGAAGCATGTCATTCGTTTTTTCTAACTACGTTGGGATAGGCTCCATCGTGTTGATAATTCCTTGCTTGTACTTACCTCACTCCGTTAATTCACCCAAAAACTTGTGGCTTTGTTTTTGGGGTTGGCCTACCCTATTTTAGTTGCAATTTTATTCATAACCATCATTTATTGGCTGTTGATGCGCAAATGGAAATGGTGCTTGCGCTGGTGGTGCTGTTTGCCAATTGGTATTAGCTATTTCCTTCGTTTGTTTGCATTGGAGAAGTTATTGAAACACCTATAAATGCCAAAACAAGTCTAAAATCTTGTCAAACAACGTACAAATATTTGATTTATACAGCGAAAATAGGCAACAGAAATACAAACACGCGATAGTATTTTCAATTATGCCATTGCGCAAGAACCCGATATTGTTTGTTTTCAGGAGTTTATAACAAAGACAACCCAACCGATTTTCAAACCATTCAACTATTCAAAAAAGAATTTAAAGCAGTTGATTACCACCAGCGATTTATGTACAAAGCTGTTGGTCGACAAAATTTGGGGTCATCATGTTCTCACGCTTGCCGTTATTGCCAAAGGTGATGTGAATTTTGAATACCAAAGACAGAAACCAATTACAATTTTTGCATTTATATGGATGTTTGTCAAAGCTTACTGATACATTTCGCGTTTACAATGCCCATTTGCACCAATCGTTTAGAATTAGTAAAATTGAAGACGACGCACTCTAAAAACAGAGCAAATTAAAGGAATTACAGAAAAATTAAGAACCGCCTATCAAAAAGAGCCGACCAAGCAATGAGCATACACGAACACATTCCAAAATTCACCTTATCGATTTATTATTTGTGGCGATTTCTTTTGATACACCTGTTTCATTTGTTTACAACCAATTTAATGCTTTTAACCGATGCATTTTTGAATTGTGGAAGCGGAATTAGTTGCCACCTATGTTGGCAAATTACCTGCCGGAAGAATTGATTATGTTTTTCATTCAACAGCATTGGTTTCAGCGGTTTTAATATTCAAAAAAAAATTATTTCAGTGACCACCGTGCAGTTTCGCGTACCATTAGTAAAAATCAGCATAATGAGCAGCGAAGAATTAGTTAAGATTGAACAAATATTTGAGTGAACTAGGTTATTGTTCTTGCCGTCATGCCGATAAACTCATTGATGAAAAACGCATTTTTTGGTAAACGGTAACTTGCTTGAAATGGGGACAAAGTTAACCGCAACGGCGCAACATTCAGGTGGATGGTGAATACGCCTGAGTAGCGCCAACAAAAAGGTTTATTTAGCACTCAACAAACCACGTGGAATTGTGTGCACAACCGACACCCGAAGAGAGAAAAACAACATTGTGGATTTTATGAATTATCCAACACGTATTTTCCTATTGGTCGAGCTGGATAAAGACGGTGAAGGTTGATTTTTCTTACCAACGATGGCGATATTGTCAACAAAATATTGCGTGCACGCTATAACCACGAAAAAGAACTACATTGTTCGCGTAAACCACCCTATTACACGTTCATTTATTGAAGGAATGAGCAATGGAGTGCCGCCAATTTTGAGGATATTAACCCAACCGTGTGTGGTAACGCAACGATCGTTTCATTTCCACATTATTTTAACACAAGGACTAAACCCGTCAAATTCGTCGCATGTGAATATTTTTGATTATCGTGTTCGCGAGTTAAAACGAATTCGCATTATGAATATTCATTTGGACACTCCAATTGGCGAATACCGTGAATTTACGGAAGATGAATTGACAGAGTTGTTGCGCCTTTGCGAAGAAAAAGAAAACGAAGTCGATTAAATTTGTACATATCGACATATCGTAATATTGCGATATGATAAAATGGCCCGTATTTTTGCACCCTCGTTATGCAAAAAAAATCAGTTAATCGAACATTCTCATTCTTCTCTTAGAGATCCCTTGCAGCCATTGGTCCGTTCACCATTGACATGTATTTACCCGGATTTCAACAAATTGCAGCAGCATTTCAGGTAGAAGGTAATAAGTAGCCTTTACACTTACTTCCTATTTTTCGGAATTGCTGTGGGGCAATTAATTTATGGTCCGATAGTGGACAAATACAGTGAAAAAACCATTGCTTGTTGGATTATCCATCTACATTATTGCTTCATTAGGTTGCGCAATTGCTTTCAATTTAGAGTCACTCATTGCCTTGCGTTTGTTACAAGCTTTAGGTGCATGTGTGGGAATGGTGGCTTCCAATGCTATTATTAGCGATGTTTACGAAGTAGAAAAACAGGCTAAAGCATTTTCATTAATCATGTTGGTGATGGGAGTTGCCCCGTTAATTGCACCCAGTTTAGGGAAGTATTTTTATAATCAACTATGGTTGGGCGACCATTTTTACTTTCTTGCCTTGTTTCATTTTTGGTTTTCATGTTGATTTATTTTTTCTTGCCCGAAACAAGTGAACACATGCACAGCCATAAATTACGTGGAAAGAAAATAGCATTGTATTATTTCATTTTTGCGCAACAAAAGTGTTTTTAAAATTACACTTGGCAAGTAGTCTTTCCATGTCGATTTTTGTTTGGATACATTTCATCTGCATCGTTTATATTTTGACCTATTTTGGATTGATAAAAAACCTTTTCACTTGTATTTGCCATCAATGCTTCGGGGTTAATTAGTGGAAGTTATGTGAATGGGTTACTCACCTCCCGCTTTCATTTTATAAAAATTGCCAAAGTGGCAGTTATTGTTTTACTAGCTGTTAGCGGTTGTGTGTTGTTCATTGTTTCTACTACGCCAACCCTGCCCTATCAATGGGTGGTAGCAAGTTTGTTTTCCATTTTATTTTTACTTGGCTTTATCAATCCCAATACCACAGCGGCATCATTTGCTCCATTTTCTGGAAATGCAGGAGCGGCTTCAGCTTTAGGAGGTGCAATTAGAATGGGAGTTGGAGCAATAACCGCTTCCATCGTTGGAGTATTACAAAGTGATTCACTTGTAACTGTTTTTGTAATTATACTTGCGCTTGCTGTTGCAGTTGTTGTGCTTACGTTTAAAGCACCATCAATTGAATCCAAACTGAAAGACACTCACAATTAGTACGTTTCATAAGAAAATTAAATGTTCTATATTTGCTGAAAAACAAATTATCTATTATTTTGAATTGCAAACTGGTTATACAATTACTAATACTCATTCCATTATTTTTTTGGAACAGGAATTATTGTAATGCACAAAACGATTCATCACTACCACATAAAGCCCCACTAATCATAGAAGATGCAAAGACTTTTTCCGATTTTGTAGCTTCAGATAGCAACAAAAATATGTTTCCATCGCTATCGGCCTATTTAAAATTTATAATAACCAATGCTTCCTATTTTACTCCAAAGAATGCCAACAATTTTGTTGAATTAAACACAAAAACGGCTTCAATATTAATTGCTTACCATCGTAATTACGAGGCCTATAAAATTATGGATCGAGTTGATTCTTATATAGTTGAAAACAATCCAACAAACAAAAATTATCTTGCAGAATTTTATGTTTTAAAAAGTAATTTTTATATCAAATTCAACCAATATTCAGAAGCAAAAGAAGCAGCATTTGCATCGCTAAAATTCAAACCTAGTGTAAGTAAATATACCATTGATGCTTACAACACCATAGGAACCGTTTATAGATTGGATAAAATCTATGATTCTTCTTTACACTTTTTCAACAAAGCATTGCAATTGGCACAAACAACCAACAATGAGGCTTGGGTAGGGATTTTAAAAGGCAACATTGGCTATCTCAATTATTTAAGGGGAAATTACAAAGCTGCAAAACTATTAATTGAAGAAGATTTAACTACAAGTTTAAGACACAATCAAAATGAAAGTGCTGTTTATGCAGTAACTTTTCTTTTAAAAATTGCAGGAATAGAAAAAAATCAGCAAAAAATTGAAACTTATACTGCTATTATTGATTCTTTGCAAAAGTTGATTAAAACACCTACGGTTTTGTATGAAATATATAAAACAAAAGCAGAATTGTACACCAGCCAGGGTAAATACAAAGATGCCGTAACATCGTTTCAACTAAAAGACGCATATTACGATAGTATTAAAGTTCAAACCAGCAATGCAAAATTGCAAAGTCTAAGCTTTGAAAATAGATTGCATCGTGAAAAAAATGCCAATAAATTGTTGAGCGAGCAAAACAAGCGAAAAACCCAATTAACAATAACCTTACTTGTTGCCTTTATCCTTTTCATTATTGCAGCTACTTCTATTATTATTTTATTGTATAAACGCAAGCAACAACAACGCGAATTGTTAGAGTTTAAAATAAGTGATATTCAAAGTGAATTAGACAAAAAAAAGGAGGATTTACAAAACGTATTGAGTAGCATTATTCAAAAAAATGAGCAGATTAAAAAATTAAAAGCAAGCACCAAAGAATTTGAAAAAGAAGAAGCTAAAGAAGAATTATTGGTTAAAGACCAAATCCAATCGCTTACACTTTTGACAGAAAGTGATTTGAATCAATTCAACACTTTGTTTGACACTGCTTATCCGAATTTTCAAAACAAATTGATTAATAAATTTCCTGCTATCACCAATGCCGAGATGCGTTTGGCTATGTTACTCAAATTAAACATTGATAAAGAGAGTATTGCTACAATTTTGGGTATTTCTCCCGAATCTGTTCGAAAAACAAATCTAAGATTGCGCACAAAATTAAAATTAAAAACAACCAACGAATTACGCAAATTCCTCAATAAATATTGATGTTTTGACGATTTTATAATTGTCCCGTTTTTGTCTCTTTTTTGTCTTTTTTTTGTCTCATAGTATATTTTGTCACAAAATCGTAACCCCTTAATTTTGTTTCGTAAAAACTCATTTAATTGACTTCTTAAATTTTCTCAAAGTTTAAGGTAAAAACGAAATACTATGAAATTAAATCATTTTCTTGTTTTAGTAATAATTGTTTGCTCTACTATTATTTATAGTTGGGGGCAAGTTACTGTTACTATTCCTTCAAGCAATTATGACAATGGAGCTAATTCAGACCAGCCTTATCCATTTGGTACAACAAACGAATATGTATATTCTGTATCTTTATATACTGCCGCTGAGATTGGTTATTCTGGTAACATCACTAAGTTATATTGGCCGAATAGAAATGGTTATGAAAGCCAAAATCAAACAATATATCTTAAAACAACTTCAATGACTAGTTTAAATAGCGCATTAACTTTTAATGACTATATAAATAGTGCAACTATTGTTAATTCTGGTACCATTGGTAGTTCAACAGCTTCAAATTCTTTATCATTTACAACTACAACTAGTTTTGCTTACAACGGCACCGATAATTTATTAGTGATAGTGAAAAGCAAAAGAAGCTCAACTATAAGAAACCCTCAAGTTCAATATACCAATTCAACCAACCGTCATATTGAATGGAATTCATCTTCTGACCCGGCTAACACAACTGGTACTTTAACAAGCAAAAGACCAAATATTAAAATGGAAATAACAAGTCAAGTGCAAATGGTTTGTGCTGATGAAAATTGTTATTGTTCACCTACATACACTAATACATCAGATCATCACCATTCAATCTCAATGACTGGTGGTAGTGTCAACTTAAATATTTTAAATTCATCACATACGACACAAACCAATGCTTTTGGTAATTTTTACGGTTCTTCCGATTACCTAGAGGCTGCAGCTGGTGCCACAATTACAGTATCAAATGTTTTTCATGGTACAAATGTGGATTATGGTATTTGGGTAGATTGGAATAAAAATGGAGTTTTTGATAGCAGTGAAAAAGTTTTTTCTCAAAATATATCAGGCGCTAATCCTACATTTACAGGAGCATTTACAATTCCTGCAGGTCAGGCAAACGGAAATTATAGAATGCGTTTACGTGGATTGGGTGGTTCTGGAACTCTTTCACCATGCGGAAATCTTAGTTGGGGCGAAGCAAGAGATTATAAACTAGTAGTTTACACTCCACCTTGCACAGGCACACCAACAGGTGGTACTTTAACGCTTTCGGCTACTTATGGTGCACCAAGTTCTTCAATTTCGGGCGTTGTTTCAGGTAGCACTTCGGGTGTATCTGGTTTAGCATACCAATGGCAATATTCAGATGACAATGGCTCAACATGGATTGATATTGCTGGACAGACCTCTGAAACTCTTTCTACAACTGCAAAAAATAGTTTGGGAAGCCGCCAATACAGAAGAAAAATTACATGTACCAATTCGGCTAGTGTAGCCTACTCATCTGTTGCAACCTACTACACAACCAACTGGCCAACTTTCACAGCTTGGTTCAAGGCTGAAGAAAATGTTACATTAAGCTCAGGTGTAAGTAGCTGGGGAAATACGAGTGGATCAGTAGGGGTTTACAATGTTACCCAAGCAACTGGAGCTAACCAACCAGCGATAATTGGTGGCGCAACAGATTACAAAGAATTTAATTACCATTCACGCATTCAATTTGATGGTACTAATGATTATTTAGGAGCTACAGCACCTGCAACAGATTTGATGAGTGTAAATGGCACAATGTTCTCTATTTTTGATAAAGCATCTAAAGATGGAACAGGATTTTCGTATGCTGGCTCTGCCTACTATCAATTGAAGCCCAATTGGCGTTATCAAACAGG
>JAWKMK010000012.1:0-77634 GCA_041392275.1 Crocinitomicaceae bacterium | reverse complement strand
AGCTGCTTCGGGCGAATTTATTACAATTTCTTCCACTTCTTTTGGACTAAGCGTAGCCGATAACGCCGCTTTGAAACGCATTTTTCCGTTAAATGAAACAGGATATTCGATGGTGCTTTCTACCAAAAATTCTTCGTTAAATGTAGGGAATTGTGCTTGCGTTACCGATGTTGTTCCGTTGCCCATTTTCTCCCACAATTCTTCTGCAATATGTGGCGCATACGGTGAAACCAAAACAACCAATTGTTCTAAAATGGCTTTGTTGTTGCATTTTTGTTCGGTCAACTCGTTCACACAAATCATAAAATTAGACACAACCGTATTGAACGAAAAACGTTCTAAATCTTCACTTACCTTTTTAATGGTTTTGTGTAAGCTTTTCAAACTTTCTTTGTTCGGTGCATCGGTAGAGAGATGTGCTAATCCATTTTCGTCTATTTGGAACAAACGCCACAATTTACGCAAGAAATTACTCACCCCGTTGATACCTTTTGTATCCCACGGTTTTGCTTGTTCCACCGGACCTAAAAACATTTCGTAACAACGCAATGTATCGGCACCAAATTTTTCTACCAATTCATCGGGAGTTTGCACGTTGTATTTAGATTTCGACATTTTTTCAATCTCAAAACCACAAACATAACTGCCATCATCCTCTAAAATAAATTCGGCATTGGCAAAATCAGCACGCCATTTTTTAAATCCTTCTGTGTCTAATTTATCGTTGTCAACCAAAGAAATATCAACGTGGATAGGAGTTTCATTGCCCGTCAACTTATTTTTTGAAACGTATTTCCCTTGCTCGTTGCGGTAAACAAAAGAACTTCTTCCCAAGATCATTCCTTGATTAATCATTTTTTTGAAAGGTTCATCAAATGGAATGTAGCCACAATCAAACAAAAATTTAGTCCAAAAACGCGCATACAACAAGTGTCCGGTTGCGTGCTCCGATCCGCCCATGTATAAATCTACGTTTTTCCAATAATCAACCGCTTCTTTGGAAGCAAACGCTTGGGTATTGTTTGGGTCGGTATAGCGCAAGAAATACCACGAACTTCCTGCCCATCCTGGCATGGTGTTCAACTCTAACGGAAACACAGTTTGATGGTCGATTTTGGAATTTTCTACCACTTGATTAGCAACAGTATCCCACGCCCAAACAGTGGCATTACCCAATGGTGGTTGTCCGTCTTCGGTTGGTAAATATTTTTCTACTTCGGGCAACACAATAGGCAAATGCTCAACAGCAATGGTTTGTGGCAGTCCGTTTTTATAGTAAATTGGAAATGGTTCGCCCCAATAACGCTGACGAGAAAACACTGCATCGCGCAAACGGTAGTTGGTTTTTCCTTTTCCTATTCCTTTTTGTTCTATGGCTTCAATTGCTTTTTCGATGGCAACTTTAGCTTCCAATCCCGATAAAAAATCACTGTTGGCAATCACAGCATCTTTTTCGGTATAAGCTGCTTTTGAAATATCTTTGTCTTCAAAAATATTTTTAATTGGAATGGCAAAATGCGTTGCAAAATCCCAATCACGTTGGTCGCCACAAGGAACCGCCATTACAGCACCTGTTCCGTAAGAAGCCAACACGTAATCGGCAATCCAAATATCTACTTCTGCACCGGTAAATGGATGTATGGCTTTTGCTCCGGTAATTTGTCCGGTTACATTTTTCACATCCGATTGACGATCGCGTTCCGATTTCAACGCTGCATTTTGTTTGTAGGCAGCAACAGCCTCTTTATTTTCATTCGTAGTGATGCTATCTACCAACGGATGTTCGGGTGCTAACACCAAAAACGAAACACCAAAAATGGTATCTGGTCGGGTGGTAAACACTTCTATTGCATTTGCGCTGTCTTTTAATTGAAATTGCACCGAAGCACCTTTTGATTTCCCAATCCAATTGCGTTGAATATCTTTGATAGAATCGGTCCATTCCAAGCCTTCCAAACCAGTCAACAGACGCTCTGCATACGCTTTGATACGCATTGACCATTGGCGCATTAATTTTTGTTCTACTGGATGTCCACCACGCTCCGAAACACCATTTACCACCTCATCGTTGGCAAGAACGGTTCCTAAAGCCGGACACCAGTTAACCCAAGAATCTGCCAAATACGTTAAACGGTAATTTTGCAATACTGCTTCCTTCTTTTCTTCAGAATAGTTGTTCCATTCTTCGGATGAAAAAACCTCTTCTTGATCGCTTACTGCATTGATGTTAGCATTTCCGTTTTTTTCAAAGGTAGCCACCAATTCACTGATGGGCATTGCTTTATCGGTAGTTTTATCGTACCAACTGTTGAACAATTCAATAAAAATCCACTGTGTCCACTTGTAATATTCGGGCGAAGAAGTACGCACTTCTCTACTCCAATCGTATGAAAACCCAATTTTATCCAACTGATCGCGGTAACGTGCAATGTTTTCTTTGGTGGTCAATTCAGGATGTTGCCCTGTTTGAATGGCATATTGTTCTGCCGGCAAACCAAAAGAATCGTATCCCATTGGGTGCAACACGTTGAAACCTTGCAAACGCTTGTAACGTGCATACACATCAGAAGCTATGTAACCGAGTGGGTGACCAACGTGCAAACCAGCTCCAGAAGGATACGGGAACATGTCTAACACATAAAATTTCTGTTTGTTGGCATCTTGTTCAACTTGATACGTTTTTCTTTCTGCCCAACGGTTTCTCCACTTTTGTTCGATAGCATTATAATTGTACTCCATTACTCTTTACTTGAATTTTGTACAAAGATAGTTTTTTAGTATTGAAGTTGAATCATCAATTGTAAAGTCGATGGTTTTCTTTTTGTTTATTTCAATATAAAATAAACCTACTCCCCTTCTTTTGCTTTACCACCTGTCATAATATCCACAAAATCGTCCATGGAAATGCGCTGGTAGTCGGATGGAACGCCAAACAAGTCTTTTGAAGGCTGGTTGTAACTGATTTCTACTAAGGTATGACGGTACACGCCATCTTGTGTTACAGTATAATATTCGGTAAGCAATCCAGGATAGGTTTCAAATCCAGGCAAATATTTAGCACTGATTTTTTTATTGTAGAAAAATTCCATTTCGTTAGTTACATCGGGATGTGTTACCAATAATTTAGCTGATTTTAAGCCGGCAATTGTTTTTTTGCCACGTCCTTTTTTAAAAGTGTATTTAGATGCTTTTGGGGTAACATCTGGAATTTGAATGGCAAAATTTCCCTTAGCAGAAGCTACCAATAAATAGGCTTTTCGCTTTGCTAGGTGTTGAATCAATATTTGATCGCCCAAAGATGCTGTTTGTGTTTCTACACGCAATAAGGTATCGTTGGTGTATATCACCATTTTTGAGGGCGGAAATAATTTGGTTAAAGCAGTATCTGCAATTTCAACCGAATACACCAATTTGCCAACAAAGGGCTTTTGGGCAATAGTTGTACAAGAGAGCAACAACAAACAACAGGCAATAATTATTTTCATACAACGAAAGTAAGGATAATTTTAAAACAATTTAAAACGTATAATATTGTGCCAAAAAAAAATCCCTCCCAAAATTCGGGAAGGATTTCTCAAAAAAATATTTATTGATTAAAGACCAAAAGCAGCTTTAATTTTATCTACATAGTCTAATTTTTCCCATGTAAACAATTCTACTTCTTTCTCAATTACTTTTCCGTCTGGTCCAACAAATGTTTTCTTAACGATTTCGTTTTTACGTCCCATGTGACCATAAGCAGCCGTTTCAGAATACATTGGGTTTCTCAATTTCAAACGTTGCTCAATAAAATAAGGGCGCATATCAAAGATTTCGCTCAATTTATTTGCAATTTCACCATCTGTCATGTTTACTTTTGCAGTTCCGTAAGTATCCACAAACAAACCACAAGGTTTTGCCACACCGATAGCGTAAGAAACTTGCACCAACATTTCGTCAGCCAAACCTGCAGCAACTGCATTTTTAGCCATGTGACGTGTAGCATAAGCTGCTGAACGGTCAACTTTTGATGGATCTTTTCCAGAGAAAGCACCACCACCGTGTGCACCTTTACCTCCGTATGTGTCAACGATGATTTTTCTACCTGTTAAACCTGTATCTCCGTGAGGTCCACCAATTACGAAAATACCAGTTGGATTGATGTGATATGTAATGTTATCGTTGAACAACCCTTGAATTTCTGGACGTAATTTAGCTTTCACGCGTGGAATTACGATAGAAATAATGTCATTTTTAATTTTCTTCAACATTTCTTCTTCCGAACCAAAAACATCGTGTTGTGTAGAAACAACGATGGTATCAATACGTTGAGGAACATTGTCGTCAGAATATTCAATTGTTACTTGCGATTTTGCATCAGGACGTAAGTAACCAATCAATTCTGGTTCGTTTCTTCTGATGTGCGATAATTCTTGCAAAATTTTGTGAGCAATATCCAACGCCAATGGCATGTAGTTATCTGTTTCTTTTGTAGCATATCCAAACATCATTCCTTGGTCGCCCGCACCTTGATCCTCTGGATTAGCACGTTCTACACCTTGGTTAATATCTGCTGATTGTTCGTGTATAGCAGAAAGAATACCACAAGAATTTGCATCAAACATATATTCTGAGCGCGTATAACCAATTTTTTTAATGGTTTCACGAGCAATAGATTGTACATCTAAATAAGTAGTTGTTTTAACTTCACCTGCCAATACAACTTGACCAGTGGTAACTAGTGTTTCACATGCCACTTTCGACGTAGGGTCAAAAGCCATGAAATTATCAATTAAAGCGTCAGATATTTGATCCGCTACTTTGTCAGGATGCCCTTCAGAAACGGATTCGGATGTAAACAAATACGACATAATATTAAAATTTTAAATATAATAGGGTGCAAAATTAGAAAAAAAACAAGATTGCAACCTAACATTTTTTATTTTTTAGCATTTATTCTCAATAATCTTTTTTGTGGTTTGATATTTGTTTGCAAAATCGCATACATTTGTGCCGTGAATTTTAAATGAACATTACTTTAGCTAAAATTCATGCTGCTGATTTTAAATGAATTGATATGAAAAATTGGATGATTGCATGCTTTGCAATTCTTGGGTTTATGTTAACAGGTTGCATTGAAATTATTGACGACCTAAAATTAAACCTCGATGGTTCGGGAACTTTTAAATATTCGGTAAACCTTTCATCGAGTAAGGTGAAAATCAATTCTATTTTGGCACTCGACACTTTAGATGGGCAAAAAGTGCCTTCCAAAGAAGAAATTAAAGAAAAAATCAGCAATTTTAAGTTCAACCTCAGCCAAAAGAAAGGTATTTCTAACGTAATTATTGAAGAAGATTTTACCAATTATATTTTTAAAATCAGTTGCGATTTTGACGATTTAAGTTCACTGCAAACGGCCATCAAACGAACCATCAGCGATTTGGTTTCGCACCAAAAAAATGAATTCGACGAACATGAATGGATTACATGGGATGGCAATACTTTGGAACGTTCTGTGCCGCAAATTGCTATGGAACAAATCAATAAATTGAAAAAAGAAGATATAGAATTATTAAAATCAGGTTCCTACACGTGCATTTCTCGTTTTGATAAAGAAATTAAAAGTTGTGAAAATCCGGCTTCTGTAATATCTAAAAATAAAAGAGCAGCGATGTTGAGAATCAATACTTATGACTTATCGAAGAATGTCGATATGTTGCATAATAAAATTACCTTGATAGATTGATTCAGCTAGCTTTTTTACGTTTGATGATGTTGAAAATCAATATTTTTGACTTATCGAAATATGTCGATATGATGAATAATAAAATTACCTTGAGAGATTAATTTCAACCAGCTCTCTTACGTTTAATGTTGTTGAAAATCAATATTTTTGACTTATCGAAATATGTCGATATGATGAATAATAAAATTACCTTGAGAGATTAATTTCAACCAGCTCTTTTACGTTTTATTTGAAACAATCATTTTTACGTGGCATTTTGTTATCTTTGCACCTGCGATGATGACAGTCAAAGAAATAATGGCACCGGTGCAAGATGAAATCAACGAATTTGAAATTCGATTTCCAGAAAGCATGCAGTCCAATGTTAAGTTACTCAACCGAGTGACACAATTCATCGTGAAGCGAAAAGGCAAACAAATGCGTCCGCTTTTTATTTTCTTGACAGCTAAAATGGTCGGAAAAATCAACGACAACACCTATGATGCTGCTTGTTTAGTGGAATTGTTACACACAGCATCTTTGGTGCACGACGATGTGGTGGATGATGCCAATGAACGTAGAGGTTTTTTCTCGGCCAATGCCCTATGGAGAAATAAAATTGCAGTACTGGTTGGAGATTTCATGCTCTCTCGTGTTTTATTGCTGTCTATCGAACGTAAAAATGTTGAATTACTAGAGATTGTTGCTACATCTGTACGCGAAATGAGTGAGGGTGAATTGTTGCAATTGGAAAAAGCAAGAAGTTTAGATATTACCGAAGAGGTTTATTTTGAAGTCATTCGCAAAAAAACTGCTTCATTAATTGCATCGTGCTGTGAGTTGGGTGCCGTATCTGTAAATCAACCTGAATTAGCTCCTAAAATGCGCAAATTTGGTGAATTGGTTGGTTTGGCATTCCAAATTAAAGACGATATTTTTGACTATGGAACTCCAGAAAACATTGGAAAACCAACAGGAAACGATATTCGTGAGCAAAAAATGACCTTGCCTATTATTTATGCCATCCACAACAGTGATAAGGAAACAAAAAGAGAATTATTGAACATTGTAACCAATCACAACGAAAGCACACCTCATATTCGAAAAGCAATCGATATTGTAATAAAAGCAGGTGGAATTAGGTATGCACATCAAAAAATGATGGAAATTAAAGAACAAGCATTGGAATTAATTGCAGATATACCAGATTCGGACGCGAAAAAAGCTTTGGTCGGATTGGTAGAATACACCACGCTGAGAACCAAATAAATCAAACTGTAAGTATTTGAATTTAAAAATAAAATGAAAGATAATTTATTGAAATTTTGGCTATTCATGTTAGGACTTGTCGTTTTTGCTTCGTGCCAAGAAAAGCAAGCATCCGATGAGAAAAAACAAGAAATTGTTGAGGATTACGAAAAAATTGAAGGCAATCAATACCGCTCATATTATGGGGGCAACAATCAATTGAAAATTGAAGGTGAATATGATGACAATCAACAACGTCATGGTGTGTGGACCTATTACACTGTTGATGGTAAAAAACAATCTGTTACCGAATACAAACACGGCATTAAAGATGGTTTTTCAATCGTGTATCATCCCAACGGTTCGGTGTATTACAAAGGTGAGTACCGCAACGATCAACAAGTAGGTGTGTGGGATTTTTACGATACCAACACTGGGAAAAAAGCATATTCAAAAGATTACGGTCAACCAAAAGTTTAAAGCAGCAATGAAAACAAAAACATTAAAAAAGAATAAAGTAAATGTTGTAACCCTTGGTTGCTCAAAAAATGTGTACGACTCTGAGGTGATGATGGCGCAATTACGTGCCAACAAATTTGATGTGGAACACGAGTCAAAACAAGATGATGCAGAGATTGTAATTATCAACACCTGTGGTTTTATTGATGTTGCAAAGCAAGAATCTATTGATACCATCATTCGCTATGCTGAAGCTAAAGCAGATGGAATGGTGGATAAATTATATGTTACAGGTTGTTTGTCTGAACGTTATAAAAATGATTTGGAGAAAGAAATTCCAGAAGTAGATGCTTATTTCGGTACGCGTGAATTGCCTCGTTTGCTTAAAACGTTAAAAGCTGATTACAAACACGAATTGGTAGGTGAACGTTTATTGACTACGCCCAACCATTACGCCTATTTTAAAATTTCGGAAGGTTGCGACCGTAATTGTTCGTTTTGTGCCATTCCAATTATGCGTGGTGGCCACATTTCTGTTTCCATTGAAGAATTGGTGAAGCAAGCAAAAAGTTTGGCAAATCAAGGCGTGAAAGAATTAATGTTGATTGCACAAGACTTAACTTTCTATGGATTAGACATCTATAAAAAACGTGCATTAGCAGATTTATTGGAGCAATTGGCGCAAGTGGAAGGAATTGAATGGATTCGTTTGCACTATGCGTTTCCGTCTGGTTTCCCTATGGATGTAATTGATGTAATGAACAAATACGACAACATATGCAACTATTTAGATATGCCGTTACAACACGGTTCTACCAAAATGTTGCAAGCGATGCGTAGAGGAACAACTCGCGAAAAAACCGAAGAATTGGTAGCAAAAATCCGTGAGAAAATTCCAAACATTGCCATTCGTACAACCTTGATTGCTGGTTATCCAGGCGAAACCGAAGAAGATTTTCAAGAAATGTATACGTTTGTTGAAAAAATGAAATTTGACCGTTTGGGAATTTTCACCTATTCACACGAAGAAAATACACACGCCTATAATTTTGAGGATGATGTGCCAGAAGAGGTAAAAAAACAACGTGCCGATGCCATAATGGAATTGCAATCTGGGATTAGTTACGAATTGAACCAACAAAAAGTGGGTAAAACTTTCAAAGTGTTGTTTGATCGTGTGGAAGGCGACTATTTCATTGGTAGAACAGAGTTTGATTCGCCCGAGGTGGACAACGAGGTGTTGGTTAAAAAATCGGAACATTTTGTACGCATCGGCGATTTTGCACTTGTTGAAATTACCAGTGCAGATCATTACGATTTGTATGGAAAAGTGGTTGACTAACCATGGAACTTTCGCCGTTTAAACAACAAGTTTTACAGCAATTTCAATTTGATTTTACTGCCGATCAATCGGTGTGTGTGGACCAACTTGAGCTTTTTTTAAAAGACACCACGTCATATTGTGTGTTTTTGTTGAGCGGATATGCTGGTACAGGAAAAACCAGTTTATTGGGCGCTTTTATCAAAACATTGGCTCATTTCAAACTCAACACGGTTCTGTTGGCACCCACAGGTAAAGCTGCAAAAGTTTTGAGCAACAAAAGTGCTAAACGTGCTTTTACTATTCATAAAATGATTTATCGTAGGAAAAGCAAAACCGACGATTTCTCAACCCTACAATTGGCACCCAACTTGCAAAAAAATACCACTTTTATTGTTGACGAAGCTTCTATGATTGGCGATTACACAATGGTAGATGGCAATATCAATCAACGCAATTTATTGGAAGATTTACTGGAATTTGTATATAGTGGCAACAATTGTAAACTTGTTTTATTAGGCGATGTAGGACAGTTACCTCCCGTTGGCGCTACTTTTTCACCGGCATTAAACAAAGCGTATTTGATTAACAATTTTCCTCGTTTAACCATTTATTCCGCAAATTTGAATGAAGTTTTGCGTCAACAGCAAAATTCATCAATTTTAACCAACGCCACACAACTTAGAAATCAGCAAAAAGGTTACTACCAATTTCACATTCCTCCCAAAAGCGATATGGTATTGGTGGAAGGTAGTGAACTTCAAGATGCCCTCGAAAATTCGTTTGCCAACTGGGGAACCGATGAAACCATCTTAATCACCAGATCCAACAAACGCTGCAACGAATACAACCGTCAAATTCGCGCACGTGTATTTTGGTATGAAGACGTTTTGTGCAACGGAGATTTATTGATGGTTGTAAAAAACAACTACCATTGGCTAAAAGAAGAACCCGAAATGGGATTTATTGCAAATGGCGAAACCATGGTGGTAAAACGAGTTGTTAAATACGAAAAGATTTATGGGTTTGAGTTTGCTCGACTACTTGTAACCTTCCCCGATTACGAACAAATTGGCGAACAAGAAGTCATTATTCATACCGAATCGTTAAACTGCGAAGGTGCCTCTTTGTCACGTGAGAGACTCAAAGAATTGTTTTTTGAAGTTGAAAAAGATTACCTCTACGAACCCAACAAGAAAAAACGCTATGAATTGATTTTGGCAAACCCATATTTCAATGCCTTGCAAGTAAAATTTGCATACGCCGTTACCTGTCATAAATCGCAAGGCGGACAATGGGAACACGTATTTATTGATGTTGGTTTCCTACCTGAAGATTTGGATGTGTTGGAATACAATCGTTGGTTATACACCGCATTAACACGTGCTAAATCAAAAGTGTATTTAGTAAACTTTCCAAAAGAACAGTTGATTTCTAAAGATTAAATTATTCCTGCAATATCGAAATATTTCGATATGTAAATTTCTAATTATTATTTTGAGTTTTAAAATTTTATTTTTATCTTCATATTAATAATTAATTATTAACCTTTTACAATCCAACCTATGGGAGCAACTAAACATGAAGTTTACTCTAAAGAAATTAATGAACTAGCAAATCTTTTCAAAGCATTATCCAATCCAGCTAGAGTTAAAGCATTACTGATTCTTGCAGAAAGCGAACAAAAAACAATTACAACCGAAGATTTTCAAAATGAAATAGAGTTATCTCAATCTTCAATTTCTCGTCATTTAAGTATTTTATCCGATTCTGGTTTAATTGCTACTAAAGTTATTTCAAAAAATAAAAAAAGTTGTTTAGCATATCAATTAAACTATGAATGTATTCAAATTTTACAGCAAGTTATTTCTAAAATTACTCTATTGAGTGGAAATAGGAATACAAATAGCTTTTATTCAAAATATAAAAATATCATAAACGCTTCATTGTTGTTTAAGACTTAGTTATTATGACTTGATGTGCTTTTGGAAAACTAATAAAATAGCTAATCTTATTTAGGGTATAATATTTAGATTTATTGGTTAAACATACAATTAATTCAACAAATAACTTATTTTATATTACGGAATAATTCAAGTAAACATTAAAAAGAAACATTTCGGGCAAGAAGACCATGTGTGCATTTACTCGGTGGTAGGACTAACCGAACGTCTAAAATCAGTTGGTTTTACTGTAGAACAACAAACATTTGAAGAAGATGACTACTTAGGGTTAAATAAAGGCGACATTGTACTTAAATTAACAAAAAAATAGGTTAAAAGTGATTTATCTCATAAATTGAACCTTTAAAAACAGTTAACTTTGTAGAAATTCAAAATGTAGATCATGAAAAATGCATTCTTTTTATTGGTTGCAACCATCGCATTGTTTTCTTGTGGTGGAAAAAACAACACACAACAAACTGCTTATGGACCTCAAAAAGTGGATACGACCAAAGCTATCTCAGTACAAGAATTTTTTAATGATTTTGAGCAAGTAGATGTATCTAAAGCTTATACCATCAAAGGAAAAATCGTAGAAACATGTAAAAAATCAGGTTGTTGGGTTGGAATTGACGATGGCAATAACGATTATTTTGTGGTTAATTTTAAAGACCATTTTTCCATTCCTTTGGATACAAAAATTGGAACAACTGCCTACATGCATGGTGTGGCAACTTGGGACTCTATACCAGTTGATGTTTTAAAAGAACAAGCATTGATGGATGGAAAATCGCAAGAAGAAGTGGATCAAATTACCGAACCACGCTTTGAATTCAATTTTGAAGCAGACGGCATAATATTGAAATAACGTGGGACCACGCTCTATCCGCATTTCGATTATTTTGGGGGTGTTTTCCATCCTCAGTATTTTTATTGTTCAATTTATTTGGACAAAAAAAAATGTGGCTATCCAAGAACGTAAAATTGTTATTCAAGAAAAAAAAGACAGCCTCAACCTCATCCATTTTTCTGAGCAAGTTCACATTGCCCTGCGCAATACACTGGAACAAATCCAAACCGATAAGTCGGATAGTTCTGATTTATACGGAGCTGTAAAACAAGTTGATATCAACTACTACACAGTAGATATCAACGAAGAATTGCACCCATTTTATTTGGAAACACTTTTAAAACGTGAGTTCTACAACCAATATGTGCGCGAAGATTTTCAATACGGAATTTACGACTGTTTCACCGATTCCATTGTGTTTGGAAACATGATTAAATTTTCTGAAGATTCGTTGTATAGTCCAACCAACGAACAAAGTTTAATCAACACCTACCCCAACTTGAAATGGGAGAAAAAAGATGGACATTATTTCACCGTTTTTTTTCCAAACATTAATGATGATGTTGCCAAAATTGAGCCCAACACATTTTCTTCTTGGTGGTATTTGGTGTTTGTTGGAATTTTTCCGCTATTGTTTTTTGCCTACTCTATCAATGTCATTCTCAAACAAAAACGCTTGTCTGACATCAAAAATGATTTTATCAACAACATGACGCACGAGCTAAAAACACCTATTTCCACCATCGGATTATCGAGTGAAATGCTGTTGAAAGGAACAATTACAGAAAAAGAAGACATTCAACGCTATGCCGGTGTGATTTTTAAAGAAAATAATCGACTAAAAAATCAGGTGGAACGTGTTTTGAACATTGCAAAATTAGACAAAGAAAAATTGGAGCTGAAAAAAGAAGCTTTTCATTTGCACGAAATTTTGGAAGAAGCCAAAGATATTTTTGAGTTCAACCAACTTACCCACGATGGAAAAATAACCCTTCAATTAGACGCTGTGAGCGATACCATCAACGGCGATTCTGTTCATATTGGCAACGTTATCTACAACCTCATCGACAATGCTGTAAAATATTGTAAAAACAAACCCGAAGTTATAGTTCGCACCTACAATGAGAAAAAAGGAGTTTGCTTAGAAATTGAAGATAACGGCATTGGAATAAAACGCGAACATCTGAAAATGATTTTTGATAAATTCTACCGTGTTTCTACAGGCAATATTCACGATGTGAAAGGATTTGGATTGGGACTTTACTATGTTGGTTTGGTTGTGGAAGCGCATCACGGAACAATTGATGTAAAAAGTACGCCAGGTAAAGGAAGTACATTCAAAATTTGGTTGCCAACCTGTGTTAAATAAGGACTATTATTTAGACTGCTTCTAAAATTCATTCCGTTTTATAGAATAAACCCTAAAATCTATGTAATTTTGTACCATTCATTATGATACAGTTTAAGAAAGTTGCGTTTTATACCTTGGGATGTAAGTTAAATTTTGCGGAAACATCCACCATTGCCAGATTGTTTGAAAACGCTGGTTTTGCTAAGGTAGAGTTTGAGGATACTCCAGATATTTATGTTATCAACACCTGCTCGGTTACAGAAAAAGCCGATAGCAAGTGCAAGCAAATTGTCAAAAAATGTTTGAAAGTAAACCCCAACGCATTTATTGTGGTGGTGGGGTGTTATGCTCAATTAAAACCCGAAGAAATTGCAAAAATTTGGGGTGTTGACTTAGTATTGGGTGCCAACGAAAAATTCAACATTCTGGATTATGTGGACGAAACCTTGGAGAAGAAAGACAAAGCTTTGGTTTCTTTTGAAAACATCAAAAAAACAAAAGAATTTGTTCCTGCTTTTTCATTTGGTGATAGAACCCGCACTTTCTTAAAAATTCAAGACGGTTGTGATTATTTCTGTACGTTTTGTACTATTCCTCTTGCCCGCGGAAAAAGTAGAAATGCATCCATTGCCGAAACTGTTGTTCAAGCACAAAAAGCTGTTGACGAAGGTGCAAAAGAAATTGTACTTGCCGGTGTAAATATTGGTGATTTTGGTCAAGGTGGTGAAGAAAATTTCTATGGTTTAATTCAAGAATTAGACAAAGTAAAAGGCGTTGAACGCATTCGTATTTCATCCATCGAACCCAACTTATTAAGCAATGAAATCATTCATTTTTGCTTAGAAAACTCCAACCACTTTGTGCCGCATTTCCATATTCCATTGCAATCAGGCTCTAACAAACAATTGCAAAAAATGCGTAGAAAATACTTGCGTGAATTGTTTGCTGAGCGCATTGAAACAATCAAAAATCACAATGCCGATTGTTGCATTGGTGTGGATGTCATTGTTGGCTTTCCAGGCGAAACGGATGAGGATTTTGAAGATACTGTGAATTTCATTAAAGATTTAACTGTTTCGTACCTGCACGTGTTTACCTATTCTGAAAGAGCTAACACAACAGCAATCAAAATGGGCGATTCTGTGCCTATGGCTTTGCGTCATGAACGCAGTAAACGTTTACACATTCTTTCGGATAAGAAAAAACGTGCTTTTTATGAAGAAAATGTGGGTAAAACTAAAGCAGTGTTGTTTGAAAACGATAACGAAGATGGCTTCATGCATGGATTTACCGACAATTATGTAAAAGTGAAATTTCCCTACAATGCGCAACTCACCAATACCGTTCATATGGTTCAATTAACTGAAATTGACCGTGATGGTGTGATGAAATGTGAAATGGTAGAAAAAGTAGAAGCCTAAACTAAGCTTCTACTACCGTTAAATTGGCAAAGCGCAACAATAACGTTTTTGCTCCATGATGAGGAAAAAAGATGGTAGCCTTTTTATCAGCTCCTTGTCCCTCAATTTTAGTAATTTTTCCTTTTCCAAAACGTTCGTGCAATACATTGTAGCCCACTTTGTATTCTAAACTATCCGATGCACCTCCTCGAACTGTCGCAATGGGTTTCAAATTGCGAGGTGTTGCAGCAACAGCCGGACGTGGAGCATCAAACGTTTTGTTTAAACCTCCCATTGAACGATTGGAGGTAATGCCCGAACTCAATGAGCGACCTTGACCGCGTTGTGGTGCTTCGAAATGCAAATATTTAGGGTCAATTTCATCGATAAAACGACTGGGTTCCGAACTGGTTAAATTGCCCCACTGAAAACGAGATGACGCATAAGTAAGTGTGCACGATTTCATGGCGCGTGTAACGGCAACATAAAACAAACGGCGTTCTTCTTCAGTTTCTGTTCGCGATTGCAAAGCCATTTGCGATGGAAATAAATTCTCTTCCAAGCCAACCAAAAACACGTGCGGAAACTCCAACCCCTTGCTCGAGTGGATGGTCATCAAGGTAACATAATTTTTATCCTCACTATTATCGTTGTCGGCATCTGTTAGAAGTGCAACATCCATCATAAATTCTGAAAGCGATGCAAATTCATCCGTCTCGGCTTTAGAAACTGTAAATTCTTTCAAACCAGAAATAAGTTCTTCGATGTTTTGGTAACGTTCAACTTCTTCTGGACCTTTTTCTTTTTCGTCGTACAACTCTTTTAAAATCCCACTCGATTTAGCAATGTGTTGCCCCAATTCATAGGCGTTTGATTTTTCCAATTGTGCAGCAAAACTCAAAATCATGGTTGTAAATTCATTGATTTTGGTGCGTGTTCCGCTGTTCATTTGCACCGGGTATTGGTCTAAATTGGTTACCACATCCCAAATAGAAACTCCATAATTGGTGGATGCAATGGTAATATTTTTCGATGGTTGTTTTTCCAATCTCCACGCTTAGGATAATTGATAACACGTTTAACGCTTCTTCATCGTGTTATTAAGGGTTAATCTAAAGGCCAAGAGCGTCTTTAATTTCCTTGCGCTGGGAACGAAATACCACTATAAATTTGCATGGAATATTCATCTTGCGCAAGGTTTCTCAAACGAACGTGATGGACGATTGGTGCGGTACAAGATTGCAAAATCGCTAAATTCAATTCCTCTTGCGTTTTTATGTCAAACAAAACGGTTAACAACAGTCTTTCCTTCTTCATTATCAGTCAATGTTCGATGACGTCGAGCAACGCTCCTTCTCCATTTTCGGTCCAAACTTCTTTTTAATTTCATTCACATTGCGCAATTACACTGTTTGCAGCTTTGCTAATATTGCGTGTGTACTGCGGTAATTTTGCCCAATTTAAACAATTTGAAATCGCACCGGCTCTAAAATTGAAGATATTTTGAACAAGTTGGCATCATGAAACGAGTAGATACTTTGCGCATCATCGCCCACCACACAAATATTTTCATACGCTTTCGCAGCCAACATTTAACGATGCAAGCTATATGAAGCTATCTTGCATTCATCCACCAAAATGTATTGGAAAACTTTTGTTGGTAGTAACCCAATACATCCGGAAAATCTCTGGAGCAAATACACAGCACGTCGGTACAATAAATCATCAAAATCCATTGCCCCAGCTTTTAAAACAGCGATCGGAACAAGCTTTGAAAAATTCGACCAAGTTCTGGACGACGTGACATGTGCGATCTTCTGCCAATATTTCATCGTTTTCCAAATATTGATCGGCCGATATCAAGTTGTTTTTTACAAGTTGAAATACGATTCAACACCATGCTTGGTTTGTAGGTTTTATCGTCTAATTTCAACTCTTCTTGATAATGTCTTTCAACAAACTTTAGAATCTTGTGTATCGTAAATGGTAAAATTAATGGGATAACCAATTCTTTCGGCATTGAAGCGCAATACACGTGAAAAAACCGAGTGAAACGTTCCCATGGTTAAATGTTTTGCTTCACTTGCTCCATAATGCCCCATAGCGCCCGAACCACTAATTTTAGCAATACGTTCTTGCATTTCTTTGGCAGCTTTATTGGTAAATGTCAAGGCTAAAATATTGAACGGATCAATGCCTTGTTCCATCATATACGCAATGCGATAAGTGAGCACACGTGTTTTTCCAGATCCTGCTCCCGCAATTACCATGGTAGGTCCATAAATATTTTCAACAGCTGCACGCTGACTTGGGTTTAATTCGTCTAAATAACTCATCAATAAATAAAAATGAAAGTAACTATTTTGTTAATCGCGGGGAGTACAAATATAAGAAAATTTTTTGGATTTTGGAGGGTGATGAAGTAAAAATCAAGAAATTGAAAACCAAAATTTATTATTAAGTTAACTCTATCTTGCATATTTTTAGTAAAGAAATCCCGCCGTGTATTTTCCACCTTTTTACCCTCATTTTTCTACGAATAATTATATTTGCAAAAAAAGAATTATGACGTACGATATAGCAATCATAGGTGGAGGAATAGTTGGTGCAGCAACGTTTTACAAACTTCAAAAACGTTATCCTCAGTTAAACATCGTTTTAATTGAAAAAGAAAACAAATTAGCCGATCACCAAACGGGGCATAATTCAGGCGTCATTCACTCAGGATTGTACTACAAACCAGGTTCTTTAAAAGCAAAAAATTGCACACAAGGTCGCCACGAATTGGTTGCCTTTGCCAAAGAATACGGCATCAAACACGATGTGTGCGGAAAAGTAGTTGTTGCAACCGAAGCTAAAGAATTGCCTCACCTCGAAAAAATATTCAATACCGGATTGGAAAATAAAATTGAAGGAATTGAAAAAATAACAGCCGAACAAGTAAAAGAAATTGAACCTTTTGTTGAATCCATCGGCGGAATTTTGGTGCCTTGCACTGGAATCATCGACTTTAGAGGAGCAACCGAAAAAATGGTTGAAATTGCATTGGCTCAAAATGCTTCAAGCGCTGTGAAAATGGGACATGAAGTTTTGGGCACAGAGCGCCAAGGTGAAACATCTGTTATAAAAACCGATAAAGGAAATTTTACTGCCAAACATTTGATTTTTTGTGCCGGACTTCAAGCCGATCGTTTAGCACGCAAAGATGGAGTTAAACTAAAAGAACAAGTTGTTGGTTTCCGTGGCGATTATTACGAACTAACCGACGAAGCCAAACACAAAGTAAAAAACTTAATTTATCCTGTTCCCAACCCCGATTTCCCATTCTTAGGTGTGCACTTTACCCGCATGACTGATGGAGAAATTGAATGTGGTCCCAACGCTGTATTTACCTTTAAACGCGAAGGATATGGCAAAACCGACTTCTCATTCAAAGATACCTGTGATGCACTAGGCTATGGTGGAACATGGAAATTGTTTTTCAATAACATGAGTTTTGGTATCAACGAATACCGCAGAGCTTTTTCTAAAAAATTATTCTTACAAACCCTTCAACGTATTGTACCATCATTAACTATGGACGATATCAAACCCGGTCGTTCTGGTGTACGCGCACTTTTGTTAAGCCAAGACGGTGACACCCGAGATGATTTTAGAATTGAATATCACGGTAATTCTATTCACGTACTCAACGCGCCTTCTCCAGCTGCAACAGCATCGTTGGCAATTGGTGGATACATTGTGGAACAAGCAGAAAAACACTTTGGTCTGAACTAAGAAATGTTAAATTTTTGATTGAAAAGTTAAATTTTTAATAGTGGCATAGGTTTTGTATTTTCAGTTGCACACAAATACTGTTTCCTATGAATACAAAATTATTTTTCGCATTTATCGCATCCTTCAACCTTGCAATAGCTCAAGATGTTTATCAAACAAGCATCAAAAATGAGTTGGTGCAATGGGATGCTGTTCGAGGTGAATGGTTGGCCGAAAGTTTTCAAGCAATGGCGACTAATCAACCCATTCCAGATCGTACTTTTCCAGAGGATTTAACTCCAGCTGAAATGTATGCATTGGTACCAACAGAACGTAGAGAGCGCATCAATACCATCCTTTCTCAACCTAACGAAACAACACAAAATCGGGTACCAACAACGGATAATTCAACCATCAATCGTATTCCTGTAGGTTCAACACCCAACCAACGTATTCCTGCAGCTGCATCGCACGACAGATATACGTATTTTGTTTCACGACCAGGATGTGAGTTGGTAAGTGGACGTACTTATGGCGACCCCCACATTCGCACGTTTGATGATAAAAGCTATTCGTTTCAAACAGTTGGTGAGTACATTCTAGCAGCATCTCCTGATAGAAACTTTGAAGTGCAAACTCGCCAAAAACCAGAAACTGATAAAGTATCGCTCAATACTGCAGCGGCAATGAACGTTTATGGCGACCGTGTGGGAATTTATGCAAGTGATTTTCCTGACGGACAAACAGGAACACCTATTCGTGTGAATGGGCGACCAGTCTATATTTCCAACGAGACGTTTTATTTACCACACGGAGGAACCATTCAAAACAATGGTAGAGAATACATTGTAACTTGGCCAACTGGCGAAAAGGTACAAGCCAGATTAAGTTCTTCAGGTAGCATGCGTTTTATCAATGTAACAGTATATGTTTATCGATGCAACGGCAATTATTTTGGATTAATGGGCAATGCCAACGGAAGAAGCGACGATGATTTTACTGGAACTAACAACCGTTTCAATATGGCTAGCTCTACTATTTTTGCTCCGTTTGATTCACGCACATTTGGTCAGCAAGAAACAGCAATGGAGCGTGAACAATTGGCTTTTTTAGCAAATTTGGATAATTTGGTAAAGTCAATTTCATTTGTTTGATTATGCTTTTGGACAAAGCAATTGGACATTCTACGACCCAACTTTTCCCGCGTGAGCACATTACATTAGGAGATTTTGCACAAACAGATCGTGATAGAGCAGGAAGAGAATGCTGAACGATTGGGTATGCAACGTGAAGACACATAACCGGATGTCTTTGATCGCTGGCGCATGATTTATTATCATCCTCGTCCAGAACACAGCTTGGATAAACAACAGGAAGAACAATTACTCCTGTAACTAGCCGACAACCAAACGTTAACCGTCCTGATGTATTTGAACGCGTTCCAAGTAGCACAGGTACACGCACACCCAATACAAACATTTCTAACGGAACAATAGATAAAACAAACAGTGGAAGTGTGGAACGTACTAAAAACCCTGGTACAGCGAGTGAAGGAGCAAGAAATTCCCAAAATCTTCGTCAATAGCGAAGAAACGGTGCGACCTAATGCAACCACAACCAAACACCACAGCCCAACAAGTAGGAGAAAACCATCATCAGCTATCTACAACGATGGCTATAGTAGAAAACCTGTTGGAGAAAGTAGTGTAACAAAAAACCCATCGGTTGAAAAACCTGCTAGTAACAGTTCTGTTGAAAGACAATCTACTCCATCGCGAACAACAAGTCCGTCAACAACAACCACTAATCAATAGTACACCACACCCAACTCAGGCTCCAGCAGACCGAGTATCACCAATCCTGTTTCTAGAGCCAGTTGAAAATACGAAAGGCTCAACAACCATCTTCAACAGTTACAACTCCATCAAGAACAACAACGACTTCCAGTCCATCAACGAAACATAAAAGTTCCAGGGGGTATAAGCAGCAGATTTAAAACAGAGCAGCAATTGGAGGTAGATAAGTAGTTTAAAATGGCATTTACCAAAAATAAGTGCCACAGATATGAGAAAGTCATTCAAATCGTTTTGTCTGTACTTGGCACATGACTAAAATAGTTGTAAGTGATTACTGGCAGTAATGATATTTTGCCCCTTTCCAATTCGTTATTTTCTTGTTACTGTTCATAATGCTTGGAACGAAAATGCCCTGTTATCAAGTTTTTACGCATCGGCGATGCAATGCTGGAGAAATGTAATTCTTTAAATTTAAATTGCAAAAAGCTCACTATCAATTTAACGTTACCGCCTTAAGTTTGGTGTTAAGTGGATTTACAGTTACAATTGGAATGGCGCACTTGTTCCTATAATATAATTTGATGACAATTTTAAATACAATACTGCCATCGTCGTTAGTAACCACAATACAAAGAGACGTTTCCAGAACGAATAGTCGGCATCAATTTTGCACCAAATTCACCACACTAAGGGCAATACCACAACAGGCGGCATAAAGTCTTTTATTTGAAACGAGCAGTATTTGGTCCTTGGACAAGAAAGGCAACGTGAAAGTTGGCAAAACCTTAAGGTATTCTGGGTCGGCATATCCTGAGGTATAACCTGCTGATGCTTTCATTGGCACCATTTCGATCAATTCTTCTTCATCTTGCGACACTTTACAAGTAAGTACACGCAATTTCATACCTTTCACATCGGTATAGGTGCCATTTTCTATACGTTGCCAATCGGCTTCTGAAAATAATTCAAAATCTTTTTTCACCAATTCATCTATTGGAATGGTATGATATTCTGAAAAAGCAATTAAATTATCAATGTTTGGTTGTGCAACACCATTTTCGTATCCACTGTAGGATGAACGCGTTAAACCAAGTGCATTTGCAATTTCTTCTTGCGACAATTTTTTTCTTTTGCGCAACAATTTTAAATTATTCCCGATGCTCATTTCCAAAATTTATTGTAAATATAAATAAAAAACTAAATAATAATCATTTTGTTGACAATATTTTAATCATTTTGGCGTTATTTTATAAAATGAAAAATTTTGTTGAACATTAAAAAATGTTTAAATTAGTGCAATGAAATTGCTGAAATTAAGTCTTCTCCTAACTACGTTGTTAATAGTTGCTTCATGTCAAAAGCAATTTCTAAGCTATTTTCAAAAAGGGCAAGTTCAAAAATTAGAAAAAGCAGTAGAAATTCCGTTCACAATAGAAAATGGACTCATCATTATTCCAGTTGAAATAGAAGGCGATTTTTTTCGGTTTTTATTAGACACAGGTGCTCCCAATGCAATTTCGAAAGAGTTGGCCAATAAATTGAACATCGAAAAATCACGTAGTTTCAAAACAGAGGATTCACAAGGCAATCGTTCAGAATTGGATTATGCCAAGATTGGAAAAATTAAAATCGGAAAAGCAATTTTTACAAATACAACTGCTGCAATTGCAGATTTTAATCAAATTGATGCCATAGCCTGTTTGAACATTGATGGTTTAATTGGAGCTAATTTAATGCGCAAAGCTTATTGGCAAATTGATAATCAAGTTGGTGTTGTGCGCATTGCACCATCGCGTGAGCTGCTTAAAAAAGAACCCGAAGAATACAGCATTCCTTTCATTACCAACATTTCTGGCACTCCATTGCTTAATTTGAGAATAGGAAAAACTGAAATCAAACGTGTAACATTGGATACAGGGTCGGTTGGATTTTTATCAACTGGCAATGAGAATTACAAAGCATTAAGAGATGGAAATCAGTTGCTTGCCGAACGAAATGCTTATGGCGCTAGTTCTTTTGGATTATTCGGTTCATCTAAAAACGATACGTTAAGGCAAGTGTTGATAAACGATTTTTCTATGGGTGATTTAACATTAAATCAACAAGTTATAGAATTAAGAAACTCTAAAGCTTCCCTTTTGGGTATGTCTTTTTTACGCAATTATTTGGTGACCATCGATTGGAATTCTACCACCCTTTACTTAAGTCCACAAACCAACTTCACCAATCTATATGCAGAATCTTTTGGTATTTCACTTTTTAAAGAAAAAGAAAAATTAGTGGTTGCCATGGTTACCGAAGGTAGTTCTGCACAAAGAGCAGGCATTAAAGTTGGCGATATTGTTTTGCAAGTCAACGATATTGATGTGGAGCAAACCACCCTTGATGAATATTGTTGTATTATTCGATTAGTACGCTTAAAAGAAGCCGAAACCATCGAATTAACCATTGAAAGAGATGGAAAGAGAAAAGAAATTCTTTTGACCAAAATGCCTCCACTTTCTAATTAAAAAAAGCAAAATTATGGCGTAATTATTGTTAAATTTAAGGCATGAAAAAAATTGTTTTTATCTTCTTGTTATTGTTAAATAGTACTTTGTTTGCGCAACGTGTAATTCCTTTTGTAGATTTTAATCAGTGGTTTCGTTCATACGATAACGGTGCATTTAAGTTTATTGAAATGCAAAACATCAAAAGTTACATTGCTGGAGATAATCTAGTTGCCTACATTGATATACGTGGAAACCTAAAAGTGTATGATGGCACCGATCGTTATGATTTATCCAACATGAATTTACAATACCAAGTATCTGACAACATGGTAGGTTGGAACATTGGAACCACACTGCAACTTTGGCGCGATGGAAAAATTAAAACCTTGTCGTATTTTGGTGGACAATACATTGTAAAAGATGATATTATGGTTTTTACAGATACACGCTCCAATTCTATTGCACTCTATTGGAATGGACAACAATATCCTATTCAAACTACAACGGCTGATATTAACCTTCAAAATAGTTCAAAAATTGGTGAAAACATCATGGCGTATGCTGATAATGGTGGATTGTATAAGATTTTTTACAAAGGTCAGTATTATGAAATAACCGCTTGGAACGGCGATATTGACATTAAAAGTGGTACAGATATAGCAGCTTTCAATGATCCTGTTAGCCGTACATTTGCAGTTTTTGACAAAGGGAATTTTGTGGATGTGGAAGATCAATGGGTGAGAAAATACAAAGCTGGTAGAGGTTTTGTTGCTTATGAAGATATTAGTGGCAATTTGATGGTGTATCGCAATGGTCAAAAATCGCAACTTTCTTCCTACCCTGGAAATTGGGACGTAAAAGACGATATTATTGTTTATGAAAATGGTGGCTATACCTATTGCGATGTAAACGGAACATCAATTGAAGCCGCTAACTACAAGTTGACTGATTACAAAATAAAAAATGCAACTTTAGTCTATAAAAATGCTATTGGCGGTATCTCTGCAGTAGTTGACGGAAAGGTGGTTGAACTCACCAATTTACCTGGTGCCGATTATGAAATTTTTGGAAACTCTGTATTGGTGAAATTAATGGGAAATAATTACATGGTTTACCAAAACGGTAAAATTATACGAGCCTAGATTAATCTTGATTGTGTGCATCTACACGTTGATTTTTGTGAAACAATGGATTTTTCACAAATAAAATCAATAGACCAAAAAGAGCAATAAAAAACAAAGATACTTCCAACCAGTATTCCATTGGTTGTACCCAAATTTCCTCAAAGTGACCCCAACGTCCCATTATTTCAACAAAGTTCCAAAAAATAATAACAGTTGGAACAGCATAACGCACAGCATAATCAAAGGTTCTGATTTTTATTAACCGGCTAAACAAATACACCGCCCACAACAAAGAACCCCATGCAACAATATAGGTTGCAATATGACGATCACCTGCTATTTGATTATCGTAAACAACTAACAACACCACGTAGAAAAACCATAAAATCATGATGGTTTCACCAAAAACAGACGCTGCAAAAGGTTTTTTAAATCCAGATTGAGCTAGTATGTCTTTTCTAAATCCAAGTGCTTTTTGCAACCAAATATAAAAGGTACAATTGGAGCGGGAAAACAAATAAAAAAACGATACGGTAATCAACAAACCAATGGATGAAAGCATCACCAAATATTCACGTTTAGTTGCTACCTCACCATCTACTACTAAATTGGCAACATTATTTTTTTCGGCAACCCAAACAAAGGAAAATTCTATCCAACCTGTCCAAACTAAAATAGCACCTAAGAATCCTGTTATGGTCGCGAAAGATGGACTACTATTTCGCTTAATTCCTATTACCAATAAAACGATGCCAATCAATCCCATATAAAAAGCACCTTGAAATTTATTGTCGCCAAGAATGATTTCATTAAGCACCATTAATGCGTGACCAATTGGCATTAAAAGCAATACCAACATAAAAGAGAAGAATCCGTATTTAAAAGTTTTTAGTGTCATAATTAGAAATTATGGCATAAAAATAATAATTAAGAATAAATCTAAATAAAAATAACGCATTTTTTTCACAAAAAAAAGGCTGTTCGATGGAACAGCCTTTCTTGTAATCAATTACTTATTATCTAACAACTAATTTCTTAGTTACTGTAGAATCGTTTGATTTAATTACAACTGAATAAACGCCATTTGCTAAGTTAGCAACGTTTAATGAAGTTGAATTAGCACCAACAGCTAAGTTTTTCAATACGTTTGAATTAACAACTTTTCCGTTCACATCAACTACGTTGATAGTAACATCAGAAGCTGCGTTCAAATTGAAGCTAACTTCAGCGTTATCAGCTGCTGGGTTTGGATATACAGAAACACCAGAAACTAATTCGTTGTTATTTTTAACAGACAATGAAGGATCAAAGTTCATACGAACAACAGGAATATCTGTAAATGTACCCCAAACTTGTGTGTTATCAATATTAATCCATCCTTGTCCTGTATCATGCCTTCACCACTTGCAGCGATTTTAACTGTACCAGATACCATTCTTAATAATGCTAAGTATGTTTTACCAGCTTCTAAAGTATAAGGTGCATTGAATGCTAATTTTTGAATTTGACTAACTTGTGCAGCACTTGTTACAGTAAAGATATCAGATTCAGCCAATGGTCCAACCCATAAATCTGCTGGTGCAGAAGCATTTTGATCCATTTCATACAATTCAACGTAAACTTCAGAATTTGTTGTAGTACCTGTATATAATCTGAAATCAACACCATAGATATCTTGGTTAGAATAGATGTCAAAAGAGTTACCAACTGCTTTAATAACAATTGGGTTTTGGTTTTGATCTACTAAACCATCCAATGGATATTCAGTAAAGTTACTGTTATTATCGCAAGCATAAGTAAAATCAGTTACTTTAAATGAATTAGGTGTTAATCCAGTGTTGTTTGCAGGATTATCGTCTGTTTCTGTTAAAGATAAAGATCTTTGAATGTTGTATGTACCAACTGTTGAAGGCAATGTGAAATCTGCTTCTAAAGTATCAACAGAAGCAACTGCAACACCAACAGGTGTAGAAGTTACAGGTGTTGTACCATCAGTTACAGTTAAAGTAACGTTTGTTAATGGAGTTGTACCTTGGTTTTTAACCCCAGCTCTAAATGTTACAGGAGAAATTTGAGCTGTAGGAATTTGAGTGTATTTATAACCTGTAAAGTGATAATCACCGTAAGTATAAGCTAAATCTACATCTGGTTTAGTAACAATTTGTACGTTATCTACAAACCATCCATAAGTAACCCATGCATTTGGGTTTGTGTTTGTAGGATAGATACTTGTCCAACCAAAACGAATTTGAACTGTAGACGCACCAGCAGTAATTGCACTTTCAATATCAACTTGAACTGACTCAACATTTGGATACGGATTTGATGAAGTTGACGTGTGCATAGCTTTTGCAGCATTATCGTATACTCTTGTCCATGTTGTACCATTTGTAGAAACTTCTACATATTGATCATCATAAAATTTTGCACCAGTTTGTTCAAATTGCAACATCACTTGTGCATTTCCAGCCAAAGAAGCAACATTAATTACTGGACTTGTTAATGTATATACTACACCTACTACTTGAGTTCCAGGAGCAGGTGATGGAACACCATTAGAAACCTCACCGTAGTTACCTCCGTTTGTAAAGTTAAATGCAGGGAAACCCGCCCAAGAATCTTTAACAGCGTCAGTTGTCCATCCAAACGTTGGACCTGTTTGACCAGCATTATCTGCTACCCAAGCAGAAGTAACAGAAGATAATTCTGTTCCTGCTAAGTCAAAAGTTTTTGTGTTGTTAAAATCGTCTGCCCAAACTACTGTACCTACAGCTTTTGGTGTTGTTGACGCAATTCCCTTAATAGTAGATTTATTAATCTCTTTATTAAGATTTAAAGCATTCTGAGCTGATGCTGTACCAACACCTGCTACTAAGAACATTCCAAAAAGTAATTTTTTATTCATTTTTATAATTTTATAGATTTAACAAATTTAGCAAAAAATTAAGACACAAAACTTCTTTCAATATTTTTAACACATTTTATTGATTGAACGGTATAAAAACTAAATTCTACTGTACCCCAGCCAAATTGTAACGTATTTTAATTCCACAACTCATATTGCCAGTTGGATAGGAAGTTGCTATTTTTGGTTTGTTAACAACTTGATCGTAATACAATTGTAATATCACAAAACGTCCAATATTGTAATCCAATGAAGCTTTGATTGACATTACTTTTTGCCCTGCAGTTGCTTGATCGGTTTGTTCAACTACTTTACGAATTACGGTTAAATTATCGCGTAATGAGAAATCAAATCTGAAATTCATATCGCTTGGTTTCAATCCTTTAATTGGTAATCGAACATTGGTGAATTTATATCCCGTACCGATGGTATAAGTTGTACCCAACACTTCTGTAACTTGGTTGTTGTTTAACGATAGTGTTGAACTTCTTTCTTTCGAAATTTCAAACTTGGTAATCAATCCCTGTTTTTTCACATTCCAAGTTGCATCAAAACCAATTAACGGACTAAAACGCTCTGACATGGTTACGTTTTGAATTTGCATTCTGCCGATGTAATTGTTATTGATGTCTAATGCAGTTGGATTGTTATTTGCATCAAACGCAGCATTCAAATTGGTTTGCATACCTGCAACAGATACCGTAGAAGTGTATGCATGACGTATAACAAACGATTTAATCGCTTTTTTCATGAATTCCATTTTGGTCAAACCATTATGAGTTGATTTGACCAGTTTGGTAGAGGCATGTTTTTAATTGGGTTAATGTTTTTGTCATTCACTTTTCTGTTAGTATAAGAAGTTAAGAATGCACCCAACAACACTTCTTGTTGCGTTCCACTGTATCCCGAATAATAGCCACTGCTTAATTGAGTAGAATTAGCGTTTTTCTGACCAATTAATGCCGAAACTGCTGCACGATTATCCAATAACTTCTTAAACACATTGGAGCTATAGTTTTTACCCAAATGCTGCAAATGCGCTTCCAATAGAAATATTTGTATAAGTCAACTGTGCAATATCAACTCTACTTTGTGCCTCGTACAAACCAGAAGTTTCATTCCATCTAAAGAATTCTGTAGAACTATTGCCATACGTTCGGTTGGCATTCAAATCAATTACTAAATCTTTTAACGGCTCTAATGTGGCACGTATAGTAATGTTTTGTGTGTGCGTGTTAGTGTATAGGCGATTGATATTTTCATTTTTAACCAACCATCCTTTTTCGGATGCTACACGAGCAAAATCAAATCCTGTTTCTTTACCTGTAACGCTGTAACGTTGTTTACCAAAGATAAATCCTGCCATTGGCGATTTAAAATCGTTACCAAATCCAAGTATGCGTGTTTCTTCATCATAACCAGGCAATAAAGTACCATCGTTTTGAGAATAAGTTGCGCCTACATTTCGCACCGTCATCAATACTCGTGCAAAGAATCCTGCAACTGGATTGACTTTGTCTTTTTGTTTTTCTTCACGTTTTTTGATACGTTCAATTTTCTTTTCCCAACGTTCAATTTTCTTATCCCATTTTGCCTTTTCCTTTTCGGTCATTTCCTCTTCTGGTTTTGGCGGTACAGGTTTTGGATAACGCTCCTCTACTGGCGGTTTCTTACTTGCTGCTGGTTTTTGAGGATTGTTAACTGTGATGTTTTTCCCATCTGTAGTAATACGTTGACGCGCACTTCCAACCGTACTTTTACTTCCACCGCTCAATACTTTTTTGAAGAAAGGCAATTTATTATACAAGTTGGTAAAATTCAACTGTGTTTGAGCATTGATAACACGGTTGTTTTGTACCGTATGTCCATATTCTGGTTGTGCCAAAGGAGCACGTTGCCAGTTAAAAGACCCACCATAAGTAAAGGTTGCCGTTGTCCAATCCAATGCTGGAATTTTATTTAAAGGCAACGAATAATTGATGTTGTAATTGTGGGTATAATCAATCGTTTTACCCAAAGTGCGCATTTGGGTGCGGATAGAGTCTTTGAAATCACGGTATAAATCAGGACTTTCTTTTTTATCCACCTGACCATCTGGTTCAGCAAAAATTGCACGGTTATTGGCTGTAAACGTTAATTTTAAATTTCGCGTGATGTCGTATCCTAAGTTATAACTTCTGTTCCACGTAAATTGTTTGATGTAAACTGGTCTGAACTCGTAATTAGGAACGAGGTTGTTTTTAACTTGGCGTTCGTTGTAACTTCTCAACAAATCGTTGGTGAACGTAAAGTTTTTTGGAACGTAATTCAAGTTAAACTCACGAATCAATGCCAACCATTTCGATTTTTTAAGTTTATCCTTTTTGAAGACATTTTTGAATGGTTCCCACGGTTTTGCTTGAAAAGAATAGTTATACGTTAGGTTACCTGTCCACAACTTTGTGCGGTCGTATTTTATATTGAAATCGCGTTTTAAATCTTCAGAATAAGCATAAGAAGCCGACCAGTTTGCCAATCTCCAGAATGCTGGTTTTGCACCAGGTGCTAATTGTTTACGCACATTGGTAAAGTTATACGATATGCGTTCTTGAAAGTCTTGTCCTTCTTTAGCTCTTCTCCTTCTCTCCGATTTATCGTATTCCGATAATTTAATATCAGGATTATAAGGGTCGTATTCTGGATTGATAATTCCAACCGAGTATCCAAAGAAGAATGGCAATGAAAGACCAAATTTCTTTCCAAAGAACTGTCCTAATTGCCAGTTGGAGTTAAAGTTGGCATTGATACGTTGATCGCGTTGACGTTCTTGCACACGACTATCCACTGCACCCCAATTGATTCCATAATAACTTGCCGATGCCGAGATGTTGAAGAAATCAGCACCTTGAATTTGAGCTTGCGCTATGGCAGCCGACCCTCCTTCTGAAACAAAATCAGATAGACGCATCTCATTCACCCAAACAATACCACAATGGGCCATGCCATCGTCTTGCCAAGAATTACCTTGTTTTTTAGGGTTGCGCACACCAATCATAATGGTTTTCATCCCTTGCAAATTCGGGTTACCTTTTACTTTGATGCGTTTATTGGAATAATTAGGATCACTAGATACGTATTCTAAGTTGTAGGAAACATTTGTATTTCCAGCCTCAATCAAACGATTACGTTTCATTTTTAAATTGGTCAAATCTTCAAAAACAATCTCAATATCGTTATCCGATGGCCAAACATCGGTATCAACCGTAGCTCCGAATGGTGTAATTTTTAATGGAATTTCATATTCGTAGTAATTCTCATTGAAATCCGTTCCTAATCTCACAAACACTGATAAATCATCGTTATCCAATGGAGTTTGATCCACTTTAGATTCACCGTGAACAAACAATTTAATTTTTTTGTACCCGCGAACGTCAAATGTTACGTTTTTATAAGCTGCACGAGCATCTCCATCTTGCAAATTACATACTTCCAATGTTAAAGATTGCTCATTCATCTGACGTTGCACTTGCTGTGATGGGTCAATTTCACGTGTAATCCCTGGAGGAATTACGTAATTAATTGGTGTTCTGTCGGAGTTTTCTTGAATGTTTACAGCACCTATATCAAAACTTGTCAAATTAGGGTCGGTAACAACTCCTTCTCCAGGTTGACTCAAATCTTGTGTATAGCGACGCCATTCACCTCTTACTAATTCCAATTTTGCAAAGCGCAACAATACTTCTTCATCAAAATCTTTGAGGAACATACGCATGAAGCGAATAGAGCGGAAGTCACTGATATTATTAATTTTTTGAGTGAAATCGCGCACTGGAATTTTAAACTGGTACCAATATTCTTTGTCGCCGTTTCCTTTAGTAAAAGTTTGTCTGTTGGTAATGTAATTTGTTCCTACCACCATATCTTGTGGGCGCAAACTGACTTTGTATTGGAAATAATTTTCGGTTTCCTGCAAGTTATTATCTTGATTGATGTCTTCTCTATCTGGATCTAAACGTGGACCAATGGTGCTATAACCTTTGGTATTCATTGTATCATACATCTCTGGAGTTGGCGAGTTGCCTTCCATTCCATTGTATTTTTTATAACGATCCAAGACACTTAATTGTTGTGAATCGTAATTATCATCCAAATAATAGTTGTAATCATCCGAAGAAGGGTCGGCAATCATACGTGCTTTAGCAGCTGGTGATAGTGTCGTATTGGCATTTATCCAGTTGATATAATCTGCAAAATGAATTTTTTCTGCCGCATTGTTAAAACCATCCAAACCAACATCTTGGTTGATGCGAGCTTGTGGGTCGTTATCAAAAGCATTTACTGTTACTTGAGTGGTTGGAACTTGTGCCCACAATGTTGTATCCATGGTATTTGGAGCTGGAGCTCCATCTGGTGCCAATCCATTTTCATAACTTTTTCTGGAATCAGGTAGAATGTCTTCTGAAATATTACCTAAGTTAAAATACAAATCACCTCCTGTCATTAAAGAATTAGGATTTGCATCCTCTGCATCCTTATTGAAAGGGTCTAACACCCAAAATTGGATGTATTCAATGTTTGCTAACTCAAAATCGGTAGTTGTCATTGCGCGCATTACACCTCCCCAACGGTCTTGTGGGTTGGTGAAAAAACCATCTGCATCAACGTGATTGGTTGTGTCAAAATTGTAAATTCCTCGTTCTTTTGGATAATAGGCCAATTGCAACAATTGTAAATTTGGAATAGTTCCATATTGATTTTGTTGCAACGGAAAGACCTCTTGGTAATTCACGTTTCTTGTTCTACTATCCGAATTTACCATTGGGTCATTGGCAATATGCGCTGGTGTATTGGCATCTTGACGGTAGAAAATATCATCAATGCGGTACCATGAAATTTTAGATCGTTTTGCAGTTTTAGCCAATCCTAAACTTGAAGCTTCTGGAAATAAAGAGGGCTGCCCTGTTGGTACGGATGCTAAATACCACGCATTAACACTAGTTAAGTCAATGGTGCTTTGCGCTCCTTCAAAATCATCAATATACGAAATTCCGGCTTTGCTAATAGCTCTTGGTTGACCAGGAATTAAGTGTGCAAATTCACCAGAAAAAGATAAAAATGATTTTTCTTTTGTGGAAATAACTGGTAATTTATCAATCAATTTGGTTAAGAACGGTAATTCTGTACGGAATTGAATATCAAAACCAACAATGTTATTTTTATACGGCTCACTTCCTATATCAATTTTTTGAGTTACAGGACGTTCCATCATGCGCATCCACGTAGCTCCTACATTAAAATTTTGACTAAAACGATGTGCCACGCGCGCTCCAAACAAAGATTTTGCTTGAAAACCAAAAGCCGAGTTACTTTCAACCGATACTTTAATTTCTTGGTTAGAAGCTAGCAAACCATCGTTCAAAATTTTAACACGACCTAAATTGTAATCAACTGTATAATCAACACCTTCGGTTAATTTGATACCACCTGCAGTTACAGACACTGCACCTTCAGGCACGTTCAATGAATTTAGCGGAATATCACTAGAAACAGATGATTTGTATTCTCCTTTAAACAAGAATCTGTTTTTGGATGGAATTTGTTGAGCAGCTGTTTTTGTTGAGTCGTATAATTCTGTAAAGGCAAGACGATCAACAGTTGTTTGTGGAACACCTTCTGCCAATAATTTTTGCGCTAATACTTTACCAAAAGGTTCAACTGTGCTGAAATAAATACGACCATTTCGAGCATTAATAGTACCACCATTTTCAAATCGGTTACCATTCAACGTCATCGGTACATAGTCAAAAACTCCATCCGAGAACGGTTGTCCTACTTGATTGAGTTTATCCATTTCTAACATGGTAACAATCTGCACGTCGTCCAATCCGTCTTGAGGAAAGAATGGGATGTACAATGAATTTTCTGGGTTGTTGTATAAAACATTCAAACGGAAACCTTCTTGGCTAACTTGATATGCTCCGATTGAATAAACGTTTTTCATCATCAAATCCCACAACTTATTTTTTGGATAAGTCATTGTTGATTTCAACAATTTCAACACCAAAGCATTTGTTCCGGTTACTCCATCTGTTGAAAGTTCACCAACTCTATAGGTTTGTCCTCTGTAAGTATATTCATAAGCAACTGCCAAAACCTCATCGTTATTGAGAGGCATATTTAGGGAAATAAATCCTAATTGCGCGTTGTATTGAAATTCAGATTCATTTAATTTTCTAGCACTTTCAACTTTTTCGTAATGTATAGATTGCGTAAATGGACCTGGCGCCACCACTTGTGAGCTCAATGTTGGTACAGCAGCTGTAAAATCTCTAATTCCGGGTTGAGCTGTTGCCCATGCATACAAACCATTAGCGTTATTGTCTGGCAATGGATTATTGGACAAAGTTCCTGGTGTTCCTTCTAAGTATTCTGGCATCCCTTCACCCATATCGGTAAATGCAACAATGTTTCTTGTATTTTCTGTTGCGTTTGTTTTATTGGTTATCCAAACTTCTAATCGGGAAATATTGATACCAGAATTAACAATTGGAAGTTCTTTTAAAGCTGCATCGTAATTATCTCTAAAATAATAGTTTAAGAAATAGTGGCGATTGGCTTCATATTGATCGGCTGGAAGTTCAAATGTTTGTTTTTGAGCCCCTCCTTCTACTTTAATTTCTTTACGTTGCCCTTTAGAAGATGCAGCAATAAGATCAAGGGTTGTTCTTCCGAATTTTAATTTCGTACTAGCACCAAACAATGTTTTAGAGCTTGGAATTAATGTTGTTGGCAAATCCAACGATACGTTTCCGAGTGCAATGCTTTGAACAATTTGGTCTTCATCACCCGTATATTCTAATTTTTGAACATTTTCAAATTCAAAATTAGCTTGTGTGTTGTAGCTCAAACCAAGTTTTACACGAGTACCAATTTGCCCTACCACATTAAAATTAATGTTTTGATTGAAATCAAAACGTGTGATGCGTCTTTGTTTTACTGGAAGAAGCGGATTATCGTAGCGCGAAGAGTTAACGCCTAAGCCAATTTCAACTGTACCTTGTGGTTTGATAGTAATTTGGTCGGAACCAAAAAAGTTTTTAAAAAGTTTATTTTTTATTTTTATTGGAATATCAAATGGTTGACTATCCTCTGTTTGTTGGTCAATTTTATCTTTCCAGTTATCACTTATGGATTTTTTTCTGTCGTATTCCAAATATTCTTCCAAGGTCATCATGGAAGGTGGTCGATAGTCCAGACCAGAAGCACCAATAGTTTCTTTAAAAACATAGGTGCCTGTAACAGGGTCATACACAATGGTCTGCTGCACAGATGACGGGTCACCAAAATCAAAGCTTTGTTTTTTACTTTGAGTTGGGTCGTATGTTGGAGTAATAGGGTATCTTAAACTATCAGTTTGTGCGTAAATAGTAGTTGCACATACACAAGTAAGAATAAGAAAGCAAATTCTTGCGCAATTCCTCATAAGTAGGATATGTGTGATTTTGTTCAACACGTATATATTATAAAATTTTTAATGCTTCTTTAATTATCTTTTCCACGGAGTCATCCATCTGACTCACTTTATCAATCGCTTTTTCAGCCAATTTCTTGTCAAAACCAAGCGAAATTAATGCTGTTAACGCATCAAATCTGTTTGTATTGTTCTGAGTGAAAATATTTTCAGAAGAAAAGTTCATTTTAACAACTTTATCTTTCAAATCAATGATTACTCGTTGAGCAGTTTTTGCTCCAATACCTTTTATACTTTGAATGGTTCGCACATCTTCTGTTTGGATGGCATTGGCTACTTCTTCGGGGGTTAGCGAAGAGAGCATAATCATACCTGTGCTTGGACCAATACCTGAAACAGAAATTAAGTGTTCAAACATCGATCGTTCATCGGTGGTTGCAAATCCATAAAGTAGATGTGCATCTTCGCGCACAATCATTTTGGTGTAAATTTTTACAGCCTCATTGCTTCCAAGTGCCGAAAATGTATTCAGCGATATATTCACAAAATAACCAACACCATTGCATTCTACAATGATGTTGGTTGGATTTTTTTCTATTAGTTTTCCGTTTAAATGTGCAATCATAGGGGTTATTTAGTACTCGCATCAACAACAGCAACTTTAACCATGTTTATAATTTCACGAACGGTTGCTCCCATTTGTAAAACATGAACCGATTTTTTTAATCCCACCAAAATTGGTCCTACAGCATCACCACCAGTTGTTTCTTGCAGTAATTTATAGGCAATATTTCCTGAAGATAAATTCGGAAATATCAAGGTATTAACATTTTTATTTGCTAAATTAGAAAAACTGAATTTTTCATTCATCAATTCACTGTTCAATGCAAAATTAGCTTGCACTTCTCCATCTACAATTAAGTTCGGATAGTTTTCGTGCAATATTTTTGTTGCTTTAGCCATTTTTTCAGGGTCAACGCCATACGAAGAACCAAAATTAGAGTAGGAAAGCAAGGCAATACGTGGAATTATTTTAAACTTACGCATTGTTTTAGCAACATTTGCCGTTATTTCTGCAATTTCTTCTGCTGTTGGATCAATATTGATGGTTGTATCTGCCAAGAAAAGAGGTCCTCTTTTAGTATTCAAAATATACAAACCGGCTACAGATTTTACATCTTTTTCTAAACCAATTGTTTGAATTACAGGCTTCACAACAGAGCGGTAATTTCTTGTTAAACCAGAAATCATTGCATCTGCATCGCCCATATCCACCATCATTGCGCCAAAATGGTTACGTTCACGCATGGTTTGAATGGCTTCAAATTCGGTAACTCCTTTGCGTTTTCTCTTTTCGAAGAATTTTTTCCCGTAAGTCATTCTTCGTTCTTTTTCATCATCCGATTTCGGGTCGATTATCGTTACATCATGAAAATCTAGGCTGTATTCATGAATTAAGTTATTGATAATTTCCTTATTCCCCAATAAAATTGGATAAGCAATTCCTTCTTCGGCTGACGTTTGTGCAGCTTTTAAAATTTTAATATTATCTGCTTCAGCAAATACCACACGTTTTGGATTGTTTTGTGCTTTATCGGTCAGATTTCTGATTAATTTATTTTCTAATCCTAAACGTTTTTTTAATTCCAATTCATAGGCTGCCCAATCTTTTATTGGGTTTTTAGCTACACCTGATTCCATTGCTGCACGTGCAACAGCTGGCGCAACGTAGTAAATCAAGCGAGGGTCTAATGGTTTTGGAATAATAGATTCGCGACCAAACGAAATATTTTTTTCGTTATAGGCTGTAATCACCTCTTCTGGAATGGTTTCTTTGGCCAATGACGCAATGGCATGAACGGCAGCCAATTTCATTGCTTCATTAATTGTAGTTGCTCTTACATCCAACGCTCCTCTAAATATGTAGGGGAACCCAAGCACATTGTTCACTTGATTAGGATGGTCGGAGCGACCTGTAGCCATGATAATATCTTTTCGTGCACTGGTTGCGTCTTTGTACGAAATTTCTGGATCAGGATTTGCCAATGCAAAAACAATAGGATCTTTGGCCATTGCTTTTATCATGTCTTTGTTTACAAGTCCTGCACGAGATAATCCTAAAAACACATCTGCTTTTTTGAAGGCATCTTCAAACGCAACATCTTTTTTATGTACTGCAAATTCTTGCTTATTGTGGTCTAAATCTGTTCTGCCGGCATGTATCAATCCTTTTGAATCGTACATGAAAATATTTTCATACTTAGCACCCAATGCTTTGTAGAGGCGAGCACAAGAAAGTGCAGAAGCACCGGCTCCACTTACTACAATTTTTACTTTTCCAATTTTCTTTTTAGCAATTTCCAATGCATTTAACAAAGCCGCTGCTGAAATGATGGCTGTCCCGTGTTGGTCATCGTGCATCAACGGAATGTCCAATTCTTCTTTTAATCTACGTTCAATTTCAAATGCTTCTGGAGCTTTGATGTCTTCTAAGTTGATTCCTCCAAAAGTTGGCGCAATAGCTTTTACCGTTTGGATAAACAATTCTGGATCTTTTGCATCCACTTCAATATCAAAAACATCGATATCGGCATAAATTTTAAACAACAATCCTTTTCCTTCCATTACAGGTTTGGAAGCCAACGGGCCGATATCGCCTAATCCTAAAACAGCTGTTCCGTTTGAGATTACAGCAACTAAATTTGCTTTGGAAGTGTATTTATAAGCATCATCAGGGTTTTCTTCAATTCTCAAACAAGGTTCTGCAACACCTGGTGAATATGCTAATGATAAATCTCTTTGTGAGGTATATGGTTTGGATGGTATCACTTCTATTTTTCCAGGTCTCCCAGAAGCGTGATAATCGAGTGCGTCTTGTATTTTAACCTTTGCCATTGTTACAAAATTAAGATGTCAAAGGTAAGAAATAGAATTCAAATAGGAAATTATCCAATTAAATATTATTATTCCTCTAAATCATCGTAATCCCAAGCGTTATAATTTCGCAACAAATTCATTTTGAAATGGTGGCTTAATCCATATTTATCACAAAATGAGATGCTAAGTTGATTAAAGTTAAACCCTTCATTTTTATACTTTGCCCCATATTCTTGTTCTAAAAAATTAGTGAGTAATAAATCGGGGGTTAAAAAACCTTTATCAATAAGTTGCCAATAAATAGATGTGTTTTTATTCAAATCAATGAATCTATAATTGAGTGTCATCATTTTATATCTTTTTTCAACTGCGTAATGTGTAAGTATAGAATCTGGAAGGCTCAATAATATACTATCCAATTGGGTGTGTTTTAACTTAGTAAATTGTACAAAACTATCCCTTGCTAAACTTGCTTTTGCAGAATCTATGGGAGGAGTTGAATTGAATCTAAAATAAAAATTCCTATCTGCTACTATTACTGATGAATCAATGGACGATAATTTATTCACCACCATCTGAATTGACTCAGGTAATTTGGGTTCTACATGGGTTAATGCTACAATTTTGTTCCAACTTTCATCTCCTAAAATGGGTTTAAACCACAATGAATGTATTCTCACCGCGCGTCCAATCAATGGATCTCTTTTTAATGCTAGATACAAGTATTTTTCGGTAGAATCGGGTTGTGCTTGTTGCGAAAAACATTTAGCATAATTGAGATAATCAGCAGCTCGTGGCAAAATACCTTTTTGAAAAGCTTCAAACAAAAAATGGGATGCTTGTTCAATGTTTCCTTTTTCAATTTGAGTGCAAGCATGCGTACATAATGTATGATAGGGAATACTTTTTTGAGCCTTTCCACTATTTGTCAATACAAAAAATGATATAACAAGAATCAATCGCATAGCTTTATAATGCATCCAAAAAGTTTAGTTACAAAAAAAGGAGTGCGCTAACACTCCTTTTCCGATTGCATCAATTGAATTATTTGATAGTAATTTTTTGAACAGCAGTTTTGTTGTTTGCTGCAATTTTTACAAAGTAAACACCAGCGTTTACGTTGTTTAATTTCACTTTTGCACCGTTGTTGATTTCAGCAGCATACACTACTTTTCCAGCAACATCAGTTACTTCAACATTCGCTTTTGCAAACTCACCAGAAATAGTAAATTCACCAGCTGATGGGTTAGGGAAAACTACCACATTATTGATTGTATTGTTTTCTAAACCTGCTGTTGCATAATATTTTGATAAAACTTCACGTTGTGCACCCATTCCAGAAATAGAAATGTAAGCATCCACAAAAATTGGTAAGTTTTGAGAAGTAACGTCTGATAAATCGTAATATTCCATTTGACGACGGATCACTTCAACTTGCATCATACTTGGAACATCTACCAAAGTTGTGTCAATTGTAGTTAAACGAAAAACATTTGCGATTTGATTATCTGCCAATTTCAAAGTACCTGTTCCGTCTATTGATGAATACACATCACCAGTAACAGCAGCAGTAACTGGCCCAATAATATTTAATTCAGTTGAACCTGCGTAATTATCAGCATTTGTATTTCCATAAGCAAATGGATAAGTTAATTGAATTGCTTCATCTGAATCTAAAACAACAACAATTTCTCCAAAAGTGGGTTCATTGAAAACAAAACCTTGTGATGTTCTTGCTGAAGAAGTAGAGTTAAAGAATTGTTGAATTGTTCCTTGTGAAATAACTTTTGTTGAAGTTGGAAATTCAGCAGCATGTGTATCTGTTGTTGCATCCGTTACACCCACTACTCCTGAAGCAGCAGTTTCCATAACCACTGAGCTATAATCCCATGTTACACCATTTCCTGTAACACCCAACATTCCTAAGGAAGAAACTGTAGCAGTATCTGTCACTTTATACATTGGAAGCGAAGCTCCAATTGCTGGTTCATTTGTTTGTGTTAATTGCCCAAAAGAAACTTGTGATGCAATTAATGCCGTAACTAATAATAATTTTTTTTTCATAAATCTTGTTTTTAAGTTATTCAAATTTAGTAATTAATCATTATTCTAAAATTATTTGCTCATAAAATAATGCAATTAGAAGACGAAGATAAAAAGTAATTAGTTGTTTTAAAACAAAAAAAACGTTCAATCCTTAACTTACATCAATGCAAAAGATTTGGTTCTACCCTAATTTTGTAAAAAAACAAATGATATGGCAACAAAAGAAATAGCTGCAATCGTAGCTCCAAGAGAGCCCCACTTTGTTGGAGATGGTTTTAGAGTGCACAATTTCATTCCAAGTATGCCTGGAATGGATATGAAAAGCATGTCGCCTTTTATTATGCTAGATTACAATTCAAAATACCATTTTGAACCGAGCGTCCGACCAAAAGGAGTTGGCACACACCCACACAAAGGTTTTGAAACTGTAACTATTGCTTACAAAGGCAAAGTGCAACATAGAGATAGTAGTGGTGGTGGTGGAATAATTGGTGAAGGTGATGTGCAATGGATGACTGCAGGTTCTGGAATTTTACACCAAGAATTTCACGAAGTAGAATTTAGCAAAAAGGGCGGTGATTTTCAAATGGTTCAATTGTGGGTAAATTTACCAGCAAAAGATAAAAAAACAGCACCCAAATACCAAGCAATTCAAAACAGCGAAATGCCTATTTATGATTTAGGTGATGGTAGCAAAATTGAGGTGATTGCTGGCGATTACAAAAACTTGAAAGGAAAAGCTTTTACGTTTACTCCAGTTCACCTTATGAACGCCAAACTTATCAAAGGTAAAAAAGCTGATTTTAGCTTCCCTGCCGATTACACCACATTTTTATTGGTGCTTGAGGGAGCTATTACTGTTAATCAAACAAAATTTGTGGCAACAGATCACTTGCTTTTATTTGATAGAAAAGGAGAAGATTTTTCAATAGAAGCCAATGAAAATGCTGTTGTTTTGGTACTAAGTGGCGAACCTATCAACGAGCCAATTGCAGCACATGGACCTTTTGTTATGAACACACACGAAGAATTAGTTGAAGCTTTCAATAATTTTAATCAAGGGAAGTTTGGATTTTTAGAAGAATAATTACAATATTAAACCTATAAAAAAAGGGTGACTTACACGAGATAAGTCACCCTTTTGAATTTGAATTAGAATAATTATTCTACAATAATTTTTTCTACTTTTTACCATTTTGGTTCACTACTTCTACAAAATAGATTCCTGCATTTGAAGCATTCAAATCAATTGTTGTAGCAAATGAAGATGATTTTGTTGCAATCACTTTTCCATTAATATCTGTTACAGTAATTGTATTATCCAAGTTGTTATCGTTAGAAATATTTACCAAACCTTTTGTTGGGTTAGGATAAACTTTAACACCTTCTAAATTATCAACTGTTTTAACAGATAACGAAGGGTCAAAGTTCATACGAATTACAGGAACTAAAGACAAACCTGTCCACGCACCAGTTCCAGAGTTTCCAATGATCCATCCCCAAGATTGAGTAGAACCTGAAGTAGCGCCAGAACCTCCAAATACAACTCCTTCATCTAATACACGTACAGAAATCATGTATGTACCAGGAGTTAAAGATTGTGGGGTAGAGAACAATAAAGATACGATTGATGCTTTTGGTGTGCTTGCAGTTACAGTTAATGGATTTGTATCATCGACATTTAGCCATAAATCAGAACCAGATGTAGCACTTGTATTGTACTGATACAAACTTCCGTAGAATTGGCTACCGTTTGCTGTTGCTGTATCAATATACACATCAATACCATAAAGGTCTTGTGCTGTAACGATATCAAAAGAGTTACCAATTTCTGTGTAAGGAATTGTAGCATCTAAGAAGATATCTTCTAAATCAGGGTATGTTGAAAATGGTGTTCCTTTATCAACTGCATAAGTGTAATTAGTTACAGAAAAAGAACGATTTGGTAAACCAGTGTTATTTGCTGGGTTTTCATCTGTTTCTGTTAAAGATAATGCTTGAGTAAAATTGTATGTACCTACAGCTGCAGTGTATAAGTAGCAACCAACGTATCAATTTGACCAGAAACAGAAGTAGCAACTGGTGTTGCAGAAACAGAAGTTGTTTCTTGACCTGTAACATTTACTGTTAAACCAATGTTTGTTAAGTTATTAATACCATTATTTGTTACACCAACAAAAAAATCGGTTGGTTGAACTTGAGTTAAAGGAATTTGAGAATATTGGTAACCCTCTGACCCCCAGTTTTGGAAAGTTACTTTTAAGTCATAATTTGGTGTGCGTACTATTTTCACATCGTCAACCATCCATGCGTAATCACACCCTCCTTGATAACGGAAACAAATATATGCTGTTGCAGAACCACCAATAACAGGTGCTGGAACAGAAACTGTTGTAGGGTTAGCACATGCATCATTCACCCCCAAGTCTGTGTGAACAGCTACGTATGTCCAAGTTGTTCCATCAGTTGAAAAACCTACATACGCATTTCCTTGAAATTTTCTGTAATATGATTCAAATTCCAATGTTACATTTGGTTCACCTGTTAAGTTGATTGGATTAACATTTTTTACCAACGCATTTTGATTGTTTGAACACAATAAATCAGAGTCAAACTTTGCAAAACCATTTGCAGCAGATGTTGATGCAATTGGAGCTATCGCAAAAGTTCCCGCAGGTCCAGTTGTTCCAATTACCCAGTTATCACCACTTCCTGCTAAATCTTGGAAAGCCCAATCAGATGCAGTTGAGAAATCGTTTGTCCATAAATCCACTTTGTTTTGATTCTGAACAGGCGTCTTAACTGTTTTAACTACAGTTATTTCTTTTTGTTTTTGAATCGATTGCGCCATTGTTCCAAAAGCGAAACAACCGACAACAAGCGTTAAATAAATTTGTTTCATAATTGTTAAATTAAATTGATTGAATGTAAAATTATAAAAAAATATTAACGATACAAAATAATCACAAACTCAAAAAGTAAAATAAACTATAAATTAACAAAAATTAAAGACTATAATAGAGGTGTAAAATTCATACCTACCTTATTCATGTTTTCATAACAGAAAGATACCGCTTCATCCATAGTGTCAAAAAAAACAAACTCAGATGACGTTTTATATTTTTTACTGAAATATTTGCCTACAATTCGATCGGCCATGTTTTTGGCAACAAAAGCAACACACAACACATGCTCTTTAAATCCAATCTTAGTGTGTTCAACCACATTGGAAGAGATAGAAACAAAATCGCCTCCTTCTAAAATTACAGGGTGAAGAACTCCTGGTTGCTTTAATTGAAGTAAATGCTTAAAAATCGCATATTGCATTTCTTGATTCACTTCTTTTCCCTCCTTCACATAGATAACAACAATGTTATCCTTCCTCCGCCCAATGGTGAAGTCTTCCAAATCAAAAAAATCCATATACAAATTGTTGCTACTCATTTGTTACAAGTGCGAAATAAAAGTGGCTGAAATTATATAAAGTAGTAGTCTTGGTCGGTACAAATATAATTAATTTTCCGACAAACAACCAAATACCATCGATAAATAAGTGTTTTTTATCGATAAATACGATTAGTGAGTGTTTTTAATGTTTTTAGGTGAGAAAGGGATTGCTTAATTGTGATTAAGCAATCCCCAATTTTATTTTTTTATTTCACTAAACTTTTTACAAAATTAGGAGTTGCAAAGCTTCCTTTATGAACGTCGGCATTGTAATAACGCAATCCTTTTTGTTCAACAAAAGCGTCAATTACTGCTTCATTTGAAATAGATTTTGGTGCTGCGCAACCTTTTAATCCGTATTGGAAGCTCCACATTCCTGTTGGATAGGTTGGAACAAAGAACAAGGAAATAGGTGCGTTTTCTTTTCCAAAAATCGATTGCAATGTGCGGTTCAATTCTGCAAATGCTTTTTCGTTGAATTTTGGAGATTCTCCTTGTGTTACCAAAATACCTCCATCTTTCAAAGCATTGTAGCAATTGGTATAAAAATCAACAGAGAATAAACCTTCTGCCGGACCAACAGGGTCAGAACCATCAACAATAATAATATCATACGATTTTGGTGCAGCATTTTTTACAAACGCAATACCATCGTTTACAATTAAATCCAATTTAGGATGATCAAAAGAAGCGGCAATTTGTGGCAAGTGCTCTTTACAAGCTTTAATTACTTCACCATCAATTTAAACCATGGTTACTTTTTCAACGCCTTCATGACGAAGAATTTCACGCACTGTTCCACCGTCACCACCACCAATTACTAAAACATTTTTAGCATTTCCGTGGGTAAACATCGCTGGGTGAGAAATCATCTCATGGTAATGAAACTCATCGTTAATGGTTGTCATCACCATATCGTCTAACGTCAACATTTTTCCGTATTTAGTTGATTCTAAAATACGCACACGTTGAAATGGCGATTGTACATCGTAAAACACATCACCTGTAAAACGTAATGATAACGCTTGATCTTCATCTTTATCTGTAAACCATACATTTCTAGTATAAAACTCAGGATTTCTCCATCCCGAAGCTTGTTCACGCATACTTCTTACATCAAAATCATTGCGCGTCAATAAATTTACTGACCCACGTTTCATTTCAATGGCAGAATAGGATTTTGATTTGAAACAGTCTTTCAAATAGTCAAACGCAATCCAAGCATCCATTTCTCCACAAGTAAATAAATCTACTGCTGCGTAACCGTATTCAGGCCACGTATGAATGGCCAGGTGACTTTCTTGGATGACCACTACACCAGACACACCATAAGGTGAAAAATGGTGAAATGTTGAGTTAATAACTGTTGCTTCGGCTTTTTCTGCCGCTTCAACCATGTTACGCTCAATTGTTGCCACATCATTCATAATGTGTGGATCACATTGCATAAACTCTACGAGAATATGATTTCCAAGTGCTACGTTTTTCATTTCCTTCTTTAAAAAATTTAAAATTAGGCTACAAAAGTAGTGTATTTTAACAACTTATTACACATTATAAATGGTAAAAAGAAAATTCTTTTGTTTCTATTCTGTTTTTAAACAAATGGGGATAGTGTTTTTCCATTTCTTGATTCATTAATTCAATGGGCACATCATCGAATTCTCCATAAAAATGAATGTATTCCATAAATTGATTTTCACCCTCAAACTCTTGAAACATAGAATCTTGCACTCCATCCCATTCCAACGGTGTTACTTTATTAATTCTACACACATTTTTATCAAACGCAGGGGTGCATTTTACCCATTTCTCGTCAACATACAACGATACATAACCATGAAAAACAATTTCTTTTTTAAGTAAATATTTCTCCAATCTATCCGAACCAATATGGTTAACAACAATGGCGTAACCAAGTTTAGATGGAATTCCTAATTTGCGTGCCGCAGCTGCCAAAACAATTCCTTTTTCTACACACCAAGCTCGTTTTTTAGTTAAAATAGTAGAACCTTTCAATGCATGGTGGCGCAAATCTAAATGATGAGGATCGTATAAAAATCCATCTCTTACCAAATAATACAACTGAATGGCTTTTTCTTTATCACTCACGGTTGCATCTATTTTTTCGACAAAAACATCAAAAAGTGGATGCGAAAAATCTAAAAATTGGGTTTCTTTCAAAAAATTGTGCATAATGCGTAACTTTCAATTATTTTTGGGCAAACGTAACCATGACGCAAGACGAAACAAATATAGAAAAGAATGAATTAAAACTGTTTAATTCAAAAATGAAACAACTCAAAGTGGGAATTTTTGGCAGCGAAAAACCTTCCATTTTCACTCAAATATTGTTTTATTACGGCACGTTGATTTCATTTATTTTTGGTTTGTGGAGCGTTATTTCTCTTGCAATATTAAAATTTCCAAACTATCTCAAACAACACAAAAACGTTGATGTTGAAGCCATCATTGAACTAAGAGGAAGGGAATTAGGTTTTGTTGATGACAGTTTTTATGCTAATTTAGAAAACTTCCATTTGTATAGCTGTTTCATTTGGCTCATTTGTTTTACTTGCTTTTTCTTGCTGTGGCGTAAAATTTATTGGGCAAGCTATGTGATTGTTGGCAGCATTCTCGTTTACTACACGTTGATGTTAGTGATATTAGGAAGTACTTATTATGTGGAAGACACAACTATTTTTGACAAAACTACCCTTCTCCTACTGTTTGTAGCAACAATTGTTCACGCACTAATTTTTAGAACCCCTGAAAAGAGTACGAACCCTACAAATACTGAAAATTAATTATTTTTTTACTGCGGATAGTGTTATTTCACTGCATTTAAAATGACCTTCTGGGCAAGTTTTGAAACCATGCAACCCACACGGACGGCAATACAATTCTCCTACATCCAAAATCTGGCTATCATCGGAAAGTGGACCAAAACCAAATGCTGGAATTGTAGATAAGAAAAAAGCTGTAACCGGTGCATTCATCGCCGATGCAATGTGTAAAGGTCCCGAATCGTTCACATAATTTCGTTGTGCATCTTTCATCAATGCTGCCGATTCTAATAAACTCAATTTCCCTGATAAATTAACCACGTTTGATTGATTACTTGCTGCAATTATTCGTTGACACAACTCTCCATCCGATGGTGCTCCCAATAAATAAATCGATACCTCATGCCCTAATGTATGAATCAACTCCACCCATTTTTTTTCGGACAATTGTTTGGTAAACCACACCGATGCAGGCGCTAAACAATAATAGGTTTTTTGCTTATACATTGCAACCTTATCAAATTGTTTTTCAGAAGGATATAATACAGGACGCACTTTTTTTGCTGCACCAAACTCCAATAATAGTTGCATATTTCGCTCCACCTCGTGCGTACCATCGCCTATGGTGTGTTCAAACGATTTTGTAAATGCAAATGAGAACGGATTTTTCTTAAATCCATACATTTTTTTTGCACCACTCAACAGGGTTAAAATTCCCGAGCTACCAAAACGTTGAAAATTAAAAACAATGTCGTATTGGCGTTTTTTAAAAACTTTTCTCAACCGAAAAATTTCCTTGAATTTACCTGCTTTTTTATCAAAAGTAAAAACATGGGTCAGCTGCGGATTGTTTTCCAACAACGATTCATTTCCTTTTTTCACCACCACATCAATTTCAGCTTCTGGAAACAAGCGTTTTGCTTCCGAAAAAGCAGCTGTAGCAAGTATTACGTCGCCCAAAAATGCAGTTTGAATAAATAAAATACGCTTCACAGTTTTTACTTAGAGAAAACAAAGTTAACAGAAAAAACGAACATCAAACCGATAAAAACAGATTGTTAATTACAAACTTTTATTCACAATTACCACTTTTTACCACCAACCATCAAAATCAACAAAATGCTTATTTTTCAATAGTTTTTAGCTATTTATTGAAACTTTTTTATCTTTGTTACGTTAATAGTTATCAACAATCACTTAAAAAGTGGTAAAAAGTGGTAAAATAGTTATTATTTTACCCATTATTTGCATCATGGCAGGATTAGTAGGAGAATACGAAGTAAAATTGGACGCTAAAGGGCGTTTCTTGTTTCCGGCAGGTTTACGGAAGCAACTTCCTCCTGTATCTCAAAATGATTTCATGTTAAACAAAGGATTTGAGGATTGCTTAACGCTCTATCCCCTTGTAGAATGGGAGAAAATCAGCGAAAAGTTGTCAAAAATGAATTTGTTTAAACCAAAAAACAGAATGTTTTACCGTTTGTTTCATCAAGGAGCTAAACAAGTTGCTTTGGACAATGCGGGACGAATTTTAATACCTTCTACGCATGTGGAACGTGTTGGAATCAAACAGGATGTAATGCTCATTGCTTACAATGACAGAATTGAAATCTGGGATAAAGCTAAATACTACGCTCTTATTGAAGAGAACATGGTGGACTTCGCTGATTTGGCGGATGAAGTAATGGGTGATTTGAATGACGACACAGAATAACACATACCACGTTCCCGTAATGTTATCGGAATGCCTTGAAGGATTGAACATCAATCCAGATGGGGTTTATATTGATGTAACTTTTGGTGGTGGCGGACATTCGCGTGCCATTTTCGAAAAATTAAGCCCAAAAGGAAAATTAATTGTTTTTGACCAAGATCCAGATGCAAAGAAAAATGCATGGGAAGCTCCCAATTTTTTCTTTGTTGCTGCCAACTTTTCGTTTCTACAAAACCATTTGCGCCTTTTAGGAATAAAGGAAGTGGATGGTATTTTGGGTGATTGGGTGTTTCATCGCATCAATTTGATGAAGAGCAACGCGGTTTTTCAATTCGTGGCAATGCTCCGTTGGATATGCGCATGAATCAAAATGGTGAGCTTTCTGCAAAAAATGTAATCAACGAGTACGATGAGACGGAGTTAATTCGTGTTTTCAGAAATTATGGAGAATTGAAAAATGCCCGTTCTGTGGCACAAACCATTGTTTCTAAACGTGAATCAAAAGCCATTGAAACCACACAAGATTTGATGACTGCTATTGAAAAACACGCACCAAAATTTAAAGATCATAAGTTTTATGCGCAAGTTTTTCAAGCCATTCGCATTGAGGTTAACCAAGAAATGGAGGTGTTGGAGCGTTTTTTAAAACAAACAGAAAATGTTATCAAACCTGGAGGTAGATTGGTAATCATGTCATACCATTCATTGGAAGATAGATTGGTGAAAAACTACATTAAAACAGGAAATACAGCTGGAAAAATAGAGAAAGATTTTTTTGGCAACATTCTAAAACCTTTTTCAGAGGTGGTGCGAGGAATTGTAACGCCAACTGAAGAAGAATGTGAACGTAACTCGCGTGCACGTAGCGCTAAATTGCGCATAGCAGAAAAAGTAACTACTAAAAAATAGCCGTTTCTACGCAATGGAAAACGAAATTATAGAAAAAGAAGTTGAACAAGAAGAGGTGAAGCAACCCACTCAGAAGGCTAAAAAAGAAAAAGTCACTTCTGAGCGCAAAAAACCTTCGCTTTCTGTGTCGCAGATTCTCAATGGTGAGTTTCTGACACGTGAGTTTGTGCTCAACAACCTCAACTTTATCTTTTTTATAATTCTCTTATTGATTTTGATTGTGGCAAAAGGATATTATGGAAAACAATTGAACGATAATGTCAACAAATCACAAAAAGAATTGGATGAGATTACCGCAGAATATGTAGAAGCAAAGGCAAAATTGGAAGAAGTTACTAGAAGACAAATTTTGGTTGAACAATTAGAAGCACGTGGATTAAAAGAAACGGTTAATCCAACAAAAGTGATACGCATACGAGAGAAAAAAGAAAAATAATGGACTCTAAAAAAGGCATATATTGGCGTGTTTACGTGGTGTACCTCGGTTTTCTATTGCTGATGACTTTGGTGCTCTACAAAACGGCTGCGCTTCAAATGGAGGGTCGCTCTGAAGTGTTTTCTGCCAACAATGGTGTGCAAGAAAAAATGCCTACACGCACTGTTCAACGTGTTCCACGTAGAGGAGAAATTTTGGATGCCAACTACAATCCATTAATTACATCTGTTTCTTTTTACGACATTCACATGGATCCTTCTGTTGTAGATAAAGAATTGTTTGATGCTGAAATTAATGGTTTGGCGCAAGGTTTATTTGAATTGTTTCCTGATAAAACTGCTAGTGAGTGGGAACATTACATTCGTTCTGCTAAAGCTTCAAAAAAACGTTATTTACTCATCAAACGCAAAGCCACTATTGACGAACGCAATCAATTGTTAAAACTTCCAATTTTCAATAAAGGCCGATTAAAAGGTGGTCTCATCGCTTCTGAAGAAACAATTGTAAGAAAACGCCCGCACGGTGAATTATTAAAAAGAACCTTGGGTTATTTTAGACCGCAAGAAGGTAGCACTGGTGAATTAAAAGTTGGATTAGAGGGTGCATTCAACGCTTACTTAGCTGGAGAAAACGGTGAAGAGGTTGAACAAAAATATGGCAACGGTTGGAAAAAAACGGGACAAATAATCCGCGATGCCGTTGAAGGTGCTGATGTAGTTTCAACAATAGATTTAGAAATTCAAGAGGTGGCTCATACCGAATTGGAAAACCAATTGAAACACCAAAACGCAAAACACGGAGCGGTGATTGTGATGGAAGTTAAAACAGGATTCATCAAAGCAATAGCTTCTCTTTCAAGAACAAAAGATGGAAACTATTACGAAACATTTAACCACGCATTAGGAACTAAAGAAGTACCTGGTTCTACCTTCAAATTGGCTTCATTGATGGCTTTGTTGGAAGATAAAAAAGTGACGATAAACGATGAAGTAAATGCCACTGGAGAATACCGCTTTTTTAACAATGTAATGAAAGACCACAACGGAGGTTTTGGCAAAATAACCATTAAACAAGCTTTTGAACACTCCTCCAACGTGTTTACAAAAATTGTTTACAATGCATACAAAAGCAATCCTATGCAATACATCAACCGTTTGCGTAGTTTTGGATTAGCGGATTCATTGGGATTGGACATCAAAGGTGAAGCGAAACCAACGATGTATTATCCAAAACACCCTAATTGGTCGGGATTGTCATTGCCATGGATGGCGGTTGGTTATGAAGTGCAGCAAACTCCTATGCAAACTCTAGCTTTTTACAATGCTGTTGCCAATAACGGGCGTTTTATGAAACCTCAATTTGTGAAAGAAGTAAGACGTGGACAAGAAGTTATCAAAACCTTTGCCCCTGTTGCATTGCACGAACGAATTTGCTCTCAAAACACCATCAACCAACTAAAAGAATGTTTGGAAGGAGTGATGCTGGAAGGAACAGGGAAACGCTTAAAATCGTCGTTTTTTACTAGTGCCGGAAAAACAGGTACAGCCCGCGTTTTGAACGCCGATAATTCTTATGGCGATAAAGGAAGTTACAAATACCAAGCTTCGTTTGTTGGCTATTTCCCAGCAGATGAACCGATGTATTCGTGCATTGTTGTGGTATCGGAGCCAGAATCTGATTTTTATGGAGCCATCGTTTCGGGGACTGTATTTGCATCCATTGCCAACAAAGTGTATGCCTCTGCATTAAAATACCACGATGCGATTAATGAAAAGAAACAACGTTTGCAAGAAGCTCCAGTTTCGAAAGGTGGAAATAAAAACGACTTGGAAAAAGTGTTAAACACATTTAAAATTCGCTTTGATTTAGAAGGAGATGGCGAATGGTTGAGCACTTCAAAACAAGATAATTTCGTTCGTTTAACGCCTCAAAAAACAATCGATAAATTGGTGCCAAATGTGGTGGGAATGAACGCTAAAGATGCGGTATTCCTCATTGAAAAAGCAGGAATGAAAGTAAAACTAATTGGCTATGGAACAGTGAGTACACAATCCATTGCTGCGGAACAAGAGTAAGTGAACAAACCATTGTTTTAACATTAAAATAAAATGGAAAAAATAGTTAAAGACCTGTTGTATGGCGTTCAATTAACGACAGTTGTTGGTTCAACCGACGCAACTGTTACCAACTTGGTATTGGACTCTCGCGAAGCTAAAGATGGCAGTCTTTTCTTTGCAATAGGCGGCGTAAAATTTGATGGACATGATTTTATTCCAGCAGTGATTGCACAAGGTTGCAAAGTGATAATTGCTGAAAAAGAAGTTGCTGTTCCTGCTGATGTAACGTTAATTGTTACCAACAACTCGCACAAAGCAGCGGGTATTGTTGCAAGTAATTTTTATGGAGAACCATCAACGCAATTGCGCTTAATTGGAACAACAGGTACCAACGGAAAAACAACCACTTCTACACTGTTGTACAATTTATTTACAAAATTGGGTTACCAAGTAGGATTGATTTCTACGGTAGTTAACAAAATTGGCGATCAAGAAATACCATCTACCCATACCACACCCAACCCAATTGCGCTCAACGAATTGTTGGCAAAAATGGTGGATGAAGGTTGTGCCTATTGTTTTATGGAAGTGAGTTCGCATGCTATTCATCAAAACCGTATTGCTGGATTAACATTTGCCGGAGGAGTTTTTACCAACATTACGCACGATCATTTGGATTATCACGGAACGTTTAAAGAATACTTAGACGTTAAAAAAGCATTCTTTGATCAATTGCCCAAAACAGCGTTTGCATTGACCAATATTGACGATAAAAACGGTCGCTACATGGTGCAAAACACCCCAGCAAAAGTAATTACGTATGCTCTTAAAACACCAGCCGATTACAAAGTAAAAGTAATTGAAAATCAATTTTCTGGGTTGGAATTAAACATCAACGGGAAAGAAATTTGGTCGCGTTTGGTTGGAGATTTCAATGCCTACAATATTTTGGCGGCATATTCGGTAGCCATGCAATTACACGAAGATGAAACCGATGTGTTGCGTGTTTTGAGTTCGTTAGAATCGGTTGAAGGACGCTTTCAATATTTTGTAGCAGCAAACGGAGTGGTAGCCATCATTGACTATGCACACACACCCGATGCATTGGAAATGTATTAAAAACCATTACCAACATCCGCACAAAAAACGAAACCTTGTTTACCATCATTGGTTGTGGTGGTGATAGAGATAAAGCAAAACGCCCAGAAATGGCTGCTATTGCATGTGAATTGAGCGACAAAGTCATTTTTACATCCGACAATCCACGCACCGAAGATCCAGAACAAATTTTGGACGATATGAGCAAAGGTGTGCCGGGTCATCATTTCAAAAACGTTGACCGTTGTTGACCGCAAACAAGCTATTAAAACTGCAATTTCTATGTGCATCAAAAAGCGATGTTAAAGTAGAGTATGCTATGAGAGGAATGGAGAAACCTCTTGGCGTTGCTACCTATCAACTTGCAAAACTTGTAAAGGAAAATATGAAGCAATTCATAACATTAAATAACGAAGAATAAATAAACAAAAACACATGTTGTACTATATTTTTAATTACTTAGATCAAATCAATGTGCCGGGAGCAGGTGTGTTTCACTACATTTCGTTCCGTGCAGCAATGGCATTGATTACCTCGTTGGTTATTTCAATTATCATCGGAAAACGCATCATCAACGTGTTGCGCAAACAACAAATTGGAGAAACTGTGCGCGACCTAGGTTTGCAAGGACAATTGGAAAAATCGGGTACGCCAACCATGGGTGGGATCATCATTTTGAGTGCCATTTTTATTCCAACGTTGTTGTTTGCAAAATTGGATAACATCTACATTATCACCATGTTGTTATCTACAATTTGGTTGGGATTGATTGGCTTTTTGGACGATTACATCAAAGTTTTTAAAAAGAACAAAGAAGGATTAAAAGGAAAATTTAAAATTGTTGGTCAAATTGGTGTGGGCATTTTGGTAGGTTCCATGCTTTATTTCTCAGATGATGTGAAAGTGCATAAAAAAGTTCCTGCAGACTATGTTTTGCAATCCGACGAACACATTGTTTCGCACATGCATGATAACAGTGAACCCAACACCAAATGGATAGAATCGGATCACATAACAACTTCCATCCCATTTGTAAAGGGCAATGAATTCAACTACAACTGGTTGATTGGCGAAAACGGAACATCGCCTTATGGTTGGTTGATTTTTATTCCAGTAGTTATTTTCATTGTAACAGCCGTTTCAAATGGTGCTAACATGACCGATGGATTGGACGGATTGGCTACCGGAACATCGGCAATAATTGGGATTGCTCTTGCTGTTTTGGCTTATGTAAGCTCGCACGTAACCTTTGCCGATTACCTCAATGTGATGTACATTCCACGAGCGGAGGAAATGGTAATTTTCATCTCGGCATTTGTGGGCGCATGTATTGGATTTTTGTGGTACAACTCCTTCCCTGCTCAAGTATTTATGGGCGATACAGGAAGTTTAGCATTGGGAGGGTATCATTGCTGTGTTTGCCATTGCTATTCGCAAAGAATTGTTGATTCCAGTATTGTGCGGCATTTTCTTAATCGAAAATTTATCGGTAATGATGCAGGTAGGATATTTCAAATACACCAAAAAACGATTCGGTGAAGGACGACGCATCTTTAAAATGGCGCCTTTGCATCACCACTATCAAAAATCGGGATTGCACGAAGCTAAAATTGTATCCCGCTTTTGGATTGTAGCGGTTTTACTTGCTGTAATCTCCATTGTAACGCTTAAAATGAGATAATGAAACCCTTTGGAACAAAAAATATTGTTGTGTTGGGCGCTGGTGAATCTGGCGTAGGTGCTGCTGTACTTGCAAAAAAGCAAGGGTGGAATGTTTTTGTTTCGGATTTTGGAACAATCAAAGATACTTTTAAAGATGAGTTAAACAGCTATCAATTAGAATGGGAAGAAGGAAAACACACCGAATTACGTGTGTTGGATGCTCAAATAGTTGTGAAATCGCCTGGTATTCCCGACAAAGCACCCATCATTAAAAAACTCAAAGAAAAAAACATTCCTGTTATTTCAGAAATTGAATTTGCAGGATATTACAATACCGCAAAAACCATCTGTATCACGGGTACAAATGGAAAAACAACCACCACCATGCTAACCTACCACATTTTGAAAAAAGCCGGTATCAAAGTAGGATTAGCAGGAAACGTGGGTAAAAGCTTTGCCAAACAAGTTGCCGAAGAACAATTCGATTGGTATGTGTTGGAGTTAAGTTCATTTCAATTGGACGGTATGTTTGAGTTTAAAGCCGATGTTGCTATTTTGCTCAACATCACTCCCGACCATTTGGATAGATACGACTACCAATTGCAAAACTATGTGGACAGTAAGTTTCGCATTCTTCAAAACATGGGACCCAACGATTGGTTTATTTACAATGCGGATGATGCCATTCTTAATCAAGAGGTTGAAAAACGCACCATCACAGCCAATTTGGCGCCATTCTCACTGACAAAAGAACTTCTGCAAGGAGGTTTTATTAAAGATAAACAATTAACAATAACAACAAACAAAAAACAATTCACTATGTCAATTCATGATTTAGCCCTAAAAGGCAAACACAATGCACAAAATTCGTTAGCTTCTGGTATTGCAGCGCGTATTTTGGAAATTAGAAAAGAAACAGTTAGAGAGAGTCTATCTGATTTCGTAAACGTTGAACACCGCTTGGAATTTGTTGCCAAAGTTCACGGAATTGAGTTCATCAACGATTCAAAAGCAACTAATGTAAATTCTACTTGGTTTGCCTTGGAAAGTATGGATAAACCAACCGTTTGGATTGTGGGTGGTGTTGACAAAGGAAACGATTACACAGAATTAATGGACTTGGTAAAAGCCAACGTAAAAGCCATTGTTTGCTTGGGTGTGGATAACTCCAAAATTATCGAAGCATTTACAGGTGTTGTTGACACGATTGTGGAGGCACGCTCAGCAATGGAAGCAGTAGCTTATGGTTACCGTTTGGCTAAGAAAGACGAAACAGTTTTGCTTTCTCCAGCTTGTGCATCGTTTGACTTATTTGAAAACTACGAACAACGCGGAAACTTATTTAAAGAAGCTGTAAGAGCACTTTAATCGATCAATGAATTGATACCGACTGATAGTGAACAGTCAATAAATATCGGTCGCCTACAAGTGGTGCACACCGCACTGGTTTGTAGGCGACTTAAATTCAGGTATTTTTCTGCCAACAGCTGTATGGACAAAACACAATTTTTAGATTTCTTAACCCACTTTGTTCAGTCGAAAATTGATTTTTTGCAACAAGAAATCAGCGACATTCAGCACGATAATGCCTCTGACACCAAAAGTACAGCTGGCGACAAACATGAAACGGGTCGAGCAATGATGCATCTTGAGATTGAAAAATTGGCCCATCAAGTTGCCGAATACCAACAACAACTTCAAACCATTCATCACTTCAAACACCTTTCAACAACAAACAATTGCATTGCCAACGGAACCTTAGTTCAACTCTCAACAGGATGGTTTTTTCTTGGCGTGGCGCTCGGAAAAGTAACCTTTGAAAATACACCCGTATTCTGTTTATCGCAACAAGCACCCCTGGGGCAACAACTTCTTGGGAAAAAAGTTGGAGAGGATATAAAGGTGAATGCAAGTACATTGAGAATCGTCAAAATTTACTAAACACCGACAAAAAGTCATTTATTCTACCTCTTTTTCATCCAAAAGTCAATAAAAATCTGTCATTTTTTCCTGTTTTTACTTAAAAACTCGCATTGGTTTAAAAATTGACGCTCCAATAGAAAATTGAAAAGAAAATGGACATTCAAAAATTTACACTAAAATCGCAAGAGGCTATACAACAAGCCGAATTGATTGCCACTGAAAAAGGACATCAGGCAATTGAAAATGCGCATGTGTTGAAAGGTATTTTGAATATTGATAAGGACGTGGTACCCTACCTGTTTTCAAAACTGAATGTAAACACAGCCATTGTTGAACAAACTTTAGACAGAATATTAGACAGTGCTGCAAAAGTAAGCGGTGGCGGACAATTGTATTTATCATCCAATGCACAAAAAACATTGAATAATGCATTTGTGGAAATGAAAAACTTGGGCGACGAATACGTTACCATTGAAACCATTGTTTATGCCATGTTGGATGGCTCGGATAATGTGGCACAACTGCTCAAAGACAATAAGATTACAAAGAAAAATTTTAAGGAGGCAATTATGGATTTAAGAAATGGAGAAAAAGTAACTTCCAATTCGCAAGATAGCAACTATAAATCGTTGGAAAAATATGCTAAAAATCTCAATGATTTGGCGCGACAAGGCAAGTTGGATCCTGTAATTGGACGTGATGAAGAAATCAGACGTGTGTTGCAAATATTAACGCGTCGAACAAAAAACAACCCTATTCTCATTGGTGAACCGGGTGTAGGTAAAACTGCAATTGCAGAGGGAATTGCGCACCGTATTGTAAATGGTGACGTGCCCGAAAATTTGAAAAGCAAAATTGTGTATTCACTCGACATGGGAGCATTGATTGCGGGTGCAAAATACAAAGGCGAGTTTGAAGAACGTTTAAAATCGGTGGTGAAAGAAGTGATTGCCTCTGATGGTGAAATCATTTTGTTCATCGACGAAATTCACACCCTTGTTGGTGCAGGTGGTGGTGGAGAAGGTGCTATGGATGCCGCAAATATTTTGAAACCAGCATTGGCTCGTGGAGAATTGCGTGCTGTGGGTGCCACAACCTTAAACGAATACCAAAAATACTTTGAAAAAGACAAAGCCTTGGTGCGTCGTTTCCAAACCGTATTGGTGGACGAACCAAGTGCAGAGGATGCAATTTCAATTTTGCGTGGTATCAAAGAAAAATACGAAAATCACCACAAGGTTTTGATTAAAGATGCGGCCATTGTTGCAGCTGTTGAGTTGTCACAACGTTACATTACCGACCGTCATTTGCCCGACAAAGCCATTGACTTGATTGACGAAGCTGCTTCTAAATTGCGCATGGAAATCAACTCCAAACCAGAAGAATTGGACGAAATTGATCGTAAAATCATGCAATTAGAAATTGAGCGAGAAGCTATCAAACGTGAAAAAGACGTTCAAAAAATTGAGGCACTTGAAAAAGAGTTGGCCGAATTGAACGCGCAACGCGATGCTTTTCAAGCAAAATGGCAATCTGAACGCAATGTGATTGACGCTGTGCAACAAGCAAAAGAAGAAATTGACACGCTTGAAATGCAGGCACAACAAGCAGAACGTGCAGGCGACTACGGAAAAGTAGCTGAAATTCGCTACGGGAAAATCAAAGAAGTGGAGCAAAAATTGGATGAAAACAAGAAAAAATTGGCTGAAATTCAAGCAAAATCCAATTTGATTAAAGAAGAAGTTGATGCCGATGAAATTGCAGAAGTTGTAGCCAAATGGACGGGGATTCCGGTTTCTAAAATGTTGGAAAGCGAGGTGGCAAAATTGTTGCGCTTGGAAGAAGAATTGGAAAAACGTGTGGTGGGACAAGAACAAGCCATTGAAGCTTTATCGGATGCTGTTCGTCGTTCACGCGCAGGATTGCAAGACAAACGCAAACCAATAGGTTCGTTTATATTCTTAGGAACAACTGGGGTTGGTAAAACCGAATTGGCAAAAGCATTGGCCGAATACCTGTTCAACGATGAAAATGCAATGACGCGTATTGACATGAGTGAATACCAAGAAAAACACGCTGTTTCCAGATTAGTGGGAGCGCCTCCGGGATATGTTGGTTACGATGAAGGTGGTCAGTTGACCGAAGCGGTGCGCAGAAAACCATATTCCATCATTTTGTTGGATGAGATTGAAAAAGCACACCCCGACGTGTTTAACGTGTTGTTGCAAGTGCTTGACGATGGCCGTTTAACCGACAACAAAGGTCGTTTGGTGAATTTCAAAAACACGATTATCATCATGACGTCCAACTTAGGTTCCAACATCATCCACGAAAAATTTGATGGCGTTTCGGAGAAAAACTACTTAAAAGCTTCGGAGCAAGCCAAAAAAGAAGTGATGGAATTGTTGAAAGCAACCATACGTCCCGAGTTTTTGAACCGTATTGATGAAACAATACTATTCAACCCGTTGACCAAAGGAAATGTGCGTCAGATTGTTACTATTCAGCTCAATAATTTAAAACAATTGTTGACAGAGCAAGGCATTACCTTGGTAGTTACGCCAGAAGCATTTGATTGGATTGCCGATGCGGGCTACGACCCATTCTTTGGTGCACGACCAGTAAAACGTGTCATTCAGCGTTCTGTTCTCAACGAATTGTCGAAAGCATTGTTGGGCGGCACCATCGACAAAGAACACAATGTAGTGATGGATATCTTTGATGGCAAAATTGTGTTTAGAAAACCCATCAACGAAAAAGAAGAAAGCAGCGTTTATTAATTTAGTTCTATAAAACAAGCAAGAAGGTTGTCTGAAGTAATTTCGGACAACCTTTTTTGTTTTTTATAGCATTGATTTTATGTGTATTAAAAATATTTGCGGTGAAAAAAGTTGTTTTTCACCGCATTTTTGCGGTGAATAAGTTGTATATTTACCGCATAATAAGAATTTAATATGCCAAAATACATCTACGAGCAGGAGAATTGGACAGCATTTAGCTGGGACGAAAAAGCAATTAACGCTTTATTTGGAGAGGTGCGTTTGATGCAAGGAAAAATCATGGGGCAGTTGAATTCATTGGGTTTTTCACAAAAAGAAGAGGTTTCTTTAACTGCACTTACACTCGATGTTGTAAAATCGTCAGAAATTGAAGGTGAAATTCTTAATTACAACCAAGTTCGTTCGTCCATTGCTCGTCGTTTAGGCATTAACACTGCTGGACTTGTTTCCAGTAATCGTCATATTGAGGGAGTTGTTGAAATGATGCTAGATGCCACGCAACGTTATGATTTACCGCTTACTGAAGAACGATTATTTGGTTGGCATGCGGCACTTTTTCCAACAGGTTATAGTGGACATTACAAAATTGAAACAGCGCAATATCGCACAGGTGAAATGCAGATTGTATCTGGAGCAATGGGTAAAGAAAAAATCCATTATGAAGCCATCAAACCACAATTTGTGCAACAAGAAATGGATCATTTTATTCAATGGTTTAATGAAGAAAATACGCTGGATCCAGTATTAAAAGCTGCAATTGCTCATTTTTGGTTCATCATAATTCACCCTTTTGATGATGGAAATGGACGTATTGCAAGAGCGCTTACTGATCTTTTGTTGGCCAAAGCTGAGAAAAGTGGCGAACGTTTTTACAGCATGTCGAGTCAAATTCTCAACGAACGCAAGCAATACTACGCTATTTTGCAAAAAACACAACACAGTACAAACAATATAACAGAATGGATGTCGTGGTTTTTAAATTGCTTGAAAAATGCACTAGAAACAACAGAACAATCCATGCAAAATATACTCCAAAAGGCAGCATTTTGGCGCAAACATGAATCCACACCCATCAATGAACGCCAGCGTTTGATGATTAATAAATTATTTGATGGCTTTGACGGTAAATTGCAATCATCAAAATGGGCAAAAATCACCAAAACATCAACAGATACCGCTTTAAGAGATATTAAAGACTTAATAGCAAAAGGAATTTTGCAACCCACCAACGATGGTGGTAGAAGCACTAGTTATGTGTTGGTGGAGTGATGGTAGGTGATATAACTTTTTGTTTAAAAAAAACTGTCTTCCATCTTTTTTCCCACCTCATCTACTAAAAAACTCACACTTTCATTATTTTTGTAGTGCAATGGTGAATCAAGAACAATTTAAAGAATTAGCAGAACGTGTAAAGGCGATAGAAAATTACCTTTCTATTCCAGCTAAACGTTTGGAACTCAAAGAAGAAGAGCTTAAAACGCAAGACCCCGAATTTTGGAACGATGCCAAAAAAGCCGAAGCCAAAATGAAAGATATCCGAAAATTGAAATTTTGGGTAGAAGCATTTGATAAATTAACGGCTAAATTGGGTGATTTGGAAGTAACCCTCGAATTTTTCAAAGAAGAAATGGCTACCGAAGAAGAAGTGGATGCCATTGCCGCTGAATTGAAAGAAAATATTGAAGATTTAGAACTCAAAAACATGCTCTCGGGCGAGGAAGATGCACTCAACGCCGTGTTGCAAATAACAGCCGGAGCAGGTGGAACTGAAGCGCAAGATTGGGCAGAAATGCTCTACCGCATGTATAAAATGTGGGCCGATAAAAATGGCTACAAAACACAAGTGCTCAACTACCAAGAAGGCGATGTGGCGGGTATTAAAACGGTGACCATTGAGCTGGAAGGCGACCATGCTTTTGGATATTTGAAAGGCGAAAATGGTATTCATCGCTTGGTGCGTGTGAGTCCCTACAATGCGCAAGGAAAACGCATGACTTCTTTTGCATCGATTTACGTGTATCCTTCGGTGGATGATACCATTCATATTGAAATCAACCCAGCAGATATTTCGTGGGATACTTTTCGCTCAGGTGGTGCTGGTGGACAAAATGTCAACAAAGTGGAAACGGGTGTGCGCTTGAAACACGCTCCTTCTGGAATTGTAATTGAAAACACAGAAACACGCTCGCAGTTGGATAACCGTGAGAAAGCCATGCAATTACTTCGTTCTCAATTGTATGAAATTGAATTGCGTAAACGTATGGAGTCGCGCAACGAAATTGAAGCTGGTAAGAAAAAAATTGAATGGGGTTCGCAAATACGCAGTTATGTGCTTGACGATAGACGTGTAAAAGATCACCGCACCAATTACACAGTCAACGACCCTGATAAAGTGTTGGATGGCGATATTTTCCCTTTCTTGAAATCGTATTTAATGGAATTTGGTAATTAACAAGCAAACAATGAGTAAAGTAAAAATACTACACAATAAAATGTGTTCTAAAAGCTGCACAGCAATGAACTTTTTGAAAGACCATGGTTTTTCTGATGCCGATATTGATGTGAATTTGTATGTAGAAAACGGAATTGACACCGCAACAGCTCAATTAATTGTAGATACATTTGAAGGAAATTTGGAAGATTTAATCCGAAAACCCGATGCTAAAAAATTGGAAATCGAGGTGCCATCTCCCCTTACCAAAGAATGGATTGTAGAAAACATCGTTAAAACGCCAAAAATTATGCAGCGCCCTATTATTATCAAAGATGGAAAAGCAATTATTGGTCGTTCGGAAGAAAGCTTAGGCATGCTGATTTAATGTTTTTTTCTTCGCTAAAAATCGTTTTCATTATTTTTTTACTACTTTTAGTTGCACAAATGACAGTTTGTTTTGTGGTAGGATAATTATTTTCTTTCCTGAAATACTGTTTGTTGGCGAAAACAACTTTTAAATACAAACTATGTTAAAAATCAAAATACTTGCTATTGCTTTATTGGCGTTGAATGTTGCAATTGCACAAGAAACTTCTCAAAATTGTGCTAAGAAAAGAGCACGTTCCAATTCGTTAAAAATCAGTCCGTATGTTGATCAAACACAAATTGATTTACAAAAAAAATACGACGTTACGTTTTACCGCTTGCAGTTGAACATGACCAACACAACTACAGCATTGAGTGGTGTTACCGAAATTCATGCACGGGCAACGCACGCCCTCGATTCTGCATTGGTAGAATTTTTTGACGGTTTTACCATCCATCAAATTCAGGTGAATGGAACGCCAGTAACAACGTATGCGCGTCACGGACAAGTGCTTTACATTCCCATCAATTTGCCACAAAACAGTGCGTTTACCATTTCCATTGATTATGCTGGGACACCGCCAACTGCAGCCACTAATCCTTTGGGAGGTGCGGGCATGACCAATGACGATTCACCAACATGGGGCAATCAAGTAACGTGGTCACTTTCTGAACCTTTTTCAGCATTTGAATGGTTTCCGTGCAAGCAAGATTTAAGAGATAAAGCCGACTCGGTTCAAGTTACGGTGACTGTTCCCGATCATTTAATGGCAGGTTCAAATGGTTTGTTGGACAGTGTAACCACAACCCCAGGATACAAAACATTTCATTGGATGCACCGCTACCCTATTGCCTATTATTTGATTTCGGTGGCTGTATCTAATTATTACGATTATACCATCTACGCCAATCCAGCAGGGGCTGCCCAACCGTTGATGATACAAAACTTTATCTACAACAATACCACCTATTTAACACAATACCAAGATGATATTGACGAAACAGTTGATTTTATTGAGTTGTTTGCCGATTTATACGGACCTTATCCGTTTCAAAATGAAAAATATGGCCATTGTTTGGCGCCACTTTCGGGTGGAATGGAACATCAAACCATGACTACACAAGGATTTTTTGACAATACGTTGACATCACACGAGTTGGCACATCAATGGTGGGGCGACTATGTTACATGTGCTTCGTGGGCAGATATTTGGATCAACGAAGGATTTGCTTCTTATTCAGAAAATTTGATGTTGCAAAACTTGTATTCTATAAACGATGCAAAGCAAGAAATGTCGTCTATTCATACCAATGTAATGTCCAACCCTGGAGGAAGCGTTTGGGTGGCAGATAGCTTGGACGAAGATGCTATTTTTGACAGTCGTTTGGTATATAACAAAGGTGGAGCAATCATTCATACGTTGCGCTACATCATCAACAACGATCAACTGTTTTTTGACTTATTAAAAGACTTTTTGGCAACTTATGCCTATAGCACTGCAACTGGATTGGACTTTAAAAATCATGCGGAGAATTTTACAGGCATGGATTTTTCTGACTTTTTCAATCAATGGTATTACGGTGAGGGCTATCCAACCTATAGTGTGCAATACCAACCCGAAACAACTGGTGTTTGGGTAAAAGTAAATCAAACGGTATCAAAATCAAGCGTTACGCCTTTGTTTACCAACCCTATTGATGTTACTGTAAACCGAACAGGAACATTGAGCGACACCATTGTGCGCATTGCCATTAATTCAAATGCAACAACTGTTTTCTTACCCATTGAAAATGTGCAGTCCATTACAGCAATTGACCCTAACAATTATGTCATCAATAAAATTGGAGGCATTACACAAGTCAACGATTTAGGGGTGGAGCAAGCACAAATGGAAAACGAAAACACGATTTTATATCCCAATCCAACAGAAAATCAATTAACAGTTGTTTTTCCAGGCGAAAAAACACGTGTGTTATCTATCATTGATCACCGCGGACAAACAGTATTTAGCACCACGGTTACTTCTAATTCAACGGTGGATGTTTCGCACTTAGCTGCAGGTCAATATTTGGTTGAAATCAAAGGGAAAACAAAAACAGCGTTATCAGAAAAGTAATAAAACGATAAGCGTTAAAACGGATATCCAATACCAAAGTGCAATACAGGAATAAACGGTTTTGGCACTTTTGATAAATCGATACCAGGAGTTGCATACACCTCATCTTTGTATGCTTGTCGGGATTGGAAAATCCATTGCGAGCCTTTGGGTAATGAAGGATTGGAAAGCGGCAATCCGAGGTCGAGGCGCACCACAAAGAAATCAAAGTCCAAACGCAAGCCCAATCCAGCAGAAACGGCTAATTGTTTGTACCAATCCTTTGTAAATTGAGACCCCGGACGGTTAACGTCGTTTTTCCATGTCCACACGTTACCTGCATCCACAAAAAATGCACCTTTAAAAATTCCACTCATGGTAAAGCGCATTTCTGCCGATGCAGCAATCCGAATATCTCCCACTTGTGTGGCCGTACGGTGCAGGTCTAAATAATATTTGTAAACACCCGGACCTAAAGCACGTGAGCGCCATCCTCTGTTGTCATTGGCACCACCTCCAAAAAATGAGTAGTCATACGGCAAGGAAGTCCGCGAGTTTCCATACGGCATACCGGCTCCTGCCAAAAAGCGCATGTTGAAACTGTGTTTTTTCCAATTGGTTGTGCGTAAATTACTTCGTTGTCTAAACGCACAAATTGCGAGTAGCCCAAGCCAAAAACAGTTCGTTGCCCCAATGAATTGGTATCCAAATATTTATTGAAAAGTGACAAGAAATTACCTGCTGGATCAAACGATGTTTTAAAATAAACATTGGCTTTTGATTTTTGATTTTCTTGCCCATGCTGTTGTATTCGTAGGTCAATTTCCAGTCTTGCCAAATAAATTGGTCGCTATAGGTATTGAACAAGAACACATCGTTTAATTCAATTAATTTTTGCTCAAAAAGTGCACTTGGGTCAAATAATACATATTTCACCGAAGAGGTTGTAGGTAAACCGATTTGGAAGATTTGAGTTTCGGCACCATAAAAACGCCACAAATAGCCAAATTGAAAACTTCTACGTTTAAAATCTGTTCTGTTTTGATAATTAAACGAAGTCGTGATAATGGTTCTTGCACGTTGACGTTTTGCCATAAATGCAGCTTTTCTGAATGGGAATATACCTGGGATTTCTAGTTTTAAACCGGGTTCTATCTCAAAAGTATTGAAACTTCGTCCCGCTTTTTTAATTTTTTCACCATTGATGGATTCATCAAAAATAGGTGGTTGCGACTCAAAACCTCCTCCCAGTGAAAAAGTTAATTTTTCTGCTCCTCTGAAAATATTTCTGTTGCTATAATTGATACTAGCAGAGAGACCCAAAAATCCGTTGGAGTTGGTAAACTTTGGCTCGAAAGCAAAGTATTGACGTTTAGCAGGTGTGAGGTGATAATGCACCTCCACTTGACTAGAGTCTTGAAGCTCAACCAATTTAGGCTTCACACTGGAGAATAAATCCAATTGTAATAAGCGTGAATACGAGCGTTCTAAATAATATTCTTTGTAATAATTTTTATTTTCAAGGTAATTTTGAGTTTCAATAATTCCTGGACGCACAAACATTTTTCCGTTGTAGTAAAAACTTGCCATTCGCAAAGGATTTTTTACTTTTTCATTGAGTGGAAAACCTCTTCTTTTTTTCTCCGAACGGTTGTAGAAAATATTATCAAACAAGAGCGTATCCATTGTTACAATTTCCCCATTTTTAGGAGGAACAATACCCAATTGTTTCAATCGATTGTTGTAATTGCCTTTCATTCGTGTTGTATCCATTATATGAAAATGAACACTTTTTACTAAATACGATTTGTATGGAACACTGTAAAAACTATCCGCATAATCCGGTGATTTAATCATTCTATCCATAAAGCGGATGCCTAACGTAACTTTGTAATCTCCTTTTGCAGTATCGGCTACAAAATCAATACTCGAAAAATTGAATCCAAAAAATGCTTCATCGCGCATAAGACGAGCAACATCGGTGCGATAATCATTCAATAAATCACTATCAAACGGTTGTTTTTCAAGCGATTCTATCTTACCACGTCGAATAAAATTCAAATACGATTGATTAACACTCAAATTTGGTCCGGCAACATAAACCGAATCAATGTAATAACGTTTGCCTGTTTTAATATAATAATTGGCAACCGCTTTTTTACCTTTTGTTGTATAATCACCAGTGACTTCACTGTAGTAGTATCCTTTTTTCTTGAGGAATAAATCCAATTGACTTATAGACTTACTCAAGTAGGCGGTATCAAAAATAACAGGAGGTTCCCCAAATTTATATTTCAACCATTCTCTGAAAAACATTTTAGGGTTGAGCGTATCTTTGAGTGGAATAACTTTTTTGGTATACCATTCTCTATTTTTTCGTTTTGCCTTTGCAATGCGTTTTTCGTTAATGCGTTTTTCTTTGGCTCTACGTTCCTGATTTTTAAGTTTTAATTTTTCGTTTTTACGAATGCGTTTATCCGATACTTTTGCAGAGTCAACAGCATTGTACATGGCTAATTTTATTTTAAAACCTAGGTTTTTATAGTTGGGTTGCTGTTTGATTACCTCGTGATATTCGTAATTAGCAATCTCGCTTTTATTAGCTATAACATTGTTTTTCTTTAATAAATATTTGCCTTCTGGAACGAATTTCGTTTGTTTGCAACTACTTAGAAGAAAAGCAATGCTAATTATTAGGAATGATATGTGTTTAAATCGACTCAAATGTGTAATTTCGAAACAAAAATAATAAAAAGTGAACGCAGAACCCTTATCTCTTAATAAGATAAAACAAATCATTTGTTTGCAACAAAAAAAATGCCGCGATAAACAAGGCTTATTTGTTGTTGAAGGAGAAAAAATTGTTGCTGAATTAATTGATTTTGCACCTCAGCAAATTGAGTACCTTGTTGCAACTCCTGAATTTGAGGTAACTACGAACACTATCCCACAGTATCATTGCGATGAAGCTACTTTAAAAAAATGTTCATCGCTTACAACGCCCAACAAAGTTTTGGCAGTCGTAAAAAAAATGGAGTTCAAAAATAGTTCTCCCAACTTTATGATTGCTTTAGATTCGGTGCAAGATCCTGGAAATATGGGAACCATACTCCGTTTAGCTGATTGGTTTGGAGTGCAAAAAGTGATTTGCTCAAAAACAACGGTAGATATTTACAATCCCAAAGTAATACAAGCTACTATGGGGGCATTTTTGCGCATTCAGGTTGAATACCTTGATTTAAAAGAATTTTTTGCAACTACCGATTTACCTGTTTACGGAGCTTTGTTGGAGGGAAAAAACGTTTATGCTCAACCATTAAAACCTCACGGCATTTTATTGATGGGCAATGAAGGAAATGGCATCTCGGATGAATTAAAACCGTTTATTTCGAAACCATTGACTATTCCAAAGAAAGGGCAAACAGAATCGCTCAATGTTTCTATTGCAACGAGTATTTTGCTTTCAGAATTTTTTAGAACATCGTTTTAATTTCTGTCAAGACAAACTTCCATTACAATAAAATATTTTGAGCTGGAAAGTTCATAAATGCGGTAATTAATTAATTTGGAAGATTTCATACGCAAGGTTACAATACCCAAACCGGCACCACCTTTATGCGATAAATAACCATTTTTTAGGATGGCAATGTATAATTGTTTGAGTTCCTCTTCATTGTGGTTATTGATATTACCCAAATAGGTGGTTACCAATTCCTTGTCTTTTTGTTCAACGATATTGCCAAAAGTAATTTTGTATTGTTCCGGATTTTGTGAGATGATTAAAAACGAACGTTGTTCTCCCTCTTCGTCTCTACCACCATGAATGTGTGCATTTTGCAATCCCTCGATAAGAATGCTAAACATTCGTTTTACCACGTGTCGTTTATCGCCTTCTTTTGCCATTAGGTTTTCAATTCCATCGGCAAAATTTCGAATTAGATTGATGGTAAACTCACCAAAAAATTTAAGTATGACTTTTTGTTTTTCTTCTTCCTCATACTCATGCAAATATCCTTGGTAAATCATACCAATAGAAGTGCTTGCATATTTTTTAGTGTCTAACATGGTTAAATTTCGAGGTTAATTTACAAAAAAATATTTAATGTTTGACAACTACATGCACAAATCCATGTTTTTTACTTCCATCTTTTGCTAACACTAAATAGGTGTAAACTCCCTCTGTTACCGTTTTTCCTGACTTATCTTTACCATCCCAGTTATTTGCATAATTATCCGATGTATAAATCAATTCTCCCCAACGGTTCAAGATGATAACTTTTGTTTCGGGCAACAAGCCTTTTATTTCAAATAAATCGTTAATTCCATCTCCATTAACCGTTATGACGTTTGGAACTTCCATTTCAGAAATTACTTCAATCGTTACTTTTGCTGTATCAACACAACCATTTGCATCCACTACAACCAAACTTACATCATACATTCCATCATTTTCAAAGGTATGTGTTGGGTTTTGAATGGTCATCGTGTCTTGTTCAATAACCCATTCCCATGCCACAACATTTCCTGTAGATTCATCTTGAAATTGAATGTTCTCATTGATCATAACAGGGTTGGGAGAATAGGTAAATTGTGCCACAACAGCAGCTGTTTGTCCAACCGTCAATGGGGTTCCTGTTACTGAACAACCCGAAGCATCTGTTACTGTTAATGTATATGAGCCAGCAGGTACGTTTGTGATATCTAATGTTGAATATTGGCCATTGTTCCAAGAATATTGATACGGTCCTGTACCGTTGGCCACTACCACTCCCGAAATTGATCCTCCTTGGTTACATGTTGCATCCACGATGGTTGCAGTTGTTCCAATTGTTGGAGTATTGGGTGCATTAATGGTGTAAGAAGCACTTGTTGCAATACAACCATTAGCATCTGTTACTTCCAAAACATAACTTCCTGGTTGCGCATTGGTTAAATCTGCAGATGGAGTAGTAACATTATTCCATTCAAACGTATATGGGTTTGCACCACCCGTTGCCGTTAAACCTGTGATAGAACCACCAGTTGTACAAGTTGCATGAGTTACAGTTGCTGTTCCAGAAATTGTAACAGCTCCTTGACTTCCTATGGTGTGAGGTCCGCTTGTAACAACACATCCATTGTCATCCGTTATACTCAAGGTGTATGTTCCCGCAGACACATTTATTAAATCAATTCCTGATGCTGCATTGTTATTCCATTGATAGGTATATGGTTGTGCACCACCAGAAACGGTAATTCCGGTAATTGAACCTCCTGTTGTACACGTTGCATCGGTAATTACTGGTGTTCCAGCAATGGTTGGTGCAGGTGTTGTGTTGATGGTGTATGGTCCACTTTGCGAAATACATCCATTGGCATCTGCCACAGAAAGGGTGTATGTACCAGCCGTTGCGTTGGTTAAATCTGCTGTTGGTGAAATAGTACTGTTCCAGCTATATGTTAAAGTACCTGTGCCTCCAGAAACAGTCAAACCTGTAATAGAACCTTGGGTTGTACAAGTAACATCCGAAATAACAGCTGTACCTGAGATGGTTGGTCCACCGGTTACGTTAATAGTATAAGGTCCGCTTTGTGTTGTACATCCATTTCCATCTGTAACGGTAAGCGTGTAACTTCCTACTCCAGCGCCTGTTAAATCAATTGAAGGCGAAGGTGTTCCATTCCAATCATAGGTTAATGTTCCAGTTCCACTTGCTGATAATCCGGTGATAGAACCTTGCACAGTACATGTCGCATCGGTTACAACTGCTGTTCCAGTGATGGTTGGATTGGCATCCGTATTAATTTGATGTGGTCCACTTTGAGCTGTACATCCGTTAGCATCGGTAACAGTCAATGTATAAGAACCTGCCGCTGCATTAGATAAATCAGTTGTTACCGAAGTTGCACCATTCCAATCATAGGTCAATGTTCCAACACCGCCAGAGGCTGTTAAACCGCTGATATTCCCACCATTATTACAATTGGCATTGGTAATTGAAGCTGTACCCGAAATTGTTGGAGTTGGAGCTAATCCTATTGTATACGGTCCACTTTGAGCCGAACATCCATTGGCATCAATAACAGTCAAGGTATAAGAACCTGCTGTAGCGGATAAATTTTGGTCAACCGATGTTGTCCCGTTCCAATCATAGGAAGTAATAGCAACCGAAGAGTTTACTGTTAACCCCGTGATTGTTCCGTTAACTAAACATGTTTGATTGGTAATGGTTGGTGTTCCTGTAATGGTTGGTCCACCCACCCCAGTTATTGTATGCGGTCCACTTTGCGATGAACATCCGTTGGCATCTGTTACAGTCAATGTGTATGAACCTGCTGATGCATTGGATAATGTTGGTCCAGCAGCAGCTGTTCCGTTCCAAGCATAGGTTAATGCGCCTGTTCCACCAGAAGCTGATAAACCAGTAATAGAACCACCTGTTGTACAAGTAGCATTGGTAATAACTGCTGTTCCAGCGATGATTGGGTTTTGCCCCACAACTACTTGCACTGGTTTTCTAAACGTTCCAGGGCAATTTCCAACATAATATGTTGTTGTTGAAGTTAAAACAGGAGTTGTAAATGTTGTTCCTGTTGCCAAAGGTAATCCTCCAAACGGTGTTGCATACCAACCAATTGAAGAACCTGTAGGGAAAGTACCGCTAACAGTTGCTGTCAATGTGCTTGTTTGGCTACCACAAATGGTGTCGTTTTGTACCAAGATATCAAAAATGTGTGCGGGTAAATTTGTCATTCCATTTCCGCCAGAAGTTGCGCCGTTCATTGGAAAGTTAACCGACATAGGGTTTTGAGAACCTGCTAAAAATGTACCACCAGGTAATCCTCCACTAACCGAATTGGTAGGTGTTCCAGATGTAAAAGCAATTCCCCCACCAGCTCCTCCAGCTCCCGGGTCCTGTTAATTCAGGATTTCCGCCACCTATGTAATAGATGGTTAAGCGTACGTCACCACCTTTACCTCCATTTGCTTGCAAAGTAAGGGTTGAAGTGGATTGCATTCATACTTTTTACATAAATGTAGCCACCACCGCCAGCACCACCACCGCCATCATTTCCACGACGTTTGTTGGAGATGTTTACTTAGATTATTAGGTTGGTGTTTTGTCCATCTGCTCCATTTGCAACAATAGAGCCTGAGCCTGTGATGTTACCATAAACTGTTAAGAAAACAATACCACCACCATTTCCTCCATTTCCTCCTTGACCAGAATCTGACCCTCCGGCGCCACCGCCACCGCCCATAAAAATGCGCTGGGCATCGTATTTAATTGGATGACCACCATAGCCTCCGTTTTCTTTTCGCGCATTTCCTCCCCAACCAGTATTATTGGGACCAACGTAAGGACTCACACCATAATTTTGAGTATTGGCATACGAATAACCTCCTCTACCTCCTCCAGCACTAAGTGTTGTTGCCATGTTTGCTTTTTCTGTATTCCAAAAAGAGGTATATCCTGGAGTTGGAATTCCTTTTCCTGTATATCCGGCAGTATCGCCAATGTTGGCACCTCCGCCACCACCAGCGTTTTGGATTCCACCGCCACCACCAGCATTAGCAATAGAACCCCGTCCATATCCCACGTATAAAGCGGTATATTCGGTAGTGTAGCCAACAATACTTTCACCATAGGCACCTCCTTGAACTGCATTGTGTGAGCCAAGGTATGAATCGCCATTTCCTGGTCCTTCTGTGTGAGCAACATTTGTTCCTGTATTACTATTAGTACCTACCAATCCACCTCTCAACCCACGTCCTGAAACATCAATTGAACCTGATAGTGTTAAATTTCCGTTGACTTCAATTGCCACAACGCCACCAGTAGTTCCATCCCAATAAGGAGTTACTACACTTGCTCCTGAATTGATTGTCAAGTTATTGTATCTTGGAATACGAATGATTTGTACGTGCCCATTCACGGGGGATGTTACCGAATAGTTATGTTCCAATCCACAGGTTAAATTAATGGTATTAGAGCCAGAAACTGATTGTACTTCACGAATTTCATAATATCCTGCATTGGAATAATCACGCACTGTTCCATATTTCTCAGCGTTTTGATAAGCACCACTTCCTCCGTATCCAATTGGAACTGCAGAACCTCCCCAGGCAAACGAGTTGTACCAATCTAAATTCACTCCATAATCAGTATTCGAATTCAAATAAGCCCATACTCCTTGGGTTTGATAAATCATGATTAAATCACCTTGTGCTAGGTTGGCTGAAAATCCAGCACCATTTAAAGCATTGCTTGCTACACTTATTGAGGTACTTCCAACTGTTGCATTGGAAAGTAACGAGGTGTAGGTATTTACAATTGTACCAGATGCGCTAATTGTTTGATTACCATCTTTTCCGCGTTGAGAAAAAGTTAGTTGAATAAGTGAAAATGTAAGTACTAAAGTTAAAACTATCGTTTTCATAGAAGTTTCATTTGTAAAGTGATAACGAATAAAATTAAAAAAAAGTTTGCTGAAAGCATAAATTATTTAACAATTTGCGTAACAATAAGTGATACTGCGGGACAAACACTCACATTTTTATGGGTTAAATCCATTATTTGATACATGTTTTTGCGATCGGTGTGAGGGTATTCTCTACAAGCCAACGGGCGGTGTTCGTAGATGCTACACGTATTGTCATCATTAAGAAATGTGCATGGTGATTTTTGCAACACATAATCGTTGTCTTCATCAATGCGCAAATAGGTTTTAATGAAATTAGCTTCTGTCATGCGCACGTGTGCAGCAATGCGTTTGATGTCAACTGGTCTGAAAATTGGGCTGGTGGTTTTGCAACAATTGGCGCATTTCAAACAATCAATTTTGGCAAATGCTTTTTGGTGTTCGGTATGAAAAATTGCATCTAAATTTTTTGGTTTTTTCTTTTGAAAATTTTTTAACTGCTTTGAAATTTCATCTTTCTTAGTTGCAGCTTGGTTCATCCATTCTTGATACTTTTTATCCATTCCAACTTAGATTTTATTGGCAAGTGAAATCAACTTATTGGTAAAGTTAAACCATTCGTATTTTTTACGTTCCTCTGCAATATTTTGTTGAAAAAACGCTTGTTTTTCTTCACTATAAAACAAATCAATGGCTTGCGCAATGGCAGCTGACTGAGGAGCCACCACATATCCTACTTTTCCATTCGGGACAATTTCTGGAAGTCCACCAACATTGGTAACTATCATTGGTTTTTGGAAATAATAGGCAATTTGCGAAATACCACTTTGAGTTGCTGTTCGATAGGGTTGAACCACCACATCAGCAGCTGAAAAATAAAGTGAAACTTGATCGTTTGGAATAAAATCGGTGTGCAAAATTAATTTATCTTCCAACTTATTTTTCTGAATAATTTGCTCGTAAGTTGCTTTGTTGTTATAAAATTCTCCTGCTACAATTAATTTTACTTGTTGATTTTTTACCAAGGGCAAAGCCTCCAAAAGCAAGTCTAAACCTTTGTAATCTCTAATAAAGCCAAAAAACAACAGGTATGAAAAATCGGGCGAAAGGTTTAATTGATTCAATGATTCTTGGCGCGGCACTAATGTTCCATAATTGTCATACATCGGGTGGGGAGCAAATTCAATGGGTTGGGTTGCATTAAATTTTTTCACATCTGCCATTACTTCTTTGCTCATGGTGATAAAACCTTGCACCGATGGAAGAAAATAGTTGGTGAATGCTTTATCGCCAATTCTGTGTTCGTGCGGAATAACATTGTCTAATAATGCTATAATTTTGGTATGTTTATTTTTGCGAACAATGCGATGAATGGTCCCCAAACAAGGTCCAAAAAAAGGCAACCAATAGCGTGAAACAATAACATCTGGTTTTTCTTTTTGCAAGATGCGTCCAACTTTCAACCAATTGAATGGATTGTATGAATGGATGAGGCTTCTAATTTTTAAACCTTTGGGTGCTGGTTCATCGGTGTATTGGCTTTTTCCAGGAAATAACAAAGAAGGGTATTGTTTTTTATAGGAAATGATAGTTACATCGTGTCCTTCATTTTGCAAGACTTCTGCTAAACGTTCATTAAATGTTGAAATGCCTCCACCTCTTAATGGATGGGCTGAGCCTACTATGTATATTTTCATCCTTCACAAAGATATAACCAAAAGTTTGAAATAGAACACCTATCAACACAATCGCCCAATTGTTTTATTGTTCTGCTACTATTTTATCGTAATCAAATCCAGCACGCAACAACGCTCTTTTGGTGGCTTCAAGGGCAATGGGGGCATCGTTGTGTGGATGAATGGGGGTTAACGTAACATTACCCAACTGCTCCAAAATTTCATCCCGTTGCTGCACTGTCATTGCTTCACATGCGTCATACATTCCTCCTTCTTCTTCCTCTTTTATATCGTGAATTTCCAAAACGTGTTTTAGTACTTTTATCAACTCTGGAGTGGGCGATGGCACCATTAACGATGTGATGGCTCCGTGTTCTAACCGCAATTGGGCAGCCAAAGGCAAGGGCACATTATTGTTGGCTTTTTGAGCCGCTAAAAACAGAATTTTTTCTTCCATTTTTATGTGTGTCAACAAGCGTGCTCTAAATTCTTGGTAATACGTATCGTTTACTTGCGCTCTATTTTCGATTGCTTTTTCTAAAATAGCTTCTATTTGGCGATGGTCGTCGGTAAAATAATGGTACAATGGTTTTTCCATAACGCAGATTTATTGGTTAACAAAAATAGGCAAAATTATGCAGAGAACTTGGGAGTTTCACATAGGATTTTGCTTAGTAATTTGATTTATTATTTTAAGTGTATGTATAAAATAATTGCAACACGTTTAATGAAGATTCTCTTATTAGTCCAAGTAGGATGTGGATTAGTAGTGTATCCCAAATTTCACATAAAATCGTATATTTGAACAAAATGTTGCTGCACATAGTTTCTGAAAATAGTTTAACGATGAATAAATTTGCTTTTGTTTCTGGTAGTTCGGATAGAATAGGAAAAGCCATTGCATTGGAATTGGCTCAAATGGGATATCACCTTATACTGCATTACAACCAATCGCAAGCAAAAGTGGAAGATGTTAAACTTGCCGTTGAAGCACTTGGTAAAAAAGCAATAACAGTGCAAATAGATTTTACTAAAAGTTATGATTTTGATGCTTTGTTTGAGCAATATAAAGCACAAAACCTAGCAATTGAAGTACTAGTAAATTGTGCCTCTGATTTTATTCCATCCAGTTTTCAAGACAAACACGCCGACTTGTTGCAAAAAGAGCTCAGCATCAACTTTGAAAAAGCCTATTTGCTCACCAAAGCATTTGCACGCACGTATGAAAAAGGCGAAATCATCAATTTTATAGATACCAAAGTGGAAAAAAACTACACGCAACATTTGGATTACATCTTGTCTAAAAAATTGTTGAAAGAATTTACGAAACTTTCTGCCGTTCATTTAGCACCTCGTTTTCGTGTCAATGCCATTGCGCCAGGATTGGTTTTACCACCTGCAGGCAAAGATGAAACATATTTATTAAATTTGTCGAAAGACATTCCACTAAAAACAATTGGCAATTTAGACGATGTACTCAAAGCTTTTCGTTTTTTGATGGAGAGCAAATTTATTACAGGCCAACTCATTTTTGTAGATGGTGGCGATCATCTTATTTAAAATAAAAAGTTTATGTTCAATTCAATACCGAAGTTAACTACCATAAAAGTTGAAAACTTGCGCCTTCGTGCCTACATTGGTTTTATTGATTGGGAAAAAATAAAATTGCAAGATTTAATCATTTCCTATTCGTTTAAATACGATGCTACTTATGCGGCACAATCGGATGCTGTTGAAGATGCCATTGATTATAAAAACATCACCAAAAAAATCATTGAAGCCATAGATAATAACAGTTTTCATTTAATTGAAAAGGTGGCAGAATTGGTTTATTCGCTGCTACAAAACGAAAGCATTTACCTTCAAAATATTTGTGTGAAAGTGGAAAAACCACATGCACTTCGGTTTGCAGATAATGTTTGTGTAGAAATAAATGGCAACGATCGTTTCAATACTGCAATGATAGCAATTGGTTCCAACATTGAACCTACTTTCAACATTGAACAAGCACTTGAAATGATTGCTTCGGAATGTACGGTTATGAAAAAAACAGAATTCATTACCACCCCACCCTTAAAATTTGAAGCACAAGCCGATTTTGTTAACGGAGCACTATTGGTTGCAACTCGATTGAGTTACAATGAATTACATGCATTTTTACGAAAAATAGAAGCCTTGCTCAAAAGAGAACGCACTGAAAATAAAAATGCTCCTCGCACTATTGATTTAGATATTACCACATTCAACGGTGTGTTGGTGGATAAAGAAATCCATGAATTGCCTTTTTTGGTTGATTTTCTAACTATTTTACAACCAGAATTGAGCAATAATTAGTCTATTTTATCCATTTCTTGGGCTAAAAAAATGCTTTTTGTTTTTTATTTTGTTTGGTAACTTGTACTTTTACATTCAAACACACACAAAATGACAGCAAAAGAAAAAGTGGCGCAATTACGCGTTGCCATGCAAGAACAAAATATTGAAGCATTTATTGTTTATTCGGCTGATCCACACATGAGTGAATACTTGCCCGAAGAATGGAAAGAAAGAACGTGGCTATCTGGATTTACAGGTTCGGCTGGTTTCGTGGTGGTGACTAAAAACAACGCAGGTTTATGGACCGATGGTCGTTATTTTACTCAAGCACCAATAGAATTAGCAGGTTCTGGCATTGAATTGTTTAAAGATGGAATGGAGGGAACACCCAACTACATCGATTGGATTATTTCTGAAACGCAAGAAGGAAGCGCCGTTGCCGTTAATGCTCTTTGTACTTCTAATGCCAATTGGGAAATGTTGCACACTAAATTAGCTGCTGCCAACAGACAACTAAAAGATTTGCCGTTGCTAAAAAATATTTGGACCAACAGAGGTGTAGCAGAAAAAAATCCAATTTTTGTTCAACCCATTGCACGAGCTGGGAAATCGGTTGAGGATAAATTAGCCGACATTCGTTCTAAAATGAAAGAAATGAACGCAAGTTTTCACCTGCTTTCGAGTTTGGACGATATTGCTTGGACTTTAAACCTACGTGGTAGTGATGTTGAATGCAATCCTGTGTTTTTGAGTTATTTAACTATTAGCGCAACAAGTGCTACGTTGTTTGTGGATACAGAAAAATTGAACGATGAAGCTCGCCAAGCAATGCAACAAGCAAAAGTGAATGTGGTAGAATATGCACAATTTTTTACGGCATTAAAAGAAATAAAAAACGAACGCATTTTAATTGCTACCAACTGTAATCAATCGGTTTTTGATGCTTTATCTGCCAACAATTCGTTTATCAAAGCGGCTGCTCCGGGCAATTTGATGAAGGCGCAAAAAAACGATACCGAGTTAAACGGATTCCGTTCGGCAATGGTGAAAGACGGTGTGGCAATGGTGAAATTTCTTTATTGGCTAACCCATCAAGCGGGCAAAGAAGCAATGACAGAATATACCATTGGTCAGAAATTGAGAGGATTTAGAGCCGAACAAAAAGATTTTGTAGGCGAAAGTTTTGATAGCATTGTTGGCTACAAAGGCAACGGGGCAATTATTCACTACAAAGCACCAAAAGAAGGATGCGCCGAAGTTACCAACGATGGTAGTATTTTGGTTGATTCGGGAGGTCAGTATTTGGAAGGAACAACCGATATTACTCGCACATTTCCACTGGGGGCAGTATCCGAAGAATTTAAGCACGATTCTACGCTGGTGTTGAAAGGACACATTCAACTTTCGATGGTAAAATTTCCAAAAGGCACAAGAGGAGTTCAATTGGATACATTGGCACGCATGGCTTTGTGGAACGAAGGCAAGGATTACAATCATGGAACAGGACATGGTGTTGGTTGCTTTATGAACGTCCACGAAGGACCGCAAAACATTCGCAAAGACCTCAATCCGCAAGAGTTGTTGCCGGGCATGGTTGTTTCTAACGAGCCGGGTTATTATGTTGAAAATAAATACGGTATTCGTCATGAAAACCTTGTAGTAGTTAAAGAATGGAAAAAAACAGAATGGAACACATTCTATGAATTTGAAACATTGACTTTTTGTCCGTTTTTCAAAAATTCCATTATAAAAGAATTGCTAACAGCCGAAGAAATTCAATGGCTGAACGATTATCACCGTCAGTGTGAGGAAAAAATTGGTCCTCATTTAGAAGGCGACGTGAAAAATTGGTTTTTGGATTTGGTAAGTCCACTCTAAAATGCCAATTGAGGAATAATACTATATTTGCGCGATAAATTAGAATAAGAAAACAATATGAAAGCATACGTTTTTCCGGGACAAGGTGCCCAATTTTCGGGAATGGGAAAAGATTTATACGATCAATCACCAAAGGCAAAAGCATTATTTGAAAAAGCCAATGAAATCTTAGGATTTGATATTGCCAAAATAATGTTTGAAGGCACCGACGAAGAGTTGAAGCAAACAAAAGTTACGCAACCTGCCATCTTTTTGCACTCTACAATATTGGCTGCAACATTGGGCGAAGCATTTAAACCAGACATGGTTGCTGGTCACTCATTGGGTGAATTTTCTGCATTGGTTGCCAACGGAACATTGAGTTTTGAAGATGGTTTGAAATTGGTTTACAAACGTGCTTTGGCAATGCAAAAAGCATGCGAGGCCGAACCATCCACAATGGCTGCAATTTTAGGTCTTGACGATGAAGTGGTAGAAAAAATTTGTGCTGAAATTGACGGAGTGGTTGTGGCTGCTAACTACAATTGTCCGGGACAACTTGTAATTTCTGGAGCGATTCCTGCGGTGGAAGCTGCTTGTGCAAAATTATCAGAAGCTGGTGCAAAAAGAGCTTTGGTATTGCAAGTAGGTGGTGCTTTTCACTCGCCATTGATGGAACCTGCACGCGAAGAATTGGCTGCAGCAATCGAAGCAACTACATTCAACCAACCATTTTGCCCTGTGTATCAAAATGTGAATGCGCAAGGAGTTACCAATCCAGAGGAAATCAAGAAAAATTTGGTTGCACAATTAACTGCGCCTGTAAAATGGACGCAAATTATGCAACAAATGCTTGCTGATGGTGCTAAAGAGGTGGTAGAAGTTGGTCCTGGTAAAGTATTGCAAGGATTGTTCAAAAAAGTAGATAGAGAATTGCCTACTTCAAGCG
>JAWKMK010000011.1:0-80591 GCA_041392275.1 Crocinitomicaceae bacterium | reverse complement strand
CTAAATCATCAGCTACAATTAAAATTATATTTTTTGCATTCGCGTTTGGCTGTGTTGATTGCTGCAATAATTGTTGTTTATTTTGATACAAAGTTGAATCAAATGGAATGGGAGGGTAATGCTTTTCTGTTTGAGAAAACCCAATGGATGAAATAAGTGTAAAAATGATTAACGTTCTCAATTTGTTTGTTTTAAGTTGAAAGCAAAGATAAAATAAATCGAATTGAATCGTGATATCGAAATAGTTCGATATTGCGATATGGTATTATTTTACAGAAAAAAACAAATTAGATTTGAAACAAATCAGGTAGATTAACGTAATTGTATTCGATGAATAATAGTGAGATTCTACATTGCATTGTGTGTGGACACAATGAGCTCATACCTTTGGACAGGTATAAGGATGCTCATTTATGTCAATGTTTAAATTGCAGTTTGGTGTTTTCAACACAAAAGCCTAGTCACGAAGAGTTGGAAAACGAACAAAAAAAGTTGAAACGCAAGGATAGAATTACCAAGGATGCTATTAAACGCTACCATCACATTTTAGATCGATTTGAAGGTTATAGAAAAAACAATCGCTTGTTGGATTTAGATTGTAACCATGGTGAATTTTTGCAAATGGCAAAAGAGCGTGGGTGGTATGTTTATGGTACATCAGACACTGAAGAGTCTTACAATGAATGTGTAGCAAAGGGGTTAAATATGTTTAAAGGCTCTTTGAAATTAGATAATTTTGAAGACAATTATTTTGATGTTGTTTGTGCAAGAAATATTTTGGAACATCTAACCGAACCAAATGAAGAGATTAAAAAAATAAAGCGTATTATTCGAAGAAAAGGCTTATTATATGCAACAACTCCCAATTTCAATTCATATTTGCGTTATCGGTTAAAAGAAAAATACAGTTTAATATCGTATCCACTTCGTTTGGTTTATTATTCCAGAAAACCTTTTAAGCGACTTTTTAGACAAAATGGATTTAAAGTATTAGAAACGGAAGCTCCATGGGTGAGTATTTCGAATATATTTGTTTCACGAGCTAAAACTCAAGTGCCTTTGACCGAAAAATCGGAGTTCAACGAAGAAGATAAAGATTTAATTGGAAAAAGATATCGCCGATTTATTAAGAGAACGTTAAATCCTGTTTTAGGGTTTTTAGGATTTGGTGATTATTTAAAGGGTTGGTTTGTGAAACTTTAGTTCTTTATTTTACCATATCGTAATATTGCGATATGCAAATATTTAGATAAATCATCTCAAATTCATATTTACCCACTATCTTTACCCCAAATTTTAATCTATGAATAATATTCTAGTCAGAACAATTTCTGGATCTATTTTCATTAGCTTAATACTTGTGCCTTTGTTTTTAGCAAATTACAACTATGCTATTCTTACATTGTGTGCATTTTTATTTTTGGGATTGGATGAATATGCAAATTTGTTTAAAAATTCTGCTTATATCTCAATAAACAAAACGTTGAACACTTTTTTTACTGCCATTATTGTTTCACTACTATTGTTAGTAATTGTTCCGAATCAGTTATTTGAATTTAATGCTTTAATAGCTCTGTTTCCTTTATTTTTTCTTTGGTTTTTAACAGAATTGTGGCGCAAAAAAGAACATCCATTGTTAAACATTGGTGTATCATTTTTTGGATTTATTTATTTGTGCATTCCATTTTTATTAGCAATTGATATCCATATTCAAGATACACATGCATTTCCAAAATTGGTTGGGATGTTTGTATTGATTTGGACCAACGATACCTTTGCATTTTTATCAGGTAAATTTTTTGGTAAACATAAATTATTTGAGCGCATTTCACCTAAAAAAACTTGGGAAGGAACTATAGGAGGAGTTTTACTAACCCTTTTAATGGCGTTTACTCTTACAGAGTTGTTTGATAAAGAAAATCAGTTGTTTTGGATGGTAAGTGCGGTTTTAATTTCAACAACTGCAATATTTGGTGATTTATTTGAATCGCTTTTCAAAAGAAGTTTAAACATAAAAGATACAGGCAACATCATACCTGGACACGGTGGTATTTTGGATCGATTTGATGCATTTTTATTTACCGTTCCATTTTTTTATTTTTGGTGCCAAATATACTTTAACTAATAAATTATGACCATACATAGAGAAGGCTACACAATCATTTTGTCAGGATTAGTAATCACGGCATTGCTTCAATTTGGAAATTATAAATTGTATCAATTTTTAGGGTGGACGTGGTTATACATACTATTAACTCTTGGAATTTTAACACTGTTGTATTTAATAATTCAATTTTTTAGAGTTCCAAACCGTAAAGCAATTTATTATAGCAACGATATATTATGTCCTGCCGATGGGAAAGTTGTAGTTATTGAAGAAGTTGAAGAAACAGAATATTTTAACGATAAACGTATCCAAATTTCAATTTTCATGTCACCTTTAAATGTGCATGCTAATTACAATCCAATTTCTGGAATTGTTAAATATGTAAAATACCACAAAGGTTTGTTTTTAGTAGCATGGCATCCAAAAAGTAGCACCGACAATGAACGCAGTACATTTGTTGTTCAACACGAAAGTGGACAAGAAGTATTGTTTAGACAAATTGCTGGAGCAGTTGCCCGAAGAATTTGTTACTACGCAAAAGAAAATCAGCAAGTAAAAACAGGAGAAGAGTTTGGATTTATAAAATTTGGTTCGCGCATTGATTTATTCTTGCCTTTGGGAACCAAAATAGATGTAAATATTGGCGACGTTGTAAAAGCAAAACTGACAAAAATTGGTGAATTAAAAGTCGATTAATTACAATTTAATTAGGCTCCGTAGCTCAACTGTATAGAGCACTGGATTTCGGCTCCAGCGGTTGGGGGTTAGAATCCCTCCGGGGTCACATAAAAGTCAATCATTAAAGTGGTTGGCTTTTGTTTTTTATACTTTTTGAATCAATATCGTCATATCGCAATATTACGATATGACGATAAATAAAAAAGTCCCGAATCATCGAGGCTGTATGGTTTTCTATAATTTTTTCAATTCAATAGGTTTGTCGTTATTGAGCTTGAACTTCAACTTTTTAGAACGACCTTTTTTGAATATTTTATTGCTATAAACCAATCCTTTACGCATATTGCGTTGCACATCTGCAGGAAGTTTAATTATCTCTTTGCAATCATCGCAACAGCAACCTTCCATTTTTTCGTTGCATGAACTACACTGAATGAATAACAAATGGCAAGCTTCATTGGCACAGTTGACGTGTGTATCTGCTGGTTCACCACATTGGTGACAATGCGCTACTACATCATCCGAAATGCGCTCTGCTCTTCGTTCGTCAAATACAAAGTTTTTTCCAATAAATTTATTGGGTAAACCTGCTTCTCTGCAATCGTTGGTGTATTTTATGATACCTCCGTTTAACATGTACACGTTTTCAAACCCTTTGTGCTTAAACCAAGCCGAAGCTTTTTCACAACGAATACCACCTGTGCAATACATCACCAAGTTTTTATCTTCTTGACCTTTTAAATATTTTTCTTCAATATAAGGCAATGATTCTCTGAACGTATCAACATCCGGAGTAATGGCATTTTGGAAAAAACCAACTTCAGACTCATAGTGATTTCTAAAATCAATTAAAATGGTGTTGGGATCGTCGGTGATTGCATTGAACTCTTCTGCCGATAGATGCTTTCCTTTATTGGTAACATCAAACGTATCATCGTTTAAACCGTCTGCCAAAATTTTGTCTCTAACTTTGATGGTTAATTTTAGAAAAGGAAATTCTGTATCTCCATTTTCTACAGCTACGTTTAAACGCACACCATCTAAAAAAGAAATTTCATAAAGTTCTTTTCTGAATTGTTCAAAATTTTGTTTTGGGACAGCAATTTGGGCGTTTATTCCTTCTGTTGCTACATATACTCGACCGAGTACGTCAATTTTTTGCCAGATACTATATAAGTAATCTCTAAAAACCTGAGGATTGTCTATTTTGGCATATTGATAGAAAGAAATTGTTACCCATTCGTAACCTTTCTCACGCCATTTTTTTTCCAATTCCTCTTTACTTAAAATATTCCACAGTTGCATGCTATGTTCTAAATTTAAAATAAAAAGTGAGACAAAGATAAATAACAAAAATCAATAAATAATATGATTTGAGTCATAAAATTTGTTAAAAAACACTTTTTATTGATAATGAATAAATTACAATTACAATTTTTTTTCAAAATTAACAAAATGCGATGGGATAAACCTACTTTTTACTCCATCTTAACATTTTGTTTATTGAAACATGTCTTTCACACGTTGAAAAAATCCTTTCTCGTTTTCGTCTGGATTGGGAATGAAATTTTCACTTTTTCTTAGTTTTTCTAAAAGTTCTTTTTCTTCCTTGCTCACTTTTTTAGGTGTCCAAACATTGATATGAATGAAAAAATCACCTGAACCATAACCCTGAAGAACTGGCAATCCTTTTCCTTTTAGGCGCAAGGTTTTACCACTTTGTGTACCCGGATCTACTTTAATTTTCACTTTTCCAGAAATGGTAGGAATTTCAATTGATTCTCCCAAAACAGCATCCACAAAGTTTACATAAGCATCATAATGCAAGTGTTCGCCATCTCTACGAATTTCTGCATGTGGAATTTCTTCAATCACTACAATTAAGTCTCCTGGAATTCCATTGAATGGACCAGCATTTCCTTTTCCTGTAACGCTTAATTGCATTCCATCTTCAACACCAGCAGGGATATCCAATTCTATAATATCTTCTTTGCGTTTCAATCCTTCGGCATTGGCATCGGCTGGTTTTTTATCTATGATTTTTCCAGTTCCTTGACAAGTTGTACAAGCCGATTGGGTTTGCATAGCACCTAAAAATGTTTGTGCCACACGTGTGATTCTTCCAGAACCATTACAAGTTGAACATGTTTTATAGGTTACCCCTTCCGCATTAACTAATTTGCTGACTTTGATTTTTTTATGCGCACCATTGGCAATTTCTTCCAAAGTAAGTTTGATTTTTACACGAAGATTGGTTCCTTTTGTTCTAACAGAACCACCACCTCGTGCACCACCAAAACTACCACCACCAAAATGACCGCCAAAAATATCACCGAAGTGAGAGAAAATGTCGTCCATATTCATGCCACCTCCGCCGAAACCTCCAGCTCCGCCCATTCCAGCGTGACCAAAACGATCGTATTGAGCACGTTTTTGTTGGTCGCTCAACACTTCATAGGCTTCGGCAGCTTCTTTAAATTTTTCTTCGGCATTTTTGTCATCCGGATTTTTGTCGGGATGGTATTTAATGGCTAATTTGCGGTATGCTTTTTTAATTTCTGCATCGTCCGCATTTTTAGAAACACCTAATACTTCGTAATAATCTCTTTTTTCACTCATACTGTTTGTCTTATTGACCAACTACAACTTTAGCAAAACGAATTACTTTATCGTTCAAGTAATATCCTTTTTCTACATTGTCAATCACTTTTCCTTTCATGTTTTCATCTGCAGGAATGTTGGCAATTGCCTCGTGAATATCACTGTTAAAATCTTCGCCTTTGGCATGCATTTCTTTCAATCCTTTTGCTTCTAATGTAGATTTGAATTTATTATAAATCAATTTAAACCCTTCTTTAATCGCATCTATGTCGTCCGATTTTTCATTGTTTTCAATCGCACGTTCAAAATCATCTAACGACGCAATTAAATCCACCAATAATTTTTCATTGGCATTGGAAATAATGTCCAATTTCTCTTTATTGGTTCTTCTGCGGTAATTATCAAATTCCGCATAAAGACGTAAAAAACGATCGTTTAACTCGTTGTATTTATCCTCAGCAGTCAATTCTTGTGCTGCTTCAGTTGTTACTTCTTCTTGCTCAACAGATTGCTCTTGCGTAGAATCGTTGATTTCCTCTTGCTTCAATTCGTCTTTGTTTTCTTCTTTATGTGCCATAATTAACCCAAAATTAACTGGTTGAGAGTGGTCAAATAACTTGCCATTCTCATTTTTCGGACACTATGACAGTATTTGTGTCATTTATTGGATAGTAGTCTTGTCATATTGACAATTAAAATTTCCAGTAATAAGTCTAGGTATTTTGTAAAAAAATAAAAATACACTAAAAAATAGGGGGTGTATGTTGTAAAACCATATAAAAATATGTTTTATGGTGAAAAAAAATAGGGGGGTCGTGATAAAAAAATGATTATTTTATAAGTTTATATTTTATTTTGATTTATTTTTGCCAAAAAAAATATAGTTTATGGCATCTAAAAGAAAACAGGCGAATTTAGAGGTTGCTCATAGAGCTCCTAAACCAATTACTTATGAGGGAAAAATTGCAGATATTTTTGGTGAAAATGTGTTTCATCAAGAAGTAATGCGCGAGTATTTACCAAGCGATGCTTACAAGCAATTGATTGAGTCAATTGAAACAGGAGCACGTTTGGATAGAAGAATGGCTGATCAAGTTGCTTCGGCGATGAAAGATTGGGCGTTAACTAAAGGAGCAACACACTATACACACTGGTTTCAACCGTTGACAGGTTCAACAGCAGAAAAACACGATGCCTTTTTTAAACCAGTTGGTCACGGTAGAGCAATTGAGCGTTTTGATGGCGATATGTTGGTGCAACAAGAACCAGATGCATCGTCGTTTCCAAATGGTGGGATTAGAAATACATTTGAAGCAAGAGGTTACACGGCGTGGGATCCATCTTCACCTGCATTTGTAATCGGAAAAACATTGTGTATTCCATGTGTATTTATTTCCTACACAGGAGAATCGCTTGATTTTAAAATGCCATTATTGAAAGCATTGCACGCAGTTGAAAAAGCAGCAGTAGATGTTTGTCAGTATTTTGATAAAAATGTTACAAAAGTTGTAGCAACTTTAGGTTGGGAAGAATACTTTTTGATTGATCAAGCCTATTACAACGCACGTCCGGATATTATGATGACGGGTAGAGCTTTGTTTGGACAAATTGCAAAAGGGGCAACAATTGGACGATCATTATTTTGGAACGATTCCATCTCGTGTAACAGCATTTATGCGTGAGTTTGAAACTGAAGCTGTTCGTTTAGGAATTCCTGTTACAACCTGTCACAACGAGGTAGCTCCAAACCAATTTGAATGTGCACCAATTTTTGAAGAATGTAACTTAGCTAATGACCACAACCAATTGTTGATGGATATTATGAGTAAAGTTGCTATTAAACACGATTTTAGAGTTTTATTCCACGAAAAACCGTTTGCAGGTGTAAATGGTTCTGGAAAACACAATAACTGGTCGTTGAGTACCAACACGGGTGTAAACTTATTGGCACCAGGAAAAAATCCAAAATCCAACTTGCAATTTCTTACATTCTTCGTTAATACCATTAAGGCAATTCATGATAATGCGGATTTATTAAGAGCATCCATTGCATCGTCAACAAATGATTATCGTTTGGGGGCTAACGAAGCGCCGCCAGCAATCATCTCCATGTTTATCGGAACCTACATGAATGATTTGTTGGATGAATTAGAGAAAAACATCAAGGCTGGTAAAATGACGCCAGAAGCAAAAACTGAGTTGAAATTAAATATTGGTAAAATTCCGCAAATTTTGTTGGATAATACTGATAGAAATAGAACTTCGCCAGTTGCTTTTACTGGAAATAAATTTGAGATTAGAGGCGTTGGTTCTTCTGCAAACTGTGGGCATCCTATGTTTGTGATGAATACCATTATGGCAAAACAATTGAAAGAATTTAAAATTGCAGTAGATAAACGCATTGATAAAGGTGATGGTAAAGACGAAGCAATTTTGAAAGAACTTCAAAAATTAATCAAAGAGTCTAAAAAAATCCGTTTTGAAGGAAATGGTTATGGAGAAGAATGGGTAAAAGAAGCTGCAAAACGCGGATTATCTAACCATAAAGATACACCAAAAGCACTTGAAGTCTGGGGTGAAAAATGGGTGTCTGACTTGTTTGAAGAAATGGAAGTGTTGTCAAAAAGAGAGTTGTTGGCACGTCAAGAAAACGAGTATGAAAGTTATGTGATGAAAGTGCAAATTGAATCACGTATTTTGAACGAGTTGTCGCAAAATCAAATCTTACCAGCAGCAGTTGAATACCAAAACAAATTGTTGTTAAACGTGCGCGAATTAAAAGAATTGCTTGGCGAAAAAGCTGGTAAAGTAGCTGCTGCTTCTCAAATTAAAATCATCGAAAAAATTGCAACACATTTGAACAGTTTGATATCGTTAAACTTTGAAATGTTGGAAGCACGCAAGGTGGCAAATAAAATTGAAGATTACCACAAACGTGCATTTGCATATTGCGATACAGTAAAAGTTCACTTCGACAAAATTCGTTATCACGCTGATAAATTAGAGTTGTTGATTGAAGACGAATTGTGGCCGTTACCAAAAATCAGCGAAATGTTGTTTACTAAGTAATTGCTTCATTTAACAGAAAAGCAAGCGGATGAATCAATCAATTCATCCGCTTTTTTTATGTCTTATTTTGGAAAAGATAGCGTTTTTGTGTTCTTATCCCAACAACATTGATTTAAGAATTTTGTATTGTTTAGCAATAAAAAATCCGACCCTGAATAGAGTCGGATTTACTATTTTGAATTATTGTTTCCTATAAGAATACAGTTGCTGTAGAAGTTGTTTCTTGATCTACTTTTATAACCCCTTTACCAGTTGTTCCGTTAGCTGTTGCTTCGATGTTTGCAACCACAACACCTGCTTGTCCCAATTGATAAATGTCGTTGAAGTTAAAGCTAGCAACTCCGTCAGAATTGGTTGTAGTTTCAAACTCCCATAATAAAGTACCTTGCTGTGTTGGAACAGGGAAAAGACGTACGCTTGCACCAGAAACAACTGCACCCGCAGAATTTTTAACGGTGATTTCAGCAATCGTATCTTTTTTCTTTCTACACCCCATATTAGTAAATGCAACAAAAGTGAGCATTAAACTAAACAAACCAGCTTTTTTAAGTGCATTTTTCATGTTCTTCAATTTTAAAGTTATTTTACATATATAGTTTCAACAGCAGTTGTGTGAATACGTGTACGAATTTCATCTTCACCTGTCAATTCTGCTTTTTTGCAAATTACATCAAATGTAGCAACTGTAACTTCTTTGCCAACTTGATTGTAATAATCTTGCAAGTTAAATTCAGCAAAACCAGAACTGTTAGTCATTAATGTATCTACGTATTCAATGTCTGAATCATTTTTTGAGATGTCAGCAATGATAACAACACGTGCATCTTGCAAAAGTTCATTGCTATTACTGCGTACAAAAATTTTGGCTACAGAAGGTGTTTTATCCTTACAAGAATAAAGTAAAGTAACTGATAATAAAATAGTTACTATTGGTAAGATGCTTTTTAATGTTTTCATTGTATTAATAACAAGAGCCTAAAGTTAAACTAATTTTTACAATCTACGCATTATTTGAAGAGATATTTCTTAATTTCGTAATCAAAAATACGTCACTAAATAAATGCAATTTTAACATAAAGTTACATATTTTTTTCTAAAATTGAATATTTATTGTGTTTGAATGAATAAACACGTCATTGAGTTGAACATGAAAGATAAATTGACACATATTTGGAACGAAATTTCTGCCTCAAAAATTTCTAACCAACAAGAATTAGAAGCATTTCGAATAAAATACTTGGGATCAAAAGGAATTGTAAAAGAACTTTTTGGTGAATTAAAAAATGTAGTAAATGAAGAAAAAAGAGAGGTAGGTCAGTTGCTCAATAATTTGAGAAATCAAACAGAAGCTTTTTATGCCGGATGAAAGAAAAATTGACACCAACCAAAACGATGCTTCAACAGTTGATTTTTCTCGGCCTGGAATGCAGAGCCTGTAGGTTCACGTCACCCACTTTCTATGGTAAGTGAAATTATTGAAATTTTTGCTCGCATTGGCTACACTGTTTCTGAAGGACCAGAAATAGAGGACGATTGGCACAATTTCTCGGCACTCAACTTTCCACCAGAACATCCTGCTCGCGATGCAAGATACGTTTTTTGTGGAAAAAATGAACGCCAAATGGCTTTGCGTACACACACAAGTTCTGTGCAAGTGCGCGTAATGGAAAATTCAAAACCGCCTATTCGTACCATTTCTCCAGGACGTGTTTATAGAAACGAAGCAATTTCTGCTCGTGCCCATTGCTTTTTTCATCAAGTTGAAGGTTTGTATATAGACAAAGATGTATCGTTTGCCGACTTGAAACAAACGCTCTTGTATTTTGCGAAAGAATTGTTTGGTGAAAAAGCCACTATTCGCATGCGTCCATCTTATTTTCCATTTACCGAACCAAGTGCTGAGGTGGATGTGTCGTGTACAATTTGTAATTCTAAAGGATGCAATGTTTGTAAACACACCGGTTGGCTCGAAATTTTAGGATGTGGAATGGTGGATCCAAACGTTTTAGAAGCATCTGGAATTGATTCAAAAACCTACACAGGTTTTGCCTTCGGGATGGGGATTGAACGCATTGCACAGTTGAAATACAAAGTAAATGATTTGCGCTTGTATTCTGAAAATGACGTACGTTTCTTAGAGCAATTTACTTCAGAAATTTAATAAACTATGGGATTTTTTCGAGCAATAAAGCAGAAGCAAACGCAGTGCGCGGATTGATTTAACATCCGAAGAACAGTTGGATGCTGCACTGACAAATAACGATCAAGTGACTTTTATTTTCAAACACAGTACACGTTGTTCTATTTCAGCTATGGCAAAAACACGTTTTGAACGTGAATGGTCAACCCCTGATTTTTCGTTTCAATTACTGTATTTAGATTTGTTAAATCACCGTGATTTGTCTAGTAAAATTGCGCAACAAACAGGTATTCAGCACGAATCGCCTCAACTAATTGTTGTAAAAAACGGAAAAGTGGTATATGCTAACAGTCATAGCGCCATTTCAGCTCAAGAAAGTATTCAAAAAGCAAGTCATTAAAATGAAACAGATAAACCGGAATTTTTAAAACATCGATCACTTACTATTTCCATTCTTTTACTTGTACTATTAAATGCTTGTAAAAAAAGGAAAGCAAAATAGAATGTATGCTAAATTCTACATTAAAGAAAATTTATCGGTAAAAATCTTAACAGTTTCTGCAACAATTGAAATTCTACCGTTGGTCGATAGTTAAAGGAAATTACCGTGCAAATAGGCAATGAAACGATTAACACGTGGAAACAAATACAGGTAAAGAACCGTTAAAATTTTCATTTTGATTCAAGCAATGGGGAATTGGAGCAAAGACCTAGTTTTAACAGCTGTTGCCAACGATGGATCTACATTTGAAGACAAACGAATTGTGCGTGTAGTGTCAGATATTGTACCTCAATTAATTGGTTTTGACGTTGTAGCAAGCTATCCACATAATATTTCAAATTTCACACAAGGATTGGAGTTTAGTGGCAGTGAATTGTTTGAAAGTACTGGGCAAGCAGGTGAGAGTAAAATTGCAAAAGTGGACATTACAACCGGTAATGATATACTCAAAGTTGCTTTGGATGCCACTCATTTTGGCGAAGGGATAACGATATTAAGAGATACTGTTTATCAGTTAACATGGACAACAGGAAAATGTTTTTTATACGATAAAAATACTTTGCAAATTTTGCCCAAAGATTTTAGCTACAAAGGAGAAGGTTGGGGTATTTGCAACGATGGTGAGTATTTGATTACATCAGATGGCTCAGAGCGATTAGCATTCAGAAACCCAAAAGATTTTTCTATTGTGAAAACCATTGAAGTTTATACACACGAGCAACCAGTTATTCGCCTCAATGAATTAGAATATGCAAACGGGTTTATTTTTGCAAACATTTGGATGACAAGCAACGTGGCAATTGTGGACACTCAAACAGGAAGAGTTTTGGGAGTGCTTAACTGTGCTTCACTCGTTTCGCAAGGAAGAGGAAATGCTGGTGACGTATTGAATGGAATTGCTTACAATAAAACAGATGACACCTATTATTTGACAGGAAAATATTGGTCGAAATTGTTTTTAAAATTAAATTGCAACAAAAAATTCAAGAATTAAATACAAACCAATAATATTTTTGTTAAATTTGAAAAGATTAATTTAAAAATTTAGCTTATGAAAAAATATTACTAGCGTTTACAGCTTTGTTGGCATTGCAATTAAATGCACAAACAAAAGCGTTGAATTGTACAGGAAATCGTTACAAAGAAATGATTTTTACCACTGTAACAAAAACAGCAGATGTTCAATATGGTACAAACTATAAACAAGATGGTACAACACTTGAAAATTTAAAATTAGATATCTACATTCCGGATGGAGATACAGACACCGACAGACCTTTGAAATTTATTGTTAGCACACGGAGGATCGTTTATAGGGGGTAATAAATCTGACCTTCAAGCACAATGTGAAGTTTTGGCTAAAATGGGATATGTTGCTGTTTCAATGAGCTACCGTTTGTTGACTTTGAATGCACAAGTTTTTCAAAATAAAGAAATGGAGTTTAAAAAAGAAGTAATTCGTGCCATTCATGACATGCGTGCTGCTGTTCGTTTTCTTTAGAAAATCAGTTGCAAATGGAAATCCTTATGGTATCAATGAAGATTTAATTGTGGTTGGAGGTTATTCTGCGGGAGCAATTTTAGCAGACCATGTTGCTTATTTGGATAACATCAGCAAGGTGCCAGCAGATTTAGTTTCTTATATGAACGCACAAGGTGGTTTGGAAGGAAACTCTGGAAATGCAGGTATAGTAGTGAGCCTCAATTGGTGTTGAGCTGGTGTGGTGCAATTATGGATACTTCTTGGATTGAGCCAGGTGACCAACCTTATGCAGGAATGCACAATGTAGGCTGATGGTGTTGTGCCTAACTTAGCAGCTTATCCAAACCCAGGTTTTGAAATTCAAGTGATGTTGTATGGTGATTCATTAATGTACAAAAGAACATTGTCTCAAGGAGTGCCTAGTGTTTACAAAAGCTATCCTGGAAACAGCCACTGTAATTTCCCAGTAGGAGCAGATGATTTATTCATTGACTTTATGTATGACCAAATTTGTGTTCAACATTTGTCGTTGCAAAAAAATCCATCAACAGTATTGTTCTCTATTTATCCAAATCCAGTTGAAACAGCGTTCTACATTGATGTGCCTTCAAATGTTTGGGATTGGAAAGTGTCTATCGTTGATATGTTAGGACAAACAATTCACAATGAATCTATGACTAGCAGTCAGAATAGAATAGAGGTAAATGCTTCTAATTTTAGACCAGGGATTTATTTTGTTAACCTAGTTTCATCGGATGGTAAAAAAGCATCTAAGAAAGTAGTGATTAAATAAGCTAATATTTCTTTACATAAATGGCTGTTTCTAAAAGAGACGGCCATTTTTTTTGAATTAAAACGTTACCTTTGTGCAAAAATATTAATTATGATTCAACGTATTCAAACACTTTATTTAATTGGAGCAATTACGATGCTTGTTTTGGCAAGTTTTACGGGAGAATTGTTTAACTACGTAACGGACGAAGCTGTATTTTCTTTTACAGGTTTTGGAATTGAAAAATCATTAGCAAAAGACACCGTGGTTGAAACAACTTCGTTGCCCATTTTAGTAGCTTTTTTAGCCGTTGCTGCTCTTGCTGTAGTTGTAATGTTGAGTTATAAGAAAATAAACAAACAGTTTGCACTTGCTAAGTTGTTGTGGGGAATGTATTTATTGGTGTTGATTGGTGTAGTTGTGTGGAATTATGCATTAGCGCCTAGCCAAATTACAGGAAAAGTGCTGAGCAATAATTATGGTGCAGCATTTTATTTTTTAGTTATCGGCTTGCCTTTTACACATTTGGCGTTTATGGGCATTGGTAAGGATAAAAAGACATTGGATTCATTAAATCGCTTGCGTTAATCATAGAAAATGAATTACCTTTCAGTAGAAAATTGCACCAAATCCTATGGTGATCGTATTATTTTTGACGCTATTTCGTTTGGAATCAATCAGGGACAAAAAGTAGCCATTGTTGCCAAAAACGGTGCTGGTAAAACTACACTTTTGCGCAGTATAGTTGGTAAAGAAATTCCAGACGAAGGAAACATTGTTTTCCGCAAAGATATTCGCATTGCTTTTATGGAACAAAGTGAAGAGTTGAATCCAGAACATACGATTTTAGAAGAAGTTTTTTCGCACGATTTACCAGAATTAAATGCTGTAAAAGAATACAACCAAGCAATGGCTTCTAAAGATGAGGAGGCTATTCAAGTTACTTTTGAAAAACTATCCGAACTCAATGCTTGGGATATTGAAGTGCGTGTTGAGCAAATTTTATCCGTGCTGAAACTTGATGATACAAAATTAAAAATTGAAAACTTATCGGGTGGACAAAAAAAACGAGTAGCGCTTGCAAAAGTGTTAATCCGCAGAGCCCGATTTTTTAATCCTCGATGAGCCTACCAATCACCTTGATTTGGATATGATTGAATGGTTGGAAGACTATTTATCAAAATCAAAATCTACAATTTTAATGGTTACGCACGACCGCTATTTTTGGAAGTAGTGTGCGATACTATTTTAGAATTGGACAACAAAACATTGTACCGCTATCAAGGTAATTTTTCATATTTTTTAGAAAAAAGCAGAGCGAGAAGAGCAATTAAGAAGCTACTATTGATAAGGCACGCAACCAGTTTCGTAAAGAGTTGGAATGGATGCGTAGACAGCCAAAAGCTCGTGGAACCAAACAAAAAGCACGCATAGAAGCTTTTCACGACACCAAAAAAGTGGCACACCAACGCATCCGACAAGAATGAGATGGATATTCCAGTTAAAATGGAACGTTTGGGTTCTAAAATATTGAAATTTCATATTGGAAAATCTTTTGGCGAAAAGAAAATACTCAATGATTTTCCTACAATTTTTAAACGTCAAGAAAGAGTTGGGATTATTTGGAAACAACGGAACCGGGAAATCCACTTTTCTAAATATGATTTTAGAAAAAGAACCAGTTGATAAAGGAAAAATTGTGGTGGGAGAAACTGTTGTATTTGGATATTATAACCAAGAACAATTACAGGTGGAAGACGACAAAAAAGTGATAGACGTCATTCGCGATGTTGCCAGATACATTCCACTGGAAAAAGGCCGACAACTTTCTGCTGCACAGTTTTTAGAAAAGTTCTTGTTTCCACGCGATATGCACTACAATTTTGTGCACAAATTAAGTGGGGGAGAAAACGCCGTTTGAAGTTGATGACGGTATTGATGAAAAACCTAATTTCCTTATTCTCGATGAACCTACCAACGATTTAGATATTTTTGTGATGGGCGTGTTAGAAGAATATTTGCGCTCATTTGAGGGGTGTTTAATTGTGGTTTCACACGACCGATATTTTATGGATAAAATGGTTGATCATCTCTTTGTTTTTGAAGGAAACGGAGAAATTAAAGACATTATTGGCAACTATTCAGAATACCGCGTTCAACAAAAAAGCAACTATTTCGCAGCAACGTGCTGAGAAAGAAAGAAGAAATTCAACAGCAACCCGAAATAACAACTTCATCAGAGCCAAAAGAAAAAAGGAAATTGTCTTATAAAGAACAAAAAGAATACGAAACACTAGAAACTGAAATAGAGCAATTAGAGCAACGCAAAGAAGAACTAGCTGCAATATTATCATCATGTGAAAGTTCCAATACTCAACTCATGGAGAGCAGGTGAGAGTTAACCAAAGTTGTTGCTTCTATTGACGAGAAATCCAATCGTTGGCTGGAGTTAGCGGAGTTTGTGTGAGCGTGATTGTTGAAATTGTTCAATAAAGCTGCTTAACTTACGTTGAGATACAGGTATTTCTTGTCCGTTTACTAATATAATTGACCCATTTCTAGATTTGGATAATGCGGCTATTTTTTGGATGTTCACCAAATAAGAATTATGCGGACGAGCAAATAAAGATACGGGTAACGTTTGTTCGTAAAAGCCAATATTCTTGCTACTAACATGAACTTCATTATCGGTAGTGATGAGGGAATAGGTGCCATCTGATTTAATGAATAAAATATCATCATAATCAATAGGAATAGTTTTGTTTGTGTTCGTTATAAAAAGTTTTTCTTTTTGCTTGTTATCAAAATACTTCGATAAAACGATTTCCATTCCATTTTTAAAGTCCTCATTCGACAATGGTTTTAAAAAGTAATAAGAGGCACCAGCGTTGAGTGCTTCTATAGCATATTTGTCGTAGGCGGTAATAAATATGGCAACACTGTTTTTTAATAAATCGGACTTTAGCAAGTCAAGGCCTAATCCACCTTTTATATGCACATCTACAAATGCAAGGTCAACTTCATGTTTTTGTAAATAGGCAGTTGCATCGTTGAAATGATCAATTATGGCAACTATTTCTATGTCTGGAAAAAACTTTGTGAGTTTATTTTTCAATAATACTTGACCAGCTTCTTCGTCTTCAATTATTAAACATTTAATCATGCAATAGGATTTCAATTATAACTAGTGTTCCAGTTTTGTTATTTGTATTTATGTCTATGTAGTTGAGATGAATTTTTTTGTTAAATTTTTTCTCTAAGATACTGATTTTTTCATCTACTAATTTCGTGCCAATTGAAATATGGTTGGTTCTGTTTTTATTAATTTCACTTGCTTTTTCTCTACCAATCCCGTTATCTTCAATTTTAATGATAATTTTATTATCAAAAGAAAAGACCACAACATGAATCATTCCTCTTTTATCCGAGTGGGCAATACCGTGAACAAGAGCGTTTTCTACAAATGGTTGAATGATTAGTGAAGGAATCAATACATTAACAATTTTTTGAGCGTATGTTATTTCATAATCAAAATTATAGCGTTTTTGCTGAATGGATAAATACAAATCTATAATTCTTAATTCTTCTTCTAGTGGCACAAAAGAATCATCACTTGCATTTAAAAATTGACGCAATAATTTAGAAAAATCTTCAATTAATTTTTGTGCTTCATCTTGCTTATCAATATCCATTAAATACATTACACTGTTCAGCGTGTTAAAAATAAAATGTGGGTTAAGTTTTGAATGAATAGCATTGAGCTTTAACTCCGAAATTTGATTTTTAATTAACTCTTTCTTTTTTAAATTGCGAAAAAACATAGAAAAAAGGAAGATAATGAATGCAATAAATAGTGTTAACAAAAGAAGTTTGAACCAAAGTGTTTCATAGAAATAAAGTGGAAATTTCAAATGAATAGCTCATTTGTGTAGGAGGGTGCACATGGTTTGTATCCATCTAATACACGAATATTGATGGTATAATAGCCAGGTTCAAGCATCTTTAATGTTATTAGGTTGCCTTTTTGTGGTAAACTCCAAGGGCTATTTTCATCATCATGAATTAATTGGTATTGGTAGTGAACATTGTTTTCTTGTAAAAAGTTTTTTGTAGAAAAATTGAAAGCTATTGTATGTGTAGTGCGGCTAAATACAGTGCTAGTTGTAACTAAAGTATCAATTAAAACAACACTCTTGAGAAAAGGCTTTTCATTTCTTTTTGTTGGATTAGGAAGTGTGTTGAACTCAATCAGTCCGAAAATGGAAGGAAAATAAATGAAATTGTTATTAATTAAATAATTGTTTTGAAAACCACCATTAAATTCATTGTTAATTAATCCACTATTTTCACCATAATAAAATGGAATTAAATAATTAATACGTTTAGCACAAAAGTCTTGCAAACTACTTTCATAAACTGCCCATAAACCATTGTTGGATGACATGTATATCAAACCATTTTGGTGTTTAGCAAATGTGAAAACATCTTTGTTGAGTTGGCAATTTTGCATTTTGTTAACCGAAGTTAATTTCCCATTTTTATAATAATACAAGCCACCCTCATACGTACCTATCCAAAGTGTTTTATTTTTGTCTTCATAAAAACAACGTACTTCTTTACATTTTAAACCATCTTCAGCATTTATTTTCTTTATTAGTTTCCCATTTATATCAAAAAAACAAACTATTTGCTCTCCACCAATTACAAGGTTCCCGTTTTTTAGCTGATAAATAGAAATAGCTTTTTCAGTCATTGCAGTTTTCTTGAGTTGTTTGTTATTATTTTTTATAAACAACCCATTCATTGTTCCTATCCATATTTTTTGATTTTTATCTTTAAAAGTAAAATAACAAACATTATTTTTTGAATACTGAAACTGTATTGAGTCAACAACTTTATCCTGTTGTAAAATAAATATGCCTTCGCCCCATGTTCCTGCATATAATTTGTTGTCAATAAAATTTAATGAATGGACATGCTTATTCATATTTGTGTATAAACTTGCTTTACCATTCTTGATTTGCATTATTTTACCTTTGTTGATGGCAGAGTAGATAGTACCGCTTTTATCTTTTACAATAGAAGTGTTGGATTGTGAACCATTTTCAACTCCATCCAACAAATAGGTTTTTACTCTTTTTTTGTTTAAGATAATAAAACCACTACTTTCGGTTCCAACAAAAACACAACCCTCTTCTTTACTGTAATGAATTCCATAGTAGGAATTAGAGCTGATACCTGTAATATTGGGCAGTAATTGTATTCTATTATCAATTGCGTAAAACAATCCATTATTACTACTAATAAAAAACTCATTTTCATTAATAAACTCAATGGTTCTAAAATACTTGTTGTTGCTAAAAGGGATTTCTATTTTTTGAATAGAAGTTCCATTTATTTTATAAACACTTTCTCCAAGCGCATAGACAGAATTGTTAAAAGAGTTTATTTTGATATTTGTATAATAGCCACTAAATAGTTGGTGTACAGTTCCCGTATTTTTATTATAGCTGTAAACACTTTTATCGTCACTGATATAAATGTAATTAGTAGAATTGCATATTGCATTGACATTTTTAATGGGAGTAGTATATGTTTTTAATAATGTATGGTTGTAATCCCATATTTTTATTGTTCCAATTATATCTATAGTTGTATAATTATTTTCTTGGTAGTGGATTGCCAAGAAAAATTCATTTCCAATTTTTTGGTATGTTGGAGCTATGCTATAATTGGATTCTTTTTGGTTGAAGCCATAAAGTGTTTTTTTGATTGGATGATAATATAAATTGCTTTGAGCTAAAGCTCTTGACTTATCATTTGCAGGAGAAAATGAATTTCCGTCAAATAATAATACATCGTTCATAGTGGAAAGATAAATACCCTTTTCACTTTCAGCAAAACATAAAACTTGGTTTTGAGTTAATCCTTGTTTTGAGCTATACGTTTGTACAACAAAAGGAAAGTCTGTAGGAGTTTGACTCACCACTTTTGTTGAGTATAATAACACAAAAGTGATTACCCAATAAAAAGAGTAGAAATTTAGTAACGACTTCAAATTGAACTATTCTTTAAATTTTTAATACAACAAAATTAAAAATCATTTATGAATTTCAGCAAGTTAACCAATTTTTACTCACTTATAAACTAAAACTACTCACTTATTAATTTGCTCTTGGATAATTGAGTCATTCTTAAATACATTTACGCCGTAAATTTCTATTATTAAAATATAAAGTTATATGAGAAAGATGATGGTTGTGTTTTGTGCATTGTGTTTTGGTTTCAATTCACTTGCACAAGTTTCAGAACACACAAACTGCGATGGAGATGTTTCTCCATACCAAAAGCAGTATAACATTTCTTATGGCGACTCCATAATTACTGGAGTATCATCCAAAGAAAAGCTATCTTGCACATGGAGTGTAAGTCCAGAAAGCGGAGTAACTAAAACAAACGGCACAGGTGTAGAAACTGGTGCTATTGTTTTTACAAAGCCTGGAGATTATAAAATCAATTATTCAATTCCTGCTCATGATGGTCATGCAAGCAAAGTTGAGGTAATTGATGTAAAAGTAAGTGATGTATCTATGAAAGTAGATGTGTCTAAAATTACATTTTCCAAAAAACTAACATCAGGGAGTGTTGATGGAATTGTAATGAAAGTACCGGTTGACGTAAAAGTCTATGGAAAAAATGGGTTTGTATATACAACCAACAGTTTTTCCACAACGGGTGTTTCCAGAATTGCTTATTCTTTAAAAGAAGGGAAAGCTAATTTGAAAAATGGTGTGAATTATCTTGAATATGAATTGACAGGGAGTATTGCTCAACCTGGAACAATTCAATTCAGAATAAGTATGCCATCAGGTGAGTCTATATTCTTTAATAAAACAGTTGAATAATGGAAAATAATTATTTACGAAAACAACTAACGTATGCACTAAAAGCATTTGCTTTTGGCGTTTTTTGCGTTATTATACAGTAGTGGGTTACAAGCACAAGGCTGTAATCCAAATAATCCGTATGATCAAATTCAATCGGGTTTCCACACTACATTGGCAACACGCCCAGATGGGAGTTTCCAAATTTGGGGTTCTGGTGCAGCCGCTAATGGGAATGGGGCGCAAGGTGGAGGAAGAGACCATTTAACACCTGTTACATTAGAGCCACATGCAACTGATCCAACAAAAAATTACAACTATACAGGTGTACCTTTGTTTGCAACTATAGCTACCCAAGCAACATCTAATATGCAAGGGTTTATTTTATCTTCTGATGGGTTGTATGCTTGGGGTTCAACTAATACTGCAGTAGGAACTGGATTGTATCCATCTACAGGTTTTTCAGTCTATATCTTTGCCAAATGGTGTAACACCTTCAGATGTAAAAGACCTAATTGCTACATTTGGTGCATTGGCAATTCTTACCAATAGTGGTGAAGTTTGGATAAGTGCACGCCATGCTTCTTTTCATGGAAATGGAGGAACAGCTCCAGGTGCTCCGGATAATTGTGGGCACAAGTTAGAAGAAGTAGTACAGGAAATCCTGTGCTTACAAATGTTACAGATTTAAGAATTAGCCCTACCGGAATGTTTGCAATTACAACTTCTGGACAGTGGTACACATGGGGACCAAAATGTTACTTAGGAGATGGAACAGCTGCTCAAACACTAAATTATGCAACTCCTATGACAACTGCATTTGCTGGCAACCCATTAATGATTGCTTTAACAAGTGATTTTACAAATAATACATTTACTCATGCAAATAATAGAACTAGTTACTTTGCTATTAACCCAGCTGACCATAAAGTATATGCTTTGGGAGGTAATGGTAATGGACAATTAGGACAAGGTAATACCACAATAAGCACAGGCTGGGTGGTAGTTCAAAACTCTACAAATACAGGCGACTTAGATAATATCTTCTTTATTTCTGGTAACGATCAAGATGGTAGGACAACAGCTTCTGCAGGTGTTGCAGCTATCGCATTAAATGGTAATTTATGGGCATGGGGTTCTAATAATGGGATGATGATTGGTGGACCTGTTAGTGGAAGCAATTATACTTTACCAATTGTGCCAGGAGGTTTTGTTCAAAATGTAGATACTGCCAACTATGTTGAATTAGGTGGACACACTTTAGCATTAATGAAAAAGTGTGCGCCTAAATATTGTTATGTTGGACATAAAACCAATGGTTCAATGGGGGATAACGTAGCCGCAAGTTCCAACATTAATACTTTTGATTGTTTAAATACACCTGAAGGATTGATATGTGGTGTAAGTACGTATGATGCAGCAGATGCTCCTTTGGTATATGAAAATGGTAATCCAGCACAACACTATTATATCTGTGAGAAAAATTTATTTTTAGGAGCCATAGCTGCTGATGCAGATAACGGACAAAATAATAACGTTGCTTGGGGTGCTGATAACAATGGTACGAATGGTGATGGAATAGATGAAGATGGTTTAACGGTGCCTTTATCATACAGCACAGCAACAAGTACATACACAACAACATTAACTTTTGTAAATGCCGATGTGCCAACTGCATACATCTATGCATGGGTAGATTGGAACAACAACGGAAAATTTGAAGCGAGTGAGGCATTTGCAACAACTGCCGGTACTGATGCTAATCCGCAAGCAGTTAATTTAACTTGGAATGGAATTACTACTACATGTGGGTATAAATATTTACGTGTTCGTATTGCTGGATATGCAATTAATGATAATGTAAGTACTACAAATATTGACGAAAGAAGTATTGGTATGGGACTTCATGGTGAAGTAGAAGACTTCTTTGTAGATGTTGATATTTTATCTGACCCAACAGGTGACTGTGATAATGATGGGGTAACAAATGCACAAGAGGTGACTGATGGAACGAATCCAGGAGATCCTTGTAGTTTACTTTTGGCTAGTCAAACAACTCCACCAGCTTCTTGGAATGCTTTGGATTGTGATGGTGACGGTGTAACAAACGGTGCAGAGGTTACTGATGGAACAGATCCTTTCGATCCGTGTGATTTTAATATTTATAGCCAAACATTACCACCTTCTGGAGCATGGAATGCAGCAGACTGTGATGGTGATGGTGTAACAAATGGTACTGAGGTTGTAGATGGAACAGATCCAGCAAATCCTTGTGATTTAATTGTAGCTAATCAAACAGTAATGCCAAGTGCAGCTTGGAATGCTTTAGATTGTGATGGTGATGGAATCTTAAACCCTTCTGACCCTGAACCAACTGATCCATGTGTGCCTAATATTTGTGTAAATCCAGCAGCAGTTGATGATGTTGCTACGACACAAGAAAACACATCAGTTGTAATCAATGTTCTTAATAACGACTCAGCAGGTAGCAATCCATTAGACCCAACTAGTGTAACTGTACCTAGTAGTGGTGCTGGTTCACCATCCAATGGTACTGTTACTGTTAACCCAGATGGAACTGTTACATATACCTAAATCCGGGTTACAGCGGTTCTGATTCATTTACTTATACTGTATGTGATAATGGTTCTCCTGCTGCGTGTGATGATGCAACTGTAACAGTAACAATTACACCTTGTTTAAGCAATCCAGCAAACGATTGTGATGGTGACGGTGTAACAAACGGAGATGAAATAGCTGATGGAACAGATCCAAGTGATCCATGTTCATTCGTATTGGCATCACAAACAGTAGCACCAAGTGCAGCATGGAATGCAGCAGATTTGTGACGGTGATGGTGTGTTGAATCCTTCAGATCCACAACCGAACAATCCATGTGTCCCTGTAGCTTGTGTTACTGGTCCAGATGCAAACAATGATTCTGCATCAACGTATGAAAACCTTCAGTTGTAATTGATGTATTAGGAAATGATACACCAGGAACAAATCCATTAGACCCGACTAGTGTAACAGTACCTAGTAGTGGTGCGGGTGCTCCATCAAATGGTACAGTTACTGTAAACCCAGATGGAACTGTTACATATACATCGAACTCAGGATTTACAGGTACAGATTCTTTTACATATACAGTATGTGAGCAATGATTCTCACCAAATTGTGATAACGCAGTAGTAACGGTTACTGTTAGCTCATGCTTAAGCAACCAAATCTAGACTGTGACGGCGACGGTGTAACAAACAGTGACGAGATATCAGATGGTACAGATCCTAATGACCCATGTGACTTCGTAAGCATCGCGCATCAAACAGTAGCGCCAAGTTCGGGATCACGGAACACGGCTGACTGTGATGGTGATGGAGTAACAAATGGAGATGAGGTAACAGATGGAACAAATCACAAGATCCTTGTTCATTCGTATTAGCGTCTCAAACAGTAGCACCGAGTGCGAGCTTGAATGCAGCAAGACTGTGATGGTGACGGAGTAACGATAATGCAGAGTAACAGATGGAACAAATCCACTAGACCCTTGTTCATTCGTATTGGCGTCTCAAACAGTAGCGCCAAGTGCCGCATGGAATGCAGCAGACTGTGACGGCATGTGACAGGTAACAAATGGCACAGAGGTAACAGATGGAACAAACCGCAAGATCCAATATTAGGCATTCGTATTGGCATCACAAACAGTAGCACGCCAGATGTAGCTTGAACACAGCAGACTGTGATGGTGACGGAGTAACAAATGGTACAGAGGTAACAGATGGAACAAATCCACAAGACCCTTGTTCATTCGTATTAGCGTCTCGACAGGTAGCGCCAAGTGCGAACTGGAATGCGCAGACTGTGATGGTGACGGAGTAACAAATGGAGATGAGCTAACAGACGGTACCAATCCACAAGATCCATGTTCATTCGTATTGGCATCACAAACAGTAGCGCCAAGTGCAGCATGGAATGCTTTGGACTGTGACAGTGATGGAGTAACAAATGGAGATGAGGTAACAGACGGTACCAATCCGCAAGATCCTTGTTCATTCGTATTAGCGTCTCAAACAGTAGCGCCAAGTGCAGCATGGAACTCTGCAGATTGTGATAACGACGGATTGACAAATAGTGAGGAAACAACAGGCGTAAATGATCCATCTACCCCTGCAACTCCAACCACAACAACCAACCCATTAGACCCAGATTCAGATGATGACGGAGTAACAGATGGTGATGAAGCAATTGATGGTACTAATCCAAATGACCCATGTTCATTCGTATTGGCATCACAAACAGTAACACCAGGTGCCACTTGGACAAATGGCGACTGTGATGGTGACGGAGTAACAAATGGAGATGAGCTAACAGACGGTACCAATCCACAAGATCCATGTTCATTCGTATTAGCGTCTCAAACAGTAGCGCCAAGTGCAGCATGGAATGCTTTAGACTGTGACGGTGATGGAGTAACAAACGGAGATGAGGTAACAGACGTACCAATCCAAGATCCTTGTTCATTCGTATTAGCGTCCTCAGACAGTAGCGTCAAGTGCAGCATGGAACTCTGCAGATTGTGATAACGACGGATTGACAAATAGTGAGAAACAACAGGCGTAAATGATCCATCTACCCTGGAACTCCAACTACAACAACCAATCCATTAGATCCAGATTCAGATGATGATGGAGTAACAGATGGAAATGAAGCAATTGATGGAACCAATCCATTAGATCCATGTTCATTCGTATTAGCATCTCAAACATTAACACCAGGTGCAGGCTTGGACAAATGGCGACTGTGATGGTGACGGTGTAACAAACGGTGATGAGTTAACAGATGGAACTAATCCATTAGACCCATGTTCATTCGTAGTAGCATCTCAAACAGTAGCACCAAGTGCAGACGGAATGCAGCAGACTGTGATGGTGACGGTGTAACAAACAGTGATGAGGTAACAGATGGAACCAATCCATTAGACCCATGTTCATTTGTATTGGCATCTCAAACAGTAGCGCCAAGTGCAGCATGGAACTCAGCAGATTGTGATAACGACGGATTAACAAATAGTGAGGAAACAACAGGCGTAAATGATCCATCTACCCCCAGACTCCAACTACAACAACCAATCCATTAGATCCAGATTCAGATGATGATGGAGTAACAGATGGTAATGAAGCAATTGATGGAACCAATCCATTAGATCCATGTTCATTCGTATTGCATCTCAAACATTAACACCAGGTGCAGAACTTGGACAAATGGCGACTGTGATGGTGACGGTGTAACAAATGGAACAGAGGTAATAGATGGAACCAATCCACAAGACCCATGTGATTTTGTAGTAGCATCTCAAACAGTAGCACCAAGTGCAGCTTGGAATGCAGCAGACTGTGATGGTGACGGTGTAACAAACGGTGATGAGGTAACAGATGGAACCAATCCATTAGACCCATGTTCATTTGTATTGGCATCTCAAACAGTAGCGCCAAGTGCAGCATGGAACTCAGCAGATTGTGATAACGACGGATTAACAAATAGTGAGGAAACAACAGGCGTAAATGATCCATCTACCCCTGGAACTCCAACTACAACAACCAATCCATTAGATCCAGATTCAGATGATGATGGAGTAACAGATGGTAATGAAGCAATTGATGGAACCAATCCATTAGATCCATGTTCATTCGTATTAGCATCTCAAACATTAACACCAGGTGCAGAACTTGGACAAATGGCGACTGTGATGGTGACGGTGTAACAAACGGTGATGAGTTAACAGATGGAACTAATCCACAAGACCCATGTGATTTTGTAGTAGCATCTCAAACAGTAGCACCAAGTGCGGCTGAATGCAGCAGACTGTGATGGTGACGGTGTAACAAACAGTGATGAGGTAACAGATGGAACCAATCCATTAGACCCGTATTCATTCATATTGGCATCTCAAACAGTAGCGCCAAGTGCAGCATGGAACTCAGCAGATTGTGATAACGACGGATTAACAAATAGTGAGGAAACAACAGGCGTAAATGATCCATCTACCCCTGGAACTCCAACTACAACAACCAATCCATTAGATCCAGATTCAGATGATGATGGAGTAACAGATGGTAATGAAGCAATTGATGGTACAGACCCTAATGATCCATGTGAATTTGTAGTAGCATCTCAAACAGTAACACCAAGTGCAGCTTGGACAAATGGCGACTGTGATGGTGACGGTGTAACAAACGGTACAGAGGTGATCGATGGAACAAATCCATTAGACCCATGCGACTTAGTAGTTTCACATCAAACAATTGCTCCTTCTCAAGCATGGCTTGATGCAGACTGTGATAATGATGGTTTAACAAATGAAGAAGAAACAACAGGAGTTGATAATCCTTCTACACCAGCAGATCCAACTGGAAATATTACAGATCCATTGAATCCAGATACAGATGGTGATGGTGTAACAGATAGCGATGAAGCAGCTGATGGTACAGATCCTAATGACCCATGTGATTTAGTGCTTGCTCATCAAACAGTAACACCAAGTGCAGCTTGGAACGCAGGTGACTGTGATGGTGATGGTGTTAATAATGGAACAGAGGTGGCAGATGATACTAACCCATTTGACCCTTGTGATTTAATTGTAACGCATCAAACATTGTTGCCAAGTGCAGCATGGAATGCAGCAGACTGTGATGGTGACGGAATCTCAAATGGTGATGAATTAGTTGATGGTACAGACCCATTGAATCCAGATACAGACGGTGATGGTGTAACAGACAGTGATGAAGCAACAGATGGTACAGACCCATTAGATCCGTGTGACTATATTGTAGGACACATAACAGTTACGCCTAGCGGGGCTTGGTTAACTGCAGATTGTGATGGTGATGGATTAACAAATGGAGATGAATTAACAAACGGTACAGATCCTTGGAATCCAGATACAGATGGTGATGGAGTGTTAGATAGCACAGAAGTAACTGATGGAACAAATCCATTAGATCCATGTGACTTAATTATTGCACACCAAACAGTAACACCAACACAAGCATGGCTTGATGCAGACTGTGATAATGACGGTTTAACAAATGAAGAAGAAACAACAGGAGTTGATAATCCTTCTACACCTGGAAATCCTACAGGTAATGTTACAGATCCATTGAATCCAGATACAGATGGTGATGGAGTAACAGATAGCGATGAGGCAAAAGATGGAACAAACCCTAATGATCCTTGTGATTTTGTAGTAGCACATCAAACAGTAACACCTTCTAATGATTGGATGATTGCAGATTGTGATGGTGATGGTATTACAAATGGTGAAGAATACAACAAAGGAAATGATCCATTGAATCCTTGTGATCCGATTTCATGTGGAGTGAAAGCACCAAATGTGTTTACACCAGATGGAGATGGTATCAATGACACTTGGGTAATTGAAAACATCGAAATGTATCCTAATAATGTATTGACTGTCTTTAATAGATGGGGTAACGTAGTCTTTGAAGCAGAAGGTTACTTAAATACATGGGATGGAACATCAAATAGTAAATTGAATGTTGGAAATGGCGAATTGCCAACTGGAACATATTACTATGTGTTGGATACAAAAGATGAAAGTGTTGGAGTAGTGAAAGGATATGTTTACATCCAACGTTAATAGGAATTTTTCAAAATTGAAAAGATAAAAAATGAAAACAGTTAAGTTTTTAGTAGGTTGTTTAACACTAGTGCTCGTTTCGAGCACTAGTGCAACCGCACAGCAAGATCCTCATTTTACACAGTATTTTGATAACATGCTGTTTATTAATCCTGCTTATGCAGGTAGTAATGGATTGTTGAACATGACAGCAATTCACCGTGAACAATGGGTAGGATTTGATGGCCGTCCTCGTTCAACTACATTTAGTATTCACTCACCTTTGTCGTACGAATCAGTTGGTTTAGGTTTGACTATGGTTAATGATAAAGTTGGACCAATGAACCAAACCATGTTTTATGGTGATGTTTCCTATACTGTTCGTTTTAAAAATCACAAAGGAAAATTGTCGTTTGGTGTAAAAGGTGGATTAAACTTAATCAACATACACAGAGATGAATTAATTCCATCTGAAAACAATGACCCTAAATTAGTGAAAAGCATTAAAAATAATGTTAACCCTAATTTTGGTGTTGGTATCTATTACCACACTCCAAGTTTCTTTGTTGGAATTAGCACACCTAAAATCCTTGAAAAAAGTTACGATGAATTAAGTAAAACAAATCTTGAGCGTCGTCACTATTTTGGATCTATTGGTGGTGTTATCACACTAACTGACAAATGGAAGTTAAGACCTTCATCTTTGGTTAAAATTACAGAAGGTGCTCCTTTAAGTTTGGATGTAACATTGATGGCTATTTATAATGAGCGTATTTGGTTTGGTGCTAACTACCGTTTATTGGCAGCTATGGGTGCAATATTCCAAGTGCAAGCATCGCCACAATTTAAAATTGGTGTTGCAGCAGATTTTGGAATGCAAAAATTGAGAAATTACAACCATGGTTCTTTTGAAGTATTGTTATCGTATGACTTTACATTCAAAAAACAAGGTATTCGTTCACCTCGTTATTTCTAAACAAACAATTGAAATAAAATGAAAGCAATAATATTAATAATAGCATGTAGTTTATCAGTTTCTTTGTTTGGACAAGCAGGGAAGTTGAAAAAAGCCGATAATTATTACAACCGTTTGTCGTATGCTTATGCAGCAAACTTATATGAAGATTTGATTGGCTCTGAAGTAGATAGTCCAGATTTAAAACGTAAGTTGGCATACAGTTACTTGAAAATGGAAGATTTCCAAAAGTCGGCTGATAATTATGCTAAAATGATTGAATCAACTGAAGTAAAACCTGAAGATTATTACAATTATTCTTATGCATTAAAACAAATTGGTAATTATTCTGAAAGCGATAAATGGATGAATAAATACAGTTCTGCGTTATCGGCTGATTTAAGAAGTCAATTGTTTGTTGAAAATAAAAATTATAAAGCGACAATTGAAAAAACAGCTCCTTTTTTCGCTATTACAAATTTAGATATCAATACTGCAGTTGCTGATTTTGGAGGATATTACAATGCTTCAAATGCAATGATGTATTTTGTTACCGCAAGAAAAAAACGCGTATTTGTAAAAAATGAATGGTCATGGAATGCTAATCGCTTTTTGGATTTGTATAAAGCAGATGTAAATCAATCCAACGAACTTTCTGGTGTTAAACGTATTTCTAAAGTAAATACCAAATTTCATGAAGGACCTCTAGCGTTTTCTCCTGATGGAAAAAAAGTTTATTTTACTAGAAACAATATTTCTAAAGGAAAAAAACGCCGCGATGGAAATAAAATTCAAAACTTAAAAATGTACATCGCTGAGATTGATCAAAAAGGGAAATTTGTAAACGAAAAAGAATTTGTTTACAACTCTAAAGATTATTCTATTGGTCACCCAACAATTACAGCTGACGGTAAAACGATGTATTTAGTTTCTGATAAACCAGGGGGATTTGGTGGTGCAGATATTTACAAAGTTGCTATTAATGCCGATGGTACTTTTGGTGAAATGATCAACTTAGGTAAAGAAATCAATACTGAAGGTCAAGAAATGTTCCCATTTATTGATGCTGAAGGACATTTGTTTTATTCATCTGATGGAAAAACCTGGTTTAGGTGGTTTGGACGTTTATGTAGCATTATTTGACGGTGAATCGGTTTCAAAAGTTCACAACTTAGGATTACCTGTAAAACAGTCAAAACGATGATTTTGCATTTAATTTGTCAAAAAGATTGAAAACAGGATTTTTATCTTCTAACCGCGAAGGTGGTACAGTGAGATGATGACTATGCAAATTAATTATGGTGCCCCATTAGTTTTTGTGTAACAATAAAGGTACTGCAAAAAGATAAAAAAGGTGAAATCGTCTTTATAAAATAGATTTAAAAGATAACCAAGAAATATTATCCAAACTGTTACAGCTGACGAAAATGGTGCTTATGCATTTGAGGCTGAATATGATAAAGATTGATGTTCTAATGAAATGTTAAAACAGATTATTTTGATGGTACGAATAGCAAAACATACGTACAACAGAATCGGTTGTTATTTGCAGATGTTGTATTGAGAAAGACCCAGGGATTGTCTTTGTATGCTTTAGTTACTGATAAAAACGTATTTGCCTTTAAGAAGGTGTTGAAATTATTTTGACAGATAACATGTCGGACAAATCTAAAAAAATTATCGCTTATTCAGAATCTGAGATTTCCGTGAAGCATTGTTTGGTAAAAAATTAAACGATAGAGGAAGTTATAACTTAATTCTCTAAAAAGAAGGGTATTTTACAAAAAACGGTAACACATAATGTTTCGTTTTTGATCGCCTCACTAATATGACGTATGGAGTACTTTGATTTAGCTAGACCTGAGGTTAAAGATTTAAGAGAAATTGGTGCAAATCAACCCAATTAACTTTGATTTGAATAAGTATAACATTCGTCCAGATGCTGCTAAAGAATTGGATAAATTGTTGAAGTAATGAACAAATATCCAAACATGGTGGCTGGAATTCAGGTTCTCACACAGACTGTCGTGCTACTAAACAATATAACATGAAGTTGTCTGACAACCGTGCTAAAGCTTCCGCAGCTTATATTAAAGCACGTATCACAAATCCAGAGCGTATTTACGTATGATGTTATGAATCGCGTTTGTTGAACGATTCTTCATTGTGAGTGTGAAGAATGTTGCGCTCCGACCGTCTTGAAGAAGAAACACGCAAACCTAGAACTGGAATTTAAAGTAATTTCAACTGGTGATGACAAATTAAAAGTTGTTAACACTAGTACAGATAGTTTTTAATGGTTGGTTAGGTAAAATATTGAAGTTAAATTCTTCAATAATCTAGTTGTTAGGTTGTGGCTTGGGTTAAAAGAGTTAGGTTTAAGTGAAAGTAGTTTCTTAAGCCGTCATTATTGGCAGCTTAAAAATTCTAGTGATGCTGAATTCAAGTCACAAATGCAACTTCTGAGTTAAACAATAATTTTCCCATTACAAATATAGATTTTCATAGCAACCGTTTGATAAGAGGTCTACATACCTTTTGTTGTATCTCTTGAATTCGTTCTGTAACAGTTTAAAAGTCGGAGCTTTTGAATATACTGGCGAACAAGTCCGTCAGATTTTCGTTTGACCTCTTCCCATGTGGACCATACGGGTTTGCGAAATAAAAATCGCAATATTCATCTGTAATGAACTGGTGTTTCTCGAAAATTCCTTCCATTATCTGCTGTAATTGATTTTATAAATGGTCTTATTTCTTCCAACATTTGACTCAACTTAATTTTCACCGTTTCAGCATCTCTTGATTCTACTTTTTTCATCCACAACATTCCTGAAGCCCTTTCATTAAGCGTAATAATTGCAACTTTATGATTTTGTCCAATGATTGTATCAACTCTAATGACCAAATTCACTTTTTTCATCTGCTTCTCAATTGTTCAATACCAACTCTGCCAACAATTCGCCCTCTGTAATCTTTATTAGAACCCCGTTTTCGATAGCGTCTTCCTTTTCTTCGTAAATGAGTATGCAAGGTTCCTTTTTGTTTTTTATCATTCCAAACAAACTGGTAAATCCATTCATGTGAAATTGTCATTCCACCCTTCTTTTCAATACCCCAGCAACTTGCTCAGACTATATTCCGACCAAGAAGGAACTATTTCCAAACGAAAATCATCAGTAACTTTTCTTGTATTTAGGTTTGCATTGCTGGCGAATAGTGTACTTCTTGTGAGCTAATTGAGCCTTGTAAGTCGAATTTCGCCCATCACAATTTCGATTAATTTCTCGACTAATAACAGATTTATCTAAACACAGAACTCGAGCAATTTCAATTTGTCGGTGCCCAGCGTTTAATAATGATTCAATTGTGTATCTTTGTTCGTAAGAAAGGTGTGACATTACAACTTTATTTTTGGCGATTTAACGGGGTAAAATAACACTTTCCTAGAAACAGAGAGGGAAATCTTACAGGTTTCCTTCCTGTTTTGAAGTTATTTTGACGTAAAATCTAAAAGTTGCATTTATAACTTGAATTTATCAGTTTTGAAATAAATTTTTCATTCAAAAAGTTGCCAGTACTTTTGCTGACAAATTTGTCAAACATTTATGTCAAACCAATTACCAGACACCGAATTACTCATTATTTCCAAGACCAAAGAGCTTGTGTATAATGAGGAAAGATAAAAACCAACATCGCAAGAAATAGCCGATTTTTGCGGTGTTCAACGTACGTTGGTTAATTATTATTTCCGATCCAAGAAAATTTAACACGCATGGTTCAGGAAGAAATTAGCCCTGAATTTACACGAAGCAAGCTGAATGAAATTTATGGTGCACAAAATGTAACTTTTGGAACAAAAGTAGATTTAATTTATAGACTTTATGTTCAATTTCAAACGGGTATTCTTATTTTGAAGCGTACAGCATTAACATTTTCTACTAAACTTTTTGATGAAGATATTATATCAAACCCGAACCAACAAAATGTTGTGTGATTTACAAAGAAATTAATCAAGAAAATGGAAAAAGGAACCATTTTAAAGTCGGATCCATCAATTTCTTAATCAACATTTTCTCACCGGTATCTTTACCCGCTTGTAATGAAAGGAATATACCAAGACGTTTTTGGTGTTACTGCCGAAGAATTTGATCAGCTTTAATCAATAGAAAAATATAATTAAAAATTTAATCTTCAACAAATGAAAATCATATACAACATACTTACAATTGGCTTATTAGCAGTAACTTTTACAGCTTGTAAAGGTAAAGAAGCAGCATTTGAACGCCCAACTCAACCCTACAAGGTTATACAATTACAACAACAAGAAGTTGAACTGTATTCAGAATATCCAGCAATTTCTTCTGTTGAGTTGAGGACATTGAAATTCGACCAATGATTAACGGTTACATTGAAAAAACAGGTGTAACGTCAAGAAGTGAAAAAAGGCGATTTGTTATTTAAAATTTCAAATCCACAATGGACAAGATGTCAACATGTATAAAGCGCGCATAGAAAGTGCAAAAGCGGCAGCAGAGGCGGCGTACAAGCAGAAAAAACAAAAACCATTGGTTGAACAAGGAATTATTAGTACTTACGAGTTAACCAAAGGAAGCTGAATTACGACATGCGTAAAGCGGATTTGGAACAAGCAAAAGCAACTTATGCACAGCAAACCAATCTTGGATATACAAATAAATTAAAAGCCCCGTGGATGGTTTTGTAGGTAAACTTCCTTTAAATTGGGTAGTTTTGTTTATAGCAACACGGCTCAACCATTAACCGTTGTTTCCAATATTTCAAAGTGTATGCCTATTTTATCAACGAAAAAACAACAATTGAAAATGCTTTGAAACAACAGAAGGTAAGAATTTCAAGAGAAAATTGCAAAAATACCACCTTGTAACCCTCATTTTATCCAACGATTCAACTTATAATCACCAAGTAAAATTGAAACATTTAGTGGGTTAATCAACAACCAAACTGGTCTGCTTCAACGAGAGCAGGTTTAAAATCCTGAAAACAAGTTGCGCCTGTGTTTGCGACCAACACGCCCTACGCATTTAAAAAAAAGATGCAATCATCATTCCACTAAAGTAACAGTTGGACCAAAGACAAGCGCTTGGCTTGGCATTGTAGGAGAAGGAGATGCTGGTGGAATATACCAATTCAAGTGATTGACGTTCCTGGAGGTAAATATTTTGTGGTAACAAGTGGTTTAAAACCAAACGATCAATTAATCATTGAATGCATTTATATTGTTGCCGAAGGAACAAAAAATTAAACCTACAGTTGTGCTCACAGACAGCGTTTTAAAATTCTAAAATTTAATGCCTTATGTTTAATAAATTCATAGACCGCCCTTCTGTACTTTCTACAGTTGGCTTCGGCACAATTGTTATCCCAGTATTTTAGGATTGGTAACTTTACTCTATTTCTACAGTACCCAGAAATTGCGCCGCCAACTGCTAGAGTGAGTGCCAAAGCACGGGCGACAAACGCAGAAACCTTGATGAAATCTGTTGTTGTCCCATTGGAAGAACAAATCAATGGTGGAAGACATGACCTTACATGACCTCAACGTCAAGTAACAATGGTACAGCTTCCATCAGTATTTATTTTAAATTGGGAAACCACGTTGACATGGCTGCCGTAAACGTGCAAAACCGCGTTGCTCGTGCATTACCATTATTGCCGCAAAGAAGACAGGCTAAAAAAGCTGGAGTTGTTACCTCTAAACGTCAGAGCGATAATATTTTGATTTTTGACTTGAACAGTAGCAACCCAGAATACGACATGACGTTTTTTGCAACTATGCTGAAATCAACATTTTGCCGTATTAAGCGTGTAAATGGTGGTGAAGCCATGATTTTAGCTCGTATCAATTAATGATGCGCATTTGGTTACGCCCCGATGATGGCAAGTTATGGATTAGTTCCAAGTGATATTGCTGTTGCATTGGCCGAGCAAAACTTAGAAGCTGCTCCTGACAATGGAGGTTATAATCAATTCAGTTCCAATATGTCTCGGAATACAAAGGACGTTTAAAAAGTGTGAAGAATTTGAAGACACGTTATTAATTCTACTGAAAATGGTGAAATTTTAAAATTAGGCGATGTTTTGCTCGTGTTGAACTAGGCTCCGTAAACCTATGCCGGAACGACCTATTCTAACGGTAAACAAGGCGTGGGTATTGCCATTATCAAACATCAGGCTCCAATGCACAAGATGTAATCAAAGGTGTAATGAAAAGCTATTGATGAAGCCAGCAAACTTCCCAAGGAATTGATGTAGCAGTACTATCAAATGTAACGATTTAGAGGCATCCATTTCAAAAGTAATTCAAACCTAATTGAAGCATTTATATTAGTGTTTTTGGTAGTATTCATCTTTTTGCAGATTGGTGTTCTACCATCATACCTGCAATTTCGGTTCCAGTTGCCATCATTGGTACGTTCTTCTTTAAGTTTATTTGGGTTTACCATTAACTTGCTAACTCATTTGCATTGGTGTTGGCTGTTGGTATTGTGGTGGATGATGCCATTGTCGTCGTTGAAGCGGTGCACGCCAAAATGGAACAAGGCGAAAAAGACCCTAAAAGCAGCTCATAGCGCCATGAACGAAATTAGTGGTAGCAATTCATTTCCATTACCTTTTAAGTATGGCAGCCGTGTTTATTCCTGTTACGTTCATCAGTGGCTCGGCAGGGTTTTCTACAAACAATTTGGTATCACCTTGGCTGTTGCGATTTTTATTTCGGCTATTAACGCCCTAACGTTGTCTCCAGCTCTTTGTGCATTGATTTTAAAACCGCACGAACACGAAGAGGGTAAGAAAAAGAATTTTGTTCGTCGTTTCTTTGATTATTTCAACATTGCTTTTGAAAAAACAACAGAGAAATATAAAAAATCGGCTCAATTTTTCATTCACAAAAAATGGTTGGCCTTTACCGTTATTGCTGTTTTTGCAGGTTTGTTTGTGTTAATCATGAATTCTAGACCAAAAGCATTTGTTCCAAACGAAGACGTTGGTGGAGTGATGTCGGATATTACATTGCCTCCTGGTACATCGGTTGAAGAATCTGAACGTGTGTTGTTGGATATTGAAAATAAAATCAAAGATATTCCAGGCATAAGCAACATTCTTCGTATCTCTGGATTTAGCTTAATCAGTGGTTCTGGTTCCAACTATGGAATGATTATCATCCGATTAAAAAACTGGAACGAACGTAAAGAAGCGGGACAAGACCAAGCATCCATTGTGCAAGAGTTGTTTAAACGAACAGCAAGTGTAAAAGATGCAAAAGTGATTTTCTTCCCTCGTCCAACCATCATGGGATTTGGTTTCAGCAGTGGATTTGAATTCGAATTACAAGATCAAAAAGGTGGAACAATTGAAGAATTGAATGAGGTTAATCAAAAATTATTGGCAGCATTGAATGCGCGTCCCGAAATTCAGTTTGCAGCAACATCCTTCTCACCTAATTATCCTCAATACCAAATTGATTTGAATGTTCCTGCTATCAAACGTGCTGGATTAACGGTTAAAGATGTTTTGAGTACCTTGCAAGGTTATTTTGGTGGGGTTTATGCCTCTGATTTCAACCGTTTTGGTAAACAATACCGTGTAATGTATCAAGCAGAACCTGAGTTTAGAGCCAATACAGAATCACTCAACCACATCATGGTTAGAAACAATAAAGGCGAAATGGCTCCAATTTCACAGTTCATCGAATTGAAAAAAGTGTTTGGTCCGCAAGCCATAAACCGTTTCAACTTGTTTACTTCTGTTCATATTCAAGGTGGTCCAAGTGAAGGTTATAGTACAGTAGATGCCATCAAAGCAATTGAAGAAGTGGCAAAAGAAACACTTCCACTGGGGTATGGTTACGAATTCTCTGGTATGAGCCGTGAGGAAATCAATGCAGGTAGCCAAACCATCTATATTTTCTTATTGTGTTTGGTATTTGTTTACTTCTTATTAGCAGCGCAATACGAAAGTTACATGTTGCCTTTGGCAGTAATTCTTTCATTGCCTGTGGGATTAGCTGGTGCATTCATTTTTGCGTGGATGTTTGATGTGAGCAATAACATTTATGTGCAAATTACACTAATTATGCTCATCGGATTATTGGCCAAAAATGCCATTCTGATTGTAGAATTTGCCCATGAAGCCCGCAAAAAAGGTGCAGCAATTTTTGATGCAGCAATTGAAGGAGCTCGTTCACGTTTCCGTCCAATTTTAATGACCTCTTTTGCATTTATTTTTGGGTTATTGCCTTTAATGTTTGCAAAAGGTGCTGGTGCAATTGGTAACAACGCAATCGGTACAAGTGCAATTGGAGGGATGCTCATCGGTACATTGTTAGGAGTGTTTGTAATTCCGGGGTTGTACGTTGTGTTCCAAATTCTCCATGAAAAAGTATCAAGTAAAAAATAAGAATTCAAAATTGTAAAAACAATGAAATCGAGATATTATAATTTAGTAATTGGTATTGCAACGGTTGGTATGCTATCTGGTTGTGGGGTGATTACAAAAAAGTATGAAAAACCGACCATTTCTGAAGAGCAACAAAAAGGGTTGTTTCGCGACCACACCTCGCAAGACACTACAACCCTTGCAGATGTCAAATGGCAAGACTTTTTTCAAGACGAGCACTTAAAAGCGTTGATTCAAGAAGGATTGGATAAAAACTATGACTTGCAAAATGCAATTCTTCAAATTTCAACTGCTGAAAATACGCTCAAACAATCCAAACAAGCATTTGCGCCCAGCTTGGATTTTACACCGCAAGTGACCTATAATAAAATGTCACAAAATGCACTTAATTTTCCTTCCAATGTCAATATCAACTTGCAAACAACTTCTGTTTCACTTGGATTTTCAACCAATTGGGAAATTGAAATTTGGGGGAAATTAACAGCCGCAAAAAGAAGTGCTCAAGCAGCTTGGATGAAATCAATCGCATCGCAAAATGCAGTTAAAACAGCGTTAATTGCTACCATTGCCGAATCGTATTATACCTTATTGGCCTTGGACAAACAATTGGCAATTACAGAAGAAACCATTAAAATTCGTGAAAAATCGGTAGCTGCCATCAAAGCATTGAAAGAATCAGGAAGTTTGTCGGGTGCAGATGTTGTGCAAGCAGAATCCAATTTATACGCTGCGCAAGTTACCATTCCCGATTTAAAACGTTCAATTCGTGAGTTAGAGAATACGTTGTGTGTTTTGACGGTTAAACCTTTGCAACCAATTGCACGTGGTGAATTTGATAGTCAATCATTGCCTATGATGCTTCATGTAGGTGTTCCTGCGCAGTTATTGGCAAATCGTCCGGATGTTACAGCTGCTGAACTTGGTTTCAGACAAGCATTTGAGGCCACCAACGTAGCACGTGCTTCATTTTACCCTTCTTTGCGCCTTACATCGGGAACAGGAGGAATAAGTGCTTTAACTACACGTACGTTGTTTGACCCAGCTAGTATCTTTGTAAATTTAGTAGGAGGTTTGGTTCAACCTATTTTTCAACGTGGTGTTTTAAAAACCAATCTAAGAAATGCAAAAGTTGCTCAACAACAAGCTTGGAATACGTTTGAAAAAACATTGCTAACAGCAGGTCAAGAAGTTACCAATGCTTTGTATGCTTTTGAAACTGCTAAAGAAAAACAAGTAACACGTGTAAAGCAAATTGAAGCATTGGAAAAAGCAGTGGCGTTTAGAATGAGTTTGCTAGAATTTAGTAGCAACACCAATTACAACGATGTGTTAACATCTGAGCAAAACTTAATTTCAGCTCAATTGACAGGTGTAAACGATAAATTGCAAGAATTCAAAGCAATGATTGCGCTTTACCGTTCTCTTGGTGGCGGTTGGAAGTAATTCAATAGTAGTTAAAAATAATTAAAGTGCATTCGTTTGAGTGCACTTTTTTTATAACCTTTGATTGACTTTATAGTTAGTCAGAGTAAGGGATTGAACGATTTTGAGCATTAATTTTGTCTATTAAGCCTTAAATTCAAAGACAATCCTAATCTATCTTAGGTTTCAGTAGTAGCCAATTTTCAATAATACTCACAAAAAAATCCGCCCTTTCGAGCGGATTCTTCCAATTCAATATGCTTAGAATTATTTTCTTACAATTAACTTTTGGTTTTTCACACCATTAGCAGTTGAAACAACTAAGAAATATGCACCAGCATTTACTTCTTCTAAATTAATTTTTGTTGTTCCGTTAACAACAGTTGAAATAACAACTTTACCTGTCATATCCAACAATTGCACTGTTGCATCACCATCTACATTGGCAATGGTAACAAAATTTGAAGCAGGATTTGGATATACCGAAACAGCTTCTATTGTTGCTTTTTCTACACTTAAATTAGAAACAGTTACACATTCAGAAACTACAGTACAACCTGAAGGTGTAGTAATCATCACTTTATAACTTCCGTTTTGAACTGGTGTGTATGTTTGTCCAGCTCCATTTGCAACTGGAGCACCCGTAGCACAGTCAATCCATAAATAAACAGCACCAGCTTGATTTGCAGTCAACACATTGTTATTGTTAGTTACTGTTGCATCAACTGGATTTACTGTAATTGTTAATGTTTGTGCTGTAGATGATCCACAACTATTTACGGCAGCAACTGTTACATCACCAGATGTAGCGCCAACTGTTAAATTAATAATGTTTGTTGTGCTTGTTCCTGTCCAATCAGCAGGGAAAGTCCAAACATAATTGGTAACTTCTGGATTTGATGCTACGTTAAATGCAGCATTATCTCCTTGACAAAAAGTTGTGTTACCATTAATTGCAGAAGGTTGAGCTGGTAAATTTGAAATTGTTGCATTCAAAATACTAGCCGCAGAAGAACCACAAATGTTGTTGGCAACCACAGAAATCATTCCTGCTTGTGTACCAATTGTTGCAACAATGCTGTTGGTTGTGCTTGCGCCTGTCCAATCTCCTGGCAAAGTCCATGTGTATGAATCAACTGTTACATCGTTTGTTACAGCATACGTTTGTTGTGTACCTTCACATGCTATTGCATTACCCGAAATTGCTGACGGTTGAGCAGGCAATTCAGTTACGTTAATTGTAAACGTTTCTGTAGTAGACTGACCACACACGTTGAATGCTTCAACTGTAATCGTTCCAGGTTGCCCAACAACTACGTCAATAGAGTTAGATGTACTTAAACCACTCCAACCATTAGGCAATGTCCATACATAATAATCTACATTGGCATCTGCTGTTAATGTGTATGTTTCGTTTGATTGCTCACAAGGAGTTAAAGAACCAGTTGCAATTGTTGGTGCTGTTGGCAAAACGCAATAAGAAATAATAACCATTCCATTTGCTCCATTGCCACCTTTTGTAGAACCTGCCAAATCTGTTCTTCTGGCACCACTACCACCACCTCCAGGCAATGCACCTGGCTTTCCATCTTCATCTTGCAGAGTTGTTGGATCACCACCATTTCCACCACCTACAAGGCCTCCAAGTCCACCTGTTGAACCTGTTCCATTAGTTCCTGCTTGTGTTGTACCAGCGGCACCACCGCCACCCGCTCCAAATTCAGTCGTATTTGATGGAGCTCCGTTACCTCCAGCATATAAAAACAATGTACCAGCACTACCTCCTAAACCTGTAGCAGTACCAACGTTTCCTTCGCAATCACGGAAAGCACCACCTTGACCACCATCCGCAGACACAATAGTTGTTCCAGCTAATTCTACTATCGTAGCACCTCCAGCTGCTCCATCTTGATTAGAAGTTCCACCAAGACCTCCCTCACCAACAGGTATTGATAAAACATCGCTTGACGTTACAGCAAATGAGCCACTAGAAAAAGCTCCACCGCCACCTCCAGCAGCGCGAGGTTTAGCATAATTTAAAATGTGACTTTCGGCACCACCGCCGCCACCTCCAGCTCCCCAAACATCTATAGTGATGTTGGTAACGTTGGCTGGGACAGTCCATGTTTGTAAACCAACTGCTGAAATCGTATCTCTAATAATTTGACCAAATGAATTGAAACTCAATCCAAATGCAAAAATTCCTACGATCGCTTTTGAAAATAAATTTAAGAAAGTGATTCTTAACTTTGTCATAGTAAATGATTTAATTAGTTAATGGGCGCAAATCTACACCTAAAATTAAATCTGACAAAATTTTTAACAAATAAACGAATTAATGTGAACTAATGAGAGATTTGTTCATCTGTTAAAGGCGTGTGTTTGTGTTTAAAAAGTACTGCAAATAAAACTGCAACAATCAAGGCATACAAAGCAAACGATAACCAAACACCTGTCCAATCCAACGAACCATCGGCAAGTACAAAGTATTTATCGATAACCACACCACTGATAGAACTTCCCAAAATTGCCCCTACGCCATTGGTCATCATCATAAACATTCCTTGTGCACTGGCTCTAATTTTTGGATTTGCTGTAGTTTCTACGTAAAGAGAACCCGATACATTGAAAAAATCAAAAGCCATTCCATACACAATACATGAAAGGATAATCATCCACAAGCCATCTGCTGGATTTCCATAAGCAAACAACCCAAAACGCAATACCCAAGCAAACATACTCATCAGCATTACGTTCTTAATTCCATAGCGTTTTAAGAAAAAAGGAATGGCAAGAATAAATAATGTTTCGGAAATTTGTGAAATTGACATAATGAGGGTAGAATAGCGCACCACCAATGAATCTGCATATTGCGGTATTGCTTCAAAACTGGATAAAAAACTATCTCCATACATATTGGTCAACTGCAAAGCCCCACCCAACAGCATAGAAAAGAAGAAGAAAAGCGCCATTTTGTAATCGGCAAATAAATAAAACGCATCTTTGATAATATTTGACTTTTCAACCGATTTTCCGGTGTATTGTGGCGGACACTTAGGTAATACAAACAAAGAAAACAAGGCTAATAAAACTCCAGCAATTGCCGAAATATAAAACTGTCCCTCTGTTGCTTTATTTCCAGTTAAATTCGTAACCCACATCGCTGCAATAAAGCCTACAGTTCCCCAAACACGAATGGAAGGAAATACTTTTACAACATCTAAATTTCGTGATTTTAATATTTGATAGGCAATAGAGTTAGACAACGCCAATGTAGGCATGTAACAAATCATAGCAAACAACACCACCCAGAAAAAAGTGGTGGAATCGTTGACTGTTGTTAAATATAAAATTGCCGAAGCATTGCCTAAATGTAACAACGCATATAATTTCTCTGAGTTAATCCATTTATCTGCAATAAAACCAATTAAAGTTGGCATAAACAACGATGAAATTCCCATTGTTGAGAAAATTGCACCAAATTCAGAAAACGACCATTTTAGGGTTTGACTACAATAAATACCAATAGTAATTAACCATGCGCCCCATACAAAAAATTGTAAGAAGCTCATAACGGTAAGTTTTAGTTTTAAATCTTTAAGCATGTGATAAGTAGTAATTAATTGGTAGAGCGATTGTTAATTTCATCTCTAATTTTTGAAGCCAATTCATATTCTTCATTGTGAATAGCTTCTTCTAATTTTCTCTTTAAATCGTCTAACGACATTTTTTGAAAAGGATTGCTTTGAGGCATCGTTTCATTCATTGCGCCTTCACTTTCAATGGCTTTTTCTCCTTCTTCTAATAAGTCATCGTCCAACAATATGCCGGCACTCGACAAAATGCTTTCCAGCGTATAAATTGGAGCACTAAAACGTACACCTATGGCAATGGCATCCGACGTGCGTGCGTCAATTTCATAAAAATCACCGTTTTGCTCGCAAATAATTTTAGAAAAGAAAATTCCTTCCACCAAGTCATAAATAAAAATTTCTTTCACTTGAACCTCAAATGTAAGTGCAAACGCTTTAAACAAATCGTGTGTTAACGGTCGTGTAGGCGTCATTTTTTCCAATTCTATGGCAATTGCTTGTGCTTCAAATCCACCAATAATAATCGGTAATCTACGTTTACCTCCCGATTCTGCCAACACCAGCGCATAAGCGCCAGATTGCGTTTGACTGTATGAAAGTCCTACTATATCAAGTTTTATTTTATTCATTCTGATTGAAAGAGTTTTCTAAAATAACAAAAAATAGGGAAGTATAAACTACACTTCCCTATTTTTATTGAATTTTATTAATTAGTGAGAAGCTTTAAACTTCTTCACAGCTTCTGTTAAACGAGGTAATACTTCAAATGCATCGCCAACAACACCGTAATCAGCAGCTTTAAAGAATGGTGCTTCAGCATCTGTGTTAATTACCACAATTGTTTTAGAACCATTAACTCCCGCCAAGTGTTGAATTGCACCAGAAATTCCAACTGCAATGTACAAGTTTGGACGAATAGCAATACCTGTTTGTCCAACGTGCTCGTGGTGAGGTCTCCAATCAGCATCAGAAACTGGACGTGAACATGCAGTTGCAGCACCCAAAGCTTTTGCTAAATCTTCAACAATTCCCCAGTTTTCTGGTCCTTTCAAACCACGACCAGCAGAAACTACCAATTCAGCTTCTGGTAATGGAATTTCACCTTCTGGTTGTTTAGTAGCCAAAACTTTCACTTTTGCATCTCCTGCGTTGGCAGCAAAAGTTTCAACAGTTGCACTTCCACCACCATTTTCAGGTTGGATAGAGTTAGGCAACAATGAAATAATTTTTTTAGCTGTGTTTACTTTCACACTTCCAAAAGCTTTTCCTGAAAATACGTTAACTTTCACAGAACCATCACCTTCTGGCAATGCAATTGCTCCTGAAACCAATCCAGCTTTCATACGAACAGCCAAACGAGGCGCTACGTTTTTCGCTACGTGGTCGTGTACAAAAACAATTGTGTTGGCACCAACTTGATTAGCAGCGTTTTCAACCAAGCGTGTTAATTGTTGGTCATCTGCTGCTGTCAACGATTTATCAACCAATACTTTTGATGCACCATACTCACCCAATTTAGCAAGTGCTGCATCATCAACATTACCATTTGTAACAACGGTAACATCTCCTAATTTCTTTCCATAAGTCACGGCTTCAAAAGCATTTTTCCCGATTCCGTGTCCTGCATTAATATATACTAAAACTGACATATCTACTTTGTATAAAATTAATAATTAGATAACTTTAGCTTCGTTGTGTAACAAAGAAACTAATTCATCCATGTTGTCTGGAGCAATCATTTTCACTGCAGATTTAGCTGCTGGCATTGTGTAACCAACAAAGCTAACCAACTCTTCAACTGGAGCAGCTGGTACCACCGTTAAAGGTTTTGTTCTTGCAGCCATAATTCCACGCATGTTTGGAATACGTTGCTCTGCCATTCCTTTTGCACAAGAAACAACTGCTGGAAGTGATGTTTCAATTTCTTGAATTCCACCCAAATATTCTTTCTCCAACTTCAATGTTGTTCCGTTAACATCCAATTTGCAAGCCAATGAAATAAATGGCATATCCAACGCCTCAGCAATCATACCACCAACTTGTGAACCGTTGTAGTTGATTGTTTCTTTCCCGGTCAATACCAAATCAAATCCTTTGTCTTTTGCATATTCTGCAATTTGCATCGCTGTGTAATATGCATCTTTTGGATCAGCATCAATTCTTACTGCATCATCAGCACCAATAGCCAACGCTTTGCGAATTACCGCCTCGTCTGCAGCAGCTCCAACTGTAACAATTGTAACTGAACCACCCAACGTCTCTTTTAATTCCAACGCACGAACCAAAGCATACCACTCATCGTAAGGATTCACAATATACTGAACACCATTCTCATCAAACTTTGTATTGCCATCTGTAAAAGCAATTTTTGAAGTTGTGTCTGGTGATTTCGAAATACCTACTAATATTTTCATAAATCTATAATTTTTTCAATTTTCGTGTGCAAATCTAATTAAAAACAATTTAAAAAGCTATACATTTTGAAGTAGTTTATTAACAATTTAGCTATGCATGCATATATTTTAACAAATCAGATGGTTTTATCCTTGTTTTCCAACGGGCTTTGTTTTTGTTTACAACCTCAAAAAATGATAAAAATTGTTATTTTAGCAACTTGAAACAGAAATTTTCAATCTTTCTATTAAATTTGACCCCATGAGCGAGAAAAAAAATAACGATAACATCGACAAAGCGAATTTTCACTTTGGATTTAGAAAAGAAAACTATAAATTGCTTTTTATCGGTTTGGCTATTAATATTTTAGGATATATTTTAATGATTGGTGGTGGTTCTAAAGATCCAAATGTGTTTACTGGCGACCAATTATTCAATACTACACGTTTAACAATAGCTCCAATTCTTATCATCGCTGGTTTTGTTATCATGATTTATTCAATCATGAAGAAAAGCAAATCAAGCAACTCAACTTCTGAAGAATAATTGCAATGAATTTTATTGAAGCCATCATTCTTGCCATCATTGAAGGCTTGACTGAGTTTTTACCTGTTTCATCAACGGGACACATGATTATCGGTTCATCATTAATGGGAATTGCCGATCAAGATTTTACCAAATTGTTTACCATCGTTATTCAATTGGGCGCCATTCTTTCGGTGGTGGTTATGTATTTTAAACGCTTTTTTCAATCCATAAACTTCTACATCAAATTATTGGTTGCTTTTATTCCAGCGGCGGTTTTTGGTGTTTTGCTGAGCGATAAAATTGATGAATTATTGGAAAGTCCAACAACAGTTGCCATTTCACTTGTTATTGGTGGTATTATCCTACTTTTTGTGGACGATTGGTTTAAAAATCCTACAGTCAACGAAGAAAAAGAAATTAGTTATTTAACGGCATTGAAAATTGGTTTCTTCCAATGTTTGGCTATGGTACCAGGTGTATCTCGTTCTGCCGCAACGATTGTTGGTGGAATGTCGCAAAAACTTTCACGTAGTGCAGCTGCTGAATTTTCATTTTTCCTAGCTGTGCCTACAATGTTGGGTGCAACTTCAAAAAAATTATTGGATTATTTTCAAGATGGCAACTCGTTTACTTCAGAACAAATCAACTTGCTTATTGTGGGAAACATCGTAGCGTTCATCGTTGCATTTATCGCCATCAAAGGATTTATCAGCTTTGTGTCAAAACGCGGATTTAAAGCATTTGGAATTTATAGAATAGTAGTAGGTTTATTAATTCTTATCTTGATTTGGTCGGGGTTTGACTTAAAAGTAGTGTAATGGCATACGATTTTAGCGCAGGGGAAATTCTTTTAATTGACAAACCTTACAAATGGACTTCTTTTGACGTGGTCAACAAGCTCCGTTGGAACTTACGCAAAAAATACGGCATCAAAAAGTTTAAAGTGGGGCACGCAGGTACGCTCGACCCATTGGCAACTGGCTTATTGGTGATTTGCACAGGAAAAGCAACTAAAAAAATTCCAGATTTAACCAACGACGATAAAGCCTATACCGGAACGTTCTTAATTGGAAAAACTACACCCTGTTTTGACCTCGAAAAACCTTTTGACGACAAAATATATCCGACAGAACACATCACCGATGAATTGATGCAATCAGTTGTTCAATCGTTTTTAGGTGTGCAAGATCAATATCCTCCTATTTTCTCTGCTAAGCAAATTGACGGCAAAAGAGCTTATGATTTGGCACGTGCTGGCAAAGAAGTGGAAATGAAACCCAACCAAATTGAAATTAAAGAATTTACCATTTCTACCGAACGTTTTCCAGAAGTAGATTTTTATGTTAAATGCTCCAAAGGCACCTATATTCGTTCCATTGCCAACGATTTTGGTGTAAAACTTAACTCAGGAGCTACGCTCATTGCGCTCAACCGCGTACAATCGGGTGATTTTTTACTGGAAAACGCAAAGAGAGTAGATGAATGGATTGCATTAATTAACGAGGAAAATTAAACCTCAAAATCAAATGCCTTTATGGTGGATTTATCCGCTTCTTTTTGAATAAGAATTTTGTATTTTCCTTTTTGCCAACCTTGCACGGTTAAAGCAAAACGAAACGAGTGTTTTACATTTTTTTCAATGGTATTGTTTTGATTCAACACTTGCAATTCTTTTCCAGCCAAATCCACAACAATAATTCGAAACGGCGTATCTTCGGTTGTGGTGATGTCTAAATGTCCAGAAACGGCAATAGTTCTGCGCTCTATCGGTCGCCCAGGTGTTACCCCCACCGATTGTTGCTTGTAATACCACGGATTAGTACGATTGGTTTTTTTAGCAATAAACTCACGCAACTTGGTGTCCGCATCGTTTTTTACCTCAATGGATTCAATAGGCTCTTTATCTGTCAACGCCCAAACCGCTTCTTGGTAATTTGATTTGGAAGGCTGATTGGTTTTTAAAAACTCTAAAAAAGCCAACAACAGCGTATTTTTGGTTTTCCCGATTGTGAATTTACTGTCGAGACGTGGCGCAATGCGTTTCAATTGAGTGCAATATCCGCCAACTCTCACCTTTTTTTGCTCGTTTTGTTGCAAAACAAACAATTGTTCTTCAATATTCAACAATTCTTGTTCTTCATCGCTTGATTTAAACAACGTTCCAGCTGGAACGACAATTGTAATTGGACTTGCTTGCAAATTGGTGAGGGTTAAAATCACGCCGTTGTTGCCCAATTTTTCATAACTGGTTAAAACTTTTATTTTTCCTGTTGCAATTGCTTCTGTAATATCAATCGGTGCTGCCCATCCTATGTATCCCCATAAGATTAGAGCAATAAAAATAAGGTGTTTCATGGCTTCTAGTTTTCTTGTATAACGCCATCATTTTCAAAAAATTACATAATTGGAATAAAATACGTGAAACTTCGTATTTAACTATTATTGATTGCCAATATTCAAAATACCATACAACTCACGACCGTTCAACATGGTGTAGAGCAACATTTCTTTTGAATTCATATCTACTTTGAACAATTTTGGAACGGCAATCGTTTTTGTTTCTTTGCGAGAGAACAACGTGTTTCTTTTCTGTTCACCCGATTTTACATCCACTTCCACCAATGCCACCGTGTTGTAACGTTTACTGAAACGAGTGTAATTTTCTGATTTTGGAATGTATTTTCCTTGTTCGTCGTAATTCTCAATATTATCGTTGAAAATTAAACGAATGGTTGATGAATCGGAAATACTTGCAAACGAGCTAAATGGTCCGCCATCATTAGTAGAAATTTGCGATTTTTTGACTTTCGTTACCCAACCAAACGCTCCGTCTTTATTGATTTTAAACAAAACAATATCGTTGTAATAATAGGTATAACTAATGGTCATAATGCTTCTAACATCCGAAAAAGTACTCACTACCACATAGTTTTGCTCCATTATGCCAATCATACTTCCATCGGGGAGGAGTTGTGCTTCGCGCATTTGGTAGTTGTACAAAGAAGGTTCATCCACCCCTCTTGCCTCGCGTCTTTCAGCACGTTCTTTTTCGCGTTTGGTCCAATCTTCGGTTATAAAATCTTTATCAAATTCATGAAAACTTTGTTGAGTTATCGCCTGATTTTTAAAATCCAATTTCATGTAAAAAACCCCTTGAGCGCCATTAAATTCATTGGCCCCATAAACTCCAGTAATGATGTAGGAACTGCTATCGTTGGTATTGACAGAAATAGCTTCTACCCTCTTTCCTTGAAACGGAAGTGTGTAATTTTTTAATTCACCATCGTTGACCTGAAAAATATGCATGTTTTTGTACATCAAATCAGGTTGATTCAATCCTCTTGTTTGATTAGGTTCAAATTCTTTGATTACAAAAAAGTAATCGCCTGTATTGCTTAGCAAATGGTGTGTCAGTTGTGAGTAACGTGATTCAAAAGGAATTTCATACTCACCTTGATCCATCAACTTAAACTTTTTGTTGTAAATGGCATAACCATACACATCGTGGTCTTTTTTTCTGCCAATGAGCAACCACAAAACCGCAAAATATTCTTTGTCTTTGGATTGGATAATTTTTATATCCTCTTTGGACATTCCTTTTTGAATATCGTAGTTGGCAAGCAATTTTGCCTCTCCTCGAGGTTCTAACTCATAGCTGTATTGCTGCAAATAAACTTGTTCTTTACCGTCTTTGATATTAGTTAAAATCACCGATGGATGCTCGTCCACAATAATTACATCTTCAAAATTGGCAATGTTGTAATTAACCGCAATAGAAACACGTTTTGATTTAACTTCTTTCAAATCGGTATATCGTGATAAGTAATAACCACCAAAAGCATTGCCACCTTTCCAACGCAAGGTGTAAAAATCTTTACCATTAAGTGGCATGATTTCAATTAAATTACCACTATTTCCTTTCAACTCGCCCCATTCCAATTGTTCTTTCTGACCCATTGCTAGCAACGAACCAAGAATAATAAAGGCGAATGTGAAAAGTTGTTTTATCATGGCACTAATTGAATTCCGGTATAATTATGCGGTGTTATTTGCTTTAATTCAGCTTTCAACGCATCGCTGATGTTTAATGTATCAACGAAAGCATGTACAGTTTGTTTTGTAACCTGCTCATTTTTTCTTGTCAACCCTTTTAATGCTTCATAAGGTTTTTCAAATCCTTCGCGGCGTAAAATTGTTTGAATTGCCTCTGCAACAACCGCCCAATTGTTTTCCAAATCGTCGTGAAAAGCTTGTTCGTTCAACAACAATTTATCCAATCCTTTCAACGTAGATTTAAATGCAATGAAGGTATGTGCAAACGGCATTCCGATGGTTCTCAAAACAGTAGAATCGGTTAAATCGCGTTGCAATCTTGAAACAGGCAATTTGATTGCTAAATGTTCAAAAATAGCGTTGGCAATACCAATATTCCCTTCTGAATTTTCAAAATCAATAGGATTTACCTTGTGCGGCATGGCAGATGAACCAATTTCTCCTTCTTTCAATTTTTGTTTGAAATATTCTTCCGAAATATAAGTCCACATGTCTCTGTTCAAATCCAACACAATGGTATTGATGCGTTTCAAAGCATCGAAAAGTGCTGCTAAATTGTCGTAATGTTCAATTTGTGTGGTTGTTTGCGAACGGTTTAACCCCAATCCATTGTTGACAAAATTATTCGCAAATTTCACCCAATCGGTTTGAGGAAAAGCTACAAAATGTGCATTAAAATTCCCTGTTGCACCTCCAAATTTAGCCGAATATGGAATTTGCTTCAATAAATCCAACTGACGTTCAATACGTTCTTCAAACACTTGAATTTCTTTTCCTAAACGTGTAGGCGAAGCTGGTTGTCCGTGTGTTCTTGCCAACATTGGAATGTCTTTCCACTCGGTTTTCAATGCTTTTAATTTATCCAACACTTGTTGCAACAACGGCAAATACTGCTCGTTAATTGCTTCTTTGAGCGACAATGGAATTGACGTGTTATTGATATCTTGTGATGTTAAACCAAAATGCACAAATTCCAAATAAGCATCCAAGCCCAATTGTTGCATTTTATCTTTTAGGAAATATTCCACCGCTTTCACGTCATGATTGGTGGTTTTCTCCGTATTTTTTATCCACAAAGCATCGTTTTCAGAAAAATTAGTTACAATTTCTCGCAATTGCGCAAACTTATCTTTTGGAAAGTTTTTTAACGGCTCAATTCCCGATTCAACCAAGGCAATTAAGTATTCTACCTCCACAATTACGCGGTATTTTATCAATCCAAATTCAGAAAAATACGGTTGTAATTCGGTAGTTTTATCGTGATAACGTCCATCAATAGGAGAAATTGCCGTTAAATTATTTAATTCCATACTGTTATAAGTTTTAAAATCTGTTTTTCTGTTGTCAAAAAAAGTAAGCTACAAAGATAGTAAATTATCGCAAATAAAAGCAAGCCTAAATTGAAATCTAAAGCAAGCTGGAAATACAAAAAAAATGAGTTAACTTTACGCTATGAAATTACACGTAGCTCATTTTACATTCAATCCTTTTCAGGAAAATACATACCTTGTTTATGCCGATAATGGCGATGCCGTAGTTATTGACCCGGGATGCTATGAAAAACACGAGGAACAAGCGTTGGATGCCTTCATTTCTTCGAATAATCTCACCATTTTAGCGGTTTTGAACACACACGCACATATCGATCACGTGTTGGGAAATACACATGTTATAGACACCTACAAAGTGGATTATTACTTGCATCCGCTTGATAATCCAACATTAAATGCGGTGCCCAATTATGCACACGTTTATGGTTTTCCGAATTACAAAACATCTCCGCAACCAACCAAAGAATTGAAACATGGAGAAACCTTAACTTTTGGCGCTATTTCATTTGACGTGTTTTTTACGCCTGGACATGCACCTGGACACGTTGTTTTTTACAACAAGGAAAACAATTTTGTAATCAATGGCGATGTGTTGTTTCAAGGTAGTTTTGGTCGTGTGGATCTGCCTGGTGGCGATTTGGAAACTCTGAAAACTTCTATTTTTGAAACCATGTTTCAGCTTCCCGAAGAAACAGTAGTTTATTGTGGGCATGGGCCTGCAACTACGATAGGAAAAGAAAAACAGACCAATTATATTTTGAATTTTTAAGGTGCGCATTGCCATAAATACACGGATGTTGCTTCCAAAAATGGAAGGTTTTGGTTGGTACACCTATGAAATTTCCAAACGATTGGTTGAAAATCATCCAGAACATCAATTTTTCTTCTTTTTTGACCGTCCGTATGATCCTCACTATGTGTTTGCAAAGAATGTAACACCTGTTGTTTTGCGCCCACCTGCACGTCATCCCATCTTATTTTACATTTGGTTTGAATGGGCAGTGAAAAAAGCATTGAAAAAATACAAAATTGATTTGTTTTTTTCACCCGATGGCTATTTATCTTTGGGTTCCAATGTTCCACAAATTGGTGTAATTCACGATTTGAATTTTGAACACAACCCGCAAGATTTACCCAAAAGTGCGCTGGTTTATTTGAAACATTTTTTTCCAAAATTTGCACAAAAAGCAACGCAAATTATTACTGTTTCTGAATATTCCAAAAACGATATTGTGCAACTTTACGGCATTGTACCTCAAAAAATCCATGCTATTTGGAACGGCGCATCGGAAAAATACCACCCACTAACAACAGAACAACAACAAGCTGTTCGTTTAAAATACACACAAGGTGCACACTATTTTTTATACGTTGGTTCCATTCATCCACGAAAAAATCTCAAACGTTTGGTTGAAGCTTTTGTACGATTCAAAAAGCAAACACAGTCGCCTACAAAATTGGTGATTGTTGGAGCAGCATTGTGGAACAACGAGTCGTTTTCTTCGTTAATTCCAACCGAATTGCAACAAGAAATTGTTTTTACAGGACATTTAGCCCTTGATGAATTGACTCAAATTGTGGGCGCTGCTAAATTATTGACCTATATCCCCTATTTCGAAGGATTTGGAATTCCGTTGGTAGAAGCCATGAAATGTGGCGTTCCGTTGTTATCGGGTAATTTAACGTCGCTACCAGAAGTTGCAGGCAATGCGGCAGAATATTGCAACCCTTTTGATGTGGATGAAATCACTCAAAAATTGATAGATTTAGACCAAAACACGCATCGTTTGACAGAATTGAGCCGATTAAGTTTGGAACGTGCTTCGCAATTTAGTTGGGACAAAGCCGCTGTGGAAGTTGCACGTGTTTTAGGGCTATAAAAAAAGCTGTCCAATAAATAGACAGCCTTTACAGTTCCATTTTCAGGTGTTTTATTCAAATTTTTCTTTCACCACTTGATAAATTTCGTAGGTAGTTTTATCATACACATAAATCAACAAGTGCATATTGGCTGCATTAAAATGTTCGCTACCATCCAACATAATCTCGTTGGGAACAACAAAACTATAATTCAAATAATACTTGCCATTATCATCTTTAAGAGCATCTGTCAACGTAGTTCCCCACAATGTATTTCCAACATTTCCTCTGTGAATATCGCGATGTACATAGTTGGGTGTATAAGTTCCATTAACATTTTGAGGTGCTACCAAACTATCTTGGTGCAACACTGCAATCATTCCTAAATTGGTCAACGCATTATCCAATACCTCAACCTCTGTATGCAAAAACGCACCTTTGGTTTGCGCATAATAATTCACCTTTGATTTAATTTTTACTTTCAACGTTGTTGCCAAAGCAGAATTTACTTGATTAGCCAAAATTCCCGGAGGATAAAACATTTCTGTTCCACCACTTACCACTATGCGGCTGGTGCTCACACTTGGATTTCCAAAAAAACCACTTGTAGCTAAACCTCCAAAAAACTTACCAGTTTCCAATCCCATTTCGTTGGTAAAATCAACTGGATATTGCGCATTGGTTGCTTGAAAACCAGTAATTCCAGTTGGAGAAGCGTGAATAGAACTCACAAAAACACGATCGGGATATTGCGTATGCAATGCGTGTGCAGCAGTTGCTGCATCTGGACAATATTGGCAATTGTGTCCTGTAAAATCATCTATCAAAATATTGCGGTTTGATGACGCTGTTATAGTATCAAAATTAGGCCATTGTGTGTTTAAGTAAGTTTGCCAATCGCCAGGATACAACGCAACATTCAAATCGGTATCGTAATCACTGGGCTCATAGATTTTTTTTACTTTATCACAGCTTGTTGAAAATGCCAACACCAAGGTTGCAATTCCAAAATAGTTTATCATTCGTTTCATAATTGTTGCTTTTTTCAATTAAAAACTATGTGTTACCGACAAAGTCAACCCGTTGGATGCAGGCACATAACGGCAAACGCCACCAACACAGAACATACCAGCTCGTTGACGACCGTATCCAACAGAAACACGTGTTGGTCCCGTTACATACGCCACTGTGATATACGGATGGTGCGCTCGTTGGCTCTTTTTAGGATTTCCAAAATTGTATTGATCCATCACATTTATCATCCAATGCGAATTAATGGCATACTCTACCATCAAGGTTGCCCAATCACCATGATCGGTTGGTTTTGCACCTTTTGTGTTAAACGGCACACGGTTGTTCAAAGAATCGATGCGGTTTACCAACATTACTTGTAATTCTGCTCGCAACGACGATTGTTTTTTAAACTTATACAAGAATTCAAACACAAATGTATTGGAGCGAATTACCCCCGGTTGCTTGGTTACTGCAGCAACATTATTGTTCAACGCTAAATGGAAATAGCTCAAGGAAGCACTAAAATTCTTAGTAAACTTACGGTAAATACTTGCATTGATATCCAACCAATACAAAGAATCACTCATTCTAAATGGAGAGGTTGAATAGGCAACTCCTGTTGAATCTCCAGGATAGTTAAGATTTGGAGTTCGTTTTGGTCTGAACGCTGTAGAGGCATTCAAACTGATGGTTGTTCCATATTTTCCTCCAATTTTACTTCCTTTTGGAATGGTATAAACGATATCACCTTGAAATGCTACCTCACCAGTTGGCTGTGTTGCATACGGATACAAAGAAGCAACTAAGTTATAGGTATGTGTTTTATTCAATGCTGGCAAATAATTGATTAAACCTACTTGCAATACTTTAGTGCGATCGGAACGGTAACTCATATTATCTACCGATTTGGCAGAAAATAAAATCCCTAATCCTTTGCGGGAATACCCAGCATTGATAACCGTAGCAAAACCAGGATTGTAAATAAAACCATTATCTTGTGAGGGGTCTTGGCCTTTTACTACATATTCTCCATTCAACGTAAAACCTTTGTAGTTCAACGCCATTCTACCACCATAGGTAGCCACGTTTTGAGGCAAAATCAACAAATCATCGTTGTCTTCTTGGAATTTACTTACAAACGAACCACCAATCATGAAATCCACCTCTTTTTCGGCGATTTTTGGAAAGATTTGACTCAAATTAAATTCGGCATCTCCACCTCTAACAACACCACTGCTATGCGATATTCCACCATTGAATCCCAATCGTTGCAATCCATAAACACCTTTTACAACAATACCGCGAAAAGGCATTAGTTTTACACGCACACCATCCAACATGTTGTCATAACCTAACGCTCTGTCTTCGTAGGCACGCAACGTTAAACCGGCACCAAATTGCTCATAAAAATTACCAACCGTTGCATCAATAAAATGATTGGCATAGCCAACATAACGCATCCCTAAACCAGTTCCTTGAAAATTGGTTGGATAACCTTGTATGCGTGGCAAGTACGATTCAAAACGCAATCCTCCTCTAAAATTTCCGTGTGTGTAATACACGTTCATGTAGGAATTCAACAACGCTTTTGAAGGCGGTTGTGTAGCTCCAATTAACGAATCCTTGTTCAAATATTGAAAAGTCGTTTCTAAATTACCTGTAAAATTCCCCTTTCTAATTGAGAATATGTTGTAGTACTTAAGAGTAATAAAGAACAAATAATAGAAAGTTTTCTCATCTAAAATTGATTTATTTTTGTTTCAATTTCACCAATTCTTGGTACAACAAATCTTCGTCACCTGGTGTATAATTGTTGTGTGAGTAAACGATTACTCCGTCTTTATCAACTAAAAATGTATGAGGTACGTTGTTTACACCCATCGCGCGTTTAAAATCGCTGTTTGGGTCCATCACCACTAAATAATCCCATGCTCTACCATTTACATAAGTAGGCACTTGACCTTTTGTTTTTTCATCATCAATAGAAACGGCAACCAAGGTAACACCAAATTCATCTTTCCAATCGTCGTACACATCACTAATGGTGTTTAACTCGCGTTTACATGGTGCACACCAAGTAGCCCAAAAGCTTATAATTACTGGTCCATTTGCAGTTAGTTCACTTGTGTTAACCAACTCACCTGTCATTGTTTTTAACTGAACAACAGGCAATTTTTTGTCCTTGTTAGACTCGTGCTTTTCTTGAGAAAAAGAAGAAAAAACAACAGCACAAGCAATAAACAATAATCCAATTTTTTTCATTTTTTTGAAATTTTATAGTTTCATTTAGCTCTGGCAAACACCTTGCCAATAACTCCAAAGATAGAATAGAATTTTTACACTTTATCGTTTTATTTTAGAAAATTCTAACACCCTCTTTTGGAATCCTAAAATGTGACAACACTAAAATTTTGTTAAATCAGCAAATAATCATTCGATTTTTTTTGTATTTTTACGAAATAGTTTTGGATAGATTTTTGCTATTCAACTTTTAAAACAACACAAATTGATATGAAAAAAATATTACTTTTTGGATTTGGATTAATGACTTGGGCTGCTTTTGCACAAGTAGAGATAAGAAACGTTGGTGAAACTACCAATTTAGACGGACAAACATTAACGGTTACTATCCCTACCTCTGAAGTGGATCCAAATGATGAATATGCGTATTGGGCGCATACTAAATTTCACGTTTATAATTTAAGTGGTGGTGATTTGCAAATGCGTTTAAGACGTGATGTTGTTACAGCTGCAACAGATTGGGTAGATCAGATTTGCTGGCCTCCTACATGTTTCCCAACTAATCAAGTAGCAACGTATTTAACGCCTCATAGTAACCCTTCAAACCCAGCACCAATTGTTTTTGATGGTGGAACAACTACTGATAAAAACGGTGGTTCTCCAGCAGAAATTAAACCTCAAATTTATCCAAAACACACCTAGAAAGCTCTGCAACTTACAAATATACGGTTGTAGATGTTAACAACGCTACAGAATATGCTTCTGTTACCGTTATCTACAATTATATTGATGATGCAAGTGTAAAAGCTGTAAAAAACACAGAAATTACGTTTTCTCCCAACCCAGCTTCTGATGCTGTAACTATTCAAGCGGAGGCAATCACCAACGGAAGCATTCAAATTGTGGATGTGTTAGGAAATGTAGTGTACACTAGCAATTTCTCTGGAACTAAAAAAATCAACACTTCTGATATGAAAAATGGTGTTTACATTGTTTCTATTCAAGGAGATAACGCAAAAGGAATTACAAAAAAATTGGTTGTAAGACATTAATAAGACACAACCTGCAATTATTTTAGACCGCTTTTTTGAAAGGCGGTCTTTTTTTTGAATTTTATACTTACATTTGGGCTACTTATTGAAATGAAAGAATTGAACAATCACTATACCATTGCACTTAAAGCGTCCGTTCTTGCAGCAGACGAAATAATGCGTGTGTATCACACTTCGTTTCAAAAAGAACTCAAATCAGATGGGTCTCCTGTTACTGAGGCCGATAAACGAGCTTCTGCAATAATTATCAATGAATTAAGGCAAACAGAAATTCCAATTATCAGCGAAGAAGAACTGAAAGAGAATTTTGAAATTCGTCAGAGCTGGAAAACAGTTTGGATTGTAGATCCGCTGGATGGCACCAAGGAATTCATTAAACAAAATGATGAATTTGCAGTAAACATTGCATTGGTTGAAAACGGTAATCCTGTTTTTGGATTAATTGCAAGCCCTGTTGAACAAACAATTTTATTTGGAGGAAAAGAAATCGGGTGTTTTATTGCACCATTTAATGCTATTGATTCGCCTAACAATTGGACAAAATTAACCGCTAAAGAATTAAACAATCCTGTTGTATTAACCAGTTCGCGCACACCTAATTTTGAGTTATTTTCTCCTCTAATTGAGGAAATCAAAAGTAAAAAAGACATCGATTTTATCAAAAAAGGATCGGCTTTGAAGTTTTTTGACCTTGCACAAGGATGGGCAGATGTTTATCCACGCTTTGCACCAACTATGGAATGGGACATAGCTGCTGGTCAAGCAATTTTAGAAGCTTTGGGAGGTAAAGTACTTGACGTGAATACTGGAAAACCGCTAACCTACAACAAAGAATCGTTGTACAATCCGCATTTTATTGCAAAAACAAAAGCGTTCATTAATTGTTTTGGAGAATGATGAAGCGATTTAAAAATAGCATCGTTCTTGGTATTGCCATTTGTTGGACAATTGCTCTATTGGCTCAACAAAACAACATTCCGTTACATCCTTTTTATAAAGATCGTTTGTATTATTCCACCTCTAAAATGGAAGGCTATACAGGCAATAGCTTCTTTCCTGTAAGCGAAGGTCAGTATGATTTACACACTAAAATTCAAGATACTTCCAAACAATATTATTTGGTAACCGAACATTTATTCAAAAAGCATTTCTTGGAATTTAAAGGTAAAAATTACTACCTCACCGTTTCGCCAGTGTTTGATGTATCGATGGGAAAAGATTTTGCCGATACCGTAAAACGTTGGTTATTTCAAAACACCAAAGGTTTTCATATTGAAGGTGATTTGTTCAAAAACTTTTCGTTTTCTACCAGTTTTTACGAAAATCAATCGCGCAATCCCATCTACCAAAAAAATTATTTCAATGCTATTGGCGAGTCGTATGTAAAAAAATCCGATTCCACTTATTTTACCCAAAATGCTGTTGTTCCAGGGCTTGGACGAACAAAACCTTTCAAAGTGGATGGTTTTGATTATGCTTTTGCTATGGGCGAAATCATTTATCGACCATTTAAAGTATTGACACTTTCGGCAGGAAATACCCGAAAATTTGTGGGCGATGGTTACCGTTCGCTGTTGCTTTCTGACAATAGTTTTAGCGCACCATTTTTTCAAGCCAATTATCGTTTTCATCCACGATGGGAATTTGTTTATATGCGCAGTAAATTGCTCAACATGTTGCGTCGACCAGCCAGCACAACGGTTGAAAGCTATTACGACCCGAAAATTTTAGCGGTGAATTACCTTTCGTTTAAAGCCACCAAAACATTAACCATCTCGCTTTTTGAAGGAACAATTTATTCAAAAGGAGATTCAGTGGTTTCTAAACATGCTTCGCCGTGGATGTATAATCCTATTCCAGGACTTGGTGCCTTTGTTGTGAAAGAAAAAGAAGCCAATTCAATTTTAGGATTAAACTTTGGCTATACCATTATTTCAGAACTTAGAATGTATGCACAAGTTGCATGGAATCCACGTCACAAGGGATATGGCGCACAATTAGGTTTTAGAATTTCAGAACCAGGCCGTGTTAAAAACCTCTTTTTGCAGTTGGAAGGAAACTATGCTTCTACTAATTTATACCGTTCTTCCAATCCGCGGTTAAACTACAGCCATTTCAATCTTCCATTGGCACATACCAAAGGTGAAGGTTTTGCAGAAATTATACTGAGAGCTAATTACGAAATCAAACAGGTTTATTTTGATGTAAAAGCTATTTATTACAACGTTGATAAATATTCACCTACTTCGCATTTAGCCTTGTATGACAAAGGCTCGCTTCATTATGGAAGCACTTTTTACACCAGCGTAGAAACAGGTTATCGTTTTAATAAAAAAATGAATTTTTCGGTATTTATTAATTATTTATTCCGAAAAGACAACACAGCATCTCCTCAATTAACCAATGTATTTGGAATTGGGATGCGAACAGGTTTAATCAATAGCTACACTGATTTTTGAAAACACTAGGCATACATATCGTTTTTGTTTTGTTGACCACAATCGTTTGGGGACAATATGGCACTGGGTCAATATACGAAGAATTGCCTCAAGACAGTGTGGCCAAACCTTCGGTTGAAGTACATACAAGCATACTTCCGGCAGCACGTCAATACACTTTTGCTTCGTGGAAAAAAAACGATAGCATCCGCAAAAATTATTACTTCATTGCGCCAGCTGTTGATATCAATGGTGGATATGCAAAACAAATGGCTTATCGCACTGGTTTGGGATTAAATTTTCATGCGCAAGTTGGAAAATGGGCATTTAAAATTGGAGCATTTGGTGGTATTGGTTCTGTAGATTCTCTTTTCAACACACCTGCATTTTATTACGAGCGTAAAGGCAAAACTACTATTATGCCGACATTCGCGGTCGCGTGAGCTATACACCGAATGAAATTTTTAGTTTTCATGTTGGGTTGGACAATAATTTTATTGAGAAGGAAGTCGCTCTTTGTTTCTTAGCGATTACGGCGCACCTCATCCATTTGCCCAAGTGAAAGCAAAATTTTGGCGTGTTGAATACGATCTTTTTTATCAATTCATGCGTGAGCACTCATCAAAAGGATGGCGATCTAAGTTTGCAACTACGCACCACATTAGTTTAAACGCTACTAAATGGCTCAACTTCGGATTGTTTGAAACAGTTCTTTTTCAACCCAAAGACACCTTGCTCAACCGTGGTTATGAAGCCGAATATTTGAACCCGCTTGTGTTTTTCCGTCCACAAGAATATGCCATTGGTAGTGCCGACAACATACTTTTAGGAGTTTCAATGAATGCACGATACAAAGGACATGTTTTTTATTTTCAATTCCTTTTGGACGAGTTCAGCTTGAAAGAAATTAAGAACAATCCATCGTGGTGGGCAAATAAATACGGTGCTCAATTTGGTTTCAAAGGTCGATTTAACACCAAAATTGGACCGTTTTTCTATCGTGCAGAATACAATTTCATGCGTCCCTACACTTATGCACACATCAACGAAATGCAGGCTTATGGCAATCAGGGACATGTGTTAGCGCATCCATTGGGAGGTAATTTCCACGAATTGGTAGCCGAACTAAAATGGCAAAAAGGAAAATACATGGCTAAATTTTTCACGACCTATCGTTTAAAAGGCGAAGACAAAGATGGATTTAGTTATGGTGGCGATATTTACATGCCTTATACGCTTCGTCCGAGTGAATATGGCCATAAAATTGGGCAAGGTGCAGGCAAAAACGTAAGTAAAACCATACTAACGTTTGATTACGAAGTTTGGAAAGCCGGACAAATACACGTGTTTTTTGAAAATCATTTGCTGATTCAAGCCAACAAAATGCAAGTAACTTATATTCCAGTGATTGGTATTCGCAGCCAGTTGTGGAACGACTATCGCAATTATTAAACAAAGTTTATATGGAATAATTGGCAATAAAATCGTGTACCAAATAAGCCAATGTTTTTCCAACTATTTTTTCATCATCGGAAGTTATTGGAGCTCCCTCGGGTAAATGCACATAAGCAACTTGGCGTCCAGAACGGGCAATTTTTGTGAGGTATTTGCGTGCTTGTTCCACTTCCAATCCACTTGACGTAAAAGCAGAAGTCGGCATATTTTTCATACAATCCAAATCCAATTCAACACCCAAAACTTCGTCGTTTTTTTCCAATACATCGAGCAAATCCACGGTTAATTTTTCAGGAGCAAGCAAGTATTCTTCAAAAAAAGAATAAAAGAATTGTTGTTCATCCAAATAACTTAACATGTTTTCACCATTGTAGGCTTTGTGCAAGCCCAACACCGAATAGGTGGTTAAAAAACCATTTTCTTGTGCATACGAAAACGAGTTTCCACTGTGACGACCTTCCAAACGGCGGCAATCGGCATGAGGATCCAAATTTATCACTTCCAACGATTTTGCTTTTGCCTTGTTATAGGCCGCAATGAGCGCATAAGCATTGTTGTGTCCACCACCAATCAAAATCGGAATTTGATTATTTTGATAGAGCGGTGTTAATAGTTGAATGAGCATGTTATCCAATTCATCCACCAATAGTTTTCCTTCTTCAACCGTTGAGAAAAAAGTAGTTTGCTTCACAAATCCACCAATAGCAATTATATCTCCACTTAAAAAACGGTTGGATTGCATGTTTACAAAGCGGGATAAAAATGCTGGAAAAGCGTTGGTTGCGCCAGGTTTACCTAAATTAGCTTGCGGACCAATATCTTCTTGCACGCCAATGAGCACAAACTTAGCCGTTGAATTTAATCCAACTTGAAGTTTTTCACCCAATTTTGTTTCGCCAGCTCTAGTTGCTGTTAATTCAGACAAAAAAGCAGGGGTATAAGGAACAAATTCAAAATTAGTGGAAGTCATACGCTGTATTTTTCAAGTAATTTAAGAAATAAATCTGGTGCTTTTATGGGGCGCATGGTGTTTTTAGCTACAAAAACAAGTGTTGTTGATGCTTTGACAATTAACGTTCCTTGGTCGTTGTGTATTTCATAATCAAATTGGAGGCGTGCGCCTTTAACTGCAACAATAGATGTAGTAATGGTTAATTCATCGTCGTATTTAGCAGGGGCAAAATAATTGGTTGAAAACTCAGAAACGGGCAACATAATACCTTGTTCTTCCAATTCACGGTAACTCATCCCAACACTTCGCATAGCCTCGACCCTACCCACTTCAAAATACTGAGCATAATTACCATAATAGACATATCCCATTTGATCCGTTTCGGCGTATCGCACCCGTAATTTTGTTGTATTTTTAAAGGAAAACTCCATAATGTGTAATAAATATCAATTTTAAAAAAGAAATCAATTGCTTGAGTGGAAAAAAAACATATATTTGAAGAATGGATTGTTAATAATTGCATTCACAAAATATTTTTTACTTTTTTATTTTTTAACAAAACACTGAAAAACACCATTAACACAAAGGAAACAAAACAATTAAAAAATTACAATTGTATTACAAGTAAAAAAAACGATAAAGTCAATAGCAAATCCATTTTTTTTTAAACTTTTTTATGTAAATATTTGTAGCACTAAAAAAAGAATTAATCACACAATTGCTGAATACAATTGATAAAAATATAAATGTTTAACCATAACTAACTAAAGACGCTCAATGAATAATACACATGCTGCCGTTTGGGAATCTTGTTTGAAAGTCATCAAGGACAATGTATCACTGCAAGCATATAGAACATGGTTTGATCCTATCATTCCTGTGAAGCTTGAAAATAGTGTACTTACGATCCAGGTGCCTTCACATTTTTTCTACGAATGGTTAGAAGAAAACTACATTACTTTATTGAAAAAAGTTATTCACAAAGAATTGGGAAGCGAGGGACGTTTGGAGTACAGTATTATTATGGAAAATAATTCTACTAATTCAACTCCATACACCGTAAAATTACCCGCTTTGAACAAAAAAACACTTAAAAATGCGCCTGTAACCATGCCATTAAGTGTTGGAGAAAATCAAATCAGAAATCCATTTGTTATTCCAGGATTAAAGAAAATTCATGTTGAATCGAACTTAAATCCTGCATGTTCATTTGATAATTTTATTGAAGGAGATTGCAACCGCTTGGCAAGAGCGTCGGGTTATGCTGTTGCAAATAAACCTGGTGGCACAGCATTCAATCCACTTCTAATTTATGGTGGCGTTGGATTGGGAAAAACACACTTGGCACATGCCATTGGTATTGAAATTAAAAATCAATTCCCTAACAAAACTGTTCTTTATGTTGGTTCAGAAAAATTTGCTCACCAATTTATTGATGCGTTAGGAAATAACACAACCAATGATTTCATTCATTTTTATCAAATGATTGATGTATTAATCATTGATGATGTGCAATTTTTCTCAGGAAAAGAAAAAACACAAGATGTTTTCTTCCATATTTTCAATCACTTACACCAAAACGGCAAGCAAATCATTCTTACATCTGATAAACCGCCGGTAGAAATGCAAAACATGGAGCAACGTTTGCTTTCGCGTTTCAAATGGGGATTGTCGGCTGATTTGAGTACACCAGACTTGGAAACTCGCATTGCCATTTTGGAAAAGAAAATGTATGGAAACGGCATCGAATTACCACGTGAAGTAGTAGAATACTTAGCCTATTCTATCAACACCAACGTTAGAGAAATGGAAGGTGCTTTAAACACATTGTTGGCCCAAGCATCGTTGAATAGAAAAGCTATTACATTGGAGTTGGCAAAACAAATGGTGGACAAGTTTGTGAAAAACACTGCACGTGAAGTTTCTATTGAATACATCCAAAAAATTGTTTGCGATTATTTCGACATGCCAATTGAAATGTTGAAATCTAAAACAAGAAAACGCGAAGTGGTTCAAGCTCGCCAAATTGCGATGTATTTCTCTAAGAAAATGACAAAATCATCGTTGGCAAACATTGGTGCAAACTGTGGAGGAAAAGACCACGCAACTGTATTGCACGCATGCAGAACGGTAATTAACTTGGCTGAAACCGATAAACAATTTAAAGCTTACTTGGAAGATTTAGAAAAGAAATTAACCATTCAATAATTTATTATGGATCAACCTGTTACTATCATTGGAAGTATGTTTGGCAACATCTTTTGGATTTTTATTGGTGCGCTTTTAATTTTCAAGAGTTTCATTATTGTTAAAGAACAAACTGCAGTTGTCATCGAACGATTGGGTAAGTTTAACCGCATTGCCAACTCTGGTTTTGGAATTATCATTCCTTTCATTGACAGAAAAGCTGGATTGGTTAATTTGCGTGTGCAACAATTGGACGTTGAAATTGAAACAAAAACTAAAGACGATGTGTTTGTGCACCTACAAGTTTCTGTTCAATACCAAGTTGCGAGTTCAAAAATTAAAGAAGCATATTATTCGTTGGATAACCCACGCAATCAAATTGCTTCGTATGTATTTGATGATGTACGTGCCGAGGTTCCAAAATTGGAGTTAGACGATGTGTTTGCACGTAAAGAAGATATTGCAATTGCGGTGCAACAAAACATTGCCGAAAGCATGCAAGAATATGGCTATTTAATCATCAAAGCGTTGATTACTGATATCAATCCTGATGCTAAAGTAAAAGAATCCATGAACCGTATCAATGCTGCAAAACGTGAAAAAGAAGCAGCTTTGGAAGAAGGAGAGGCTAAAAAAATTAAAATCATCAAAGAAGCGGAAGCTGAGGCTGAATCAAAACGCTTATCGGGTGAAGGTATTGCACAACAACGTTTGGAAATTGTTAGAGGTTTCAAAGAATCTGTTGAAGATTTTAAACGTTCTATGGACAACGTAACCCACGAAGAAATTATGCAATTTGTATTGATGACCCAATATTTTGACACCATCAAAGATATTGGAGCCAACTCTAAAAATTCTTCTATCTTAATTCCTCATTCACCAGGTGGATTGAAAGAATTTAGAGATCAAATCATTCAAGGAACTTATATTGGAAAAGAAATGGGTGAGCAAACAAATGATTAATCATTCTATCAAAATAATTAAAAATCGGTTTTACTAAGTGGAGCCGATTTTTTTTGTTTTTATCCAAAAATTTTAAAAAACACGTTCGTTGTTTCATTTTAATTAACTTTACGGCAATGAAAAGCATCCGAGAAATATACCAACATACGTTTAAACACAAAGGACTAGCTCTTTTAGTTATTTTCTACAACTTGCTGTTTGTGATATTCAATTTGGTATCGATGGTGTTGTTTATTCCATTTTTACAATTGATTTTCCCCAACGATGCAAATTCGGTTGTTGTGCCTCAAAAACCTGTATTCAATGGAGGATTTAATGGAACAATTCAATACGTTTCTGATTACTACAATTATTTTACCCAAAGCATGGTAGCCGAAAATCCTAAAAATGCTTTATTGTTTGTTTGTTTTTCGGTATTGATTGCTTTTTTATTGAAAAACCTATTTCGCTATATGGCGATATGGCATCAATCACAATTGCGTATGGTTGTTGTGCGTGATGTGCGCCAAAGTTTGTTTGATAAAGCCATGTCGTTGCCCTTATCGTTTTATAGCAATGAGCGAAAAGGCGATTTAATGTCACGTATTCAAAGCGACGTAGGTGAAATTGAAATTGCCGTAATTGCAGTTTTGGAGTTAATTTTTAGAGAACCCATTGCAGTGATTATTAACATTGCTGCGTTGTTGTATTGGAGTCCACAGTTAACCTTGTTTTCGTTCATTTTATTGCCCATCACAGCATTTGTAATTTCTCGCATCGGCAAAAGCTTGAAACGAACTGCAGGACAAGAACGTATTGAATTGGGAGTGCTGTTCTCCAAAATGGAAGAAGCATTGGGTGGCATTCGCATCATCAAAGCATTTAATGCTCAAAAATTCATCAAAGATTCGTTTGCTAAAACCAACTTGCGCCACCAACAATTAACCACCAAAGCATTTCGTAAACGCGATTTATCGCCACCGTTGAATGAATTTTTAGCCGTAGTGGTGATGTTGGGCATCGTTTGGTATGGCGGTAGCATGATTTTGGACAACAAGGGAACCAATGGTTTTGATGGACCGCAATTCATCGGGTTTATTTTGGTTTTTTCACAATTATTGCGTCCCATTCAAGGAATTGCAACCTCTATTGCCAATTTAAACAAAGCACACGCAGCGCAAGATCGCATCAATGAAATATTGAACGCCGACGAAAAAATTCACGAAGTTGAACATCCTGTTGAAAACAAACCTTTAACAACCAATGTAAGCTACAACGATGTTTGTTTTTCATACAACGATGAACCCGTTCTCAAAAACGTATCGTTTACCATTCCAAAAGGAAAAACGGTGGCGTTGGTGGGCGAATCGGGCAGTGGAAAATCTACCATTTCTGATTTATTGCCTCGTTTTTACGACGTAGTGAGTGGCTCAATTTCTATTGACAACACCAATATTCGTGAGTTAAAAATCACCGACTTACGCGATAAAATTGGAATTGTAAGCCAAGAATCCATCCTTTTCAACGGAACAGTTGCCGAAAACATTGCTTTTGGAAAACCCAACGCTACGCGCCAAGAAATTATTGAAGCAGCCAAAATTGCCAATGCCCATAAATTCATTGAAGAATTGGAAAATGGATACGACACACAAATTGGTGAACGCGGAAATAAACTATCGGGCGGACAAAAACAACGTGTCAGCATTGCCCGTGCCGTCTTAAAAAATCCAGAAATATTAAGTCTCGACGAAGCAACAGCGGCGCTGGATACCGAATCTGAAAAATTGGTGCAAGAGGCACTCAACAAACTAATGGCAGAACGCACATCGTTGGTTATTGCTCACCGATTGAGCACCATCATCCATGCCGATGAAATCATTGTTTTATCGAAAGGAGAAATCATTGAACGCGGAACACATGCCGAACTATTGGCAAAAGGCGGAACTTATGCCTATTTATCGTCATTGCAAGGAATTGCTTAAATAATCACTCGCTCAATGTGCATATCGCCAAATGCATACGGAATATAAGCCAAACTTGGAATTTCTTTCGTCAGAATAATTGGTGATCTTCTCCCCAAGGCAATTCGTCCGTGTGTTGCACTCAACCCCATTGCCGCCGCTGCATTGATAGTTAGTGCATTCAACGCTTCTTCGGGAGTCATTTTCATTTTCACACATGCCAACGACCACACAAAACCGAGGTTACCACTTGGAGTTGTTCCGGGGTTAAAATCGCTTGCCAAGGCTACCGGCAAATCGTTTTCCATCATCCAACGCGCATTGCCAAAAGGAATGGAAATGAAATGCGAACAACTTGGTAAAATAGTAGGAATGGTCGTTGAATTTTTAAGGCAATCAATATCCTCTTGTGAAATTTCTTCCAAATGGTCAACCGATAAAGCACCTAATTCAACTGCTTTTTGGATGCCTCCCATAATTGAAAACTGATTGACATGCACTTTGGGTTGCAAGCCGAATTTTTTACCAGCCAAAAGAATTTCTTCCATTTGTTGCACCGAAAAATAATTGCGTTCACAAAACACATCAATGTAATCGGCTAAATTTTGCTCTGCAATTTTTGGTAACATCTCATTGATAATCAAATCAATATATGCTTGTTGATTTTCTTTATATTCTTTCGGAAAAGCATGAGCACCCAAAAAAGTAGCTTTTATAACAATGGGCATGGTTTCTTTCAAACGTTTGATAACGCGCAACATTTTTAGCTCATTTTCAACCGTTAATCCATAACCCGATTTTATTTCCAAAGCACCCGTTCCGTAGCTAATCATTCGTTCCACACGGATTTTGGCACTTTCATACAATTCATCTTCAGAAAGTTCACCCAATCTGCGAGCAGAATTTAAAATCCCGCCACCTTTGAGGGCAATTTCTTCGTAGGACAAACCCTTGATGCGATCAACAAATTCCTCTTCCCTACTTTTAGCAAAAACAGTGTGTGTATGTGCATCAATAAAAGCGGGCATTACAAACTTATCGGTAGCATCAATCACTTCCAAATCGCGCCAATCGGTGATTCCTTGCCAATCTTCCATCGGTCCATAAGCCACAATTTCGCCGTTTTCAATCGCCAAAAAAGCATTTTCGATGATAGGCAAATTGTTCATATTTTTTCCAGAAATGGTAGTTGGCAAATCTTCGCTGGCTTGTACCAACCCTTTAATATTTTTGATTAATATTTTTTTCATGGCAAATGATTTTCACTGTTTTATGAAATGTGCTATAAATTCTTCCAATTGCGAAGATACAAATCAAACTTTGAACAGTTTAACAAAATTTATGTTATTCCACTCACATCCTTGTTAATCCATTGCTAATCACACAAAAAAAGCTACTTTTCACTCAACCAACAATCAATTGTAGATAGTTTCTAAAATTAGATAGCAATCAAATCAATGAGAAATCTTATTTTTGAAGTTTGATAATATTTGAAAATCAATGAGAGCACTCTATTTTAAGGAAATACGCAGTTTTTTAAGTTCAATTATCGGTTTTATTTTTGTGTTTATTTTTTTAGTTGCAACAGGTATTTTTCATTGGATAGTGCCTGGAGGAACTAATTTTTTAGAGGGAGCAGAAGCCGATTTAATTCCTTTTTTCAATCTTGCACCAATTTTGTTTTTCATACTCATTCCGGCACTTACCATGCGTAGCATTGCCGAAGAAAGAAGAACGGGAACTATTGAATTGTTGTTTACACGACCAATTAGCGATTTAAAAATAATCTTAGCCAAATATTTTGCTGGCGTTACCTTGTTGGTTATTGCTTTAATTCCAACGGTGATTTACTATATTTCAATGTATAATTTAGCATTGGAACCCGAAAAATTTGACCACGGAGCTACCATCACTTCCTATTTTGGATTGATATTGCTTGGAGCTGTTTTTGTGGCCATTGGAATTTTTTCATCTTCATTGACCAGTAGCCAAATTGTGGCATTCATCATTTCAATGTTTCTTTGTTGGTTGTTTTTTGACGGATTGAACCGTTTGGGAGCATTCAACTTAATGGGGCAATTTGACGTTGTTTTGCAATATTTTGGAATGGTAAAACATTACGATTCCATCCGTAAAGGAGTGATAGACACCAGCGATGTAATTTATTTCTTTTCGCTCATTGTGTTCTTCATCTTCTCTGCATTAACAGTAATTAAAACATTAAAAAAATAATCTTTTTTACTTTCAATATGAGTGAAAAAAAATCATACAAAGGAATTTTTAATTGGACATTGTTGCTAATTGTAATGGTGGGAATTATTGCCATTAACGTGATTAGCGCTTATTTGTACAAACGAATTGACATGACAGCCGACCAACGTTATTCACTTTCAAGTGGAACAATAAAAATGTTGGAAGACGAAAACGCCATTAAAAACAGGCTTACCATCCGCATTTATTTGGAAGGAACGATGCCGGCAGAAATTAAAAACTTTAGAAATGCCATTCAGGATAAACTCAATGAATTTAGACAATATGCTGGAAATCGTATTGAATATAAGTTCATCGACCCTAACCAAGGCACCGAAGAAGAGCAAAAAGAATTAAAAGACCAATTATACAACCCAAGGGCAAGGAATTTTGCCTTTAAACTTGATTTATCAAAAAGACGGAGCACAAAGTCAGATTTTACTTTGGCCTGGGTATCAATTATGGCAGTACCGATGTAAATGTAATTCAATTTTTACCTGGAACACCCTGGAAAACCCAACCAATTGGAAGGCATTTCACAATCCATCAACAGTGCCATCAATAATTTGGAGTATATTTTAACCAGTTCTATTCGTAGAGCCATTCAAACTGAGAAACAAAAAATTGGATTTTTACAAGGACATGGTGAATTAACATTTGCACAAACACAACGTGCACGTGCTTTGATTACGCCATATTACAGCGTGGAAGATGTAACAATTGATGGAAAATTAAATGCGTTGGATAATTTCCAAGGATTGATTATTGCCAATCCACGTCAAAAGTTTGATGTAAAAGATTTGTTTGTTATCGACCAATTTTTGATGAAAGGCGGACGATTGATGTGTTTCATGGATGCACTTTCCGTCAACGAAGATTCATTGAATTTAAAGGGAATGACGCATACAACGCGCATCAAAACTGGGTTGGAAGACTTGCTGTTTGACTACGGATTAAAATTAAACGAAAACTATGTATTGGATGCCAGATGTGCGCCTAAAGGAGTTCCATTTGCCAACCGACCAGTAGTACCTTGGTTTTTTCACGTAATGGCAACACCAACATCGCATCCAATTTCTAGAAATCTAGAGGCGGTTTCGTTAAAATATGCTAGTGAAGTGCAATTTGTGAATTCTGTCAACACCGTTTTAACACCAATTTTAACTTCATCCACCAATGCCACTACAACAGGATTGGCACCTTTGGTAAATTTAGGTTTACCGTTGAATTATGGCAACAACCCAATTTTAACTGATAATCCAACATTAGAAAGCAATAAAAAATGCTTGGCAGGTTTATCAGAAGGAATGTTTCAATCGTATTTTAAAACAAGAATTGTTGATGAGTACACCAAAAATCCAGATGCACAATTTACACCTCAAAGTGAAAAAGAAAGTAAAGTGATGTTGGTTGGAAACGGTCGTTTTATTGCCAATAGATACGATTCAACCATTAATAAAATGACTGGACAAACCATGTATAAACCAGTAGATTTTCCAGATTTACGCATGGATGAGGAGTTGTTTCGTTTAAATTTTCAAATAGTATTTGGTAACCGAGAGTTTTTCCAAAATACGGTTGACTATGTAATGGGCGATAATTCTATTTTGGATATTCGAAGTCGCCAAATCGACATCCATGAAATTAACAACGCCAAAGTGCAAGCAAGTGCAGGTTATTACAAAATCATCAATTTGCTAGTACCTTCATCAATTTTGATTATAATTGTTTTAATCTTTGGTTACATCCGCAAAAGAAAATATTCTGTAAAAAAATAACACAACACCATGAAAAAAATCATCATTTTATTAGTTAGTGCAATAGCTGTTGGTTTGCTTATTTTCTTTGGAATGCGCATCGTCAATAATTCTGGCTCAACTGTAGAAACAGAATTAATTGAATTTGGTTTTAAAGATGTAACTAAAATTGATCGTATTGTAATCACCGATAATTTTGGTCGCGTAATGGATTTGCGTTTACCCAAAGGTGCTAAAGAATGGACAGATAAAGATGGTAACTGTGTTTCACAAGAAGGTGTTTTTTACATTTTAGATGCCTGCAAGAAGATAGAATTTAAAGGCTATTTGACTGACAATAGTGTGAAAACTACCAAAGATATGATGGTAACACAACACACCAAGGTAGAATATTTTGTAAATGGCGAGTGGTCAAAAACGTGGTATATTGGGCAAGCAACAAGAGACCATTTAGGTCAAATTATGCTGTTAGATTCAAAAGAATTAGGAATGTCTGATCGTCCGGTAATTATGGCTATCAAAGGCATGCATGGAATTATTGACCCTCGTTTTTATGCCGATCCTTTAAAATGGCGTTGTTCAGAAATGATAGCATTGCAACCCAATGAAATTAAAAAAGTAGAAGTTACCTATCCATTGCAACCTGCACGTAGTTTTTCGGTGGAAAATTTTGGTAATGGAAAATACAGCGTTAAACAACAAAACATTCAATTGCAATCCATTGATACGCAATACGTAATGCTGTATTTAAACAAATTTAAGAAAATTCATTTTGAAATGCCAAATTACATTTTAAATCAACAACAAGTGGATAGTGTTCGACGTTCATCACCATTTTGCATCCTAAAAATAGATGAGATGAATGGCAAATCTTCAAAATTTAGAATGTTTAGAATTCCATCTGAAGAACCAAAAATAAACGAACTTGGTCAGCCTGTTGCCTATGAAATAGATCGTTTTTGGGCAGAATTACCTTCTGGAGAGTTGGTAAAATGTCAATATTTTGTTTTTGATCCATTAACATTGGGGCATTTATATTTCCCGTTGGATTTGCGTTCATTGGACTTAAACAACTACGAAGTGAAGTCACCTGACCAATACAAGAAGGATTAATTTAACAAATTGTTGATAACTAAGGTAAATTATTTTGCAAAGAATTTTTTTATTTAGTATATCATTTTTAGTTTTGAACAACATTTAATAAAGTTATGGATTTTATAATTTCAAGTACCACACTTTTAAGACATTTGCAAAGCATTTCAGGTGTTTTAAGTACAAGCAACACCCTTCCAATTTTAGATAATTTTCTATTTGATATAGAGGATGGTCGTTTAACCATTTCAGCTTCTGACTTGGAAACAACTATGCAAACATCATTGGAAGTGGAAGCAAATGAAGGAGGTAAAATTGCAATTCCTGCAAAATTATTATTGGATGTATTAAAAAACTTACCCGATCAACCGTGTACATTTTCAGTTGATTATTCCAACTTTGGGATTGAAATCAGTTATGACAATGGTAAGTCGAAAATGGTTGGTTTTAATGGCGAAGAGTTTCCAAAAATTCCAACTATTGAAAACAGTAGCTCTGTAAAAGTATCTGGTGATATCATTAGCTCCGCTATCAACAAAACATTATTTGCAACTGGAAACGATGATTTACGCCCAGTTATGAGCGGTGTATTTTGTCAATTTACACCTCAAGATATTATTTTCGTTGCAACAGATGCTCACAAATTGGTGCGTTACCGCAGAACAGACTCAACAGCAGATTCAACTGCTTCGTTTATTTTGCCAAAAAAACCGTTGAACATGTTGAAATCAAACGTTTCATCGGATATGGAAGTATTGATTGAATACAACGATGCAAATGCTGTTTTCACGTTTGGTGATACAGTTTTGGTGTGCCGCTTGATTGATGGAAAATATCCAAACTACGAAGCCGTTATTCCAAAAGAAAACCCTAATGTGTTGGTAGTTGACAGAGCACAATTCTTAGGTTCTATCAAACGTGTATCCATCTTTGCTAACAAAACAACGCATCAAATCAAATTAAAATTAGCTGGTTCTGAATTAGCATTATCAGCAGAAGATCTTGATTTGCAAACGAAGCAAACAGACACATTTAACTTGTAGTTACAGCGGTGAAGATATGGAAATTGCTTTCAACTCTCGTTTCTTATTGGAAATGTTGAACAACATTGAAACAAAAGAAGTAAAGTGGAAATGTCTATTCCAAGTCGTGCTGGACTTTTAATGCCAGCAGAAGTAACCAATCCAGATGAAGACATTTTGATGTTGGTAATGCCAGTGATGTTGAATAAATAACCAAAAAAATCATAGAAAAAGCCAGATTGAATGCTCAATCTGGCTTTTTTATTTTGTAGAATATTTATTTATTCCAATCCTAATTGTTTGTACCTCGCGTTGATTAAAGACATGTATTTAAGTTTGTATTCATCGCTAACAAAGCTTTTGTTGAGAACCTCCAACATTTCTGGTTTTGCATAAACAAAAAGCTCTAAGGTGTTATCCAAAACTTTTTTGCTCAAACCACAATTCTCAAAAGCAGCCAAAAAATCGGTGTATTTTAGCTTTCTTTTTTTAGCGTTGAGGGTTAAAGATAATTCTTCGGTATCGGCTGGGTTTACCAATGCCGTAGGCACCAAATCATAGGCTGGAGAAAGTGTAAAACCTTGCCCTGGATTTTCAAGCAACGAAAAATTTTTGAGGTGCATGTCTGCATTTCCAGTAAAGAAACTAAACAACACCAATTCAAAAAAATTGGTAACATCCAACAGTGGCGAATTGGAATAATTGAGGATTAGCTTAGCAACTTGCTCATGGCTACCTTTGTATTTATCCTCTGTCATTCGCTCGCTCAATTGGCACATATCCTCCATGTGTAATTTGCCTTTACGTGTTCTATCCACTCTTTTTGTGATGTAGCACAGCGTTCCATCCTGCAAATAAATTAAACTATGCGGAACAGTTTGCAAACCACATTTTGCTGCCATGTGCATAGAAACGCTTTCTAGTTCGGGCAAATGAGGGTAAAACTCAGATGGTGGTTTGAGGATGTAATCTCCGTATAGACCAACTATTGTTAGCTTTTTAGTTAAATTCTTTTCGGCTTTTCTATACCAACTCAACGACACCTTAGCTTGCACACCAGTAACCGCCATTTGACTTTGGATCACCTGAGTAGCGAGTTCTTTTAGGTTTTCGAAATCATAGAGCAATTCAGGTGTTTTCAATTGCCCATAAAACCGTTTATTGCATGCTTGGTGCACATCTGTATTGGGCTCTTTAAGTGGTTCGTAGCAATGCAAGCATCTTTTACCATAAAAGCTCTCCTGCTCCTGAAAACGATCAGAAGGAAGCGATAACCGAGCCAAATAGTTTTTTTTAAAGTTTTTCATTTGCTTGCACACTAACAGCACCGATGGTGTCCTTGCAACATGTTAACAGCAAACCCATTCGGTCTTTATAATTTATTTTCCAATTTTTCTCTGCGATATCCAACAGCCAACCCTCCGGTATTAAGCCATCAAAGAATGCAAAAAGCGTTTTACTTGTATAAGGTTTCGATGAAAGTGGTAATGTAAGGCTAACAGCCATTGCGTTTGCACTAGAAAGATAGTCGCTATCGTATGCAAAAAAGTAACCATCTTCATTTTCAGAGATAGTGCCACAAAACACATTGTTCATATATACATTTCCACTTCTTTGCATCTTACTTCAATAAATCTTCTCTATTCATAGGAACGGGGCCTAATGTTTCTCCAAACAAACGCAACACATCGTTTACTTTATCCATTCTTAATGTAGTTTTACCTTGTTCTAAATCGCGAACAAATCGCAACCCAACACCAGCTTTTAATGCCAGCTCTGGTTGAGTAAGACGATTTAACTTGCGTTTAAGTTTGACGTGTTTACTTAATTCGGTTAGATTTTCCTTCATTTTTATACCTTTTACACTACAAATATACATTTTTCCTGATATTTAATACTATATTGGGTATATTTTAACAAAAAACACCTAATCCTATACCCTTTTTGAGTAGCATTTTTAAAGATTGCTATAAAATAAAAGTCCGAAAATAAAACTATTTTCGGACTTTTAAATAACATATAGTAGTACCTAAAACACTAATAAATCATTAAATTCAAGTTATAAATGCAACTTTTAGATTTTACGTCAAAATAACTTCAAAACAGGAAGGAAACCTGTAAGATTTCCCTCTCTGTTTCTAGGAAAGTGTTATTTTACCCCGTTAAATCGCCAAAAATAAAGTTGTAATGTCACACCTTTCTTACGAACAAAGATACACAATTGAATCATTATTAAACGCTGGGCACCGACAAATTGAAATTGCTCGAGTTCTGTGTTTAGATAAATCTGTTATTAGTCGAGAAATTAATCGAAATTGTGATGGGCGAAATTCGACTTACAAGGCTCAATTAGCTCACAAGAAGTACACTATTCGCCAGCAATGCAAACCTAAATACAGAAAAGTTACTGATGATTTTCGTTTGGAAATAGTTCAACTTCTTGAACAAGATTATAGTCCTGAGCAAGTTGCTGGGGTATTGAAAAAGAAGGGTGGAATGACAATTTCACATGAATGGATTTACCAGTTTGTTTGGAATGATAAAAAACAAAAAGGAACCTTGCATACTCATTTACGAAGAAAAGGAAGACGCTATCGAAAACGGGGTTCTAATAAAGATTACAGAGGGCGAATTGTTGGCAGAGTTGGTATTGAACACCGACCAAAAGAAGCAGATGAAAGAAGTGAATTTGGTCATTTAGAGGTTGATACAATCATTGGACAAAATCATAAAGGTGCAATTATTACGCTTAATGAAAGGGCTTCAGGAATGTTGTGGATGAAAAAAGTAGAATCAAGAGATGCTGAAACGGTGAAAATTAAGTTGAGTCAAATGTTGGAAGAAATAAGACCATTTATAAAATCAATTACAGCAGATAATGGAAAGGAATTTTCAGAACACCAGTTCATTACAGATGAATATTGCGATTTTTATTTCGCAAACCCGTATAGTCCATGGGAAAGAGGGTCAAACGAAAATCTAAACGGACTTGTTCGCCAGTATATTCCAAAAAGCTCCGACTTTTCAACTATTACAGAAGAACGAATTCAAGAGATACAACAAAAAATTAATAACAGACCTCGTAAACGATTTAACTATGAAAATCCTATATTTGTAATGGAAAAATTATTGTTTAACTCAGAAGTTGCATTTGTGACTTGAATTCAGCGAATGTTAAAAATTGATTTTGGATGATATCGAAATATGTCGATATTGCTGTGCTGATGATATCGCAATATGACGATATGGTAATTTTAAGAACCCATTCACAAATTCAGTGGTTGTAATCGAAATATTCTATGCATTTTGCGGTTCGACTATGAAATCGGATAAGAAAATAGCAGTTATTGGTGGAGGAAGTTGGGCAACAGCCATTGTTAAAATTTTGTGCAACAATGTACAATCTGTCAATTGGTGGATGCGAAACGAGGCTTCAGTGCGACATATATTAAAATACCAACGCAATCCCAACTACTTACAATCGGTTGAGTTTGATTTGGATAAGATCAATGTCAGCACAGATTTGGTAGAAATGATTGCACCGGCGGATATTGTAATCATTGCAACTCCTTCTGCTTTTTTAGTGCAAACGTTTGAAAATTTCCCTGTTGAATTGTTTAAAGGAAAAATTGTTTTTTCTGCCGTAAATGGTATAGTGCCTGAGTATCATGCCATTCCTGCACGTTTTATTCATAAAACCTTTGGTACACCGTATAATCACATTGGAATTATTTGTGGACCATGTCACGCCGAGGAAGTGGCTATGGAACGTTTGTCGTATCTGACCATTGCTTGTCAAGAAGATTGTATAGCCGAAGAGGTTGCCGATTTGATGTCGTGCAGATATATAAAAACAACTACATCCGATGATTTGTTTGGAACTGAATTATCGGCAGTATTGAAAAATGTATATGCCATTGCCTCTGGAATTTTCTCAGGTTTGGGTTATGGTGATAATTTTCAAGCGGTATTAATTAGCTGTGCCATTCAAGAAATTGAGAATTTTATTGATGAGGTGAGTCCAATTCACCGCGATGTGAAATCGAGTGCCTATTTGGGCGATTTATTGGTAACTTCTTATTCTAAATTCTCGCGCAATCGTTCGTTTGGATTTATGATTGGCAAAGGTTATTCGGTAAAAACGGCTCAAATGGAAATGGACATGATTGCCGAAGGATACTATGCTGTAAAAAGTGTGGTAGAAATCAATAAACGTTTTGAGGTGGATATGCCAATTGTAAATGCCGTTTACAATATTTTATATGAAAAAATATCGCCTGTAATTGAAATGCGTATTTTAACCGAGAAATTGAGTTAAATCGTTTTGTATTTCAAAAATCTGTATCTTCGTTTTTATAATTCTAACTTCAATGAAAGTATTCAAATTTGGTGGTGCTTCTGTTAAAGATGCTGCTGCGGTTAAAAATGTGGTTGAAATTTTACGCTTATTTCAATCGGATAAAATTGTTGTTGTAGTTTCAGCAATGGGCAAAACCACCAATGCTTTAGAAGTTGTTGTAGATGCTATTTGGAATAAAAATGCATCGGTTTTTAATCAAAAAATTGAAGAACTAAAGAACTTTCATGCCGATATTGTCAATCAATTATTTGGCAATGAACAACAAGAAGTGGCAGCTTTGCTAACTAGCGTTTTTGACCAATTAGAAGCGCAATTTGATAAAGAATTATCGGATAATTACCATTGTGAATACGATCAAATTGTGTCATTAGGCGAGGTCATTTCAACTATTATTGTAGAGGCTTATTTCCGACATGCAAACATTGCATCTAAATGGATGGATGCACGACGATTGGTGCGAACAAATGCTGCGTTTCGCGATGCCGAAGTGGATTGGAAACGCACCGAAGAATTGATCCAAAAAAATGTTATTCCAGCGTTTGAAAACAACCAAGTAGTTGTGGTTCAGGGATTTGTTGGGCATACCTCTGAATTGTTGACAACTACATTAGGACGTGAAGGTTCTGATTTTACAGCCGGAATTTTTGCCTATTGTTTAAATGCCGAGAGTGTAACTATTTGGAAAGATGTTCCAGGAATGTTGAATGCCGACCCTAAATTTTTTAAAGATACGGTGAAATTAGACAAAATTTCGTTCAACGAGGCCATTGAATTGTCGTATTACGGAGCAAGTGTCATACACCCAAAAACATTAAAACCCCTGCAAAACAAAAACATTCCGTTGTTTGTAAAATCGTTCATTGAACCAACAAAACAGGGGACAGAAATACAACAATCGGCTGAGTTTGATACCTTGGTGCCATCGTTTATTTTTAAATTAAACCAAACGTTGATTTCTTTTCGCACCCGAGATTTTTCATTTATTGTGGAATCTCATTTAAGCGATATTTTCAATCAACTTTCGGCTTTGGGAGTAAAAATCAATTTGATGCAAAATTCAGCACTTAGTTTTTCCATATTGGTAGATGCGCAAAAAGTACACATGCCTTCGGTTTTATCGGTTTTTCAACAAAATTACGAAGTAAAATACAATGAAGGGTTAGAATTGGTCACCATACGCCATTACGATGCACCAACAATTCAACGTGTTACTGAAGGGAAGGAGCGATTGTTGGAACAAATGGATAGATTAACTGCTCGCATTGTTTTAAAAGCTAATTAATTTCTTTTCCACGCACGTGTAATTTCACGTTTTCCTGGAGGTCCGGGCAACGGTTCTATTTCAAAACCAAGTGATTTTAAGTTACGTTTTACTTGTCCCTTGGCGCAATAGGTAATTAAAAATCCGTTGGGTTTAAGTGCGTTATACATTTTTTGTAGAATTTGGATGGTCCACATATCTTCTTGGGCACGAGGTCCAAAAGCGTCAAAATAAATGCAATCAAATTGGTTGGATGGTAAGTTGTAGTTTTCAATTTTTGCATGAATTTTTTGCAGAGAAAAATTGGGGGTGATGGTTTCCAAAACATCCCATTTACATTGGTGGAGTTGAGAAAACAAGTGTTCGTGTTCTTTTCCAATTAACGCACAATAATCCATTTCTTGAGCCAATTCAAAGGCAACAGGATAGGCTTCTATTCCGGAGTAGGTAACGTTTATATTGTTTTCTTGAGCATAAATGGCAGTCAACAAGGCGTTTAAACCTGTACCAAACCCCATTTCAAACAATGCAATTGCTGTGATTGATGGACTTTATACCATTTATTTATAAAAGTATGCTGCCCTCCTGAAGCGCCCCATGTGAAGAATGATAGGTTTCGTCGAGCTCTTCAACATAAATGGTTTTTGAACCATCGATTAATTATTTATGACGCGATAATTAGCAGAAAGTTGGAGTTATTTGTTCTTTGGTATAATAACCATTAGAAATAAAATAATCAATAATGGCTTCTTTCATTAAATGTTGTTGTTGGTTGTATTCAAGATGTGGTGTAATTTTACGCACATGAGTTTAAAATGAGGCCAAATTATCTTGGTCTTTCCTTCAATTCATAATATCATAGATTTGCCAAAATGGTACAAGTTGCAATGTACGCAAATCCATTTTTCGTCTTTTGAATAATTTTAAATCCCCAGCCCAATTCGTTTACACCATTAGAAACAAGATGCCCGAGATATCCATATCACCATCAAAATCTTTGTTCAACAGCGCCGTCAATTTCTTAAACCTTAATTCTACTTGATAATCCATTTTTAAAGTATTTATGCAAAATTAACAATAGAAATTGAGCTTCCAATTCTTATTTTGTAATTTTGAAGAAAATAAAAAGTTTGTTATGAAAAGATATTTTAGAATTTTACCCATCTTTTTGGGATTAAGCATGTTGACTGCATGTGGTGGTAATACAGATAAATCAACAGAAGAAGCTCCTAAAGTTTCGTATAGCTACGACGGTGCAAGTTCAACAATGGAATGGACTGCTTTTAAATACGAACGTAAAGCACCAGTTAAAGGAACGTTTACAACAATTAATGTTCAATCATTATCAAAAGCAGAAGATGCAAAAACGTTGGTGGAATCATTAGAGTTTTCAATTCCTGTTAGTTCGGTTTCTACGCAAGACGTTTCCAGAGATGGAAAAATTGTTGAGTTTTTCTTTAAAACAATGGCAACAGATGAGTTGAAAGGTCATATTGTGAAATTAACCGATGATGGTGTTGCAGAATTGGAAGTAACCATGAACGGAATTACTGATATCGTAACCGGAAAATATACTTTAGAAGGAGCACACTTTGCATTTAATGCTACGATGGACATTGCAAAATGGTCGGCTCAAAAAGCAATTGATGTGTTGAACGAAAATTGCAAAGCTAACCACACCGAAAATGGTGTAACAAAAGTTTGGACAGAAGTAGATTTATCGTTTACAACGCATTTGGCAGAGAGTAAATAAGAATTAGACATTTACACAAACAAAAAAGGATTTCAACTTAGTTGAAATCCTTTTTTCTTACCTAAACATACTACTACTACTATATAATCTTAAATACTTTTTTTCATGTTTAAAGTCGTTTATTTATGTTGTTTTGAAAACGAGACTCCATTGTGTTAGAGTCTCGTTCTCTCTACTTGATTAGTGTACGACAAGCTTAATTGGGTTAAATTTCTCTTCACCCGTATTTTTTACTGCAATGATGTATGTTCCATTGCTACATGTTGTTGCGTCAAAGTACAATTGGTTGCTACCAACGCTTAAATTCACTGTTTTTTCAATCAAAACACGACCAGTAATATCTTGCACTATCACTTTTGTTGCTTCTAAATTTGTTGTTGCTGTAATGTTTACAGTAAATGCACCCGATG
>JAWKMK010000010.1:0-82698 GCA_041392275.1 Crocinitomicaceae bacterium | reverse complement strand
AAGCAGTTACCACAACATTATCAATAGATTGAAAATCAGTTTTACAAAGTTCTATAGTTTGATTTATTTCGCTGCTATCATTAATTGCTATCGAAAGTGTTTTTTCTTCATATCCTTCTTTAGAAATTATGATAGTGTAAATTCCATTAGTTAAATTCTTGCAGGTAAACTCCCCTCTTTCATCAGAAAGAAGCGTTTCTTTTGTTTCTATTACTTCAATTATGCATGATTTCAAAACCACTTTTGTTTTACAATCAACAACTTTACTTGTAAATACATTGTTTTGAGCAACTACATAAAACGAACTAAGAAATAAGGTAAGGAGAGATAAAAACCTAAACATGAACTAAATGCTATCGTTTATTTGAAAGTATAACCTGCCGAATTATTTACTTGGTATTTAAAACTTATATAGCCTGCAGAACCTGTTGCATTTTTGTTATCATACATTTGAATCTTTGCAATGCTTCCGTTTGCCGTTTTTATGATGTAAACATTATTGTTAACCGTATAAACTGGCGGTGGAGTTGAAATATCTGTTGTTAACCAAGTGCTTAATGTTTGAGAGAAAGGTTGTTGTTCTTGTTCTACTCCATTTCCTGTAAAAGCTGTAACTACCGTTCCAACAGAATCTTTTACGTATCCTGTTTTTGGGGCTTCTAAAACTGCATTAAAATCTTTGCTTTGAGAATCTAAAGCAGCACCTTGACCTTTACCTGACGCACCACCGTTTAAACGAACATCACCTCTGTGAAATGCGATATCCCAACTTAAATCGTTTTGGTAATCGGTAACTTGAACGATAGAATTACTAGTTAATGAGAAGTAAACCCAATCAGTATAAGAACGAGCATCTAAAAACTCATACTTGTTTGAATAAATGTTTACTTCGTTTTCATACTGTTTTTCTTCTTCTTTTTTACAACTTGTAAAGCTTAGTCCTAAAGATAAAATTGCAAGAGATGCGATTACTATTTTTTTCATTTGATTAGTTTTTTTTGCAAAACTAATTCATTTATTTAGTTTAATTCTAAATAATAGTTCAATTTTCAATAATTCGGACAAAAATACCTTTAAAAGGGTATTGAAAATGCATCTTATGGAACAAGATTGGAAAAAACAAAAAAAGGGTGTTCGAAAATTCGGACACCCTCTTACTAAAAAATTAAAAGAAAATTATTCTTTATCTTCTTTATTTTCTTCAGATTCTGGAGTTTCTTCTGTTGATGCTTCAGCAGCTGGAGTTTCTTCAACAACTGGTGTTTCAACAACTTCTTCAGTTGCAACAGTTTCAGCTGTAGCTTTAGAACCACCACCTCTTCTTGAACGACGAGAAGTTTTCTTAGCATCTTTTGTGTAGATTTCGTTAAAGTCAACTAATTCCATCATACACATTTCTGCATTGTCACCCAATCTGTAACCAGTACGGATAATACGAGTATATCCACCTGGACGGTCTGCAATCTTAGGTGCAACTGTTCTAAACAATTCAGCAACCACTTCTTTATTTTGCAAGTAGCTAAAAACAGTACGTCTGTTGTGAGTTGTATCTTCTTTTGATTTAGTCAAAAGAGGTTCTACATAAGATCTCAAAGCTTTAGCTTTTGCAACAGTTGTATTGATGCGTTTGTGCAAAATTAAAGAAGAAGCCAAGTTAGACATCATTGCTGCTCTGTGAGAAGCAGTTCTTCCTAAATGATTGATTTTTTTTCCGTGTCTCATTTTAATTTAATTTCGTAAGTAACGGTTAGTAAGAATTTTTAGTATCGCGTTTCCTTACCACCTATTACGCTATTTAACATTATTTTATTTGCGATACTAGTCTTTATCTAATTTGTATTTAGAAACATTCATCCCAAAAGTCAAACCTTTGTTGTCAACTAAGTCTTCCAACTCAGTAAGAGATTTCTTACCGAAGTTACGGAACTTCAATAAATCATTTTTATTGTAAGTAACCAAGTCACCTAAAGTTTCAACATCAGCAGCTTTCAAGCAGTTCAATGCACGAACAGACAAGTCCATATCTACCAATTTAGATTTTAACAATTGGCGCATGTGCAATGAAGTTTCATCAAATTCTTCTGTTTCAGATTTAATTTCGCTATCCAACGTAATTCTTTCATCTGAGAACAACAAGAAATGGTGAATTAAAATTTTAGCAGCTTCTTTCAAAGCTTCTTTTGGATGAATTGAACCATCAGTGATGATATCAAAAACTAATTTTTCATAATCTGTTTTTTGCTCAACACGATAGTTTTCGATAGCGTATTTAACGTTTTTAATTGGCGTAAAGATAGAATCAATAAAAATGGTTCCAAAAGGAGCACCACTGATTTTGTTTTCTTCAGCCGGAACGTAACCTCTACCTTTGATAATCGACAATTCGATTTCTAACTTAACAGATTTGTTTAAGTTACAAATAACTAAATCTGGGTTCAAAACTTGGAATGCAGAAGTAAATTTACCAATATCACCAGCAGTCAATTGATCTTGACCAGAGATAGATACTGTTACAACTTCATTGTCTGTTCCTTCGATTTGTTGTTTGAAACGAACTTGTTTTAAGTTCAAAATTATTTCGGTAACATCTTCAACAACACCTTTGATTGATGTAAATTCATGATCTGCACCTTTAATCTTGATTGATGAAATCGCAAAACCTTCTAAAGAAGAAAGTAAAATACGACGTAGTGCGTTACCTACTGTGATTCCGTATCCTGGCTCCAATGGACGCAATTCAAATTGTCCTTGTTGCTCATCAGATTGAATCATAATAACCTTGTCAGGTTTTTGAAAATCTAAAATTGCCATTTTTTCTTCGTTTTAATTGCCTTGGAGTTGCGCGGTTGAGTGAATGAAGAGTTCACTCAACCCTTTGGCTCCAACACAATGTGTTAATTTATTTTATTATTTAGAATACAATTCGACGATCAATTGTTCTTTAATGTTTTCAGGAATCATTTCACGTGCTGGAACAGAAATCATTTTTCCTGTTTTAGACGCTGCATCCCAATCCAACCAATCGTATTTTCTACTGTTTGATGTTAAAGAGCTAGTAATAGCTTCTAAAGATTTAGATTTTTCTCTAACACCAACAACATCACCAGCTTTTAATTGGTATGAAGGAATATTTACAATTTCTCCATTCACTGTGATGTGTTTATGCGATACTAATTGACGAGCACCACTTCTTGTAGGAGCAATTCCTAAACGGTAAACAGTATTGTCTAAACGAGTTTCACACATTTGTAACAAAACTTCACCAGTAATTCCTGGGTGAGCATTTGCTTTTTTGTATAAGTTCTCAAATTGACGCTCTAAAATACCGTAAGTGTATTTTGCTTTTTGTTTTTCTGCCAACTGAATTGCGTATTCAGATTGTTTTCCACCGCGACGTTTTGCTGGTCCATGTTGACCTGGTCCGTATGGTCTTTTATCCAAAGCTTTATCAGCTCCGAAGATAGGATCACGGAAACGACGTGCGATCTTTGTTTTTGGTCCTGTGTATCTTGCCATTACTATTTGTTTTTTAGAAAAGAACTGTGAATTAAGGCTTTCCTTCGACAGTTGCTTTCTTTTCTGTTATTAATTACTACTAAACTCGACGTCTTTTTGGAGGACGACAACCATTGTGAGGGATTGGGGTTACATCAATGATTTCTGTAACTTCGATACCTGCATTGTGAATTGCACGAATTGCAGATTCACGTCCAGCACCTGGCCCTTTAACATATGCTTTCACGCGACGTAAACCGAAGTCGTGTGCTTCTTTTGCAGCATCTTCGGCAGCAACTAAAGCAGCATAAGGAGTGTTCTTTTTAGATCCTCTGAAGCCCATTTTACCAGATGATGACCAAGAAATAACTTGACCAGCTCCGTTAGTTAAAGAGACAATTACATTGTTGAAGGAAGCAAATACATGCGCTTCACCCGATGCATCAACTTTAACGTTCTTCTTCTTTTTTTGATTTGATTTTGCCATTTTTATTAGCTCTTAATTTTCAATAATCTACTATACTATTCAAGAATCAATAACGATTATTTTTTCTTGTTAGCAACTGTTTTTCTTCTACCCTTACGAGTACGAGAGTTATTTTTTGTTCTTTGACCTCTTAAAGGAAGACCAGCACGGTGACGAATACCTCTGTTACATCCGATATCCATCATACGTTTGATGTTCAATTGAATTTCAGAACGCAAAGCACCTTCCACTTTAATAGTGTTTATAGCTTCACGAATCAAACCAATTTGATCATCGTTCCAATCATTAACTTTGATGTTTTCATCAATGTTATTGTCCTTTAAAATTTTAGAAGCTGTGCTTCTTCCGATACCAAAGATGTATGTTAATCCAATTACACCTCTTTTGTTTTTTGGTAAATCTATACCTGCAATACGTGCCATAATTCTATTTATTAACCTTGTCTTTGTTTAAGTTTTGGATTCTTTTTATTAATCACATAAACTCTACCTTTTCTCTTAACGATTTTGCAATCTGCAGTACGTTTTTTAACTGATGCTCTTACTTTCATTTTCTTTTACTTTAAATATTATTGAGCTTCTTAATTATTTATATCTAAATGAAATTCTACCTTTTGATAAGTCATAAGGAGACATTTCAACTTTTACTCTATCACCTGGTAAAATTTTAATGTAAAACATTCTCATTTTCCCAGAGATATGAGCTGTAATTACGTGCCCATTTTCTAACTCAACACGAAACATTGCATTAGACAATGCCTCGATAATTGTTCCATCTTGTTCTATTGATGTTTGCTTTGCCATACAACTAATATGCTGAAATTTCGTTAGCTGATCTTCTACCTTTAGTCTTTGTTCCATCCATTAAACTATCCATGTGACGGTTTAATAAATAAGACTCAATTTGTTGCAAAGTATCTAAAACTACTCCTACCATAATTAGTAAAGAAGTACCACCAAAGAACATCGCAAATTGACCGTTAACACCAGCAATATATGCTATTGCAGGAATAATTGCAATCAATGCTAAAAATAAAGAACCTGGTAATGTAATTCTCGATACTAAATCATCAACATAGTTTGCAGTATCTTCACCTGGTTTAACACCTGGGATAAATCCTCCACTTTTCTTCAAATCATCTGCAATTTTTTTAGGGTTAATCATAATTGCAGTATAGAAATAAGTAAATACAATGATTAATACGGCCAAAAGGGTATTGTACCAAAAACCATAAGGGTTACTCATTTCAACTTGAAGTCTGCTTGGTGTTTCAGAATTTGTTGCAAACAACATCATTGGGATTGTTACAATTGCTTGAGCAAAGATAATAGGCATTACACCAGATGCATTCACCTTAATTGGTAAATAGTTTCTAGCACCTTGCGCATCATCTAATTCACGCATTCCAACAATCTTTTTAGCTGTATTTAGTGGAATTTTACGAACACCTTGTACGATAAACACAGTAGCCATAACAATAACCATGAAAACCATTATTTCCAAAATTATTTTAATAAGGTTACCACTGTTAATACCAATTTCAGACATGAATGCTTGTGGTAGGCGAGCTAAAATACCTACAGTAATTAATAATGATATACCATTACCAATTCCTTTTTCAGTAATTCTTTCACCCAACCAAACAGCAAACATAGAACCAGCAATTAGTACTAAAATTGTTTGTGTCCACCAAAATGTAGATTCATCAGCTGGCATTGCCCCTTTGCTTCTAACATATAATGCTAAATAACTAGGTGCTTGTAATGCACAGATGATAATAGTTAGTATTCGTGTGTAGTTGTTGATTTGTTTTCTACCAGACTCTCCTTCATTTTGCATTTTTTGTACAGCCGGAACAGCCATACCTAATAATTGCATAATGATAGAAGCACTAATATAAGGCATAATTCCCAAAGCCATAATTGAAGCATTTGAGAAACCACCTCCTGAAAACATTGACAACAAATCCTCTAATACATTTGCAGACACTGCCTGATTAGCTTGAGCTAAAGCAGTATAATTAACACCTGGAATGATGATAAACGACCCAATTCTATAAACAAGAATTAGAGAAAGAGTTAAGATAATTCTCTTTCTTAACTCTTCAACTTTCCAAATATTTTTTAAATCCTGTATTAAACGTTTCATATAAAAAAGTGTAAAGTTAGTTAAATTTCAGAACAAACACCGCCATTTTTTTCAATAGCTTCTTTTGCTGAAGCAGAAAACTTATGTGCTGTGATATTGATCTTAGCTGTTAACTCTCCTCTACCCAAGATTTTAACTAAATCGTTATTTGAAATCAAACCGTTTTCACGTAAAACTTCAACAGAAATTTCAGTAACGTTTTTACGTTCAACCAACGCTTGAATTAAATCTAAATTAATAGCTTTATATTCAACACGGTTGATATTTTTGAAACCAAATTTAGGTACTCGTCTTTGAAGTGGCATCTGACCTCCTTCAAAACCAATTTTCTTGCTGTATCCAGATCTTGACTTCGCTCCTTTGTGACCACGTGTAGCAGTACCTCCGTATCCAGAACCTTGTCCTCTTGCGATTCTTCTTCTGCTGCTTACAGATCCTTTAGCAGGAGTCAAATTATGTAAATTGCTCATGTTAAATCAATTTTATTTAAATTATTCAACAACTTCTACTAAGTGTTGTACTTTTCTAATCATTCCCATGATTTGAGGAGTTGCTTCTTTTTCAAGAACTTGGTTCAACTTCTTAAATCCTAACGCTTTTACCGTAGCTTTTTGTACTGCTGGTCTTTTAATAGCGCTTCTTACTTGCTTAATTTTTATTGTAGCCATGTTTTTGTCTATTTATTAACCATTAAATACTTTATCCAACGTAATTCCACGTTGCTTAGCAACAGTAACTGCGTCTCTTAATCCACCTAAGGCATCAAAAGTTGCTTTAACAACGTTGTGCGGATTAGAAGAACCTTGAGATTTAGCTAATACATTGTGAATACCAACACTTTCTAATACTGCACGCATTGCACCACCTGCAATAACTCCAGTACCGGCAGAAGCTGGTTTGATTAATACACGTGCTCCACTAAACTTCCCTTTTTGAGGGTGAGGAATTGTTCCTTTCAATACAGGAACTTTGATTAGATTTTTCTTAGCATCGTCGATTGCTTTAGTGATAGCTTCAGTTACTTCTTTAGCTTTTCCTAAACCGTGTCCAACTACACCATTTTCATCACCAACAACAACAATTGCAGAAAAAGAGAATGTTCTACCTCCTTTTGTTACTTTCGTTACGCGGTTTACGGCTACTAAACGATCTTTCAATTCAATATCCGAAGATTTTACTCTGTTCATTGTCTGTGCTGCCATAATTAAAATTTTAAACCGCCTTCTCTTGCTGAGTTAGCTAATGATTTAACTCTACCGTGATACAAATATCCATTACGATCAAAAACTACGCTTTGAACTCCTGCCTTAATTGCTTTTTCAGCAACTTCTCTACCAACAACAGCCGCTTGTTCAGTTTTATTCAACTTTGCTACTGCCTTATTGTTAAAAGATGATGCCGAAGCCAATGTTTTTCCGTTTGTATCATCAATAACTTGAGCATAAATTTGCTTGTTACTACGAAAAACTGATAATCTAGGCACCATTGAAGTTCCAGAAATTTTCTTTCTGATGCTTCTCTTGATTCTAGCTCTTCTATTTAATTTACTAAATGCCATATTTCAAAATTTATTTTTTACCTGCAGATTTTCCTGCCTTTCTTCTAATATCTTCACCTACAAATCTGATACCTTTACCTTTGTATGGTTCTGGCTTACGAAGGGAACGAATCTTAGCAACGGCTTGACCCAAAAGTTGTTTGTCGTGTGACTCTAAAGTCACAACTGGTGCCTTTCCTTTTTGGGTATCTGCTGATACTTTAATTTCTTTCGGAAGTTCGATAACATAAGGGTGAGAGAATCCTAAAGCTAATTCCAACTGTTGACCAGTTGCAGTAGCACGGAAACCAACTCCTACAATTTCTAACTCCGATTTGTACCCTTCCGATACGCCTACAATCATATTAAAAACCAAAGCACGGTATAAACCATGTTTAGCTCTATGAGAAGGTGCGTCAGTTGCGCGGCTGAAAGTTATTGTTCCGTCTTCGATAGAAAGAGTCACGCTATCTGTATCGATAACTTGATTCAATTCACCTTTGGAACCTTTAACAGTAATCACATTACCGTCAAACTTTACATCTACTCCACTCGGGATGTTTACTGGGGATTTACCTATCCTTGACATTCTGTTATTTGTTAAAGATTAATACACGTAGCAAAGTACTTCACCACCTACGTTTAATTTTTTTGCTTCTTTATCTGTAATAACTCCTTTAGAAGTTGAAACTACAGCGATTCCTAATCCATTTTTCACACTAGGAATTTCTTGTGAACCTGCATATTTACGCAAACCTGGACGAGAAGCTCGTTGAATTTTAGTAATAGCTGGGATTCTTGTTGAAGGATTGTATTTCAAGGCAATTGTAATAATTCCTTGTTTTGAATCATCTTCAAATTTGTAATTAGTGATGTATCCTTGATCAAAAAGAATATGCGTAATCGCTTTCTTTGTGTTAGATGCAGGAATACTAACGGTTTTTAAACCAGCAGAACTAGCGTTTCTGATACGCGTCAAAAAATCTGCTATTGGATCTGTATTCATATAAATTAAAAATTCGACTATGGTTTTTGGAAAGCATTGATTTTCAATGCTTTCCAAACCTTTAGTCAGTTAATACTACTTAATTGGGGTGCAAATATAATAAAATATTTTTACCAACTAGCTTTTTTCACACCAGGAATTTTTCCGGCTAATGCCATTTCACGGAAAGTAACACGTGAAATTCCAAATTGGCGCATGTATCCTCTTGGTCTACCAGTTAACCCACAACGATTGTGTTGTCTGATTTTTGCAGAGTTTGCAGGCAATTTTTGCAATGCCATCATAGCATCCCATTTTGCATTTACAACCTCGTCAGATTGGTCGCTAGATTTAAGAACTTTTACTAATTCTTCACGTTTTTTCGCATAACGAGCGTGAAGTTTTTCTCTTTTGCGCTCACGCGCTTTCATTGATTCTTTTGCCATCTGTTATTTTTTTATAAATGGAAAACCAAATGCATCTAATAATGCTTTACCTTCTTCATCTGTTTGAGCAGTTGTAACGAACGTAATATCCATTCCTAATATGCGATTAACTTTATCGATATCAATTTCAGGGAAAATGATATGTTCTTTAACTCCATAGTTGAAGTTTCCTCTACCATCAAAACCAGTAGCTGAAATCCCTCTAAAGTCACGAGTTCTTGGAATTGACACTGAAATCAAACGGTCTAAGAAGTCATACATGTTATCACCTCTTAATGTAACCATTGCTCCAACAGGCATTCCTTTTCTCAATTTAAAGTTAGAAATATCCTTCTTAGAAATAGTTGCAACTGCTTTTTGTCCAGTAATTCTTGACAATTCTTCAACAGCAGTTTCAACAATTTTCTTGTCTGCTACAGCAGCTCCTAATCCTTGATTGATAACAATCTTAGATAATTTAGGTACACGCATAGTTGTTTTGTACCCAAATTTTTCAGTTAAAGCAGCAACGATTTCTGCTTTATACTTTTCCTTAAGTCTTGGTGTATAGCTCATATTACTTAATCTCCTCCCCTGACTTTTTTGAATAACGTACTAATTTTCCATCTTTGTTCAATTTACGACCAACTTTAGTAGCTTGACCGTTTTGAACAACCATAAGGTTAGAGATGTGTATACCTGCTTCCATTTCTACAATTCCACCTTGAGGATCTTGTGCACTTGGTTTAGCATGTTTTTTAACAATGTTTAAACCTTCAACAATTGCACGACTTTTGTTTCTATCAATCGAAAGGATTTTTCCTTCACGACCACGTGACGTACCGCTAATAACCTTAACAGTATCACCCACTTTAATATGTAACTTCTGTTGCATAACTTCTACAATTTATTAAAGTACCTCAGGAGCAAGTGAAACGATTTTCATATAATCTCTCTCACGAAGCTCACGAGCAACTGGTCCAAAAATACGGGTTCCTCTCATGTCCCCCGCCTGATTCAAGATAACGCAAGCGTTATCATCGAAACGAATGTAAGAACCGTCAACACGACGAATTTCTTTTTTTGTTCTTACAATTACTGCCTTAGCTACCGCACCTTTTTTAACGGCACCAGAGGGCGCTGCACTCTTAACAGCAACAACGATTTTGTCTCCAACTGAAGCATAACGACGTCTTGTACCTCCTAAAACACGGATACACAATACTTCTTTTGCTCCTGAGTTGTCTGCTACTGTAAGTCTTGATTCACTTTGTATCATTACTAAAAATTATTTAGCTCGTTCAACTACTTCTACTAATCTCCAATTCTTTGTTTTTGACAAAGGTCTTGTTTCCATAATGCGAACTGTATCTCCAATATTGGATTCATTTTTCTCATCATGGGCTACAAATTTAGTAGTTTTTTTAACAAACTTACCATACTTTGGGTGTTTTACTTTTCTTTCAACTGCAACAACAATAGATTTGTCCATTTTGTCGCTAGTTACAACACCAACACGTTCTTTTCTTAAATTACGCTCTTCCATTTCAATCTTTTTAAAATTTACAAGCTATTATGCTTGTTTCTCACGTTTTGTTAACTCAGTGTTTAATTGAGCTACCTCTCTTCTCATCTTGCGAATTTGACTAGGGTTTTCTAACGGAGTTACCTTATGATTTACTTTGATTTTTGCTAATTGCCCGACTAAGCCTTCTATACGGCTTTTCACTTCATCTAAAGATAACTTTGTGATTTCTTGCTGTTTCATATTAAAGGCTAATTTTCTGGAATTACAAAATCATTACGAACGATAAACTTACATTTTACTGGGAAGTTTTGAGATACCAAACGCATAGCTTCTTTTGCTATTTCGTAAGAGCACCGTCCGCTTCAAAAATAATACATCCGGGTTTAATAACTGCAACCCAGTGACTTGGAGCACCTTTCCCTTTACCCATACGTACTTCAGCTGGCTTAGACGTAACTGGTTTATCTGGGAATATACGAATCCATACTTTTCCTTCACGCTTCATGTAACGGTTAAGCGCGATACGAGCAGCTTCGATTTGGCGTGAAGTAATCCACGCTGGCTCCAAAGTTTTTAATGCAAATGATCCGAAAGCAATTGTACTACCTCTGTGGGCCATACCGCGGTTTCTTCCTTTTTGCGCTTTTCTAAATTTGGTTCTTTTTGGCTGTAACATTTTTCTAAAACTTTACTGTTTTATTACTTTTTTCTTTTCTTAGCACCACCTGCTGCGAATTTCTTCTTAGCACCACCAATTCCTGGTTTCCCAGAAGATTGTGCTTGACCAACATTTGGTGATAAATCACGTTTTCCGAATACTTCACCCTTACATATCCATACTTTGATACCTAAGCGACCATAAGTCGTGTGAGCTTCAGAAATTGCATAATCGATGTCAGCTCTGAACGTATGTAACGGAGTACGTCCATCTTTGTACATCTCTGAACGAGCCATCTCTGCACCATTCAAACGTCCAGAAATCTTAACTTTGATTCCTTCTGCTCCCATGCGCATTGTACTCGCGATAGCCATTTTAATTGCTCTTCTGAAAGAAATTCTCGCTTCTAATTGACGAGCAATACCATCTGCAACTAAACGAGCATCCAATTCTGGTCTTTTTACTTCAAAGATGTTGATTTGGATTTCTTTTTTAGTTATCTTTTTTAACTCTTCTTTTAACTTGTCAACCTCTTGCCCACCTTTACCGATGATGACACCTGGTCTTGCAGTGTTAATTGTAACTGTGACAAGTTTCAAGGTACGTTCGATGATAATCTTAGCGATAGAAGCTCTTGAAAGACGAGCAAGAAGATATTTTCTAATCTTGTCATCTTCAACTAACTTATCTTTGTAGTTATCACCACCATACCAGTTAGATTCCCATCCATGGATGAAACCTAATCTATTACCTATTGGATTTGTTTTTTGTCCCATTTCAAAAATTATTTAACACCATCAACGATAATGGTAACATGGTTTGATCTTTTTCTAATTCTATGTGCACGTCCTTGTGGAGCAGCTTGAATTCTTTTCATCATTGCACCACCATCTACTTGAATAGAGCGAACTACTAATTTTTCGTCCTCAATCGTTTTACCTTCATTTTTTTGCTCCCAATTGGCAATTGCTGAACGTAAAAGTTTCTCTAAGCTAACAGACGCAGCCTTAGGATTGTGTTGCAAAATATTTAGAGCCTTATTTACTTCTACTCCCCTTACAAGATCTGCAACTAATCTCATCTTTCTTGGAGCAATCGGAGAATCGTTCAAACGTGCGAATGCAGTTGACGCCTTCTCTTCTTTAATTTGCTTTGCTCTTAATTGTTTTCTAGCACCCATAATTTGCTAATAACTTATTAATACTATCTTTTCTTATCTTTTTTATTTCCCCCGTGGCCACGGAAACTACGAGTTGGTGAAAACTCACCTAACTTATGTCCAACCATGTTCTCAGTTACGAAAACTGGAATGAATTTGTTTCCATTGTGTACAGCGAATGTTAATCCAACAAAATCAGGAGTAATTGTACTTGCTCTTGACCAAGTTTTGATAACATCTTTCTTTCCTGATGCTTGTGCATCGTCCACTCTCATCATTAATTTATAATGAACAAACGGTGGTTTTTTCAACGAACGACTCATACCTTACTTATTTTTTCTTCTTTCGATGATCAACTTATCTGAATATTTCTTAGGCGCACGAGTTTTGTATCCTTTAGCTGGAGTACCTTTACGTGAGCGTGGGTGTTGTCCTGCGTTACGACCTTCACCACCACCCATTGGGTGATCTACTGGGTTCATAACTACACCACGTACACGTGGACGACGACCTAACCAACGTTTTCTACCTGCTTTACCTGAAACAACTAAGCTGTGTTCAGAGTTAGAAACAGAACCAATAGTTGCCAAACAAGTTGTTAAAATCAATCTAGTTTCACCAGAAGGCATTTTAACGATTGCATAACGACCATCACGAGCGTTCAATTGAGCGTATGCACCAGCTCCACGAGCGATAGCACCACCTTTACCAGGTGTTAATTCAATGTTATGAATTACAGTACCTAATGGAATATCACTTAAAAACAAAGCATTTCCTACATTAGGTGTAGCTCCTTTACCAGACATTACAGTATCACCTACTTTCAATCCTTCTGGAGCAATAATATACGACTTTTCACCGTCAGCGTAATACAATAAGGCAATACGTGCTGTGCGGTTTGGATCGTATTCAATAGATTTAACCGTTGCAGGAATACCTTGTTTACTTCTTTTAAAATCAATGATACGGTATTTTTGTTTGTGACCACCACCAATGTAGCGCATTGTCATTTTACCGTCATGATTACGTCCACCAGTTTTACTCTTTCCAACTACCAAAGACTTTTCTGGCTTTGCAGCTGTTACTTCAGAGTAATCACTGTTGACTTTGTGTCTTTGCCCTGGAGTTGTAGGCTTAAATTTTTTAAGACTCATTTCGTTTTACTTCTTATAAATTACTAAATAAATCAATCGTTTCTCCATCTGCAACAGTTACAACAGCTTTTTTCCATTGTTTGCTGCGTTGCTCAACGATACCTTTGTTAGTGTACTTAACAGAGGATTTACCACCACCATAATTCATTGTATGTACTCCTGTTACTTGAACTCCATACAATTTCTCGATAGCACTTTTAATTTCCAATTTATTTGCCTCTCTGTCAACAACAAATGAAAAACGGTTTTGTTTTTCGCTTTGTCCTGTTGCCTTTTCTGTAATAATTGGCTTTTTAATAACTGTCTTCATCTTTAAATCAATTTAGAATCTTTTCGATTGCTTCTATTGAACTTGTTGCCAAAACAACTTTTTTAGCATTTAATACATCGTATGTATTGAATGAATCAGCTGTTACAACTTTAACTTTTCTAAGGTTACGAGAAGATTTGTAAACATTCTCATTATCACTTCCTAAAATGAACAATACTTTTTGATCGTTCAAGTTTAAACCGTTTAATAATGCTGTAAAATCTTTTGTTTTTGCATTGTTAAAGTTCACATCATCAATAACGATTAATGAATCTTGTTGTGCTTTGTATGCAAAAGCAGATTTACGAGCTAAACGTTTTAATTTAACGTTTAATTTAAAGTGATAATTTCTTGGTTTTGGTCCAAACATACGACCACCACCTACTCTAGTACCAGATTTGATGCTACCTGCACGTGCACCACCTGTACCTTTTTGTTTTTTAATCTTCTTAGTAGAACCTGCGATTTCAGCTCTTTCTTTAGATTTGTGCGTACCTTGACGACGATTAGCCAAGTGTTGTTTAACATCTAAATAGATTGCATGATCATTTGGCTCAATTCCAAAAACTTCTTCAGATAAACTAACTGTTTTCGAAGTAGCTTTACCAGTTGTATCAATTACTTTTACTTCCATTATTTCTGAATAATTACGATTGAACCATTAGCTCCAGGTACTGAACCTTTAACAACTAATAAGTTTTTATCAGTTAATACTTTTAACACTTCCAAGTTGTCTGTTGTCACACGAGTATTTCCCATTTGACCAGCCATTCTCATTCCTTTGAATACTTTCGCAGGATAAGAAGCCGCTCCGATTGAACCCGGTGCACGCAATCTGTTGTGCTGACCATGAGTTGTTTGTCCAACTCCTCCAAATCCATGACGTTTTACAACCCCTTGGAAACCTTTACCTTTAGAAGTTCCAGTAACATCAACAAATTCTCCTTCTTCGAAGATTTCTGCTGTTACAACATCTCCTAAGTTCAAGTTATCGAAACCTTTAAATTCAGCTAACTTCGCTTTAGGCTCAGTATTTGCTTTTTTAAAGTGACCTTTCAAGGCATTTGGTGTGTTTTTCTCTTTACGAGTTCCAAATCCTAATTGAACGGCATCGTAACCATCTCTGTCTTGTGTTTTCACTTGAGTTACAACACAAGGACCAGCTTCAATTACTGTGCATGGTAATGCTTTACCCTCAGCACTATAAATGCTAGTCATTCCGATTTTTCTACCAATTATTCCTGGCATCTTACTTTATTTATTTATAATTAAACTTTAATTTCAACATCAACACCGCTAGGCAACTCCAAACGCATTAAAGCATCAACAGTTTTTGAAGAAGAACTGTAGATATCCAACAAACGCTTGTATGAACTTAATTCAAATTGTTCACGCGCTTTTTTGTTTACGTGTGGAGAACGCAATACAGTGTATATACGTTTATGTGTTGGTAATGGAATTGGACCGCTAACAACTGCTCCAGTAGCCTTTACCGTTTTTACGATTTTCTCAGCTGATTTATCAACTAAATTGTGATCGTATGATTTTAATTTAATTCTAATTTTTTGGCTCATTATACTATTGTATTATGCTTTTACTTTTCCGTTAACTTTTGCGATTACTTCTTCAGCAACATTTCTTGGAGCTTCTGCATAGTGAGAGAATTCCATTGATGATGTTGCACGACCAGAAGACAATGTACGTAATTGAGTTACGTAACCAAACATTTCAGATAATGGAACGTCTGCTTTTACAACTTTTGCTCCATTTCTATCATCCATACCACGAACAACAGCGCGACGACGGTTCAAGTCACCTACGATATCACCCATGTTTTCTTCTGGAGTAACCACTTCAATTTTCATGATAGGCTCTAACAAGATTGGACGACATTTTTTCAATGCTTCACGGTATGCCATTTTAGCCGCTAATTCGAAAGACAATGAATCTGAATCGACAGCGTGGAATGAACCATCCACCAATTCTACTTTCATTGCTTCAACCAAGAATCCAGCTAATACACCATTTTTCATTGATTCTTTGAATCCTTTTTCTACAGAAGGGATAAATTCTTTTGGAATGTTACCACCTTTGATAGAGTTAATGAATTCCAATCCTGTTTTTTCTTGATCGTCTTGAGGAGAGATTTTAACAACGATATCAGCAAATTTACCACGTCCACCTGATTGTTTTTTATACACTTCACGGTGATCAACAGAAGCTGTAATTGCCTCACGGTAGCTAACTTGAGGAGCACCTTGATTAACTTCTACTTTAAACTCACGTTTCAAACGGTCGATGATGATATCTAAGTGCAACTCACCCATACCTGAAATTACAGTTTGTCCTGTATCTTCATCTGTATGAACTTGGAAAGTTGGATCCTCTTCAGCCAATTTATTCAATCCAATTGATAATTTATCTGTATCAGCTTGTGTTTTAGGCTCGATTGCAATACCGATTACTGGATCTGGGAAGTCCATAGATTCCAAGATAATTCCGTGACCTTCAGCACATAAAGTGTCTCCTGTACGGATATCTTTAAATCCTACAACCGCACCGATATCACCAGCACCTAACTCATCAATTTGATTTTGTTTGTTAGCGTGCATTTGGAAGATACGAGAAATACGCTCTTTTGCGTTTGTACGTGGGTTGTAAATATAAGAACCTGCTGGCAATTTACCTGAATAAGCTCTAACGAAACACAAACGACCTACATAAGGGTCTGTTGCAATTTTAAATGCTAAACCACAGAAAGGTTCGTCAAAAGAAGGTTTACGAGAAATAACATCTCCTGTTTTAGGATCTGTTCCTTCAATTGCTTCTTGATCCAATGGAGAAGGCAACAATGCCATTACCATATCCAACATTGCTTGTACACCTTTATTTTTGAAAGATGAACCACACATCATTGGAACTACTTTACCTGAAATTACAGCTTGACGTAATGCTGTCAATACTTCTTCTTCAGTAATTGAATTTGGATCTTCAAAATATTTTTCCATTAATGTATCATCGAACTCAGCAACTTGCTCCAATAAGTGCTCACGCATTTGAGTAGCTTCGTCTAAGATATCAGCAGGAATTTCAACTTCTGTGAAAGTCATACCTTTATCTGCTTCATTCCAAACAATACCACGGAAGTTAATTAAGTCAACAACTCCTTTGAAATCATCTTCAGCACCGATTGGCAACTGTAATGGTAAAGAGTTACTTCCTAACATATCTTTAACTTGACGACAAACGTTTAAGAAATCTGCACCTTGACGGTCCATTTTATTAACGAAACCTAAACGAGGTACGTTATAGTTGTTTGCCAAACGCCAGTTGGTTTCTGATTGAGGCTCAACACCATCAACTGCAGAAAATAAGAATACTAAACCATCCAATACACGTAATGAACGATTCACCTCAACTGTAAAGTCAACGTGTCCCGGAGTGTCAATTACGTTAATTTGGTATGTATTTCCGTTGTATTTCCATGGAACTGTAACTGCTGCAGAAGTAATAGTAATACCTCTTTCTTGCTCTTGCGCCATCCAGTCAGTTGTAGCACCACCTTCGTGTGTTTCACCAATTTTATGGTTTACTCCAGAGTAATACAAAATACGCTCTGTTGTAGTTGTTTTACCAGCATCAATGTGTGCTGCAATACCAATGTTTCTTGTATATTTAAGATCTCTTGCCATCGTTATTAAAATCTAAAGTGAGAGAATGCTTTATTTGCTTCAGCCATTCTTAATGTATCTTCTTTTTTCTTGTAAGCAGCACCTTCTTCTTTAGATGCAGCGATGATTTCTGAAGCTAATTTAGCTGCCATTGTTTTCTCGTTACGTTTACGAGCATAACCAATCAACCATTTCATAGCTAACGATTGCTTTCTAGTTTCACGAACTGGAGTAGGAATTTGGAAAGTAGCTCCACCAACTCTTCTAGAACGTACCTCAACAGGAGGCGCAACATTTTCCAATGCTTTTTTAAATGTATCCAATCCAGTTGCTTCTTCTACTTTTTTATCTACTAATTCGATTGCATCATAAAAAATCTTGAATGCAACGCTTTTCTTTCCGTCATACATCAAGTTGTTAACAAACTTTGTAACTTGAACATCCTGAAAAATTGGATCAGGAAGTACGGCTATCTTTTTTGCTTTTCTTCTTCTCATTTCTTAACAGCTTAAAATGTTATTTTTGTTTAGGTCTCTTAGCACCGTATTTAGAACGGCGTTGTTTTCTTCCTTCAACACCAGCAGTGTCTTCAGCACCACGTACGATGTGATAACGAACTCCAGGTAAATCTTTTACCCTTCCTCCTCTTACTAACACTAATGAGTGCTCTTGCAAATTGTGACCTTCTCCACCGATATACGCATTGACCTCTTTTCCATTAGTCAAACGTACCCTTGCAACTTTACGCATTGCTGAGTTCGGCTTCTTTGGAGTAGTTGTGTAAACTCTCACACAAACTCCTTTACGCTGTGGACATGAATCAAGTGCAGCAGACTTAGATTTCTTAGCTACCGCTGTTCTTCCCTTGCGAACTAATTGTTGAATAGTTGGCATAAAATACTCTTAATTTTTAAAATTTAATTAATATATAATTCTCCCCTAAATACACTTTAGGGGGTGCAAATATATGACAAATATTTTACAAAACAATAGTTTGCGAAAAAAAATGAAAGATTTTCAACGGTTTACAAAAAAAGAATCGTTTTAAAACTATTTAAAGTTTTCTATAAACCCAAAACCAAATCGTGGCAAAGTTGCATCGGTGCACATTATAATAATGACATCATTTTTTAATGCTTGTTTTTTGATGCTTTCTAAATTTAATGGTTGTGAAGTTTTGTTTACATTCTGATAAACCTCTTTACAGTAATACCAAAACTCACCATTATTCAAATAATTTGTTGATAAACCATCTTTAAATAATCCAAAATAATAACTATCACCAATTATCAAGGTTTTTGCACGATTTAACTCCGCATGCACAGCTTTCCATTGAGGATAGGTCATTTTAAAATCTTCAATTGTTGAATAAATGTTCAATCCTTTCCATACATCGTTATCGGTATCTCTTAACTGGTTTGAATATTCTAGTTTAGTTAATTGAATGGATGGAAATGGTTTTTGAGTTGTAGCTTTTAAATATTTTATTAATGAATCAGCCATTAGGTATTCTCCATACTTACTCCAATGTATTCCTGTTTTAGAATATAACTTGTGTTTTTGGTGTACTGTCTTTTTTAAATCTATAAACCAACTGTTGGCATCGATGTAATTGATTCCATTTATAGTAAAATATTTTTTAAAAACTTCTAAATTGATAGTTGTTGGTTGAACACCGTTGTATTGAGCTGGGAAATAATCGGGATAAAAACTTCCTTTTCCTGGGGCTAAAACAACCACCAGATCGGTTTGGTGTTTTTTTAATGTATCTGCAATTACTTTTAAACGCTCCACTTGCATTTGAATACTGTCCTCTCCAATAAAATCCAATCCCCAAAGCCGCTTTGATGTAATTGGTTTCATACAAGTATCCCTCCTTGCCTATTTCAACCCATTGTGTGTTGGTTTTCGTAAAAATGGTATAATTCCACTGGTTGTAAATTCGTATACCATCAGCCTCATTGAAACCATAACTACGTTTGGCAGCAATTTCTTGCTGTTCTTGATAATTTCCATTTTAACCAGGTTTCTTTTGAAATGTATGGGTTTTCTATTTTTTTCAGACTGAACCGTTTAATGGTGCGATGGAAAACAACTTGAACTTTGATTGTAATTGAGGCAACAGCAACACCATCAATATAACGATGTACAATCCATTTTTTATATGTTCACTGTATTTATTCATTAGAATCGGAAATATATAAATGGATTAAAATCGGATGCGGTGATGGATGCTAGACTGGCAATAAATAATAGTAGTGCTAATCCAAACAAAACAAAATGGCGACCAATAGTTGCTTGAGTTTGGAAATAAACGGCTTGCTCAATGTTTTTACCGAATTTGAAAGCTGTGAGAATTGAAAATCCAATTGCAATTAGTAATACCAACCAATATTCAGCACTTAACTGAATGGTGGCAGAGAAATCGAAACTAAACATTTTATAAAGTACTAATTGCATTTGACCAAAATCTTCCATTCTAAAGATGGCCCAGCCAACGGTTACGATAAAAAATGTAAGCACAATTGAAAATACACTTCCTAATTTATTCAAGATGCGCAATAAAAACATGCGATCTAAAATCAAAAACAATCCGTGAAAGGCTCCCCACAACACATAATTCCACGATGCACCGTGCCACAAACCAGACAATAGAAACACGAGAGCTAAGTTGAAATACAAACGCTGTTGGGTTGCAACTCTGTTTCCTCCAAGCGGAATGTATAAATATTCTTTCATAAAAGCACCAAGTGTCATGTGCCATCTGCGCCAAAATTCGGATATGCTTTTGGAAATGTAGGGTGAATTAAAGTTTTCTGGAAAATGAAATCCAAATATGCGTGCCAAGCCGATTGCCATGTCGGAATAACCTGCAAAATCAAAATAAATTTGAAAGGTGTAGGCAATAATTCCTAACCAAACTGTTGGTGTGGAATATTCTGCAATTGGTCCGTCTAATATTTGAGTAGCATAAACCGCTAGTGTATTTGCAATCAAAACTTTTTTAGCCAATCCGATGCAAAAACGATAAAACCCCAACAGGCGATCGTCGGAGGTTTCTTTTCTTGCGTCAATTTGATTGGCAATTTGGTGGTATTTAACAATGGGACCTGCAATCAACTGGGGAAACAACAAGATAAAAAGCATGTAGCGGCCAAGATCTTTGGCTGGAGGGTTAACTCCTCGGTAAACGTCAATTGCGTAGGTAATGGATTGAAAAATATAAAACGAAATCCCGATGGGCAATGCCACAGCCGTCCAATCAACGGTTGCAAAGCCTATGCTTTCTAAAATTGCGTTTACATTCTCAACAAAAAAGTTGGCATATTTGAAATAAGACAACATTCCTAAATTGAGCAACAAAGAAGCAATCAGCCATTTTTTCTTATGGTGTTGTGTTGCACGATAAATTTGATTAACCAGAAAAAAATCAACGATGATGGTAGCTAAAACAACAAAAATAAATAGTGGAGCTCCCCAAGCATAGAAAAAAATACTGGCAAGCAACAACCAATGATTTCTGTATTTATCATTAATAAAGTGGTATCCCAACAATACAATTGGAAGAAAATAAAGCAGGAAATAAATGCTGCTAAATACCATCAGTAGTTAATTAATTGAAAAAGGAGGTGAAAGTCACCTCCTTGAATGTTAGTTTCTATACAATACTGTTTTTACAGCTTTGATGATTCGTTCCACATTTGGCAATGCTTCTTCCATTAACGAAGTTGCAAACGGGAATGGTGTATCTGATTGTGTAACTCTCAATACTGGTGCATCCAAATAGTCAAAAGCATAACGTTGCAAGTGGTATGCAATTTCAGAAGAAATAGAAGCCAACGGCCATGATTCTTCCACCACAACACAACGGTTTGTTTTTTTCACGGATTCAACAACTGCTGCATAGTCAATTGGGCGAACGGTGCGCAAGTCGATGATCTCAACTTCGATTCCTTCTTTTGCTAATTCTTCAGCAGCTGCATGTGCTACTTTGATAATTTTACCAAATGAAACAATGGTAACGTCTGTTCCTTTGCGTTTTGTATCTGCAACACCAATTGGAATAAGATATTCTCCTTCTGGAATTTCACCTTTATCTCCATACATTTTTTCTGATTCCAAGAACACAACTGGGTCGTTATCGCGAATTGCTGATTTCAACAAACCTTTTGCATCATAAGGAGTTGAAGGTGTAATTACTTTCAACCCTGGCACGTGTGCATAAAACGACTCAAAGCTTTGAGAGTGCGTTGCAGCTAATTGTCCAGCTTGTCCGTTACCACCTCTAAATACAATTGGGCAATGGTATTGACCACCCGACATTTGCAACATTTTTGCAGCACTATTGATAATTTGGTCGGCAGCGAGGATGGCAAAGTTCCATGTCATAAACTCCACAATTGGGCGCAAACCGTTCATTGACGCACCAACACCGATAGCTGCAAAACCAAGTTCTGCAATTGGTGTATCGATGACGCGTTCTGGACCAAATTCATCCAACATTCCTTGTGAAACTTTATATGCACCGTTGTATTCAGCAACTTCTTCACCCATTAAAAAGACGCTTCTGTCTTTTCTCATTTCTTCCGACATTGCTTCGCGCAACGCTTCTCTAAATTGTACTGTCTTCATATCAAATTAATGCTATTTTCCATTTGGAAAGTGTCAAAGTTAAAAAAATGTTGGTATTTGTAGCAATAAATAGGACTAAATTATTTGATAGTGAATCCAAGTATCAGCTACTCTACTTTTAATTTTATTTTTTTCGTGTCCATATCGTATTCGTAATTCACAATTTAATAGTAACCGCAATGAGCGCAAAGTAGGCACAATGAACGCAAAGGGTTACGCAAAGGTCGCAATGTTTATCTCTGCGAACTCTGCGCGTTCTTGGCGTAACTCCGCGGTTAAGTTATTTAAACCGCAATGAACGCTAAGAGAAACAATTCACAATTCACAATTCACAATTCACAATTTAATTGTAACCGCAATGAGCACAAAGTAGGCGCAATGAACGCAAAGAGAAACAACTCACAATTCATAATTCCCAATTCGTAAATTCAAAATCGTAATTCGTAATTCGTAATTCACAATTCATCATTCATCATTCATCATTCATCACTCCCTTCACCAATTCGTTTTATTTCTCTATCAAAATCACTTTCAAATAATCGGTCTTGAATAATTCTGTATTTTTCAAATTCACTTTCTGCATGGACTTTAGCTATTTCTGCAGTTACACTACCTGCATTTTGCAATATTTCTCTATCAGTGGCATCTATAAATTTATTTAAGCGATTTTCCCAATCTTCCATGGTCATCGGAATATGCCGATTTGCCATATCTTCTGCAATATCTAAATAAGCTGAGACTAAACGTTGTAATTGTTGCATTTCGTTTTCAGAAAGATAATTTTTAGCCACACTCACATCAAATTTTTGAATTTTTCCTTTTGGAGCATCTTTCCAAGTAGTCAATCCCATATTTTCTTTTTGATGGTCGGCTCTGTTTACAATAACTTCAGCAGCTGTTTGTCCGTGTATTGCCCAATGCAGCTTGTTTTGTACAGTAGCATAAAAACGTTTTGTTGCTTGGGCAGTTACATCATAATCAATAGCCGTTGCATAAATGTCTGTTATTTTTTGATAAAACTTTCGTTCGCTCAAGCGGATTTCTCTTATCCGTTGAAGTTGTTCTTCAAAATATTTTTTACCGAGAATAGTGCCTTCATTTTTTAGGCGTTCATCATCCATTGCAAAACCTTTGATGGTAAACTCCTGTACGATTTGGGTTGCCCATTTGCGAAATTGTACTGCTCGCTCCGAATTTACTTTGTACCCTACGGCAATAATAGCCGACAAATTATAGTGTTTTGTATTGTAGTTTTTACTATCTGAAGCAGTTATCCGGAAATTCCGGACAACTGCTTCAACCTCTAACTCATTGTCTTTAAATATCTTTTGAAGATGTTCATTAACAGTTCTTACATTCACATTGTAAAGCGTCCCCATCATTTTTTGAGTAAGCCAAATATTTTCATCTGCATAAATGGCATCCACACCACCTTCTCCTGTAGCTGCAATAAAAGTTAGGTATTCAGCCGAAGAAGAACGAATTAATGCTTTTTGATTATTGAATGATAAATTATCTTTTGCCATACTTTTTTTCTTTTGAGGTAATAATTATGGATGCTAAAAACTTATTCAGTTACTAAAATAGTCAGTTTATTTTAAATTTATAAAAAATATGTAGTGATAATGTGTACATGGCTCAATATTTTTGAAATGAAATGGTTGGCTTGTGTTTTAAACCAAATTAATCAAAATTGAAATGGATGTTTTTTTCACCTTTTATCTACTCCCACCCTTTTTGTTCAAAATATACTTTTGCATCAAGCATATAGGCAAAAAATGCTTGTTCTACTTCTGTATAATTTTGCTCCAACACAGTGCGTCCTTGCCCCAATTGATTTGCAAACGACAATTTTGTGGCTAAAAAAGAACAGGCTCTATCCACTGCATATAAATTGGCATATTGATTCATCCATTGGTGGGTTTTCATGTTTTGAATCATGGTTTGAAATTGTTGGTTGGTATATTCTTTTGAATGGAGTGGATGTGCATAAAACGCTGCTAAAAAATCATCAATTGTTGGGCATGATAGTTATTCCAGTGCGAGGCTAAAAAATGATCAAAATAAACATCTAGAGCAATGGGAGCAACTTTGGGCAATGAGGGTGATAACGTTTTAGAAATTGCTTTCACCGCTGGATGTTTTGCCATAAAGTCGTCAATTTTTCGGTGCAAGATGATACCTTTTTGTTGGGTAGGTGAAAAAGCAGACAAATCTTTACCTTTTACAAAATCGCCCAATAAATTGGCATGCATAAGGTCCAAATCATTATTGGAAAAATAGAGGTGTCCGAGGTAATTCATGGCTATAAAAAATCCCTCTTGTGGAGGGATTGCATTTAATATTCGTCTTCGTTAAATAGAAAATCGTCTTTTGAAGGATAATCAGGCCAAATTTCTTCGATACTTTCGTAAATTTCGCCTTCATCTTCTAAATCTTGCAAGTTTTCTACAACTTCCAAAGGTGCTCCTGTGCGGATTGCAAAATCAATTAATTCATCCTTAGCGGCAGGCCATGGTGCATCTTCTAAATACGATGCTAATTCTAAAGTCCAGTACATATTTTATAATTATTTTTTGGCTTATTAAAGTGGCAAAAATAGATTTTTTTTAATTACTTGCAAGAAAACGACAAGAAAGTTTTATTAACACTTTGATTAAACTGTTGATAAGTTCAATTTACATGTATCTTACTTTAATTGAGACGTTAACTGTGCCGTTTAAATAAAACTTAAACTTTTCAAATTTTGGCTTGCTCAAAGGAGTATGGTAATAATTTGAAAAACCAAAACCTTCTTTTGGCATCATGATAAACGACCAGTCCATTTCTTTGTTATTGTTTTCATCGTCCAAAATAGCAATACCATACGTTCCCTCTGGTAAATCACTAATTTTATAGTGGAGGGTATTGTTTTTCATATCTGTTTTTGAGACGTAATATATTTTGTAGGGTGTTTCCTTAGAAAAAGTTGCTTGATCGCGATACACCTGCAGTTGTATTTTCCCGTTATTGTTACGCACATTGGTGATGGTAATATCAATTACATCTTTTGTAGAAAATGTAAATCCAAAATGGATAATTACTAAAAGAAATCCTGAAAATGTTTTAAGTAGTTTCATACTAAATTAATAATAAATATAACATTACTTTCTTGCTACCCACGGTTTTTCGATTGCATTCAAGTCTTTTGCTTGCTTTCTGCTCAAGGTATAAATGTAATCGCTCAAACGGTTTAAATATTTGATAATGATGGGTTCTACTTCTTCTGTTTGGCTTAAATCGACACAAATACGTTCGGCTCTACGGCATACGCAACGTGCAATATGGCAATGAGAAACAACAGGGTGTCCGCCAGGCAACACAAACATGCGCAAAGGTTCAAATTCTTCAAATAGTTTATCAATCCATTTTTCCAACAATTCCACATCCTCTGTTGTAATTTCTGGTAATTTCATCACCGAATGATTTGGGTCTGATGCTAAATGCGAGCCAATGGTAAACAAACGATCTTGAATTTCTAAAATTTGTTCTTCTAGTTCTTCATTTTGTATTAAATCGCGTAGTAATCCCATGTAAGAATTCAATTCGTCCACTGTACCATAAGATTCTAGTCTTAATGAACTTTTTAAAACGCGTGTTCCACCAATTAATTGCGTTGTTCCTTGGTCACCTCTTTTTGTATAAACTTTCATTGTTTTAATTGTTTAAGTAAATTATTTAATTCTTGTATTCGCATATTTTTACCGTTTTGCGAATATTATTAGCTGTATCGGTATAATATTGATGTTTGTTGGTCAAATATTTCAATTGGTATTCCACCCACTCTACGTCTGACATATAAAGATTACTCATCACTTCTAACTCACTCCGTAAACGTGAAGAAATAACTCTATAATCTACTCTACCAAGATAATCGTGGTCGGCATCACACATTATTTTCTCCAAAAGGGTTTGCGGTTCAACGGTTGATTTTGTCGCATTAATTATGCCACAAATTAGTGTAATTTGTTCTTCTGAATAACCAAAAGTTGGCAATGTTTCTTTCGCTAACAAAATGGCATAATCCTCATTGTTATCGTATTGCAGAATAAATCCGGCATCGTGGTACAAAACAGCGGTGCGCAGCAACAACATTTCTAGGTGAGTCAATCCTTCCAGCTTACCATAACGTATGGCTGCTTTTTCTACGTTTAAGGTATGCTGCACATCATGGTAGCCCAAATCTTCGGGTAAAAGTGCTTTGAGTTTATTGATAATATCTACCCGCATGTTAAAGAAGTCGAGTGGCGTTAAATCGCACAAATTCCTCAATTCGATATTGGCAACTTTTCGGCGTTTATCCAACAAATATTTCTCATTAATACCGTCTAAGAAATACATTTTTACCCTTCCTCCTCTTTTTTGAATATCTACTTCACCTCTTTCTGTTGTGTTAAAATAGCGATTAACATTTTCGAAAACAGCATCGGTTATTGTGATACGCTCAGCAAACTTGCTCTTTCTGCACGAGAAGCAATATTAACACTATCCCCCCAGACATCGAAGGAAAATTTTGTTTTTCCGATTATACCAGCAACCAACGGACCCATGTGAATACCTATTCTAATCTGCCAATAATCTTTTCCTAGTGCTTTACAAAGTTCTGCTTCTGAATCAATGTATTGTTGTATTTCTAAAGCTGCCAAACAAGCACGAATTGCAGGGTTTGCTTTATTTTCTGTTACACCTGCCAACGCCATGTATGCATCTCCAATGGTTTTGATTTTCTCAAGTCGATAACGTGCTATGATTTCATCAAAAGTGGTAAAATACTTTTCTAATTGACGAAGCAATTGTATTGGTTCCATTTTTGCGGACAATTGAGAAAAATCCACAAAATCGGTAAACAACACCACTCCGTTTTCCACTCTTTTAGGAGAAAATTTCCCATAGGTATTAAAATCTTCTAACACATTCGTAGGAAAATATTTTGAAGTAACTGCACAATGCGTTGGTCTTTGTAAAACAACATTTTGTACACTTCAATTTTAGCTTTTACTAAATTGGGGCTAAAAGGAGCAGAAATAAAATCGACAGCTCCACTGTTCAATCCTCGCACCATTTTGGCCGCTGATGTGTTGCTCTTGGTAATCAGAATTTTATAGGTATTGGGCGTAATGCTTTCATTCTTCAATTCTTGCAAAATTTCCATCCCTACAAAGGATTTACTGTCCAAATTGATTAAAACAATCCCAACTTCGCGCTTTTGAAGAATAGGGATAGCTTCTTTGTAATCATTAACTGCCATTACATTGTTGCCCGAGCCCGATAAAATCTCCTTTAAACCAGCTGTTAACTTCTGGTCATCGTTAATAATTAGGATATTTATAAAGTGCTCAATGGCCATAATGCACTATTCTGTTCTTAACCAATAATCTCTTTTTGCATTATTTTTTTCATCCGTTGCAGCTGAAAATTTGTAGCTTGCACGTTCATACATTGAGCGTTTTAATTGGATTTCCATCAAAACATTGTCTCTCGAAATCAACAAATTCAGATGCTTCCCTTCTTCCAATTGAGCCACTAAGCTTTCAAAATCGCTTTGGTTAACGCGCATTCCGTTGCAACCAATAATTTCATCGCCAACACTCAACCCCGATTTCTCGGCACCTGATTCAGCTCTGATGGACTTAACGTATAAACTAGCTCCAGATTGTGCAATGCGCGCGCCAATTGAATTTTCTTTTTTTCCATCATACTCAACTTTTAAACCAACTGCATTAAAAATTGTAGCGTAATCGGGTGTTTTTGTACCATAAATATGATCGTTGAAAAACGAAGTCATGTCCTTTCCTAAGAAATTTGAAAATTCATCCTGTAATTCTTTTTCGGTAAATCCTCTGTCTAATTTCTTATAATATTTTGCATAAAGCGTTTGTAAAAAGTGATCCAAACATTTGCTTCCGTTGGTTTTATCAATAATCATTGCATCAAACAAAGCACCAATTACACCACCTTTTGAATAGTAAGAAATTGTAGTATTAGAACTATTTTCATTGGGGCGATAGGCTTTTATCCACGCATCAAAACTGGCATGTGCAACGGGTTGAACACTATTTCCAGGCGTACCTTCCACATAATTCAATGCACTTTTTAATTTATTCAAATATTGATTAGCATCGTAAAATCCAGCTCTTAGCAAAATCAATTCATCGTAATAGGAAGTAAATCCTTCCATTACCCACAATAATGATGTGTAAACTTCTCGGTCGTAATCAAATGGACCTAACTCAAAAGCACGCAAACGTTTTACATTCCACAAATGAAAATATTCATGCGCAACTAAAGATAAAAACCCTAAATAATCATCGCCTTGATAGGTGTAGCGGTTTACCGACAATGTGGTAGAGTTTAAATGCTCCAATCCACCTTGTCCGTCAGTTACATTGTGAATGATAAACGTATAATTTTTATTGGGATTTTCTCCAAAAATTGCCGTTGTTGAAGTGACAATTTTAGCCATATCCACTTTCAATTTTTCTATATCGTAATTGCCCCAACCATACATTGCAACGGTGTGTTTTACGCCTGCCGCATCAAAAGTAAATTCTTCTTGATTACCGATTTCTATTGGACTATCAGCCAAAACATCATAATTCTCAAAACTATATTCTTTAGCCTTGCTATCGTTTACTACACCCTCTCCCACTTCTGGCATAGCAGTTGAAATTTTAGAAAATGAAGCATGTGGAATGATTTTTAATTGTCCTGGTTTGTTGCGTGTTTCTTCGGTGTACATAAAAACGCCTGTTCCGCTTACAAATCCATGTGTTAAATCTAGAAAGCTAGTTCTAACGGTTAATTCAAATGCATACACTTCGTAGCTCACTTTTACTTCTTTTGCTTTTTCGCGTTTAATTATCCACGCATTTTTTGTTTTTTTAATTACTTGCAGTGGATTGCCATTTTCATCGGTTGCACGCACTTGATTGAGGTTTTTAGAAAACTCACGCACCAAATACGAACCCGGTGCCCAAACAGGAAGTTTAACTTCAATTTCTTTGGATTTATAATCCTTTAAATAAAAATCTACTTGAAAATAATGATTGGCAGGATTTTCCATTCTCAATTCATAACGAGCTGTCTGTGAAAAACTTAATGGCACAACTCCACTAACAAATACAATTAAAAAAACGATGAATTTCATTGAAACTATTTTATTTTAAAAAGCTAAAATAATAAAATATAGCGAGGCTTGGAGTACCTTCCTTCAATCTTTACAAACAATTTTCTAACTTTGTTGAAATTCTTTATCAAAAAAACATGAGAAAAATAGCATTATTTATCGCAACTACTTTTTCAATTTTAAATTTTTCTATTGCCGAGGAAGGCATGCTCATTCCTTCTGTAATTACCGCTTTTGAGTTGGATATGCAAGCCATGGGAATGAAATTAACAGCCGAAGAAATTTATAGCATCAACAAATCGAGTTTAAAAGATGCCATCATCCATTTTGGAGGTGGTTGCACTGCCGAATTGGTTTCTAATCAAGGATTGTTGTTAACCAATCACCATTGTGGTTACTCGCAAATTCAAGCACATTCTTCGTTGAAAAACGATTATTTAAAATATGGTTTCTGGGCAAAAACAAAAGCCGATGAGTTGCCTAACAAAGGGTTAACAGCTTCAAGAATGGTGCGTATTCAAGATGTAACAAAAGAAGTTTTGGCTGGAACAAATGGCATTACTAACCAAGATGAATTGAAGAAAATTTTAACTAGAAATACTCAAGCTTTAATTACCGAAGCTACTAACGGGAATCATTACCAAGCTGAAATAAAGCCTTTTAACCAAGGAAATGAATTTTACATGATTGTAAAAGAAACGTTTTTGGATGTGCGCTTGGTTGGAACTCCACCCAATTCAATTGGTAAATTTGGTGGAGATACAGACAACTGGGTGTGGCCACGTCATACGGGTGATTTTTCGGTATTTAGAATTTATGCAGGTGCCGATAATAAACCAGCAGAATACAGCGCTACAAACGTACCCTACCAACCTATTCATTTTTTAAAAATCGCTTTCAACGATCGTAAAGTGGGTGATTTTACAATGGTTTATGGTTTTCCGGGTGAGACAGAACAACACGTTGCTTCGGATTATTTGAAATTCATCATGGAAAAAGAACGTCCGGCACGTATTCGTATGCGTGAACTTTCATTAAGTGTAATTGACCAAGCGATGCGTGAATCGGATGAAGTGCGCATTAAATATGCATCAAAACAAGCTAGTATTGCCAATGCTTATAAAAAATGGATAGGCCAAATTGATGGTTTGCGCCGCTTGGATGCCGTAAGTGTAAAAAAAGAACGTGAAAATGTGTATGTTCAACGTGCCAATTCTAAACCAGAATGGAAAAATGAATACGGCTCAATTGTGGAGCAAATGAACAAATTAGTTGCATCTTCTGTGCAAGCTGAGTTTGAATATTCGATGGCAATTGAATACTTTTTTGTTGGACCAGAATTTTTAAAATTAGCACGTGGTGTGGATCAATTGCGTAAAACAGCTTTGAACAACCCTGCTGGAGTGGATGCCTTAAAAAAACGTTTGTTAGATGGTGCTGAAGGTTTTTTCAAAAACTACGATGCAAAAGTGGATCAACGCATTTTTGAATTAACAACTGCTGCGTATAACAACTACATTAGTGTGCCTTCAACGGCTAAAATTAACAATGCTGCAACTAATTATAACGCAAACGTCATTTTCGAAAAATCTATTTTTACCAATCAACAGCGTTACCAAGCATTTTTAGAGAAATTTACAGCAAAATCGGTGAAGAAATTATTAAAAGACCCTGGATTTGCACATTTCAACTTACTGTATTCCAACTTCATTGACCAATCATTGGAAAAATACGAGCAATACGATGCAGCTATGGCTGATTTATTGAAAACTTATGTAAAAGGTAAATTAGAAATGTTTCCAGAACAAAAACATTGGGCAGATGCCAACAGCACTTTGCGCATTACCTACGGTAAACTTGAGGGTTCTGAACCGCAAGATGGTGTTGCATATTTAGAGCACACTACTTTGGATGGGGTGATTGATAAATACTATTCTGGAAACCCTGATTTTGAGTTATTGCCACGCATGTTGGAATTACACAAGAAAAAGAATATGGCAGATATGCGCAGGACGGTGAATTGTAGGTGTGTTTTCACGGATCCAACCACACAACTGGCGGAAATTCGGGCTCACCTGTATTGGATGCACACGGCAATTTAATGGGATTGAACTTTGACAGAACATGGGAAAGCACCATGAGCGATTTCATGTTTGATGCTTCACGTTGTAGAAACATTATCGTTGACATTCGCTATGTATTGTGGGTAATGGATATTTATTCGGGCGCAAAACATTTAGTGGATGAAATGGAATTTGCCACTCAGAAATAATCGAAAAATTTTAGAGAACAAAAGGAACAGTCAACAATTGTTGACTGTTCCTTTTTTTGTTAGAATACTCCTAAATATTCTTGTAAAATGATGGTGGCACTGATTTTATCTACCATTGCTTTGTTTTGGCGATCTTTCTTTTTCATACCACCTGCAATCATTGCATTTACAGCCATTTTTGACGTAAATCGTTCGTCTTGCAACACAACAGGAACGCCTGGAAATTGTTTTTCCAATGCTTCTTTAAGTAAATAAACATTTTGGGTGATGTGGGCATCAGATCCATCCATGCGTTTTGGTTCGCCCAACACTATGGTTTCAATTTTTTCTTTTTGAAACAATGCAATAAGGTAATCCATCAATTTGGGAGATTCAACCGTATCTAACCCTGAAGCAATGATTTTTAATTCATCGGTAATGGCTAAACCTGTTCTTTTTAACCCAAAATCAATGGCAATAACTTTTCCCATTATTTAAAAGTTTTCATGGCTCTATCCATATCCCGTTTATCGTCTTTTTCTTTTAAATCCTGACGTTTATCATGGAGTTTTTTTCCTTGTGCCAACGCAATTTCAACTTTTGCCCAGCCTTTTTCGGAAATAAATATTTTTAGCGGAATAACGGTGTTTCCTTTATCTTTCAGAAATTTTTCAATCTTATTGATTTCTTTTCTGTTCAACAATAATTTTCTGTCAGAACGTGGAGAATGGTTGTAATAACTTCCATTTTCATACTCGGTGATGTGCATGTTGCGTATCCACATTTCACCATTGCTAAAGATACAATAGGCTTCCAAAATACTGGCTTTATTGCGGCGAATACTTTTTATTTCTGTACCGCTTAACACAATACCCGCAACAAAAGTATCCAACAAGTGGTACTCAAATTTTGCGCGTTTGTTTTTGATATTTATTGCCGTTTGTGCCATTTGGTTGCAAAAATAAGCATTATCTGGTTACAGAATTCTTTAAAATTGTGTTTCGTTTAAAAAAGCAATCATTTTAGCCAATGCACGTGCACGGTGACTTTGTGCATTTTTCTCTTCGCGCGACATTTCTGCAAAGGTAATGGAATTTCCTTCTGGTTCAAAAATTGGATCATAGCCAAAACCACCTTCGCCAGCAGGTTGATGGCGAATTATGCCTCTTACCACTCCTTCAAAATAGTGTGTTTTTTGATTGATTATCAAACAAATAACCGTTTTAAATTGTGCACCACGATTGGTTTGACCTTCAAGTTCGGTTAATACTTTTTGCAGATTAGCCCTGTCATTTTTAGCTTCACCTGCATAGCGTGCCGAATAAACACCTGGCTGTCCGTTTAAAAAATCTACTTCCAAACCAGAATCATCCGAAAAACAAGCCACATTGTATTTTTCGGCAACATATTGAGCTTTCAAAAGTGCATTTCCTTCAAAAGTTGAGGCAGTTTCTGGAATGTCATCGTGGCATCCAATATCGTCTAGGGTTTGAATGGAAATTCCCTTGGGCATTAACGCTTGAATTTCCAATGCCTTATTACGGTTGTGTGTTGCAAAAACTAAATTCATCTTAAATATCCAAACGATCTACTTCTTGAAGCATTTCGTTATTTTTTATAGTGCAATTCAAATCGTTGATTAATCCTGTTTTTAGCGAGTAAGCCCAGCCGTGAATGTGCAATGGAATTCCTTCACTCCATGCTTTTTGAACAATATACGTTTCTGCAAGATTAAATACTTGTTCTTTTACGTTTAACTCAACAAAACGGTCATAACGTTGTTGGTAATCAGCAATGGCATCTAATTCTTTTTTATGAAAACGATACGAATCTTTGATATGAGCAATCCAGTTATCTACAATTCCAACGTGTTTGTTTGACATTGCAGTAGCCACCCCACCACATCCATAATGGCCACAAACTACTACATGTTTAACATTTAAAACAGTAACCGCATAATCCAACACACTCAACATGTTCATATCCGAATGCACCACCATGTTAGCAATATTTCTATGTACAAAAACATCTCCAGGTTGCGCTCCAATAATTTGGTTAGCAGGCACGCGCGAATCGGCACAACCAATCCAAAACAACGGTGGATTTTGAATTTTTGATAATTCTTCAAAAAAAGTTGGGTCTCTATCCACCTGTGCTTGCGCCCATTTTTTGTTGTTATCAAGAAAATCGCTGTATAATTTTTCCATAACTGAAATGTAATTAAAGTTCTAAATTAATGGAACAAAAAAGCGAGGTAAAATACCTCGCTACAAAATTATACAATTAATATCAGTTAATCTAAAATTATAAACTTAATTGATACACTTCTTCTAAAGAATCGTTGTTTTTAATACTACATTTTAGGTCATTTATCAAGCCATCGTTGATAGAATATACCCATCCATGAATATGTAGCTCTTGACCTCTATCCCATGCATTTTGCAAAATAGAAGTTTTGGCTAAATCATTAACTTGTTCAATCACATTTAATTCAACAAAACGGTCAAAACGTGCTTTTTGGTCTTGTATTAAATTCAACTCTTTATGGTGAAAACGATATACATCTTTAATGTGTCGAATCCAATTATCAATAATTCCAACATGCTTATTAGACATAGCTGTTAACACACCTCCACACCCATAATGACCACAAACAATAATGTGTTTAACTTTTAAAACATTGACTGCATAGTCTAAAACACTTAACATGTTCATATCCGAGTGAATGACCATATTTGCAATATTGCGATGAACAAACACTTCACCAGCTTTTGCTCCTATGACTTCGTTTGCAGGTACTCTAGAATCTGCACATCCTATCCATAACACGGGTGGAGTTTGACCCTTTGCTAAATCTGTAAAGAAATTCGGGTCTTTTTCAATTTGTTCACCTGCCCATTTTTTATTATTTTCCAATAATTGGTTATAAAAATTTTCCATTTTAAATGTCTTTTAATTAATGTCCCATAATTTCCACTTTGGGAACTCTAAATGTTGTTACTTTAATATTTTTATCTAGTGCTGCATGCACTTTAAATTCTTGTATTAACTCAAGCACAATCATAATCAATGCTTTTACAGTTTGAACCATCTATAATAAAATGAGCGTTTTTAGGCACTTCATACATTGTTTTTAATATACTTGCCTTGTTTAAGAAACTCACTTCTTCTGCTAATTGCATTCTAACTAATGGTTTATCGTTTTCTGTAGCTGTTTCAATTTTATAATTATTTTTAAAGTTCTTTCTCAAGATAAAGAAAATTGAGACTACAATACCCATTGTAATTCCTTTTAATAAATCAGTAAACAATACACCTACTACCGTTATAATAAAAGGTAAGAACTGTTCCCAACCTAATTGATACATTTTTTTGTACAAAGAAACACTCGACAACTTATACCCCACCATTATTAGAATTGCTGCTAATGATGCATAAGGAATCATGTTTAAAACATTTGGAATTAACAAGACACAAATGAACAATAAAACACCGTGCAATATGGTAGATAATTTTGTTTTTGCACCAGCATTAATATTAGCAGAACTTCTGACGATTACTTGCGTAATTGGCAAACCACCAAGTAAACCAGAGATTAAATTTCCAAGTCCTTGCGCCTTCAATTCTTTGTTTGTTGGTGTAATATCCTTTTCTGGATCTAACTTATCGGTAGCTTCAACACTAAGCAACGACTCTAAACTAGCAACCAAAGCAATGGTAAATGCAATTACATAAACATTAGGATTTGTTAACGCCGAAAAATCAGGGAAGATGAAAAGATTTTTGATATCGCTAAAAGATTCTGTAACTGGTAAATTTACAAGATTGTAGGTAGATAATTCCAAACCACTATTTGATATCTCAAAAATCAAATTCATTAAAACACCAAGCACTACAACAATTAAAGCTCCAGGTATGAACTTAAATATTGCAATCTTTTTAAAAAATGGACGGTCAAAAAGCACTAAAATTACAATAGATACTATTGCAATAATTATTGCTCCTGAATGTATGTTTTTTAATGAATCAAGCACTGCAATAAACATATTGCTACTGATTTCTGATTTATGGCTACCTAAAAAATTGGGAATTTGATTAATTATTAGTGTCAAACCAATAGCTGCCAACATCCCTTTAATTACAGATGAAGGGAAATAATTACCAATAATACCTGCCCCTACAAATCCTGCTATTATTTGCAATATACCTGCAAGAACAACTGCAACTAAAAACGCCTCAAAGCTTCCAAGTGTTACAATTGCTCCAAGAACTATTGTGATAAGACCTGCAGCTGGACCAGAAACTCCTAAACGTGAGCCACTAAAATATCCAACAACTACCCCTCCAATTACACCAGCTAAAATTCCTGAAAATAAATTCGGATTATCGCCAGTGGATGCTAATGCCACTCCTAAACACAAAGGAAGTGCCACTAAAAATACTACCAAACTTGAAGGTACATCACTCCTCCAGTTGGAAAATAAATTTTTCATTGATTTATAATATTATGAGTTAATAAAAAATATTTCTAAAGAAATATTATTGGGTATAAACTCATAAATTGGGAGGGCGTTCAGCTGGATTTAAGAATACTTCTTTATATTCTTTATCGGGATTAAAGATGATTGTTTTAGTTAGAACTTCTAAATCTATAAAAACATTATTAATGGTGAAATTTACTGGTAAGAATTCTTTCACTTCAATCAACTTATGCTGCGTTTCTTCTTCTTCAACCATTGTAATGGACATGCTGTTGCCTTTTTTAATACCTCCGTAACTTATAGCAACAATACACGAAGTAAAAATAAATAACAGCACTATTGATATCCATCTCGTCATGCTACAAATTTAACATTTTTATCATAATTAAAGACAAAAATGTCTGTTAAAAAAATAAAAAAAATAATCTCAAAAAAAAGATAGGATAACCTATATATTATCAAGGGATTATGAGAAAAAGTGTTTTTTTGATTTTGCTGAATTTGGAAAAAACCTACGTTTTTTGTTTTTTCTTTTTGGCAGCTGGGAATAAAATATTGTTCAATATCAAGCGATAGCCAGGAGAATTGGGATACAAATTCAAATCGGTGTGTGGATCGCCGACCTTATGTTCATAGTCTTCGGGGTCGTGCCCACCATAAAACGTCCAAGTACCCTGCCCCAACTCACCATGTATGTATCTTGCAGTACCCAGCGCCTTGTTTTCACCCATAATCAACACGTTTGATTTGATGTATTCTTTCATAAAATCGGTGGTTTGCCCCATAAAACCATTGATAATTGTTGTATGATTTTGTGTTAAAATAGTAGGCACAATATCCCATTTGGCAGAAAATTCAAAGAGCGTAAACTTGTCAAGATTTCTTGCACACGTTGTGTTCTTCTTAATTCTGTTCCATCAATTGACGAATATTCGTATTTCAATGGGTCGCGTTCCAATAAAAGTCTTTAAATGCCAACGTTTGGTTGAAATCCAATTCTTTTTGACAATTGGGACTTGCTGGGTCACCATCGTACATTTGCTCACAAATATCCGTGTTTTGTGCTGCTAAAGCAATATCAAAACTATCGGTTCCGCTACACATGGTAAACAAAAAGCCACCACCGAGTACAAAGTTTTTTATGCTTTGCGCCACTGCTAATTTTAGTTGTGAAACTTTTGAATATCCCAAACGTGCCGCCAAAGCTTCTGCATCGGCAACTTGCTGACGGTACCAAGGATACGAACGATAAGCCGCATAAAACTTACCGTATTGACCTGTAAAATCTTCGTGGTGCAAGTGCAACCAATCGTATTCGTGCAATTTTCCATTCACAATTGCTGAGTCGTAGATTTTATCGTAGGGAATTTCAGCATATTCCATTACCAATGTAACGGCATCGTCCCACGGCATTTTTCCATCGGGCGTGTAAACAGCAATTTTGGGTGCTTTTTCTAATTGCACAATCTCCATATTTTCTTCTGGATTGGAGATTTTATTGCGAATTGCATTGGCTTGTCCGTCTGAAAGAATCTCGTATTTTATTCCTCTAACAATTAACTCTTGTTCTACTGATTTTAGATGTGGAAAAAGAAAAGAACCACCTCTGTAGTTAAGCAACCATTCAATCACTACCTCGTGTTGCAACGACCAATATGCAACGCCATAAGCTTTCAAGTGATTGGATTGACTATCATCCATTGGCACCAGCAATTGTGCTGCTTTCAGGTGGAATCCAATGAATAAAAATACAATAAAACAAAAATTTTTCATGTGCTTTTAAAATGGAGTACTGTCATCATCAAACGATCTATCAAAATCAGAGCCGCTATTATCAAAAGCATTCATTTTTGATGGAATAGTAATGAAATTCTCCGATCTTGACGCCGTATTTAATGCAGACGTTTTATTGTCTAAATCAAAATCATTGAATTCATTTAAGTTTTCAAAACGTGCATATTCACCAATAAAGCGCAAACGAACCGTTCCTAAACCACCATTACGGTGTTTAGCAATAATTATTTCTCCAACGCCTTTATTACTTTCTCCATTTTCATCAAAATCTATGTTATAGTATTCTGGGCGGTAAATAAACGAAACAATATCAGCATCTTGCTCAATGGCACCCGACTCACGAAGGTCGGAAAGTACTGGTTTTTTATCACCACCACGTGTTTCTACCGAACGACTCAACTGCGAAAGTGCAATAATTGGCACATTTAATTCTTTTGCAATTTCTTTGATGGAGCGAGAAATGGTTGAAATCTCTTGCTCTCTGTTTCCACTTCCTTTAGGTCCACCAACAGTCATCAATTGTAAGTAATCGATAATCACCATATCGATGTTGTATTGCATTTTCAACCTGCGGCATTTTGCACGAAGGTCAAAAACAGAAATTCCCGGTGTATCATCAATATAAAGTGGTGCTTTTGCAAGCTTTGAAATACGGGTATGCAACTGTTGAAATTCATGTTCTGCCAAATCACCTTTTCTCAATTTTTCGGCACTCAAACGCGATTCACTTGCAATCAAACGTTTAACCAATTGAACAGATGACATCTCTAATGAGAATATTGCAACTCCTTTTCCGTAATCAACAGCGGTGTTGCGTGCCATCGACAATACAAAAGCGGTTTTACCCATTGCTGGACGCGCTGCAATAACAATCATATCCGAACGCTGCCAACCTGAGGGTAATTTTATCCAACTCAAACAAGCCGGTTGGAATTCCAGAAATACCACTGCTTTCTTTTGCCGCATTTTCAATTTCCTCAATAGCCATACGCACCACATTGGGCATCGTATCAACGGCTTTACCAAAGTTGTTTTCGGCAATTTTAAACAAGTTTTCTTCGGCATCGCCCAACACTTGAAACACATCGTTGGTGTCGTCGTAAGCATTTTTAATCACTTCCGAACTCATGCGAATCAACTCGCGTTTTATGAATTTCTCAGCTATAATGCGGGCATGGTATTCCACGTTTGCTGTGGATGAAATTTTACTAGTCAACGAAGAAACATAGGCTGCTCCTCCTGCTGCTGCTAATTCACCTTTCTTTTTAAGTAAGTTAACAACTGTCAGGATATCAATCGGATTGGAAGTTCCAAACAACTCACGAATGGCACCATAAATGTATTGATGTTTAGGATCATAAAAACTTTCGACCATCAAAATTTCAATGGTATCGATCACCGCATTTTTTTCCAACATCATTGCCCCTAAAACAGCTTGTTCTAAGTCCAACGCTTGTGGCGGAACTTTACCCAACTCATTGATTATAGGAGAACTAGAAGAAATGCGCGCTGCTGGTTTTCGTTTATTTTCCGATTGATTATTTTCCATAATACAAATATAAGCAAACAAAAACCTTAGATGAAATCAAAATCAAAAAAGTGCATTAAAAGATATCCATAGCAGTTATTAACAATTGTTAATAATCGCAAAAACACCTCATTATCCGCCTATTAACTTTTTGATGTCGTTTAATTTCATTAAAGCTTCTACAGGAGTCAATGTATTGATGTCGATGGAAACCAATTGGTCGTGAATTTGTTCTAAAACTGGATCATTTAACTGAAAGAAACTCAGTTGCATATTGTCTTCCATTGCCACTTCTAACGGTTGAGCATTTTTTACTTTTTTCTTTTTGGAAGTGCTTGCATTGGTTTCTAAATCGTGTGATTTTTCCAACGTAACTAAAATTTCTTCGGCACGCGATAAAACAACGGGTGGCATACCCGCCAAACGAGCCACGTGGATACCAAAGGAGTGTTCACTTCCTCCTTCAACCAACTTTCGCAAGAATAAAATTTTATTACCAATTTCTTTTACCGAAACGTTGTAATTTTTGATACGTGCAAATTGATTGGTCATTTCATTCAACTCGTGATAATGCGTTGCAAACAGTGTTTTTGCTTTAAACTTTGGATGTTCGTGCAAATATTCTGCAATTGCCCATGCGATGGAAATTCCGTCATAGGTGCTTGTTCCTCGTCCAATTTCATCCAACAATACCAAACTTCTATCCGATAAATTATTGAGGATACTGGCTGTTTCGTTCATTTCTACCATAAATGTAGATTCGCCACTGGAAATATTATCAGAAGCACCAACACGTGTAAATACTTTGTCAACAATACCCAAGGTAGCTGCCGATGCTGGAACAAAACTTCCCATTTGCGCCATTAAACAAATCAATGCTGTTTGACGCAAAATAGCACTTTTACCACTCATATTTGGTCCCGTAATCATGATGATTTGTTGGGATTTATTGTCCAAAAACACATCGTTAGCAATGTAACTTTCGCCAATCGGCAATTTTTGTTCAATAACCGGGTGGCGACCTTCTTTAATGTCAATTACAAAACTATCGTTAATGGTAGGTTGCACGTAATTATTTGCTTGAGCAACCACCGCAAAAGCTGCTAAACAATCCAATTGAGCAATTAAAAAGGCATTGTGTTGCACCGACTGAATGAAATCGGTGAGTGAAAGCAATAAATTTTGGTAAATCTGCGCTTCTAAAGCACCAATTTTTTCTTCAGCTCCCAAAATTTTTGTTTCATACTCTTTTAATTCTTCGGTGATGTAGCGTTCGGCACTGGTCAATGTTTGTTTGCGTATCCAATCGGCTGGCACTTTGTCTTTGTGGGTGTTTCTAACTTCCAAATAATACCCAAAAACGTTATTGAACGCAATTTTCAAGCTTGGAATTCCTGTATTTTGACTTTCGCGTTCTTGAATATCTTCCAAATAATCTTTACTGGAGTTAAGAAGCGTGCGAATTTCATCCAATTCTTGGTTCACACCATCTGCTATTACTCTCCCCTTGCCTATTGCAATTGCAGGATCATCGAGCAAAGTATTCTCAATTAAATCAATGAGTTTTTGACACGGATTGAGTTGATCTACAATTTTATCCAACAACAACACATCGGTTGCTTGCAACAATGCTTTGATGGGAGCAATTTGAAGAATCGTTCGTTTGAGTTGGATGACTTCTTTTGGATTTACTTTTCCCACTGCCACTTTAGAAATCAAACGTTCTAAATCGCCAATTTCACGCAAACAGGTGATGAGTTGCTCACCAATTTCTTCCTTGTTTTTCAGATAATTCACCGCTTCGAGGCGTTCTTGCACATTGGTTGCATTTTTTAGTGGCAACACCATCCAACGTTTCATCATGCGCCCACCCATGGCGGTTTGTGTTTTATCCAAAATATCGCTGAGCGTAGTTGCTTCGGGATGTGGCGACGAAATCAATTCCAGATTGCGCAAGGTAAATTGGTCTAACCACACGTATTTATCTTCTTCGATACGAGAAACAGCAGTAATGTGCCCCAATTTATCGTTTTGTGTTTCAGACAAATAATGCAAAATGGCCCCAGCGGCAACAATTCCCAAATCCATATTTTCTACACCAAAACCTTTGAGCGATTTGGTATTGAAGTGCTTATTCAAATTTTCAAGTGCAAAATCGGGCGTAAAAACCCAATCATCTAAACGGAAATGGTAGAATTTTGTACCAAAAAGCGCATCAAATTCTTTGGATTTATTTTTTTGAAAAATGATTTCTTTGGGATCAAATCCTTGAATGAGCTTATCAATGTATTCGTCGTTTCCTTGTGCCAACAAAAATTCGCCTGTAGAAACATCAATGAATGCAATTCCATGTCCAGCTTTTGTAAAATGAATGGCGCACAAAAAATTGTTTTTCTTTTGCTCCAGCACTTGATCGTTGAATGAAACGCCAGGTGTTACAAGTTCGGTAACACCCCGTTTTACAATTCCTTTGGCCATTTTAGGATCTTCCAATTGATCGCAAATAGCCACTCGTTGACCAGCACGCACCAATTTAGGCAAATACGTTTCCAATGAATGATGAGGGAAACCTGCCAAAGCCGTTTCAGATTCACTTCCATTTCCTCGTTTAGTAAGAACAATGCCTAAAATTTTAGATGTTTTGATGGCATCTTCTCCAAAAGTTTCATAAAAATCACCTACACGAAACAAGAGTAAAGTACCCGGATGTTTGCTCTTGATACTGTTATATTGTTTCATTAAAGGCGTAACATTGGCCGTCTTTTTGTCGTTGTTTTCGCTCACGCTATTGATTTAGAATTGTGGTTGGTAAAATTAATGAAAGCAATAGAAACTCCACATTTGTGCAAGTTCTTATTAACAAAATCAAGAAGTAATTAACGAAAAAACTAAATTTTTCATTTTTAACTGAATTTTTGGTTCTCGCTTTCTTGATTCCCAAATACGCATTTACAGGAATTCCCACCATTTGATTGGATGACGTTGGGATCTGGCGTATTAAAATAGCTTCAACAACAATGTTTTGGTTTAAATTGAGTTTATCCACAGCAACAATTGACAATGGAACTTCTACGGTGCTTGTTTTGTGCCACAATCCGTTAGAATTTTGCTCACCATACAACGAAGAAACAATAGGTTGGCTAGCATTAACTGTTTCAATAACAGCGCCGTTTTCGTCCACAAAAAGAAGTTTAATTTTTCCAAACGGAAAAGCATTGGTCAAATCCAATTGCAGCACACCACTTTCAATGTGATTTATCTTTTTCTGGACTCAGTTGAAAAGCAAACGTATCACGAATGGTAAGGTTGTCCATCTTTATGTTCAATGGCATTTGTGCTTCCAATGTCATTTTTAATTTGCTTTATGGAAACACTTCGTTCCAACCTCCAGAAATGTTGCCCCACGGATTGATTTTAATTCCATAAGCCAATTCATTTTTAACACCTAGATTTTCAATAAACGCTTCAATATTGCTATTTCCAGAGCACTATGATGCGTTGAGATGGTACCAATGTTGAAAAACTACCCGTTGGTTGGTCAATTGTAAAGGTTGTTCCAACATTTCCTCCCTGAAAGATAAACCGTTTCCTTGATTATTCGTGCTTTTAAGGTGTTTAATCAACCCCGAGCCGTCCATTTTAATTCCATTTTCTAGAATTAGTTTTAACAGTTGTGTTAGGAATATCACTGTGCCTGCAACAATTTTATTAAACACATCCACATTGAACTGTGTCGTATCGTTGATATCTTTTTTACCAAAATAACCACGTGCATAATGCAATTTTGTACGTCTCTAAACTTCGATTTCACATGAAAAACATCAGTGCTGAATTATAAATCGTATTGCCGTTTGGATCGGATTTAATTTTAATTAACGATTGCAATTTGTTATACGAATTACCTGCTGTTCCTCTTAAATCTATTTGATAATCGGCAATGCTTATTGTTTTTTTGATTTTACCCGGGTTTGAATTAGTGCCAGCTCCTATAAAATGTTTCCGACAAAACGTTGCCATATTTTGTAACACCTGGCAATTCTACAGTAACATACACACCTGTTTCAACTGATTTTCCAATTCAAAATCAATATAACCTTCGGCAATCTGAATGATTTTTAATTGCATCCTACAGTTGCAATTCATGCTCTTCAACAACGTTATAGAATGTAAACCTGGATTAACCGTTAGTCCACTCGAACTTAAATTACCGATTCCATCAATAGTAGTGTCGGGAATAGCAACAATATCTGTAAGACTGGAAATTATAGAGCGTTCTTTTAAATCCAACGCATAATTAACACCACTATCGTCCAGTGTAGAATGTTTACAAACTTGTCTAAACCTATGCGGTCGTTTATTAGAGGAACAACCCACGCAGAATTCCACGAAGCATCTTTTTTACAAGCCGTCAACGCCAGTAAAATAAGCAAGCCATAAGTTTTCAAAGTTTGTGACATAGCTAATATTTTTAAGTTAAAACGAAAAATCGCTTTAAAAGTTGTTTATACGCGCTCAATAATTGCTGCATAACCTTGACCAACACCAATACACATGGTTACCACCGAAGGTTATTACGTTCTCGCAATTCTTTAGCAGCCGTTAAAGTTGTGCGTGCACCGGTCATTCCTAGTGGGTGTCCCAACGAAATAGCTCCACCATTTGGGTTGATACGAGGGTCGTTATCGGCTAATCCCATTTTACGTGTACATGCTAAAACTTGCGCTGCAAAAGCTTCGTTAAGTTCTATCACATCCATTTGATCAAGTGTTAACCCTGTTCTTTTCAACACTTTTTTTCGGTTGCATACACAGGTCCACTCCATAATTCGTGGTTCAACACCTGCCATTGCGCTCGCTACAATGCGTGTGCGATTGGTTTTAAATTTTGTTCTTTCACTTGCTTTTTCAGATGCCAAAGCAAGGCAGCAGCTCCGTCGTTTAATCCAGAAGCATTTCCTGCGGTTACAGTTCCATCTTTTTTAAATGCAGGTCGTAATTGTCCCAATCCTTCCAACGTAGTATCCGCTTTAGCAAATTCATCCGTTTTAAAAATGATAGGATCTTTTTTGCGTTGAGGAATTTCAACTGGAATAATTTCAGCATCAAAAATGCCATTTTTTACAGCTTGGGCTGTTTTTTGTTGCGACCAAAAAGCAAATTTATCTTGGTCTTCACGGTTAATATTATACAATTCAGCTAAATTCTCAGCGGTATTTCCCATAGAATCTGTTCCGTAAAGTTCGTGCAATTTAGGGTTAATAAAACGCCATCCAAACGAAGTATCGTGCATTTCAGAATCGCGTCCAAAAGGTGTTGATGCTTTAGAAATCACCCACGGTCCACGTGTCATATTTTCCACTCCTCCTGCAATGTAAATATCACCACATCCATCTTTAATGGCACGTGTTGCGTTCATTACAGAAGCCAATCCAGAAGAACACAAACGGTTAACGGTTTCTCCAGCAACTTGATATGGCAAACCTGCAATTAAGCCTGCCATTCTTGCCACATTTCGGTTATCTTCACCAGCTTGGTTGGCACATCCTAAAATAACATCTTCAATTAAAAGCGGATCTAAATTCGGCATTTTATCCATTAAACCTTTGATGGCAATTGCTGCTAAATCATCTGTTCTAACTCCTGCCAACGTTCCGCCAAATCTTCCAATTGCTGTGCGAACTCCTTCAACTAAATAAACTTCTTGTGACATTTTTTATTTTAAATTGTTAATATTCCAACGGCTAAAATACAATTTTTTCATCTTGTTGAAAACTTAATTCCTGATTTACTAAAATATTTTTTACATTTAAGCCTCATTAAATTTCTGTACAATGATAAAACATAAATTACTGCTTTGTGTTGGCTTAGGGTTGTTTTCAACTTATTCCCATGCACAAATAGAAGAACTAACACCAGCCGAAAAAAAATACAGGGATTCCATTACGGCTTTAAACATGCAAAACGCAACAATTGCCAACAGTCAAAATGCGTATAACGATGGGATAAAGTTTTTTTCGGAAGGAAAATACCAACAAGCTCGTGATCGGTTTAAACAATCGCTTAGTTTTGACCCTAACTTCACAGCTGCTTCCTATAATTTAGGTGTTACTGAAAATGAGTTAGGTAGCTATGCAGATGCTTCTAAAACATTGAGTCAATTGATTGAAAAAGATCCTAGCTATTCCAAAGCTTATTTTCAGCGTGGACGTGCCTATCAAGGTTTGAATGAATATTTGAAGGCAGAAAATGATTATGATAAATCAATTGCATTGGATCCATCTAATCCTAGAGCATATTATAACTATGGCACCTTGCGTTTCTTGCAACAAGATTACAAAACAGCCATTACTTATTTTACAAAAGCCATCGAATTGATAAAAACTTTGCATTTGCATATAACGACCGTTGTTACCGCATGTTGGGAGATTACACAAAAGCATTGGCCGATTATCAAGAAGCTGAACGAAAAACCCAAATCTTGCCTTTTGTGGTTAGAACAACATTGGCACAACAACCAGTAAAATGAAAAATTTTCAAGGAGCAATGGCAGCTTTTAACCGTGCCATTTCAATTGATGCAAATTTTTACTTAGCTTACAATAACCGTGGGTTTTAGAATTGGAAAACAATAAAATGGACGATGCTAAACGCGATTTTGAAAAAACATTGGAGATTAACCCTAAATATGCACCAGCCGCGTCTATCTTAGCGGTTTGTATTTCAAGCAAAAAGACTATAAAAAGCATTGGAATATGCCAATAAAGCGGTTGAATTGATAAAAATTATGCAGGTGCTTATGTGAACCGTGCCAATGCTAAAAGAAATGCTTCGCGATATGATTGGAGCATGCGAAGATTGGGAAAAAGCCAATGAATTAGGAGACGGAAATGGTAAAATTTACTATTCTTCCAATTGCCAATAAGTCGTATTAATCAACAAGAAAATTATGAAAACAATTATAGCAATCGTAGCACTTGCATTGAGCTACTCCGCATTTGCACAAAACATAGATTTTAAAGCGGCAAATTTCAAAGACGATAAAGAAGGACTAAAAAAAGCAACCGATGCCATCAAAACTGGTGATGAACTTTTAAATTGGCAAATGAGGCATTGTTTGCAACTCAAAAGTCCGGGTTTGAATTTCAAAAGCGTTAATTCAATACCAAGTTGCTCAAAAATTCAATGCACAAAATGCACTCAATAATTTTAAAATTGGGGTTTGCTACATGAACTCATCAGATCCAGGTAAGGAATTCCGTTTATAAAAAAAGCAGCTGAATTAGACAAAGCATGTGACCCATTTATGAGTTATTATTTAGGATATGCATTGCAATTGGAAGGTAAATTTTCAGAAGCATTGAAACTATACGATGAATTTGAAACTGGTTACAAAAAAGCAGATAATTTCAGCAAGTTTGTTGCCATGCACAAAAACGAATGCAAAAATGCACAAGCGGCAGTTGCTAATCCAGTACGTGCATGGGTAGATAACTTATCTGAATTAAACAGCGAAGCAGATGATTTTGCGCCTTCCATTTCAACAGATGGTAGTGAAATTATTCTATCCTCTAATCGTCCAAATGGTAAAACACCCAATGAAGTGGAGAATATGATTGATATTTACACTTCATCTTCGCAAGACCTAAAAATGGGCAAAACCACAAGCAATTAAAGGAGCTGTGAACCTAGCTGCGGATGACGTAAAGCTTCCAACAACTTAAATTTTGATGGAACAAAGATGTTGATGCATCGTGAAGAAAATGGACAAATGGATATTTATGAAAGTGAGTTAAAAGGCTTGAATTGGTCGGATCCTAAAAAAGCTCATTTTCAAATTTCATTCCAAGAGCCAATGAAATCTATGGAGCTTACTCTAACGATGGTTGGAGCATTTATTTTGCCAGAGACAATGCCACCAGAAGTACAGGTTTTGACATCATGTTCTCGCAAATGCAAAGTAAAATTGTAAAAGATTACATGGCTGCTTCAATGTTAGCAGAAGTAAATACTGGTTTTAATGATGGCCCAATTTACATGCACATTGATGGAGAAACGATGGTTATTGCTTCGCAAGGAAGAGCTTCGTTGGGGAGGCTACGATATTTTTGTTTCTGTTCAAGGTAAATGGACTACTCCACAAAATATGGATATCCTATCAACACACCGTATGACGATTTTTTCTTTGCTCCAACGGCTAATGGGAAATTTGCCTATATTGTTTAATAGAGATGGGGGCAAAGGAGGATATGACCTTTACAAAGTAACATTTTGGGGTGAAGATAAAAAACCAAGCCTTCAAACAGAAGATTATTTATTGGCTTTATTATGCCGATAAAAGACAATAAAATTGAAGCTACAGTGGATGTAAACAAAAAATCGTTTACCGTATTTAAAGGAAAAACAATTGATGCCATCACCAAAAAGCGGTAGAAGCACAAATTGAAATTACAGACAATGCAACAGGTAAAGTAATTGAAACATTTACAACGAATAGTGCAACAGGTAAATTTATCATCACTTTGGCTTCTGGTAAAAACTACGGAATCATTGTAAAAGCAGATGGTTATTTATTTCATTCTGAAAACTTTGACATTCCAAAAGGTGCTGCCGACAACTTGGTGATAAAAAACAAATTCGAGTTGAAAAACATCAAAATTGAAGCACCATTGCTTTGCGCAATATCTTCTTTGATACGGGCAAATCTACATTGCGCCCCAGAATCCACTCTGGAGTTGATCGTTTAGTGAAATTATTGAACGATGTTCCAAGTTTAAAAATTGAGATTTCTGGTCTACACTGACAACACAGGTTCTGCAAAACTAAACGAACAATTATCAAAAGACCGTGCAGAGGCGGTTGTTGTTTACCTGTAAAGGAAAAGGAATTGCTGCTGCTCGTTTTAACATCTGAAGGCGAGTGGTGCTTCAAAACCAATTGCATCCAATGCCACAGATGATGGGCGACAAGAAAACCGTCGCACCGAGTTTGAGATTACAGGGAATTTGATGTATAGTAGTAGCATAAAAAAACTCAAGTTGACCTTGAGGTTTTTTTGTAAAGTCTTTTTCAAATGTTCTAAAGTCTTTAATATATAAAACTGTTGATTGGTGTGTTCTTTATCAGTGAATAATAGTAATTCAAGAGTAAAATTAATACATTAATTCTTAAATCCTTTTTTCATTTTTCTTGCTCATAAAAAGTGGGTAAACATTTATCTTTTTATAGTTATCGTGTTTTTTTATTTAGTTAACTCCCTTTTATTTATTTCAAAAAAAGTATACCTTTACAAAAAGAACCTAAATCCAAGTTGGGCTCTCTTCATTAAACTTCTAAACCTAAAAACAACTGAAAAATTTGTTTAGTAAAAGATATTGATACCTAAAATAACTCACTATATAATCAAATTAACTACTATTTAGTTAAAACCTAACCACCTAACCTTAAATCTCTAAATCTTAACAATCTTAAACATTTCTTTACTTCCCTGTTCATATGTTATTTCTAACATATAAACTCCTGGGGCTTAATTGAAGCAATGAAATTTCATCGTGACCACTACTTTGTCTCTTCTGCAACAACTTTGCTCTTGATGCATCTAGCATTTGGTAGTTAAATGCTCCTTTTCCACTTACATACAACACATTGGTTGCTGGATTCGGATATACTACATAACCTTTCTTTATTTAAAGCAACTGATCGTATTGGTGAAAAGTCAAATTTGCCATCAAAATCAACTTGTTTTAGTCGATAATACAACGTGTTGCTTTGTCCAAAAGGACGATAGTGCATATAGCTGTAATTGTTCAAGGCTTTGTTGTTCCCTTGCTCTTACTATCCACTACTTCCCAATTTACGCTACCGTGCGTATATTGCAACTCAAAATAATCGTTATTGAGTTCACTTGCTGTTGACCAACTCAAAAGCACATCATTGTTTTGAGTGTAGCTTTAAAATCCAACAGTTCTACACCTAAATAGCAAGGCAACATAGTAATTGATGCAACTCCATTATCCACAGGGCTATCGCTTCCAAGACAACGTTCTGTTTTTATGGCAAAATCGGTAATAGAAATATCTGTCATTGGATAATACCAACTTGTCAATTCAAACTCACTTGTAGTTGGGTTGTAAGAGTCTAAATCTGCTGCCGAGCAGATTTAGGATCAGGCATGGTAAACACCATTTTCTTTCCATGTAATGATAAACGGCATGTACCAACTCCTGAAATTTGAATTTGAAAACTATCCATTCTACAAATAGAATCTTTTAAATTGGTTAAACTCACCAATGGTGCTGGAGGGTATGGACGTTTATCCCAACCAAAAGTATTTCCACCTTGAAATCGGCATATTCACCACCATTAAAATCGGCTCTGCCACGGCTTGTGGTCTGCAGGGTTGATGGTCCACGGACCGCAAGAACTCAGCAAACTAACTATAGTATCGCACATTGATGGTATCCATGGGGTTGCGTGTGTACAGTAATTATTGGGCGAACACGTTCCAAAAGCATCATTTCCATTTCCAATTGCCTACATATCACGTATGTTAACATAATCAGCACAAACCAAACCCGAATCTACGGATGTATGCTTGTTGACCTGTTGGCGTACCATAGAATTGAATTGGTGTGGCTGTGCTCAAGCCATTTAACTCCAACTCGGCATTGTTTCGCACCCATTGCACTGTACTTTGTTTTAAGTTATAATCTCTTCCTGGTTCAAAATGCAACAAGTTGTTGTATTTGTTGGAGGTGGTGATGGTTGCATTATTCATGAAAAATAATGAATCATAAATACCATTTTCTGTAGCCAAAACAATGTTATTATTAAAAACAGCATGTTTTACTTCTGTATTAAGCCCAATATATGTCTTAGAAGTAGTAGAGTTAACTTCCAAATAATTAATTGAGTCTGTTAAATTTGTGAATTTAAATCGCCATAATTACCACAGTTAACATTTAAAATAACTCTATTATATTTCACCGCCAAAATAAATATGAAAAGCTGCGAGAATAAGTATTTATAGATTAATTATCACTGTTGGAACTATCACTTTTTTGAGAATATTCTGCAATTGTATTTCCCACATTTGTTCCAGAAATTGTCCAAGCGAAATTTAGTTTTTACAACTGAATTGGTCATATCTAATGTCGTTTAACACTCCTGTTGAATAGTAACCATTAACATTTACAGTTTTGCCATCTGTCATAATTACACCTCTTTTAAAAATACATATAACAGGTATTTGCAAACATGTTATTGTAAATCTTGAACCAAACTATCAACTAACTTCCACTTGGTGGTATCAGTATCTCAAAATTCAATTTTGTTAAGAAATTTGTTTTTCCCTCCTCGAATTGTAAAATCCGGAAAATCTGTAGTTGGAATACCTCTAAATAAAAAGCTGCCTAAGTGATTATTTATCATATTATCATGAAAATGTAAGCTTGCGCGTATCGACATCGTCATTGATGATAAACCATTTAATTTAGGATTCATCCCACTTGGAATATTTTCCCAATACATAGATGCAACATCCGGCGTGCCAGATAAATTAACTTCTTGATTCGCTGCAGAGAATGAAGTATTGTCAAATAAAGCAGTATCAATAACAGTAGGCGGGCATTGAGGTGCGGGTGCATAAAAAGGCAAAAGTTGTTCCCAGTTATTTCCATCATAAAAATCTCCTGAATTACCAGCTATTGCAGACGAATTCACCCAATGTAATTTACGTGCTTGAGCCGCTATCCCACTCCATCCTGTTGTTGTGCCTGACAAAATAGAATTTGTACTAATACCAGGAATATTGGTGCCGGTAACTGTATTATCTGTTATCGTTGCATAATCAACAGTTAATGAAAAAGGTGAATTGTTTTCAAAAGTTCCTCCAGTGATATAAAAACTCGATGAACAAGAACCATCTAATACTGTCTTTGCACCAGAAGTAGAAATGGTTCCTCCTCCAGGCAAGAAGGTAAAAATGGACTAACACCTGTATATGCCGATTGAAGCTGAATTTTTCTTCCATTCTTTATTTGATGCGGAACATTGTTTGGTAATTTTAATAAGCTTCTAATGTATAAATCATAATTCGCAATTAAAGGGGCTTGATTCTGTACCAAATGTATCTGCAAGAATTGGGTAATTTGTAACTAATGCAGGATACAAACCACATTCTAAAGAATATATTGATTGGTCATGAATTTTTTGATAATATGCTGGTGTAGTGCTTGAAGGTACAGGTAAAAATACACTATTCGTGTGAGCATTAAAATGATATTTATCATCTTTCAAAATTAAATTTCTGACTTTAGTATTGGCACTATTGCGAATGTAGGTATCATATCCTGTGTAAATATTTGATGGGTCTTCAAACGTAATATCATAATATGTATGGTTACCTAAAGCAACTTCAAATTCATAACTCATCGCTTTTGGTGTGAAATAAAAATGAGTACCACAATTCTAAAGTTGAACTATTAGTAGCAAAATAGCTTAAATAACCTGTCGCACCAATTTTCTTCATTTGTATACGTATATCACTATCATAAAGTGATAAGGTTCCTCCTGTTAATGACATTGAACTTGCAATAATTGTAGATCCATTTCCATCTACACAGTTAACTGTGCCTGTATGCAAATGACCACTTCTAAATTCTATAAAGCCAGATCCAGAAAAACTATTTGTTGAATTAATTTCATTATCAATCGATTTAATAGCTATTAAAGTATCCATGAGCAACCATTCGCCCAATCCATTTTCAGAGTTGAACAATACTCCTTTATTAAACTCTTTATTTTTTGTAATTATCTTGCATCGGTATGGTCTATTACTTCTAAATCGGAATGTTCCATTAAAATAATTATTCATTTGAGAATGAAATGTTAAAGAACCCCAAACTTCCATTTTTTGAATTGCTGAACTAATTAAACTTCCTTTTCCTAACCAATTCATTCCCTTCGCAATACATCACTAATTGATCACAAAAAACAAATGATTCATTTGGAAAATAACAGAATCTATTTCGGTAGGCGGACAGCAGGTGCATATCCTATTGCCAGTGGATTTATTGATGGATTTGCAGTCCAAGCACCACCAGTCAAGGCTGTAACATCTACCCAGTTTTGAGAATCATACCAAAGATTGTTTGAAGAAAGTTGTTAGTGTGAGGCAGTTTTCCAATTAAAGAATGTAGTAATTGGCGCTTGTTGGTATTCCACTAGTAATTTCTCCTATTTTACATTTTGTATCTTCCGCAACTATATCTATAGGGAAAACGGCACTTGCATTATATCTAAAAGATATGTAAGTATTATTGTATGCCCTTCTGATGTAATAATTTCCAGGTCCTAAGTTTTTATTAAAAGGTAGTGTAATTAATGAATCTACAGCACCATGGTTTGCAATTCTTGCTACTGATGCAATAACAACATTGGATGAATTTAAAATTTGATAAGTAACATTATTATTACCCCAAGGATGAGTATTAGTTACATATACATCAACACTTTTTAGAATCATTGAATCGGTTACTGTAAAATTTAAACCAGAATAGATTCCATTATCTCTATTTGTTGAAGCATCTGGCAAAGTAGATATTGGTGTATTGCCACAACCTCCAACCCAAACAAGTGTTCTTCCAGTTGATGGGGCAATGGTCCAACCAGTTAATGTAGTTCCTGTTATGATTCTAGAACCAGAACCTGCACTATATGTACCTCCTAATGCTGTTGCATTATCCGGGCCAAAAACTAAATTGGCTACAGCAATTGTTCCTGCACCAATACTTGAAAAATCATGAATTGTTCGGTTTAAGGTTATTGGTTTATCACATGTGCCTTGCATATCCACAGCTGCTCCTGATTGCAACACATATTTAACCCTTGTGCCGTTTGCAGCATTAAAAGTGTGATCATGACCAGGCGTTATTTGAAACAAGCCAGTAATGTTAACATTGCTTTTATGACTAGCCCAACTTGGGTATTGAACTGCAAAATTAATATTTCTATCAATAATCATCGTATCTATAGTTGCCGTATTTAAAAGCATAGGGCCAGAAGCAACAATAACAAAAGTTGCAAGGGATAGAGATGCAGCTTCTTGGAAAATTACTTTGTTAAATGTGTGTTGAGAATAATTAAATTGACTTGCTTGTGGCAAAAATGTTAATGTTGAATTAGCTGCATTGATAATTGTATTGGTGGAATTACTGTAACTTTGACCTCCAAATGAAAAAAATCGTAACACATTAACCCTACAATTATTGAAATCTAAAATCCTTACATTAGCCACTGAATTCAAAGTGTAATCTCGTATCTCAACAACTTTAATGGTATTACCTGAACTTGTGTTTCCTGCATTCAAATACACTTCACCATCAATAAAAAATCTACACGCGTTAATACATCTCCATAATTAAATAATTTACCATCAGAATATACACGAGTAAAAGCACCATACATATAATCATTGACAGAGTTAGGAGTATTGGGTGAATCCATTCATAAAATACGTTTCACCTTTAACAATGTTTATTGTTGAAAGATAATTGTTTGTCCCGTTAAATGTAACTTACAGTGAGTGTTTGTAACTCAACTTGCGTTATACAGGCATTATTAGTTCTAAAATTATCATTAACTATTATATCACCACCTGTTCCAGATGATGGTACTGAAAGTAGATATAAGAATTTGAAAATGTATTACCTCCTGTATTTAATGTATGTGTTGTCGCTACTGTACTTTGATAAAAATACCAGTTTCCTGTCCAACCCGAAAACACCATTCCTAGGCTAAGCTCATGTTGCCATTTAAATCAAAACGCGCAGTAGAGGAACCTACTAACTTTTTATTCCTAGTCCATTTAGCACAGGGTCGAAAGATAGATTTACATATTGATACAGGCCGCTAGTAACGTAATGGTACTGCTGGCAACCATTCCAGAATTGGTTAACAAAAACACATTATCAATAGAGCTTGGTTGAGAAGCATAAGCAGAACCAGCTCCTCCAGAAGAATTACTCCAATGTGTTAAATCGTTCCAATTTCTCTAGAAAAACCACCCACCCAATAATAATCGGCTGCGTGTGTAAAAGAAAAATGGATGTAAAAAATAAAACTAAAAATAGATTTTGAAAAAAATCTAAGTCAGATTTAAGATTGTTTTTTTCATGAATAATAATTTTATAATGCTCAAAATTAGATTTTATTAAAAAGTAATGGTAACAAACTTGACATAAAAGGATTAATCTTTGTTAAAGTATATTTTAGTTAAACTAATAATTTATTTTGGGTTAACCTAAGCTTTTGAGGGCGCCATTATAGTTATGGTAAAATTTATCTAAGTGGTTTTTTGTTTTGTTGGTAAAAGTTATTTGGTATCTGGTATGTTATTTAATTTTGAAATAATATTTTAAAGCAAAAGATTTATGAATAGTTTTCCCTCTGAGAGTTGTAATTGATGCAATGTATTAACATCTATGTCAAAACCTTTCCCATTGTCTTCAATTTTAATTTTAATTACTGTTTTTGTTAAGCGTGAAGGAAATATTTGTCAATCCATTGTCCATATTTTTAATTCCATGAAGAATTGCATTTTCAATGATAGGTTGTACAACCATATTAGGGATTTGCAATTGCACACATCGTCATCAGCTTGAATAGTGTAATTAAAGTTAAACGAACTTGCTCTAGCGTTCTAAATAAAAAGACATACGCTTCACTTCCTCTTCAATAGTAATATATTTGTCATCAACTTTATCGAGCACTAACCGAATGAGTCTTGAAAATTTACCTAAATAATCACTTGCTTTAATTTTTTCATTTTTATTAATGTAATGCTGTATAGAATTTAATGCATTGAACACAAAATGAGGATTAATAGAAGCATTGAGTGATTCATATTTTAAACGATCAATTTCGGAGAGTAAAAATAATTTTTCTTGATTACGTTTGTTGATACTATTTATTCGGTATCTGTATATTAAAAATGAAATTCCTAATAACAAACAAAAGATTAAAAGATAAAACCACCAGCTATAATACCAATACTGCTCAATATCAACGTTTAACTTAAGTATTTCTTTGCTAAAACCTCCAAAAGCTATGCATTTAATACGAATTGTATGTTTCCCAGAAGAAAGCTGGCTGATTTCAACAAATGGATTGGTTGTTTCAATGTATTTTCCACCATCAACTGAAAAGACATAACTAATTGCGTTGGGAATTTCATAATTAATCGTTTGAAAATTTATTCTGAAATTTCGTTCATTTGCTTTTAATTGAACAACCTGATTAGGTTGAATTACTTGCTTAACTCCCTTCACCTCAATATTTTCCAACCTAAAATATTTTTTTTTGTTCAAAAGATTTAATAAGTATTTGTAATCCAATGTATAATAACCATTGTTTGTTGCTAAATACAACAAGTTGTCATATTGCGAGTAAACTATTTTATTAATTTCTGGGCTACTCAAATAATTGAATTGGTTTAAATGCAGTGAATTTTTCCCATCAAAAACAAACAATCCTCTTAAGGTTCCTACAAACAACACATTATTATTATTATTAACAGCAACTTCAATCGATTTAACGCTACCTATAGATTGATTTTTGCTTGACTTAATCTCTATCCATTTATCTGCTTCGTAATAGCCAACCCCAAGCTCAGAACCAATATAAACTTTGTTTCCGTTTATATAAATCTCATTGATTTTGGACTGAACTATTTTATTATCGTTAAGAAACTTAAAGTTATTTCCCTTTACTACAATCAATCCTTTATCAGTTCCAACATAAATAAATTCTTTATATTTTTTTATCGCATTTACTCGGTTGTCTTCGTTGCCAAATTTCTTAAAAATCTTCTGGTCTTCATTGCTTAAATAAGCTTGTTCTGAAAACAGATCAATTGAGTTTAACCATGTCCCTAAATAGATTATTTCATTATTTTCGGTATAAATCGCTCTTGCCCCAATATTTTTAAACCTAAAACCATTATATTGGAAGGTTTTTACAGCGTTATTGATTGACAAATACACAATTTTATCACCAACCTGAATGATATCATAAACATAATCCAACGTGCTATTGTTTTTAATAATAGAATGAATTTCCTTGTTGTTATTTACCAAGTATGGACCTTTGACGGTTCCTAAAATAAGCTCATTGCGAGAAAAAGGTAGAATGGATGTAATCAAAGAGCTGTGTGTGTTTTCTTGAAATTCATACTGTTGAATAAATGAAGGCGACATACAATAAATCCCCTCACCGCAAGTTGCAACCCATATATTTTTTTGTTCATCTTCAAAAACCAAGTTAAAATCAGTGTTTTTTTTACTTATTAATTTTCCAAAATCAGTAATTTTTTGGTCTTTTATTTTATAAAACCCTGAAGCATTTCTGGTTATCAAAAGAATTGAAGAATCATCTGTTACGTTGATATTGTATACTTGCCCTAATAAACGAGTATCAACTTTGTACTTTAACTTAAAACTTGAATCCAAACAAACTATTTCGTTCATTGTGCAAACTACAACCACGTTCTGGTTTGCAGCAATAGCAATAATAGACTTCTTGTCAATATGTTTATTATTAATTTTTAACCATTGATTATCTTTCCAAAAATACGCTCCATTTGTTGTTCCAATATATAGCTGACCATTCTTGCTTTGATTAATGCAATTGATTACATTGTTGTCGATTTTAGAAAATGTGTTGTCATACACTTTTGATGATATATTGAACACTTTTACGCCTTCAAAGGGATTGTGCAACCAAATTTTGTTTTCTTGACAAATCAATTTTGATGGATTTCCACTTGGACCTTGAGTTAACTTTAATACCTTTTCTTTTTTATCAAACAAAAAAATTCCTTTTTTAAAGGATGAAATAAGTAATTGGTTTTTAGTTTCAGCTGTAGATAAAATTGTGTTCTCTTCTAATCCGTTTGTTGTATTAAAATTTTCAAATGTTTTACCATTAAATTTAGACAAGCCGTTATCCGTACTTAACCAAATAAAACCATCATTATCTTGAAATACATCATACACGCAAGAATTGGGTAATCCATCTTTTATAGAATAATTTGCAATCGAATATTCTTGTGATAAAAGATTAAACAAGTGAAAAAAAACAATTACGAATAGAAAACTATTTTTAATCATTGACCACTATGCTTATTGATTTCAACATTTTTTTAACTTCAGTTCTTTTTGAAATCGCCACTTTAATACAAGTCCCATCAAGTAAAATAACACTACCACCTTCTAATACAGAATACTCTTTAACATTCTTCATGTTTACTAAAAATGTTTTATGAACTCTGAAAAAATCAGGATTTTGTAGTTTGTTTTCAAAAGATTTTAATGTATTTGAGATTGTTTTTGATGTGCCATCAATAAAATAAATTTTACAATAATTATTAATAGCCTTTACCATTAAAATGCTTGCCAATTCAGAAACAGTATATCCTCCATTGTGTTTTATCATCAAAGCTGATTCATCTGAATTTTCTTGTTCTTTACTTTTTTTGAATAGAGATATGACCTCTATTAATTCTGCTGAAATTATCGGTTTTAACAAATACCCATTTGCTCCTAAAATCAAAGCTTCTTTAGCATAATTCATGTAGGCTGTTACAACAACTTTAAATATTGAAGTTCGCTTAAGAACTTCTAATAAATCCAGACCTGTCAACACATCCATCTGAATGTCCATAAATACAATGTCAGGGTTGTGTTTTTCAATCATCATTTTAGCTTGAAAAACATTAGAAGCTGTATCTATTACTTTGATATCGTCAAACAACTCCTCTAATAAGAGTTTCAAATTCTCTCTTCCATGAAATTCGTCGTCAACAATCAGTGCTTTATGCATTGGTTTAAGTTAATGTGATAACAAATATAATTTTTTTTAACATTAAAGCCTAAAATATTCATTCCATTTAACTTGAAATATTTTATATATTTGTATAAGCGATAAAATTCGGCCAAATGAAAATATTATTTTTAGCTTTTTTTATGGGTATTCTTGCATCACAAATCGACAACTCACAATCCATTCATCAATTCAAAGTGACGGATATCAATGGTAATGAATTTGATATGTCAACTTTGAAAGGCAAAAAAGTAATGATTGTCAACACGGCATCTAAATGTGGTTTCACACCTCAATACGAGCAATTGGAGCAAGTGTATGAAAAATACAAAGACCAAAACTTTGTAATCATCGGGTTTCCAGCCAACAATTTTATGAGTCAAGAACCTGGAACCAACGAAGAAATTGCTGCATTTTGTCAAAAAAACTACGGTGTTTCGTTTCCAATGATGGCAAAAATTTCGGTGAAAGGAAAAGATCAACATCCCATTTATACTTTTTTGACTGAAAAAAAATACAATGGTCTGGAAGACAATAGTGTAAAGTGGAATTTTCAAAAATACCTCATCAATGAAGAAGGGCGTTTGGAAAAAGTAATTGCTCCTAATGTGAAACCTGATGACGTTGAAATTATTAATTGGATTGAAAAAAAATAATACATTTAACCCAATAATTCATAAAAGTGAGCGATTCTGATTTTTACCCTCAAAAACCCGAACTCATTGAAAGTGAGCAAAAAACCAATTGGGCAGCAACTGTCTTTTCAATTGTATTGTTCATTTTGGTGTTTTTGTTTTTGTTTTCAAATGAGATAAATTTCATTCTTTCGTTGGTGTTGGTTTTAATCATTCATGAATTAGGTCACTTCTCCATGATGAAACTCTTTGGTTATAAAAACGTCAAAATGTTTTTTATTCCACTTATGGGGGCTTTTGTTCATGGCAAAAAGGACGAATATTCTCAAAAAGAAAGTTTATTGGTTGTGAGCGCCGGACCATTTCCTGGATTGATTATTGGCTTTGGTTTAATGTTGGTTTCGCAACATTGGAACTCGCCTGCTGCTTTTCAATTTGGCGCTCTGTTTTTCATCCTAAACATTATCAATTTGGTTCCACTCGACCCGCTTGATGGTGGATTGTTGTTTAAATTATTGGTGAGTAAAAATCAAGAACGTTTTTTAATGATTTTTTCATTCATTTCTTCGTTGTTGATTATTGGTTCCGGATTTTTATTGAACAGCCTACTTATTATGTTGTTTGGATTCTTTATGGGATTTAGAGTGCGAGCGCTACAAAAAAATGTGCAACTCCACAAAGAATTACAAGAAGAAAACATTCCCTACACCACCACCTACAAAGCTCTTTCGAATAAAGATTTTTGGCGAATCAAACAAATTCTTATCGAAAACACTCCCACACTCAAGAAATATGTGGAAATGGCCGATCAAGAAGAAGTAGATTCATTATTGGCATCGCAAGTTAATTCGGTGTTAATCACCCCCGTAAAACAAGATGCTAACTTATTTCAAAAATTAGCAATTACTCTTTTGTGGTTGCTTGCTTTGGCCAGTCCGTTTATTCTTTATTTTTTAATCGATTTAAACTGGGTGCAATATGCAGTTTCAAGTTGGTGAGAAAGTAGTGTTTTTAAATGAAGCTGGCGGTGGCCGAATCACTAAAATTGTAGGAAACCTTATATATGTAGAAGATGAAACAGGGTTTGACCGTCCATTCAAAGCCGCCGATTTAGGAAAAGTTCACAGCACCAATTATTCTGTTGAAAACAAAGATAAAATTGTAAAAGATGTTGTTCCTGCAATAGAAAAAAAACGTGCTTACACAATTTTCAAAGATTACTGGGAAGTGGATTTACACTTGGAATTTTTAGTAGCTATTTACGGTGCCAATCTTATCAAACAACCCGATCAAGCTTTGCTCAAACAAATGCCATTTTTAAAGATGTTTTGCAGCAAGCTAAAGCAAAAAGTAAGAAAACTTATCGTTATTCACGGTTTTGGCAAAGGAATGTTACGCCAAGAACTTCAAGACTACCTGCGCGGGCAAGATGGCATTGATTTTTTTGACGCGCCATATGTAGAATACGGTCACGGTGCTATTCAAGTTGAAATAAAATACAAGTATTAGTTCTCTTTTTACTGAATCAACCAACCAAAGAAGTACTTTCAAACATCAATTCTTTTTCTTAACTTTGCAAACTTTTAGAAGTAAAAAATTGAATTTATAACATCAAACAATTATAATGGCATTAAAATGTGGTATTGTTGGTTTACCAAATGTAGGTAAATCTACTTTTTCAACTGTTTATCAAACGCAAAAAGCGCAATCGGCAAACTTTCCATTTTGTACGATTGAACCCAATTTAGGAACAATTTCAGTTCCAGATCCTCGCTTAGAAAAATTAGAAGCGATTGTCAAACCTGAGCGTGTTGTTCCAACCACCATGGAAATTGTGGATATTGCTGGTTTGGTAAAAGGCGCTTCAAAAGGTGAAGGATTAGGCAACCAATTTTTGGCAAACATTCGTGAGACGGATGCTATCATTCATGTATTGCGTTGTTTTGATAATGGAAACATTGTACACGTTGACGGATCGGTGAACCCAGTTAGAGACAAAGAAATTATCGACATCGAATTGCAATTAAAAGACTTGGAAACGATTGAAAAGAAAATTCAATCGCTTTCACGTGTTATCAAATCTGGTGATAAAGATGCGTTAAAAGAAAATGCTTTGGCTTTGCAAATAAAAGAAGGTTTGGAGCAAGGAAAATCGGTGCGTGGTCTAGGTTTTGACGCCGAAGAAATGGAAATCGTTAAAAAATTCCAGTTGATTACTTCAAAACCAGTGTTGTATTTATGCAATGTGGACGAAGCGTCTGTAAAAACAGGAAACAGTTATGTTGATGCAGTGAAAGAAGCAGTAAAAAATGAAGATGCAGAAGTTTTAGTATTGGGCGCTCAAATAGAAGCCGACATCAACGAGTTGGAATCCTACGAAGAACGTCAACTATTTTTGGATGAATTAGGCTTGGAAGAACCTGGTGTTAACCGTTTGATTCGCTCAGCTTACGCTTTATTGAACTTGCAAACTTATTTCACAGCAGGTGTAAAAGAAGTAAGAGCTTGGACGTTTCCAATCGGTGCAACGGCTCCACAAGCGGCTGGTGTTATCCACTCTGATTTTGAAAAAGGATTTATCCGTGCCGAAGTGATGAAATACGACGATTACGTTACTTTAGGTTCAGAAGCTGCTGTAAAAGAAGCTGGTAAATTTAAAGTAGAAGGAAAAGAATACATTGTTCAAGATGGTGATATCATGCATTTCCGTTTCAATGTTTAATGCAGTAATTTAAAATAAAAAGTAAAAAACTATGTCAGAAATACTAGCAAATAATCCAGCTATAAAAACATGGATTGAAGTTCCAGAAAACAGTGATTTTCCGATTCAAAATTTGCCTTTTGGTATTTTTAAAACGGATTCACTTTCTCCACGTGTTGGTTCGCGTATTGGTAACTCTATCATTGACTTAAAAACGCTTTATGCATTGGGTTATCTTAGCAATTTACCTTTTTCGGAAGAAGATTTTGATACCAATTATTTGAATCCAATGATGCAAAAAGGGAAATTAGCAACACGTAACTTGAGAAATCGTTTGTCTAAATTATTTTCTACGGATAATAATGATTTAAGAAACAACTCACACCACGTTGATCAAATCATCGTTGCAGCAGAAAATGCTCAAATGCTTTTGCCCGTTCAAATTGGAGATTACACCGATTTTTACTCTTCGCGCGAGCATGCAACCAACGTTGGAATGATGTTTAGAGATCCTAATAATGCTTTATTGCCCAACTGGTTGTGGATTCCTGTAGGTTATCATGGAAGAGCTAGTTCTGTTATAGTTTCTGGAGAACCAATTTATCGTCCAAAAAGGGCAAATCAAACCCAATCCGGATGAAAATCCGATTTATGCACCGTGCCAACGATTGGATTTTGAATTAGAAACAGCATTTATCCTTATGATGGTAAACCTTTAGAGATTCTATCAGCACAGATGAGGCAGAAGATTATATTTTTGGAATGGCGTTGTTCAACGACTGGTCGGCACGCGATATCCAAACGTGGGAATACGTTCCATTAGGACCATTTTTAGCTAAAAACTTTGCTTCTTCCCTATCGCCTTGGATTGTTACCTTGGATGCGTTGCAACCTTTTAAAGTGGACGGTCCAGAGCAAGACCCAGCGGTGTTGAGCTACTTAGAATTCACCGGTAAAAAATCATACGACATCAACTTGCAGGTGTATTTACAGCCAGAAAACAGCACAGAAACATTAATTTGTAAATCCAATTTCAAATACATGTATTGGAACATGGCGCAACAATTGGCACATCACACAGTAAATGGTTGTAACGTGCGTTGTGGTGATTTGATGGGTTCTGGAACTATTTCTGGACCAATTCCAGATTCTTACGGTTCTATGTTGGAATTAGCATGGAAGGGCACAAAACCCTTAAAAATGAACGATGGAACTGAGCGTAAATTCATTCAAGATAACGACACTGTAATTATGCGTGGTTATTCTGAAAAAGACGGTATCCGCATAGGATTTGGCGAAGTGAGTTCTAAAGTTTTGCCAGCAAAGTAAAACAACAAATATGAAGTTAAAGCCAGAGTGAATTAGTTTTCAACTCTGGCTTTTTTATAAATATTCTTTTTTTATCCTTTCCCACTATCTAAAGTAAAAATCTATTTTTTACATTTGTCTAACCAGATAAATAAACTCTACACCTTTGATAATATGGCAAAAGCAAGTTTTGATATTTCGCAAATTGATTTAGAAAAAGAACGTCTTGAAATTTTACGTGCATTTAAACAATTAATGCGTCATGTAAAGAATCGTTCGAGAAAAGATACCGAAATGATTCGAAAAGCTTTTGACATGGCTGTTGAAGCGCACAAAGACATGCGTAGAGCCTCGGGTGAACCCTATATTTACCATCCCATTGCAGTGGCACGTATTTGTGTGGAGGAAATGGGTTTGGGGCCAACTGCCATTATCTGTGCTTTGTTGCACGACACCGTAGAAGACACCTACATCACTTTACAAGATATTGAAGATGTTTTTGGCTCAAAAGTTAGGCTGATTATTGATGGATTAACCAAAATTCCAGAAGTTTTTGATGAAAATGCATCCATTCAGGCGGAGAATTTCCGTAAAATGGTTTTAACTATTTCAGAAGATTTGCGCGTAGTACTCATCAAATTAGCCGATCGTTTGCACAACATGCGAACACTAGACAGCATGCGCGAAGACAAACAACTAAAAATTGCGTCTGAAACAAAATTCCTATACGCTCCTTTAGCACACCGCTTAGGATTGTATTCCATCAAGTCTGAATTAGAAGATTTATCTTTTAAATACACCGAAAAAGAAGTGTATAAGCAAATTGAAACTGCTTTAAAATCCAGTCAAGAGGTCCGCAACCGCTTCATCCGTCGTTTTGTACTACCGATTAAAGAATCGATGACCAACGAAGGATTCCAATTTGAAATAAAAGCACGCACCAAATCTATTTCTTCCATTTGGAACAAAATGCAATCCAAAGGCATTCCATTTGAAGAAGTGTATGATGTTTTTGCCATTCGCATTATTTTAGATTCTCCTTTGGAATTAGAAAAAGCCGATTGTTGGAAAGTCTATTCAATTGTTACCGATTTTTACCAACCCAGCCCTGATCGTTTGCGTGATTGGATTTCAACACCTCGTGCCAACGGATATGAATCTTTGCACACCACGGTGATGTCGCCACAAGGGAAATGGGTAGAAGTGCAAATTCGCACCAGAAGAATGGACGAAATTGCCGAAAAAGGTTTGGCTGCACATTATAAATACAAAGAATCTAAAAAAGACGATTCTAAATTAGACAGATGGATTGCAGAAATTCGTTCTCTACTTGAAAATCCAGATTTGAATGCCATGGATTTCATCAACGAGTTTAAATTAAACTTGTTTAACGATGAAATTTATGTGTTTACACCAAAAGGAGAATTACGTGTTTTACCAACGGGTGCAACTGTTCTCGATTTTGCATACGACATTCACACACGTATAGGCGACACATGTATAGGCGCCAAGGTAAACAACAAATTGATGCCTCTATCCTATCAATTGCAAAGTGGCGATCAGCTAGAAATCATTACCTCTTCTAAACAAAAACCAAATGAAGATTGGTTGAGCATGGTGGTTACAGCGCGTGCAAAGCAAAAAATAAAAGCCAATCTAAACGAGGAAAGAAAGCAAATTGCCGAGGATGGTAAAGAAATTTTGATGCGTAAATTCAAACAGCACAACATCCTTTTTGTTTCAGAAAACATTACGTTCTTAGAAAAAGCCTATCAATTGCCAAGTGCAACAGAATTGTATTTTAGAATTGCAAAAGGCAAAATGGATCTAACGAAGTTGCGCGAGTTTGACAATGATAACGGTTATCTATCGCACAAAAAAAGTGAAGATACTTCAAAGAGAATACGTAAAAAGGATAACATTCAAGCTTCTGTCAATAAAAAATCAGATACATTAATAATTGGAGAAAACTTTAAAAATATCCACTACACATTGGCTAAATGTTGTTCACCAATTCCAGGCGACAAAGTTTTTGGATTCATCACCATCAACGATGGGGTAAAAATTCACCGCACCAATTGTCCAAATGCCGAAAATTTAATGTCAAAAATGGCTTATCGTTGCATCAATGCTCGCTGGAAAGATCAAGATATTGAGGAAAGAGAAGTAACCATTAAAATTTATGGATTTGACCGCATGGGAATTGTTAACAAGCTAACAGGCATTATTTCCAACCAACAAAATGTGAACATGCGCGCCATTTCTTTTGAAACAGAAGGTGGTTTGTTTGAAGGAAAAGTACGTGTAATGGTACTCGACACGAAGCATTTGGAATTATTGAAAAATAAAATTGAAGAGGTAGAAGGTGTTCAACGCGTGATTCGTTGGGACGAAGAAAACAACGAGCCCGAAGACTACGTAGAAGAAGATTAATTTTCAAATCCACCAATTGTGGAAAATTAAATAAAATAAAAAAGGGTGATTCTTAAAAGTTTGTATTAACTTTGCGCCCCGTAGTTACATTTATTTTCCATGTCAAATTCAACAAAATATGTGTTTGTAACAGGCGGTGTTACATCCTCCCTAGGTAAAGGGATTATTTCAGCATCTTTAGTAAATTATTACAAGCAAGGTTATTCAACCACCATTCAGAAATTGGATCCGTATATCAACATCGATCCAGGAACACTTAATCACTTATGAGCATGGTGAATGTTTTGTAACCGATGACGGTGCAGAAACTGACGGATTTAGGACATTACGAACGTTTTTAAATGTTCCTACTTCGCAAGCAAACAACGTAACAACAGGACGCATCTACCAATCGGTAATAGAAAGAAAGACGTGGCGATTATTTGAGCATTGGTTCAAGTTATTCTCACATCACCGATGAGATTAAAGACGCATCAAATTTTGGGTAAAAACGGTGAGTTTGATATCGTTATTACAAAAGTGGTGGTACAATTGGAGACCCATTGAATCGTTGCCGTATGTGAAGGCCGCCAGTTAATGTGGGAAGAAGAAAATAACTGCATTGTTATTCATTTAACATTGGTGCCGTATTTGGCTGCTGCTGGTGAATTAAAAGAAAACAAAACCAACACAACACTCTGTTAAACAATTGCTTGAGTTTGGTGTTCAACAGATATTTTGGTGTGTAGAACAGAACATGAGTTGGATTTAAACATCCGTCATGGAAATTGCAAAATTCTGTAACGTGAGCATGAATGCCGTAATTGAATCGCGATGCATCAACTATTACGACGTTCCATTACTAATGCAAGAAGAAGAATTGGATAAAGTGGTGTTGGAAAAATTACAATTATCCTCGCACTACACCCAATTTAGATAATTCGACTTCTTAACCGATTTAAAAAATCCGATTACAGAAGTCAACATTGGATTTGATTGGAAAATACGTAGAATTAAAAGATTCTTATAAATCAATTTCAGAGGCATTTATTCATGCAGGTGTTGCCAATAAATGCAAAGTAAATGTAAAATGGATTCATTCAGAGAAGATAACGGATGAGAACTTAACGGATGAATTAAAAGACTTGGACGGTATTTTGGTTGCTCCAGGATTTGGTTCGTGTTAATGCCGGAAAAATTCAATCCATCAAATATGCACGTGAAAACAATGTTCCATTCTTTGGAATTTGTTTAGGAATGCAATGTGCGGTTATTGAATATGCTCGCAACGTTTTGGGTTGGTCTGACGCACATTCAACTGAGATTACAGAAGATAGCACACATCCTGTAATTGACATTATGGAAGAACAAAAGAAAGTGTCCAACAAAGGTGGAACTATGCGTTTGGGAGCTTACAAATGTCATTTAAAAGCCAATTCAAAAGCATATATCGCTTATAATACAGATGTAATCAGTGAGCGCCACAGACACCGTTTTGAGTTTAACAACAGTTACTTGCAAGATTTTGAAAATGCTGGCATGATTGCAACAGGAAAAAATCCGGATACTGGTCTTGTTGAAATTGTTGAAATCCCATCACACCCTTGGTTTGTTGGTGCACGAATTCCACCCAGAATATAAAAGTACAGTAGCTTGCCCTCACCCACTTTTTGTGGCGTTTATTAAAGCGGCAATTGAAAATAAAAAATAATTAAGAAAACAATACATGGATAAAAAAACAGTCATCGGACTCGTATTAATCAGGTTAATTTTTTATTTTTACCATTTTTAATCAGCCAACTGCAGAAAGAGCGTGCTCAAATGCAAATTTGAATTAAAAAAGAACAGAAATTAAAAAGACGAAAAAACAAAAATTAGCTCAAGAAAATTTGAAAAAAAACAGTAAAGCAACTCCATCAACTACTGGAGATTCTACAGCAACAACAACTAAAATTGCTTCTAAGAAAGCGGTTGCAACAGATTCGTTGGTTTTCTTGGAAACAAGCAAGCTAAAGTTGCTTTCAGCACCAAAGGTGGTATCATTGCATCGTTGTATTTCAAGGAATATGAAACCTATGCCAACTTTGCTAAAAAAGACGGTAAATTACACCGCTTGAGTTGATCAAAAATGGCGATGCTAAGAACCAGTTGGTGTTTGAAATGGATGGCAAAAAAATTAAAACAGCCAATTTACCGTTTACTATCAAATCAAAAACAGATAAATCCATCGTTTTTGAGACTGAAGTTGCGCCAGGAAAAACAATTGAAAATCAATACATTTTAACAGACGACTCCACGATTTACGTTACACCATCAACATGAAAGGATTTGGTGGAAGCGTGATCAAAAAATATTGGTTTGAACTGGGACATGGCGTTTAGAAAAAACAGAGCGCTTGTTTTCTGAACAACGTCGTGTTTTCTACTATTTGTATGTTTTAAGACAGTGGGCTTGACTATTTAGGCTGACAATGACGATTATGCAGAAGCAGAAGAACCTGTTGAATGGGTGGCCTCTAGTAGAGATTATTTTCTTCCATCTTACATCCTGACAAGCCTTTTGCTCAAAAGACGACTTTGATGGTAAAAGAAGGACATCCTCAAAAATGGACCAACTTAAAAGATTATTCATCCACATTCATGTTGGATTTAAACAATACCGACAATGCTTCCATCTCTTTTGATTGGTATTTTGGACCAAATGACTTTCAAGTATTAACTAATTCCAACAAAGACTACAACAGAATCATCAACTATGGATGGGGATTGTTTAGATGGTTAAATGTGTATGTATTTGCACCAATTTACACAACATTAGTTGGAAACTTTGCCATTTCTGCAGGTATTGCAATTTTAATTCTTACGTTGATTATCAAGTTAATTTTAATTCCTGTTCAATGGAAAATGTACGTTTCATCTGCCAAAATGCGCATTTTGAAACCAGAAATAGATGAATTAAACAAAAAGTATCCAAAACAAGAGGATGCAATGAAGAAACAAATGGAAATGATGACACTTTACCGTGAATCGGGGGCTAGTCCACGCTTTCTGGTTGTATTCAATGTTGTTTCAAAGCACCAATTTTATTTGCAATTTTCCGCTATTTCCCTGCAGAATTTTCACTTCGTCAACAATCTTTCTTATGGGCAGAAGATTTATCTTCCTACGACTCTATTTGGGATTTTGGTGTAAACATTTGGTTCTATGGTGACCACGTGAGTTTATTTACCTTGTTAATGGCGGCAACTACGTTGATTTATACTATATTGTTGAACAGCGGTAACATGCAAGCACCACAACAACCTGGAATGCCGAACATGAAAATTATCATGTACATGATGCCAGTGATGATGATTTTCTTCTTCAACAACTATTCGGCTGGTTTGAGTTATTATTACTTTATTTCAACGTTGATTTCCATTTTAGTAATGGTGGCTATCAAACAATTCTTTGTTGATGAAGATAAATTGAAAGCTAAAATGGCTAGAAAAAAGCCATTTACCAAATTCGAAACGGTCCAAAAAAGATCTAAGTTTCAAGAACGTTTGGAAATGATGCAAATACAGCAAGAACAAATGAAGAATAAAGAAATAATTGTTCTTCTTAAAAATACGAAAAGAGATTGTCAAACGGCAATCTCTTTTTGTTTTATAGTTGGTCTGTTTGGAATTTAATTCAAGAAATCTCTATCCTTTAATTTGAATGGAGTTGCTCAATTATTATCACTGTGCCGAATACACCTTCTCACCTTTGATATAGGTCAACAAAGAAAAAATTATTGACAAAATTTTGAGGAACATTTATCTTGCTTTCAAATACAGCAAACGTTGCTTCTTTGCCAGCTTCTAGCTACCATTTCGTTGCTCTTGAAAACTTCCGATAGCCGGCCAAATGGTTAGAACCTTTTAAAAAATCATCTAATTCCAATGCTTCTGAGGTAAAAACCTAGCTCTGGAAGGTCTTTATCATTTTGCGTACACAAGCAGCATACAAGGTTTTAAATGGGTCATAGACTCAATTGGAAAATCGGTACCCAACAACAATATACCTGTTTGAGTCAACAAAGTTATGAGCATAAGCGTTTTCAAACGTTCTTTCTAACCTCGATTCAGCAAAAGAATAATCGCTTAGTACCGTTAGTTGAATGAAGGAATAACACCTAGTTTAAAAACAACTTCAAATCTGTTGGGTCAACAACCTGGCAATGTTCAATGCGCCAACGGTGATCGGGATTTAATTTGGCTATCGGTTGGTAGGCATCCAACACCATTTTCACTGCTGCATCGCCAATGGCATGTGCGTTTAATTGATATCAAATTTGACGAACAAAACTGCACCAATTCATCCAGATTTTTTCTTTTGTTATTGTTGGATAGCCACTTGTTACTTTATCTGAATAAGGTTGTTTCAGATGACGCCCCAATACCGAGTGAACCATCCACAAAAACTTTAAAACACGGATGGTCATGTTTTGTATTCCAAACGCCCTTTTTCTTTACCAAATTGAATGTTTTCTTCAGTTGGCAACAACATTCCATAAAAATTCAACTTGAATCGTTTTTATCAATCAAATCTTGATACATTTTCACTTCATCGGCTTCCAATCCCGCATCGTGCCACGTTGGTAATGCCATACATCAACAATTCGTTTTGAATTTCAATGACTTTCTTTCAATTCACGTTAATGAAATTGCAACATTTTTTCTTGTACCAAATGCGTAGCACCGTCGGTTAAAATACCTGTTAATTGTCCATCCAATTTTTATGAATTTCTGCATCAGCAGCTGTTGTTTCTGTAGTAATATTAGTAATTCAGCCAGCGCCTCATTCTACCAAAGCCGTATGCCCATCGTTGCGAAACAAACATACGGGTGTAGAAAGAAGGAAAAACTCGTTTAATTTTAACATTAAATTGGCATAGAATTATCGCGCCACCAAGCTTTCTTCAACCAAAACCAACGATGAATTTTTGAGGACGACGTTGCTGATACATTTCTACATCCATCAACAAATGAGCAAATGAATTACTTGAACAAATCCCACCCCCATGCGTTGTTTAGCAGCATATAAAAGATGAACATGAGCGTCAGTTAATCCTGGATAAATGTTTTTACCACCTGCATCATACGCCTCGTCCGAAGAATATTTGTTAAAAATTTGACGTTCTGGACCCAATTCCACAATTTTTCCATCTTTGATAGCCATTGCTTCAGATGGTCATGGTTTTCATCCAACGAATGAATAACGGCATTGTGCACCACCAAATCCACGTGATGCTTTCATACATGAAGACAAAAGAATTGCTAAAAAAATCGCCAGAAAGGCCAATAAATCGAGACATATTTTTTATTTGCAAAGTTAAGAATTAAGGTCAATCAAGCATGAATTTCACTTCTTTCAAATCAAAATATTCAACTCCATGTTGTGTTTGCATTTCCAACAAACCGCCATCATTGACACCTAAAATTGTTCCTCTTTCAAGTTGATTGTTTCGAATAAAACGCGCACTTCTTGGTTCATTCTCCATAAATTCTTCAAGTAATCTGTTTTTAGTGCTTTAAACGCTTTTGTAGGTCAGACGGCTGTATTGTTGATCCAGCTCAAGCAATAGTTTCTGAGCTATTTCTGCAACTGGAAAATTATTACCTGTTTCTGATTTCTCCATTACCATTCACATCGCCAAAAATCTGTTTGATTGACATTTAAACCAATACCAATAATAGACGATTTAATGAATTTACCCGCCAATGTGTTTTCAATTAAAATACCTGCCATTTGCCACTTCCTGCAAGAATGTCATTTGGCCATTTTATGCAGTTTCCACGCCCAATTTTCGTAGAAATTCAACAACAGAAATTGCTACCCAATGATGGATACTTGTTTGATTTTCAATCGATAAATCAGTATATTCTACATAAAATGACATGGTTAGATTAAGCCCGGGGTGGTGTTTAACGGTACCTCGTTGTCCACGTCCCTGAGTTTGTTCATCTGCAATAATTACAGTTCCATGTGCCAAAAGTCCTTCTTTTTGAAGATTGGCAACATAGTTGCTAGTAGAATCCACGCTAGTCAGGTGGATAATTTTACATCCAATTTGATTCATTAATTTTATTTCTTTGACGAATATATGAAGTAAAATTAAAAATAGCATTAGATTTGTAAATACGAAAAAAATTAATGCAAAAAGAAAAGAAAATAAGTTCCGAATTATTGTGCGATACAATAGTTGAAGGAATGCAAGAAAACAAGGCAAAAAACATCACAGTAATGGACTTGCGTAAAATTCCAGGCGCCATTTGCTTGATTTCTTCATCATTTGTAGTGGTGAATCTAGTACACAAGTGGATGGAATAAGCAATGCAGTTCAACGTTTAACGCGAAAAAGAGTTGCAAGAAAAGCGCTTGGCACATAGAAGGGAAAAATGGTAGTGAATGGATTTTGCTGGATTATGTAAATGTTGTAGCCATGTATTCTACAAAGAATTGAAGGTTTTTATGACTTAGAAGATTTATGGGCAGATGCAAAAATTAAGCAAATCCCTGACTTACACTAAAGAAACAACAAAATGCCAAAAGGATAAAAAATCGAATAAAAAAACTTCCATTTTCTATTTATTGGGTTTATGCAATATTAGGCATTGGGTTAATAGCTTACCAATATTACTACAGCACCAGTAAAATTCCATTGAAAACAATGGCCCAATTTGAAACATTAACCGACAGTGGTTATCTTGAAAATGTTGCAATCGTTATCAATAAACTTCATTGTTGATATCCGCTTGAGTAAAAAGAGGATCTAAGTGCCAAAGAAACTGACAACCCTCAGTTTAAAGCTATAACAGCCTATCTAAAGAAAAACAAAGACTTTAGAAATAAAACACAAGAAAAGAAAATTTGGAGTTAAACATTTCTGACAATGGCAATTTTGAAAAGAAATTGGAAGAAATAAACAAAGAATTGAAGGCTAAAAACAAGCAACCGATATCCTACACTTCTGAAACAGAATACATTGTTGATGGTATCATGGTTTCTTATTGCCTATTATCCTAATTTTTGGATTGTGGATGTTTATCATGCACGTAGAATGTCTGGTGGCGGTGGTGGACCTGGTGGTCAAATTTTCAACATTGGAAAATCGCGTGCTCAGGTATTTGAAACGGCAAATCAACCAATGTTACATTTAAAAGATGTGGCTGGATTGCAAGGTGCTAAAGAAGAAATTCAAGAAATTGTTGAATTCGCCAAAACCTAGAAATATACTGAATTAGGTGCTAAAATTCCAAGGAGGCTTTACTTGTAGGCCCTCGGGAACAGGTAAAACCTTATTAGCAAAAGCTGTTGCAGGTGAAGCAAAAGTGCCTTTCTTCTCACTATCTGGTTCGAATTTCGTTGAAATGTTTGTAGGTGAAGTGCATCACGTGTGCGCGATTTATTCGAGCAAGCTAAAGAAAAATCACCCTCTATCATTTTCATTGACGAAGTGGATGCAATTGGACGTGCCAGAAGTAAAAACGGTGGATTTAGCTCAAACGATGAACGCGAAAACACCTTGAACCAATTGTTGACAGAAATGGATGGTTTTGGTACGAACTCGGGTGTTATCATCTTGGCCGCAACCAACCGCGCCGATATTTTGGACAAAGCGTTGATGCGTGCCGGTCGTTTGACCGTCAAATTTATGTGGATATGCCGATATGCTGAGCGCAAGGGGAGATTTTTTGAGTTCACTTGAAACCGTTAAAATTGGCAAAAGATATTGATATTGATTTCTTGTCCAAACAAACACCTGGTTTCTCTGTGGTGCCGACATTGCCAATTTGTGCAACGAAGCGGCGTTAATATAGCTGTACTCGAAAAGAGAAAAAAGAAAGTTGAAAAACAAGATTTCTTGGATGCAGTTGACCGTATTGTTGGTGGATTGGAAAAGAAAAACAAAATCATCACAAAAGATGAAAAACGTTCTATTGCCTTTAAATTTGGTCATGCAACGATTTCTTGGATGCTAGAACATGCATCCTTTGGTTAAAGTAACCATCGTTCCGCGTGGTCAATCGCTTGGGCTAGCATTATTTACCAGAAAAAGAAGCATCACTGCCGAACAAATTTTAGACGATATGTGTTCAGCATTGGGTGGTAGAAGCTGCCCAGAGCAACTAATTTTGGAAGAATTTATTGGTGCTTTGAGTGATTTGGAAAAAGTAACCAAACAAGCCTACATATGGTTTCTATCTATGGTTTGAACGATAGAATTGGTAATATTTCTTACTACGATTCACAAATTAGAGTCGTTCCAAAAACCTTACTCTGAAGTAACAGGCTCGTATTATTGATGAAGAAGTAAGCAAACTTATCGAATCGCAATACCAACGTGCTTTACAAATCTTGTCTGACAATAAAGACAAGTTGACACAATTGTGGCCCGGAAAGTTGCTTTCTGCCGAAGTAATTTTAGAAGATTTGGAAGAAATTTTGGAAAACGCCCATTAGGATAAAGAACACGTTCAAGAAGATTTGCAAAAAGTTGAAGTTCCAGAATTAAAAAGTGAAGTTGCTACAAGTGAACCAACTGAGGACACAGCAACTGCAAAACTTCTGAACAGGAAGTTGAACAACAATTCCAATGAAGCCAACGACGAACAAAAGAAGAACCAATAGCATAATAAGAAAGGCTGTCTGTTTATCGGGCAGGCTTTTTTGTAATTTTCGATTCTACTCATGAGAGTTTTGAAGGTTTAGAGCATGTAAAAACAATCAAAAATCAATTGTGGCACCATCAGACATTTGATGGCGTGCATTTGGGCCATCAAAAAATTATTGCTTACTTGAATCAAACAGGTACGCTGAGATTGGAGGTGAATCGGTATTGTTTACGTTTTACCCGCATCCAAAAATGGTATTAATTCAGCCGGACAATCATGGGATCAAAATTACTTCAAACTCAAAGAAAAGATTGGTAAACTTGCCTCAGCAGAGTTACCAAAACATTTATCATTCAACCATTCCTACCGATTTTTCGCAATTATCTGCTATGGAATTTGTAGAAAAATTCTTAGTAAATCAATTAGGTGTTAAACATTTGGTGATAGGCTACGACCATCATTTGGAAAAGGCAGAGAGGGCAATATTGAGTTTTTGAAAAAAGTTGCACCCCAATTTGGTTTTGGAATTACCGAAATTTCTACTGAAGAAATTGATGAAGTAAACATTAGCTCCACACCAAAATTAGAACAGCCATTCAAAAAAGGAGATATTGAAACAGCAAATACATATTTAGGAAGTCCATTGTTTAGCATAAAAGGCGAAGTTGTTGAGTAAACAATTGGGAAGAACTTTTGGTTTTCCAACTGCCAATCTAGATTTAAGCAACCTAAAATTACTTCAATTGATGGTGTTTACATTGTTTTGCAACAGCAACACAAACGGTGAAAAACGCAAAGGATTATTGAGCATAGGCACCAACCCAACCATTGCAGAAAATGGGCAACGCGCCATTGAAGTTTGTTTACTCGACTTTCAAGGAAGTTATGCAGCACAATTTTAGAGGTAGAATTATTGCATTTGATACGTCCATCAGAAAAATTTAGATTTCTATCGACGTGTTAATCGAACAAATGAAAAAAGATGAAGCATATTCTCGCCATTATTTCGATACTATTCATTAGTGTTGGTTTTTTGCACAAAATCAGCCAATCAAACAGTACACTCTTGCTGAATTGAAAACTGCACACGTAGATTCGGTGTTTGCTATTGATTTACAAAAAATGAAATTGCAACAGTTGCCTCCCATCATTTTTAAGTTCAAAAACGTCACTTCGTTGAATGTTGGTAAAAACAAACTAAAAAATTTAAATGGCATAGAGCAATTGGAGCATTTAACCTATTTGAATGCCGAAAAAAACATGTTGGAGTATTTTCCAAATGAAATCTGCCAATTAAAGCAACTTGAAACCTTGATTCTCAATAGAAACATTTACATAGATGCCGTTCCTGCATGTATTGAAAATTGCCAACAGTTAAAAACATTGGATTTGTGGTACACTGCTGCCGTTGATCATCTCCCAATAGAAATGACAACAATAAAAACATTGAAATCGCGTTGATTTTTCAGGAGTGCCAATTGTAAAAGAAGGACAAAACAAGAAGTTAAAAAAATGTTTCCCAACACAAAATTAGTGCTGAGTGCACCCTGTAATTGCATGAATTAATCAATAAACGATAAAAAAATGTTAACTTTATTAAAAAAATAATATTCCGCTTGAAAATCAATTATACTTGTTATATGAAAAACTTAAAAAATAGTGTGTTAGTGTTTCTTTTTACTTATTGTAACAATGAGTAAAATTAATGCTCAACAACAGATTGACACTACAAAATTAATTCAACTATCTGGCGTAGTAGTTTCTGAAACAGAGTTGAATACCATGCCTTACACCACCATTTATGATAAAACACAAAAAAGAGGGGGTGATGGCTGAAAGTTACTACGGTTATTTTTCGTTGGTTGTTCTAAAGTGATACGTTGTATTTCTATTACGGTTATAAAACATCGATGTTTATTTGTGCCAGATACATTAACAGAAATCGTTATTCAATTATTCACATGTTGGAAAAAGACACGGTTAATTTACCTGAAGTAACCGTTCTCCCATCAGCCTTCAAAAGAGGATTTTGCGCGTTATTTTGTAGAAATGAATCCAACAGATGATGCAAATCAAGCGTGCACAACGTGAGTTATCAGGAGAAAGTTTAGCTGCATTGCTCGTGTTAAATCGGATGCATCATTGGCGCATGGTGTTGTTCAAAAATCAAATGAATACAAAAGTTTATACCAAGGACAAATTCCAGGAAACAACCTACTCAACCCATTTGCATGGTCTAAATTTGTGAAAGACTGGAAAGAAGGTAAGTTAAAACGTCAATAAACAAATTACATGACCAAAAAACAAGCAGATAAGCTATTCGTCCGCGAACCTTGCCATTAAGTTTGTCAGGAATAATTTTTGGGTTTGCCATTGCATTTCAGCAAAGTTTATTAGTTGGACAATTTTCTCATTGGCCATTTTAACTACGTTGTTGTTTCAAATTCTTTCCAATTTGGCAAACGATTATGGTGATGGCGTTAAGGGAACAGACAATGAAGAGCGTGTTGGTCAACAAGAGCCATACAATCGGGTGTTATTTCGCAAAAGTAAAATCTGCTGTTGTTTTCACCTCTATTTTAAGTTTTGTATCTGCTTGTTTGCTTATTTATTTGCAGACCTGCTCAATGCCTCTGTCATTTGGTATTACGTAATTTTGGCTATTTTGTGCATCATTGCTGCAATTACCTACACTAGTGGTAAAAAAGGCTTTATGGCTATCACGGATTGGGCGATGTGATGGTGTTTATTTTCTTTGGATTAGTGAGTGTACTGGGTGTTTATCCGCTTTTTTGCAAAACATTTTGATTGGAACAATATTTATCCAGCCATTACAATTGGCTTGTTGAGTACCGCTGTATTGAATTTAAACAACATGCGTGATTATTTCTCGGACAAAAACGCACAAAAGAATACATTGGTAGTGCAAATGGGAATTAATAATGCTAAAATTTACCATACCTTGCTGATTATTATTGCTTTGGTGGTTTGGCATTTTTATTCAAAGAGTAATCAAGTTATTAGTTATATCGCATTATTGCCTGCCGTTTCCTTGCTATTACACGTATACAAAGTAGCAAAGGTTCAGAACACCAAAGCGTTTGATCCTGAATTAAGTAGTTGCGCTTTCACTTTTGCAATTTCTGTTACTTTATTTCATCTCCATTTGGTTGTAAAATGAAAAACCGTTTTTTTCTATTCCTCTTGAATTTAAACGTCCAGCCGGAACAAGTAGGGGCGTATTGAACATTAAACATTCGTGGATATTTGAAATTGAAAAAAACGGTGTAGTTGGAACAGGTGAATGCAGTATCATCCCTGATTTATCTCGATTATCAATCCAACGATCAATACGAAGGCTGTATTAAAAATGTTTGCTCACAAATTCAATCGGGTGAATTGACATTTGAAAATGCATCGCAATGACGTAAAGATTTTCCTTCAATGTTATTTGGAGTTGAATGTGCATTTAGACCTGCAAAATGGTGGGCGAAAAATCTATTTTGACAACGATTTTCGAAAGGAAAATCAGAAAATACCCATCAACGGGTTGAATTTGGATGGGTGACAAGTCTTTATGCAAGAGCAAATAGAGCAAAAATTGGCCGCTGGCTTCACAACCATTAAAATGAAAATTGGCGCAATTGATTTTGACACCGAATACCGATTATTGAAATCTATACGCCAACAATTTGATCAAAAAACCATCACCTTGCGTGTGGATGCTAACAGGCTTTTTTCTCCGCAAGAAGCAAAAAATATGTATTGGAACTTTTGGCGCAACTTGACATTCATTCCATTGAGCAACCTATCAAAGCCGGGCAATGGCAAGCAATGCGAGTTGTGTGCTCGCTCCTACTCCAATTGCTTTAGACGAAGAATTAATTGGCATCAACGAAAAGCAACAAAAAATTGAACTTTTAACAAGCATTCAACGCAAATTATTATTCTAAAATAAATTTACGGCGGTGGAAATTTCGGGTACAAAGTGGACTAAACTTGCCGAAAGAACAAAAAATATTGCTTGGTGGATGACGAGTGCGCCCAGATCCAACATTGGTTTGAAAGCCATTTGTGAACTAACCGCAGAATACAACAACCAGCTCCCGCAAGGAGTTAGGAACTGGAAGTTTGTATGTGAAAAATCACAGAAACAAGCCTAATTGTGGAACAAGGAATGATTTATTGGGAAATCTTAAATGCTACTTTCTGAGTTTGTTTAGTAGTTTAAACCACGGACGTATCCCATTTCACCATATAATAAACGAAATCAGCGGCTCCAAATCCACAATTAAATTGGCGTACAGACTCAATTGTAGATCCTTCAAAACTAAAAATTTTATTGTGCTTCAATGTTGTTTGAATGACTTGATGCATTAAACCATGCATAGCACCTTCTTTTTTTCCAATTTCATCAGCACCACCTTTTATGTATAACACTTCGTTATTTCACATTCAATTAAAATTAATGAAGCATGAATACTATCATTTTTGTGCGGTCCAACAAGAAATGGTAGAAAGATTATAATGAAGTAGCAATTGTTTAAATCGAACAAAAGTCAATTTCACGCAAATTTTTCACTTTATTTTGAAGTTCTTTAACAATTAAATCTATTACATTTAATTCCAACACTGAATAATCATTCCAGATTTTCAAACTTTTTTTCGCTCTTTTGTTTGAGAACCTATTTTAATTTGCTCACTACTTTTAATTACTTCGATAACACATTTATTACTCTTTAGCTTAGTTGATCAATATGATAGTTAGCTCGTTTAAATTCATTTTTTAGTTTTATTTCAACATCATTAAAGTCATTTGGCAAATCGCCTAACCAAGATAGTGAACGAATGAAATTGGGTGTAAATAAACCTTTAACTCCCAAACGAATGGTATAGGGCAAAGCAATTGCTCCTTTGTAATCATCATAAATTAATGCACACCAATGTTCTGAAAGTGAATCTAAAAGTATAATTGATTATAAACAGAAGCTGAAGAACGTTGCAACAATTGGTTCCATTTCTCTTCATTTATGTTAGCACGTTCAACTATTTGCAAACGATTATTCATATCTGTTTATTTTAGTAACTTTGAGTATAAAATTACCTTATTTTTTTTACATGGAAATAGAACGCAAATTTTTAGTCAACGAGCAACTTTGGAAGGAACATAAACCTTTGCTAGGAAAATCCATCAAACAGGGTTATTTTTTATCGAATGAAAAATTAGCCTTCGTGTTCGCACAAAAGGTGAAAAAGGCTACATTACCATAAAAGGTGCAACGGTTGGTATTTCTCGTGACAGATGCGAACGAATCCCCCTACTCCGATGCGTTGGAATTATTGGAAAAAAATATGCAGCCTTGTTAGAAAAACACGCTACAGAGATTCAATGGGAGGAAAGCACAAAATTGATGATTTCACGGAAAATTAGCGCCTTTGATTCTTGTAAAATTGAATTAAAATCAGAGAGCGACTACTTTGAATTACCTGCACTTGGGTAACAGAAGAAGTAGAAGTGAGAAAATCCAGGCTTATTTCAATTCAGAAATTATCAAAAAATTGGGATAAAAAAAGAAGAGTCAGGCACATGCCGACTCCTCCTAACCTAAACTATATACTACAATTTTACTATTGAATAACCATTCGTAATGGCGAAAAAGCGGATTCTTTTCCATTTACCGAAATGATGTAGGAACCTGCATTCAATTGATTGTTTTCAAAATAATTGAATTTGTTCCATTTTTACATTTACCCATCTTTGTTCAACAATTCTACGCCGCTCTTGAATTGTAATAACATTTCACTCTTCACTTGAATTTAATTGAAGTGTAAATGTTCCGTTGCTTGGATTTGGATAAACATTCATTGAATTGGATGTGGATTTACAAGCACTAAAAACAGTTTCTAATGTTTTAGTTGTTCCATCCGTATCTGTTTGTTTTAAACGATAATATCCTTCATCTTTTGATAATGTTGTAATTTGATATTGTTGGGAGGTATTTATTGTTCCTGCACCATCAACAGTTTCAATTGTTTCAAGTGACTTCCATCACGGCTGTATTCCAGCTGTGAAGTAATCTGAATTTTTGTTCAGATGCGGTTGTCCAACGAATGTGTGTGTATTCATCAGCACAAGTGGTTGAAAAATCGGATAAAACAACTGCCAACGGTGACAAGTTTGAATCCATGCTAATAATTCAAAGCAGAAATGACAAACCATGAATATTTATCTCCATTTGCTGGCCATGACAATGGTGAATAAGTTGATAAATCAGCAAAACCATTTGGCATTTGGTAAAAAGTTATGTGCCATTTCCACTAGGCGGACAGTTATCTGCCCAAAGACTGTTGACGTTTAAGGATCTGAATGTTGCCAACTTCGTTCAGCGATATCATCAATAGGATTAGTAGTTGCAGTACTTGCTGGGTACAACGCCGTTAACTCTGAATTGTAATACGGCAAGCGAACTGTTGCACCCACATTTGTTGTTGGATTAATAACCCAATGACGAGCCAAAACATTTCCAATGTTGAGTTTCACATTCTGTGGTAATAATTGGCGAATATGCTATACGTTGTTGCAACAGTGCTTTAAGTCCAGTTGCACCAGCAGAAGCGAATGCAATGTATCTTCCACTTGTTGTATTGTAAAAATGCATTCCATTTTGGCGTTTACAGTACAAGTAGCTGATTCTCCGTCTGTGGCAAGCACATTAGTTTTACTAGGTAATGTTACAGTAGTTGAAGCACAACTTGTTGCCCCACAATTATCAATTCTAGTTGTTGCATACGTTGTTGTACCAGCCCCAGGATAATGAGGATGAGCAGGCGTCCACTCCAAAGCCGTTGTTGTATTGTCTTCATCTATCATTGGGTATTGGCTCAATTGAATGAAATCCAATTCCATTGTACAACCAGCATTTGTTGCCCAATCGTAGCGCCAACCTGTTATATTGCTTCCATCCCATAGGTAGTGCGAATTTTGTGTTAAATCAATAGTTGCAATGTGCCAATTGCCATCACTGATAAGCGATGTTGATGTTTGGTGTGCAGCATTTGCAGATGGATAATGTGCATTGTAAAAAAATATTTCTGCAGAATTTGCAGTACCCGAAACCACACGATAACGAATGTTAACGTATCGATATGTAGTTGGACTAAAAGACCCAATATTTGGCATGTGAATCATTGGGTCGTTATTCGTAGATGTTACATTTAATATTCCGTTAGTAGTTGAGTTCACAGTAGTATTTGGAAAAGTATAAGTTGAACTGAGGTTCATCCACGTCTCTGTGAATGCATTGTTACAACCTCCTTTATACCACGCATAAACTGCATTGTCACCACTTGTACCACCTGATGAATTCAATGCAATTGAATTTCCAAAGCAATAGTTGCCACCACCAGTAACTGTTGTTGGAGCCGTAGATGCATCTTTAACCGCAAAAAGAACAGCATTGGAATACAAGGTACAACTACCAGATGTAACAGCACAACGAACTAATGCGGTGTTATTCCATCCCAAAGGAGGATTTGTAATTGTTAACGTATTGGTTGTTTGTCCCGAGCATTGCGATACTCCTACAGTAGAGAGCCATGTTGACCCTCCATTTGTTGAATATTGCCACAAATAACTTGGTGATGTAGCATTAGCACCTACGGTAAAAGATCCCGAACCATTAGTACAAATATTGGTTGTTACAGGTTGAGTAGTTAACAATGGATAATCTACTAAAATATAAGGTTTATTGGCATGGCTGTGTGCACGAATCCATAAGAAATCATAGTGACCTGATGCAATCCCTGTAGTGCTTAATCCTAAACCGAACCAACCAGTAGGAATGCTTGCAATAAAATCGGAAGTGGCAGTAGCGTTTAATGTTAAATTTTGCCATCCTGATTCTGTAGCTGAAGTCAAACTAAAAGAACCATAAAGAGAACCATCACGAATGTCTGCTAATACAGTAGCATTTGAAGAAGGCACAGGATCATAGGCCAACGGTTTTACATTAAAATTCATAAAGCAACCCGAACCAATAACTCCAGCATCATCAGCGGTATAAAAATGAAAACTAACAGTACTCAAGCAAGTTGACGGCAATGTAGTTAAGTTAAACTTTGCCCAAGAGTGATAACAATCATCAGACTCATAATACCCATACCATGGATCATAATTTCCTTTTCCAATAATCATTTCATCATCGTATGCATCATAAATATCTGTTTCTGTATATACAGTTGGTGTATTACCGTATGTATGGATTGTACCTGTCCACCAATTTGCATTGTTAGGATACATATTAACTGAAGGGTCGATGGTTACTGGGAAAGTGCGTTCTGCAGCAGTTAACCAAGCTATTGGTACCAATGTTTTAATGGTTAAAACTGTGCCATTTTGCTCCAATTGATAAGTACCATCTATTCTTTCTGCCCCACTGTGCGTGTGTGATTCTCCATTAACTTCATAGGTATGCATAGAAGGTGACTCAATAAAAACAGGTTTGTTAAATACAGCTTTCAATCCGTTTGTTCCTGTAACTAAAATGTAATTTTCGTCGGTTAAAGTAGCGTTCCAACCGTTTGGCAAAACTACTTTTTCTTCAAACACTAAGTATTCTGCACCAGTAGGAATAGTAGCTAAAGCATTCAAATTTTGAATGATATAATCCATTTTTCGGATGGTGGTATGCTGCGTAAGTTTTAAATCAATTCCATTTCC
>JAWKMK010000001.1:0-3041 GCA_041392275.1 Crocinitomicaceae bacterium | reverse complement strand
CGATTTCGGAGCACGTCACTGTCAAGCCACGATGAAGTTTGAAGCGAGCCACAGCCGTTGATTTCAGCACTAACTCGGCAATAAAATATACCGCATGTTACCAACTGGGCGTTCTTGTCTGTCAATGGTTTGAGATAATTTTTCAATTCAGTCATTCCGTTTCTCTGTCTTAAAAGATTTAGTTTTTTTAGTGCCGGCAAAGTCAGCGTTGGGAAATAGACAAGCTCTATGGCAGGTTTTGGCTTTAGCGTGGGCTTGTGCGGCCTGCCATTGTGCTTGGCTATGTGCGTTAGCGTTTAATTGCTCGAATAATTTCACCTATCCATAAGACAAAAGACGTTGACGCAATAATTACTGCCCAGTCTTTCAATGTTAATGGAACAGTCCTGAATACTTCGCCTCCAAATTCAACGATTAAGATTTGACCTACTAAAATGACAATAGCTACAATTAAGAAACCAATAGATTTATTTAAACCATGGAAAGCAGATTTACCTGATGCGAATGCTTTTGCATTAAACATATTCCAAAATTGCAACATTACAAATATTGTGAAGAAACGTGATAAGTCATAACGACTAACTTCACCATTATTTGAGAAATAAAATAGAAGACCTAATAAAATAACAACAAAAGAAAAACCAACAAATAAAATATTAGAACGCATTGGAGGAGTGATTATAAAATCCTCATTTTTCCTAGGTTTATTATCCATTACACGCAAATTCGGAGGCAGAGAAGCCAATGCCCCTGCTGCAAAAGTGTCCATAATTAAATTTACCCAAAGCATTTGCGTAACGGTCAAAGGTAATTCATGACCGAATATTGAACCTAAAAAGACAATAATAAGGGCAGCAACATTTATTGTTAATTGAAACAGAATAAAACGTTGAATGTTCTGGTATAATGAACGCCCCCACATTACAGCAGTTGTAATACTACTAAATGAGTCATCTAACAAAGTTATGTCACTAGCTTCTTTGGCAACAGAAGTTCCTGAACCCATTGATAAGCCAACATGAGCAAAATTCAAAGCTGGTGCATCATTTGTGCCATCGCCTGTTACAGCAACGACAGAACCGTTTCTTTGCAATAGTTGAACTAATCTTTGTTTATCTGTTGGTCTTGCTCTGCACATTATTTTTAAATGTTGCACTCTTTTTAGAGCTTCTTCATCTGTAAGATTTTCAAACTCAACCCCAGTTATAATATTATGTAAGTTATCACTGTCATTCCAAATACCTATCTGACGACCAATTTCCTTTGCCGTACCCGGAGTATCACCAGTTACAATTTTCACTTCAATGCCTGCATTTAAACATTTTGTTACTGCGGAAGGAACATCTAATCTAACAGGGTCGGAGATTGCAGTTACACCAAGAAAAACAAGATTTGAATTAACTAATTTTCCATTTTCAAATCTGTCAACATTGTCTTCGATAATCTCGTACGCAAAACCCAAAGTCCTCATTGCCTGATTCTGATATTGAGTTAGGGAATTTTCGATTATCGAGTTGTATTCCTTAGCATCTTTTAAACCTTGCTCTGTCAATATCTGACTACATTTTGACAAAACAATCTCAGGAGCTCCTTTAACATATAAGACTTTTTTGCTTAACAATGGACTGTTAATCAAAGTAGCCATAAATTTTCTTTCGGTTGAAAATGTAAGTTGTTCGATTACTTCCGAATCTTCACGAATATCTAAATAATTTATGCCTTGTTCATGCAACCATAATAACAGAATGTTTCTGGTTGGATTGCCTAAAGTTTTTATTTTTGATGGCTCTGAATAATCAAGGTAAGCCGTTGAATTAACAGAATGATAATATTATGCGATTTTCTTCATTTGAAAGTTTATTCCCATTTAAACAGAAAAATCGGCTTCTTCTTATAAACTTGCATTTGATTTTGGGTCATGCCAGTTTTGTCAGTACAAATAACTGTTTGCTGTTCCCATTGTTTCACAAGCATGCATTTTTCTTACAAGATTATTGTTTTGAAGCATTCTACGCATGCTTAATGCTAAACTTAGGGTTACACTCATTGGCAAACCTTCAGGAACAGCAACTACGATTAATGTAACAGCAACCATAAAATATTGCAAAATACGACCTGCAACGTCTAAGCTAACCCAAGATTCAGAATTTAGAGGATTTATCCCAAATAAATAACCAGCAGCAGCAAGTATGAGAAATGTTCCAATACCATATAATATCCATCTTAACCAACTTCCTTCTTCAACACTTTTAGGTAATTCCTTTTCTTTACCTAACAATTCAAATGAATCGTAGATGATTGGCAACCAAACTTTGGTCAAGACTATTGAAGCAGATAAAATTACTATGCCAATTGAACCTAATTGAGCAATTGTATATTGAGCTTCCCCTAAGAATAAATCTTTAACAAAAAGTGCGAGAAATGTTAATACAGCTAAGGCAAAACCAACGACACCAATAAATTTAGCCAGTTTGTCCAATTGTTTATTCAATGGTGTTTCTTCACCACTCATTTCTGTTGCTTTCTCTGCAACTTTACCAAATTCTGTTTCATCGCCAACTTTCTTTATCTCTAGAATACCGTGACCATCCATCAATTTTGTTCCCCTCATTGCCCAATTCGAAGGATATGTCGAATCAGAATGAAAATTAGCAGGGTTCGTAGTTTTATCAATTATAGGCTCACCAGTTAAACACGATTCATCAATTTGAAGAGACACTGCTTCGAGTAATTCTCCATCCGCAGGAACTTCTTCACCTGTACCGAGAATTACAATATCATCAACAACGATTTCTTTTTTTGGTATTTCGCAAATATTTCCATTTCGTATTACCTTGTAAAGCGTGTCGTCATTAACTTTGTTTAAAACATCAAATTTTTTATTTGCGTCCATCTCAAACCAAAAAGCAACACCGGTTGCTAAAAGAATAGCGCAAAAAATACCTATTGTTTCAGCAAACTCCATGTGAACAAATGAAATACCTAATGAAAGAAAAGCCGCAATTAAAAGAATTCTGATAATTGGGTCTTCGAACTTTTCT